>DAOUGQ010000017.1:0-2669 GCA_034429195.1 Anaerolineaceae bacterium
TATGGCGGGCAGCAAACAGATCGCCATGCGCACCATTGAGGGAAGCACCAATACCCTGAACTGGCTTTTGACCGACCACCTGGGTTCGACTTCTGTTTCAGCAAACGAGGACGGAAGCTGGAACTCGACCATCAAGTACACCGCCTTTGGGGATACTCGCGAAACGACCGGGGTTACCCCGACGAAATACCGCTACACGGGGCAGTTGCTGGAAGCGGAAGTGGGGCTGTATTACTATGTAGCCCGCTTTTACGACCCGGAGATAATGCATTTTGTTCAAGCCGATACGATTGTGCCGAATGCAACGGATTCAGCAAGCTATGACCGATACGCGTATGTGCTAAATAACCCGGTAAAGTTAAGTGACCCATCGGGACATGCCTGTACAGAAGAAGGAAACTGCTGGCTGTATAAAGGAGATCGTGTACCATTGCGTACAAAGCAAATGACAAATTACCAATTACGTTATTTTCCACATCCGGTTAGTAGATCTTCTACTGAAGCGGTCATACAATCTACAGGGACTTCCTGTGGAGAAGCATCATTAACATATGCATGGAATATTGTGCACCCTGATCAACCAGTATCTGAACAAAAGGTTATTGAAGAAGCTGAAAAAGAAGGATTATATACTCCAGGTACGCCACCTTTTACGTCTCCTGGCAATTTGGGTAGAATAGGAAAGCTTTTAGCAGATAGCTCAGATAACCCGCCTCCATTAATTGGCTATGTAGATATAAATGCAGGTGCAGATGAGGCATTTGAAACAATAGAATACTATCTTCAGTTAGGTATTCCAGTAATCGTAGATGTAACAGTAGATATAGGAAATCCAAAAGATGGTGAAGCTCATTTTGTGGCTATTACAGGGTTAGATTTTCAGAATAGAACAGTGACATATATGGATCCATTTGGATACACTGGAGTTGAAAACAACCCCCTGGATCCTGGAATAAAAACCAAAACAATGGATGAATTTTGGAAATCTTGGTCAAAAAACAATGATTTTGAACCTGGGAATCCTAATACACCCACTGGAAATGGTTGGTTTATGGTTGTACGATAGGTCTGATAATGAAAATAAGAAAAGCGAATTACCTCTTGATCTTTCTTATTATAGTTACATCTGGGTGTATCTTTGAAAATCCAAGCGCGGTTCCGTTGCCAATAGATAATAATAAAATAAAGCCAACCATGACTCAAACAATGCCAACAGAGATCAGTGCTACTTTTATTCCAAATCCAATCCTATTTTCTGAGCTACTACCCAAAAAGGATATATTGCTTCGTGAAGAAAACATCTCGCCGGATCATAAATGGATTGTTTATGATCTGTATAATTTAACTTTTGCAGGAAAGAGAGGTGTTTTTGCAAATATCATGTTATCACAGAGAGGTTCAGGTGTATGGGTAGCGGTTCTTTCTGAGGAAGAATTGGTTGATAATGGCTATCAATTTTCCTTTTCTCCTGATAATCATTATTTAGCTGCGTTAAGTCGAAGTGGAATCTGGATCATTGATCTGCAAGATTTGAATAACAAAACTCATTACAATCTACCAATATTAGTAGGGGCGGGTTTTGATCTTACCTGGACGCCAGATAGTAAATCGGTATTGTTTGCTGTCGAAGACGAAAAGTATATTCTGGCGCAATTGGGTTTGGATGGGAATATTAAACCAGTTCTTACAATTAGCGATGTATTCCAGGGGAAGACCAAATTGAAGCCGAAGGAAGCATTTTATTTTCGGGGGGTTACTTTTTCTCCTGATGGTTCAAAAATGGCCTATGTTTCTTTTGATCCTGAAAAAGAAGGATGCCCGGATTTATGGATATATGATCTGGCAACGAAGAAGAAGGAATTGGTCCTAGGTAATGGGTGTAATATCAGTTTTCGTCTTATGTGGTCACCGACTGGATCAACGATCGCATTTGTTAGTCATATTAGCATTTACTTATTTGATCTGAATACTAAATCCTTATATCCAATCTATATAAAAACTGAAGGGTCGACTTCTGATAGACTTTCCTGGTCACCTGATGGAAAAAGAATAATATTTGATGATTTTTTCGATTCAAATTATCATCTTTATGCCTATGATGTCATTAAGAATGAGCTTATATCAATAATTAGTGGTAAGTATTTACTAATTTCTTGGGGAACCACAGATAATAGTATTTTTGTTGAATATATGCCTTTACATTCTGATGGTAAGTATCTTCAGGAGATCAGGATAGAGTAAGTGAAAATATTCCGTAATTATTGGTAGATCCAGGGTATAGGGTTGGGAATCATTTGCGAAAGTATATAAGGCGGGAAGTAAATAAGCAAATGTGGGCAATGAAGAGGTTAACCCAGACCACCGTGCACAGCGAGACCTTCACCTACGATAGCGCAGGGAGAATGGCATTGCGAAGCACCCCTGAGCGAAGCGAATGGGGCTGCGGTACGCTGAACGGAGCGCCCGCAGAAACCCTGACCTATGACAACGCGCACAAACACGCTGTGGCAGCGTATGACAGCAACACCTACGCCTATGATGCCAACGGCAGCCAGGTGGAGCGGGTGCTGGATGGCAGCGGATATACCCTGGTGTATGATGGCGAGAACCGGCTGATCGAGGTGTACCCCCAGCAGACGCCCACCCCCACCCAGACCCCCACCGAAACC
>DAOUGQ010000018.1:0-448495 GCA_034429195.1 Anaerolineaceae bacterium
GAAGTGCCCCCAAAGGAATTCGAATTACTGTATTGGGCACCTGCACCTCGATGGTGTTGGGAGGAGCTGCATTAAATAAAGAAGTGCCCCCAAAGGAATTCGAATTACTGTATTGGGCACCTGCACCTCGATGGTGTTGGGAGGAGCTGCATTAAATAAAGAAGTGCCCCCAAAGGAATTCGAATCCTTGTTTTGGCCTTGAGAGGGCCACGTCCTGGGCCGCTAGACGATGGGGGCGTGTAGCGAAAAGATTTTAACATGCAATAAGAGGGACGTCAAACAATTCGACCCTCTATGTTATTTGCGTACGAAATAATTACCTTTTCCCACCCACTTATAGCTGGTGAGAGCTTCCAAACCCATCGGGCCCCGCGCATGGATACGCTGTGTGGAGACCGCCAATTCACCACCCAATCCAAATTGCCCACCATCGGTAAATCGTGTGCTGGCGTTGACATAGACTGCCGCTGAATCAACGCTGGCGATAAAACGAGATGCATTAGCGCTGTCGTTGGTCAAGATTCCATCAGAATGCTGGGTACTATGAAGCTGAATATGTTGAATGGCTTCATCCAGATTATTAACGATCTTGACTCCTAGGACGAGTGATAACCATTCGGTGTCAAAATCCACCGATCCAGCGGAAATAACCAGGGGAGGAGCAAATTCGCGAAGAAATGGTAATGTGTTTTCCGCAGCTCGAAAGGTGACTCCATTTGGCTGAAGAACCCTTACCAATTTTGGCAGGAATTCTTTCGCAATGTTCTTGTGAACAAGAACGGTATCGAGGGCATTACAAACCGTAGGACGCTGTACTTTTGCATTTTGGATCACTTTTAACGATGCTTCAATGTCTGCAGTTTCATCAACAAAGAGGTGGCAAATACCAACCCCACCTGTGATCACAGGAATTGTGCTGTTCTTCCGGCAGAACTGTTGTAGTGCATTTCCTCCCCGTGGGATCAGCAGGTCAATATACTCGTACATTTCAAGCAACTGATTAATGCAGTTGCGGTCTGGATTTTCTATATATTGGACGGATGTTGAAGGTAAACCAACAGTTTGCAGAGCATTCTGGATGATTGCTACCAACGTCATATTGGTAGCAATGGTTTCACTTCCTCCCCGCAGGATGAGGGCATTGCCTGTTTTTATCGTAAGGCTGGCTATTTCAATGGTTACATTAGGGCGCGATTCGTAAATAACCGCAATCACCCCTAGTGGAACACGCATTTTGGATAGCTGAAGCCCGCTCGGAAGGATTTTTGTATCTGTGATAACTCCGATGGGGTCATCAAACCGAACAACATCGAGAAGGGCATTGACCATCTCAGTGATACGCTTTGGCGTCAGTGTCATCCGGTCAAGCAGGGCAGGGGAAAGACCCGATTGTCTGGCTGTCAGCAGATCCTTTTCATTCATGTCGAGTATTTCATTCGTTTGATCCTGAAGTGCCGAAGCGATCGCTTGCAAGCAGTCTGCTTTCTGGCTGGAGTCTGCCAGAGCCAAAACATGAGCAGCTTCTCTGGCGTTCTTGCAAAGGGTGAGAATAGCCGTTTCTTTTAAATTATTCATAGTTAAGCACCATCATATTGTTGTGATGGATCACTTCGTCTCCGTAGGTGTACCCGAGGATGTTTTCTATCTGTGACGAACGCTGACCGGCGATCATCTGAACCTCGTCAGCACTATAGTTAACCATCCCGATCACAACAGGCTTCCCTTTCATTGTTTCCACCCGAACAATATCTCCACTGTCAAAAATCCCGGTAACCTCTTTGATCCCTACTGGCAATAGACTTCCTCCTTTTCGCAGGGCAGTTGCGGCACCTGTATCTACTTTGATGCTTGCAGAGGAATTGGCAGCCTGTGCCAAAAGAAAACGTTTCCGGTTTTCAAGCGGGGTGATGACCGGCAGAAAGCGTGTGCCGATTGCTTTACCATTGACCACCTGTCGCAGGATCGCTGGATCCTGTCCGTTGACAATATACACCATCGCACCAGAGCGGCGCGCCAGATCAGCTGCCTTTATTTTTGTTTGCATGCCACCTGTACCCAGCCCAGTGTTGGAATTTCCGGCAGCCTGAAAAAGTTCTTCCGGGATTTCTGGTGTATCGATCAGTTCGATCAGAAATGCTTTTGGGTTCGTCCGAGGATCGCTGGTGTACAACCCGTCCTGATCGGTCATAAGCACCAACAGGTCAGCTTCTACGAGATTGGCAACCTGTGCAGAAAGGCTGTCATTATCTCCAAAGCGAATCTCTTCTGTGGCGACGGTGTCATTTTCATTAATAATAGGAATAACACGATATTCGATCAATGATTCGAGGGTGTTTCGTGCATTCAGGTATCTGTGCCGGCAGAGAAGGTCATCCCGAGTGAGCAGCACCTGCGCAACCGTGATGCTGTACATTTGAAACAACTGGTTGTAGATTTCCATCAGGCGAGATTGCCCGATGGCAGCCAGCATTTGCTTAGCTGGAATATGTTTATCGAGGTAAGGCTGCTTTAGTGCGTCTTTTCCAACAGCAATAGCCCCCGAAGAGATCAGCACTACTTCGTACCCTGCCTGGTGAAGCCAGGCAACTTCTTTGATGAAATCCAACAGGTGTGGCAGGGATATACTGTGCCCGCCTGCCGTCAATGTGGATGTTCCCAGTTTAATAATGATGCGTTTCATCGTTATAAGAATTGTCCTCTTGCTTCGCAGTGTTAGTTAAAACCAATTGCAAATTAACGTGTAAGGATCTGCGATAGGAAAGCCTGGGTTCGTTCATTTCGGGGTGATGTGAAGAAATCCTGCGCTGGTGCTTTTTCGATGATCTGACCGCCATCCATGAAAACGATCTCATCAGCAGCTGCCCTTGCAAAACCCATTTCGTGTGTTACGACCACCATCGTAATTCCATCTTTCGCTAAATTCATCATAACATCCAAAACTTCTTTGATCATTTCAGGGTCAAGAGCGCTGGTGGGTTCATCAAAAAGCATAATGGTGGGATTCATAGCAAGGGCGCGGGCGATGGCGACCCGCTGCTGCTGCCCGCCAGAAAGTTGAGCCGGGTAGTTATCTGCTTTTTGCTCGATGCCCACTCTTTTTAGCTGGATGCGCGCATTTTCGATCGCCTGTTCTGGTGAAATTTTTCGCACGACTCTCTGCGCCAGGGTGATATTTTCAAGCACGGTGAGGTGTGGATATAAATTGAATTGCTGAAACACCATACCAATTTTTGTTCGGAGTTGGTTCAGGCGTTTCTGGTTTCCATTAACTCGCTCACCCTCCACTAGTATTTCACCGGAGGTTTCAACTTCAAGGTGGTTGATACATCGCAGGAGGGTGGATTTGCCGGAACCGCTGGGACCAATAATAACCACAACCTGTCCTTTCTGTATATCCAGGCTTACATTATTCAGTGCTTCAACTGCACCAAAAGTTTTCGAGACATTTCGAATTCGTATAATCGGATCAGGCGCGTTCATTTTGTCCAAACCTTTTTTCCAGGTATTTCACCAGGAAGGATAAGATTACTGTCATGATGAGATACATCACTGCCAGGGTGATATATGATTCTTTGAATTGAAAAGACCGTCCGGCATACAGCCGGGCGATTTGAGTAATATCGCGTACCGCCAGTACAGAAACCAGAGATGAGTCTTTTAACATACAAACAAAATCATTGCCAATTGCGGGAAGTACATTTCGTATCGCCTGGGGCAGGATGACATATCGCATTGCCTGACCATAGCTCATGCCTTGGGATCGGGCTGCTTCCATTTGTCCTTTCGAGATGGATTGAATGCCAGCCCGAAAGATCTCTGCCGAGAAAGCACCATACGTGATCGATAACGCCGTAATTGCCCGCAGATTCATAGAAATTGCATCACTTTTTATTGAAGTGAGAGCAGTTCCTATTGCAGCAAAACCGCTTTCTGCCAACCAGGCTCCCAGGCTTTTTAGACCATCCAGGATCATCGGTACACCCACCAGGGCAATGAAGAAGATAAGCACCAACATGGGTATGCCACGTACAAGTTCTACATATAAAGTTGTTGCATTTCGAAAAAAGATATTATTAGAAATCCGCCCCAGGCTGGTAATCAAACCAATAACTATGGCGATGGCATACGATATCAACGTGGTGGTGATGGTGATCGCCAAACCAGCTTTGATAAATTCAAAAGCATCCCGGTAAGTTGGTTTTGTAGCGATCAACCAGAAAGTGCCAATGGCGATTGCACTCATGGCAACGAGCCACCAGGGAAAAGTTCGCAAGTTTTTCCGTAATTTATCCCGAGCTGCAGGAAAGGAAGTGGCAGCATAAGGAAGGGGGATGGTTTCTTTTTGTATCATGATTGCTCCTTTGGGTGCTCTGGATAAAGAAGACCAGAGCACCCGGATAAAAATAAAAATTAACCTTGAATATCGTCGTAGGTGAGATCAAAACTTGGACCAAAGAATTTCAGATTGATCGCTTCCAGTGTTCCATCAGACATCATCGATTTCAGCGCCTGGTTCACAGGTTCCACAAGGTCACTTCCTTTGGGAAAAATGAAGCCCAGTTCATCGGAGGAAATCGATGGACCGATCAATTCCACTTTATCGGCTTCCTGTCCCTGGTAGCCTAACCCAACAACCTCATCGATGATCACTGCATCGACATCGCCCGCGATCAACGCCTGAACTGCAAAGGGGAACTGTTCATAAGCTTTGATTCGCTCTTCGGGTAAATATTCGATGGCAGTCTCGTAATTGGTGGTGGCAGCCTGTGTGCCGAGGATCAGACTCTCATCTGCCACGAAGGTATCCATGCTATCGAAACGATCTTCACCCACACGCACCAGGAGACGCTGCTGTAATTTGATGTATCCAATGGAAAAATCAACAATTTCAGCTCTTTTATCCGTGATTGTGATGCCGTCACCAGCAGTGTTGTACTGACCATCAGAAACGGATTGGATCATACCCTCCCAGGCAGATTCAACGAAAACAGGAGTGCAGTGTAGACGATTACAAACCTCATTCCAGGTATCGTAATCCCACCCCCCGGGTTCGCCGGTTTCCAATTCAATGTAATTGAATGGCAGGTAGGCATTTTCAACCGCAATCGTGACTTCCTGGCAATTCAGGTCTACCAGAGCGGTATCTGCACTTCCCAGGCAGCCTTCCGGTTCCTGGGTTGCAACTCCAGTTGGATCTACTGCTTCAGTTCCAGCAAGTTCAGCGGAATTATTTCCTGCTGCATCGGTGGTGGCAGCTTGAGAGGTACCCTGGCAGGAAGCTGCCAGCATAACGATGATCATGGTGATAACAATTAATAATTTACTTTTCATTTCATTTTTCCTTCTTTTTTCATATGTTAAATACTTTCTTTCTTCTGCGTTGTTGTACCAGCAATGCTTGCCCGGGTTTTTCATTGTCTTCCCAACATCCACCACCTCCTTTCATGTAAAAATTGAAAAAGCAACAAAAAAGCCCTCCTGGTGAGGAGGGCTTTTGGGTTCAGCTATTTATTCGTAAATATTCCTGTAGCTAACAGGTAAGCGAAGCCGCTCCTTCCAGATGAAGGCTTGTATGTGCATGCAGTCGCTTAGCGTTGAATACAGATAACATAATGTTGCTTTTATAGCACTGGAAAAGCAGATTGTCAATGGTTTTCCTGTCCCATTATTTGAGAAGGATCCATGAGGAGGGAATTGTTTACTCACCAAATATTCTGTATCTGCGTGTTTTGCGAAGCACCCTGCGAGCAGTGCAAGGGCATCCAAAGGCAGTGTACTTGATGGTCGAGTTCCAACTCCCATCCTCATTCGCTGTGGTGCTGGTGCTGCCAAGATGGTCAGCCAAAAGCCAGTTCAGTGTGTTGGTGCTGCCCCCAATGGTACGCATGGCAATTTATTTGCTGCCAACCATATAGGTCTTTTTATAGGTAATTTCCGTCCCTGCGACCTGTTTCTGGTAGTACTTCCCCACAAAATATGTCACGGTTTCATTGACGATGCCTTTCACTAGGTTCCCGTCACCATCGTATATATAATGAGCATGTTCAAGCGGCACGGGCGGCGGTTCGGTGGGCACACCTGCCGTTGTGGCAGTGGGTGTGGGGGTCTCGATGTAGGTAGGTGTCGGTGTCGGGGTTTCAGTCTCCGTTGCGGCGGGTACGGTGATTTCGGTGGGCGTGGGTGTGGGGGTTGGCGTCTCCGTCTCAGTGACGGTCCCCTCGAGGGTGGTGGTGGGGGTGGGTATGTCTGTCGGGGTGAATTCGAACGTAGCAGTTTCCGTCGGGGTGTATTCCACGATCTCGGTTGGCGTGGGAGTCTCAGTAGCGGACCCTTCCAGCGTGGCGGTGGGCGTCTCGGTTTCGGTGGCAGTCCCTTCTGGTGTGGAGGTCTCGGTAGCTGTCTCTGTGGCGGTTTCGTTGGGAGTCTGGGTGGGGGCGGGCACCTGCGGGGGGGGTACACCTCGATCAGCCGGTTCTCGCCATCATACACCAGGGTATACCCGCTGCCATCCAGCACCCGCTCCACCTGGCTGTCGTTGGCGTCATAAGTGTAGATGTTGCTTTCATACGCTGCCACTGCGTGTTTGTGCGCGCTGTCATACGTCAGGGTTTCTGCGGGCGCTCCGTTCAGCATACCGCAGCCCCATTCGTTTCGCTCAGGGGTGCTTCGCAATGCCATTGTAAACAGGTGTGCAGCGAATGACATAGTTAACCCTCCATCTATGATACGCGAACCCTGCTGTTACTAAATTATTTTAGTGAGACGACCTGAATTTCTATCCTGCCTGCATTTCCTCCCTGATTGAATCATTATAGGAAGATGCGGGGAGAAAGTAAAGAGGGAGTAGCCCCTCAAATAATGGGACAGTACCAAACATCTCTCCAATCGAGCTTGACCTGCTGCTTTTTTGAAAGTATAATTCAAGCCTTGAATATTGAGAGTGCGAATGGATCTATCCAATATTACCGAGCGTGATCTGGTACTTCTCGAACAAATTGAACAGAATCCCGACATCAACCAGGCTTCGCTTGCCACCCAACTGGGTGTGGCAGTAGGCACGGTGAACTGGCATTTAAAGCGCCTGATCTCAAAGGGATATGTGAAAGTTCGCCGGTTAGAACGCAAGAAATTACGCTATATCATTACTCCCGAGGGCATTTCTCTGCGAGCCCGCCTGACAATGGATTATGTGCAAAATTCTTTCCGCATGTACCGCCTGGTACGTGAACGGATGAGCGAAGTGCTTCACCAGGTGCGGCAGGCTGGGTACCAGCAGGTGATCCTGAACGGGGATGGCGAAGTGGCAGATGTATGCCGGCTTACCTGCCTCGAACAGGAGATCGAGGTACTTCCCTCTGGAAATATCCCCGAGCTGATATTGGAAGGGTATAAGATCTTTATCCGCTATCCGCAATCTGAATTAAAGAATAACTCCATAGAACAGGATGTCTGAATATGAGTGAAATCACGCCTAATGAATTTTGGAAAGATAAGAGAGTTTGCGTAACTGGAGGTGCCGGTTTTCTGGGCAGGAATGTTCAAAAAATACTGCGTGCTCATGGTGCAACGAATATCTATGTTCCCACCATCGAGGAATATGACCTGGTCAAAGGGGAAGATATCGATCGCATGTACGATACCGCGAAACCGGATGTGGTGATCCATCTTGCTGCGCATGTGGGTGGAATTGGAGCCAACCGGTTGCGCCCAGCAGAATTCTTTTATGATAACCTGATGATGGGTGTACAGTTGATCCATAAAGCCTGGCAACGGGGTGTGGGTAAGTTTGTAGCGATCGGTACTGTCTGTGCTTATCCAAAATTCACACCTGTGCCATTTAAAGAGGATGACATCTGGAATGGATATCCCGAAGAAACAAATGCCCCTTATGGGCTGGCAAAGAAGATGCTTTTGGTTCAATCACAGTCTTACCGCCAGCAGTATGGTTACAACAGTATTTTCCTGCTGCCGGTCAATCTGTATGGACCTGGTGATAATTTTGATCCCAGCAGCTCTCATGTGATCCCAGCGCTCATTCGCAAGTGCATCGAAGCTGAAGAACGAGGAGACAACGAGATCGAAGTATGGGGTGATGGCAGCCCAACACGCGAATTCCTTTATGTGGAAGATGCAGCTCGGGGTATTGTGATGGCTGCAGAAAGTTACAACGGTTCTGAACCAGTCAACCTGGGTTCAGGGTATGAAATCTCGATCAAGGATCTGTCTGAAATGATCGCCCGGCTCACGGGTTTCCATGGAAAACTGGTCTGGGATCCGAGCAAACCCAATGGTCAACCACGGCGTGGATTGGATACAACCCGGGCAGAGAAATATTTCGGATTTAAAGCAGAGGTCAAATTTGAAGAGGGATTGCGGAATACCATCGAATGGTACCGTCAAAACCGAAAGGCGTGATCACATCGTGAGCATCGAGACCGTTAAGTCCAAATCTGAACAGCAGATCACCATCATCCAGCCCGAAAAAGGGTGGAGCGCACTTAAAATGGGAGATCTCTGGCGTTATCGCGAGCTGATCTACTTCATGACCTGGCGTGACGTCAAAGTACGCTATAAGCAAACGCTTCTAGGCGCCAGTTGGGCGATCTTGCGCCCATTTTTAACGATGGTAGTCTTCAGCATCTTTTTTGGAAATCTAGCGAAAGTTCCATCCGATGGGATTCCTTACCCCATTTATACGTTTACGGCCCTGCTTCCCTGGGAATTGTTTGCTACTGCACTCAGCCAGGCAAGCCGTTCGTTGGTTCAGAATACCAATATGGTGACGAAAATTTATTTTCCCCGCATGATCCTGCCGATCTCTTCCATTCTAGCAGGCGTGGTGGATTTCTTAGTAGCTTTTCTGGTATTGATCGGGATGATGATCTTTTACAAGATCACGCCTACCGTCTATATCTGGACGTTACCTTTGTATCTGCTGTTGACGCTGGTCACCGCCCTGGGAGTGGGATTGTGGCTTTCTGCATTGAATGTTCTTTACCGTGATATCAACTACATCACACCATTCCTGACGCAGTTCTGGCTTTACATTACTCCCATTGCATATCCTGTCAGCATGATCCCTGAAAAATGGCGCCTGATCTATGCGCTCAATCCCATGTCGGGAGTTGTGGATGGGTTCAGGTGGGCATTGTTGGGGAACCAGCAATCTGCACCGGGACCTATGCTGATCGTATCCTCGGTCATTGCTGTGGTCGTTCTCATCAGCGGGTTGTTCTACTTCCGGCGTATGGAACGCCAGTTTGCGGATATGGTGTAGCCATGAGCGATACCGTTATCCGTGTTGAAAACCTGGGAAAACGTTACCATATCGGTACTGCCGTTGCTGCTTATCAGACGTTGCGAGAAACGTTGGGAGGATCTTTCCAGAAGGTAAAAGAAAAGAAAACCCTCTCGGATACTGGGGATAATTATATCTGGGCTTTGCGGGATCTGAATTTTGAAGTGAAACAAGGGCAGGTGTTGGGTATCATAGGTCGTAACGGTGCCGGAAAAAGCACCTTGTTGAAAATCCTTTCACGGGTTACGTATCCGACCGAAGGCATAGCTGAAATTCAAGGCAGAGTGGGTTCACTATTGGAAGTTGGCACTGGTTTTCATCCTGAATTGACTGGCAGAGAGAATATTTTTCTCAATGGTGCAATTTTAGGAATGAAACGTACCGAGATCGAAAAGAAATTTGATGAGATTGTGGAATTCTCTGAAGTCGAGAAATTTATCGATACACCTGTAAAACGGTATTCTAGCGGGATGTATCTGAGGCTTGCTTTTGCAGTTGCCGCACACCTGGAACCAGAGATACTGGTGGTGGATGAAGTATTGGCGGTGGGTGATGCGGAATTCCAGCGAAAATGCCTGGGAAAGATGAGCAATGTAGCTCAACAGGGGCGCACCGTGCTTTTTGTCAGTCATAACATGTCCGCAGTACTGCGATTGACCCAAGAAAGCCTGGTGATCGAAAAAGGCAGACTGGCTTTACGTGCGCCGACTGCTGAAGCAGTAGATTATTATCTTTCACGTGGGTATTCACTGGAAGGTCAGCGCATCTGGCAACCGGATGAAATCCCTGAAGATGCAGCACCATTCCAACCAGTTTCGCTCAAAGTGCTCAATACAGCAGGTATTATTGTAGACACAGTACGTTCTATTGAGCCGGCCATTGTTGAAATGGAATACATGTTACATGCGCCAGTTACCGGGTTAAGAGTTGGGATGTACCTGATCAGTTCGAGAGGTGAGTTCGTCTTTACCAGCTTCGATACAGATGACCCCGGTTTGTTCGAGAAGTTTTCTACGCGCCAGCCTGGCAGATACATCAGCCGGTGTGTCATCCCTGCTGATACACTGAATGAAGGGCGCTATATCATTGGTATAAATGCCAGCTCATATAAAATAAAAAGGTATTTTCAGGATGAGCAGGCATTAACATTCAACGTGGATGCAGCTGGTGCGCCAGGCATGCAATGGCCTGAACCCCGTCTGGGTTCCTACCGACCACGGTTAGATTGGGAAATCAAAAGGGTATAAATTATGCCTTCGAAGAGCAAAGACATCATCAAAGAAGTACTGGGACAGATCCCCTTTTCTGCGGAATTATATTGGCTGATCCGTCAGCGTAATAAACCGTTCAATAGTCATTTTTCTTTAAAATCGCTGGAAACAAGAATTCCAGAATTGATCCAAGAGACTTCGAAGTATCAGGCGAAAGCACCTGAGGGAAAACGAGTTTTTATCTTTACTTCGTTACATTACTGGATAGAGCATGCAGCTCTGATGGGTATGGCTTTGGCTGCCCAGGGGCACAAAGTCACCTTTGCCTACCTTCCATATGCTGAGTGGCAAACCCCGATTAATAAATTCGATCTACGCCGCCAGGATATCTACGCTTCAAGAATATTGAAGCAATTGGAACCTGTGATGAAGGTAGTATCGTTGATGAAAGTCAATGGGATCGAGGTTTCTTTACCACAGGCAGTGCAAAACGCAATCACTCAGGTCACAGAGTATGATACGCAATACACCTTACAGGTAGAAGAAGTTGACCCGAAAAACGAGACTTACCAGCTTCGTTTCCGTCGTAATCAGGCAGCTGCAAAAGCGGTATACCGTTATCTGACAGATAATAAATTCGATGCTGTAATCGTACCGAATGGCACTATCCAGGAAATGGGAGTTGTATATCGAGTTGCCAGATTTTTAAAGATTCCGGTAACCACGTATGAATTTGGTGATCAACGTCAGACCATCTGGCTGGCACAAAACAGTGAGATCATGCGACAGGATACCGACGCCATGTGGAAAGCCTGCAGTCATATCCCTCTACAAGATAAAGAAAAAACTGAGATTCACAATCTCTTCAAAGCTCGCCAAAAGGCAGACTTGTATGGGAATTTTGCCCGTCGCTGGCAAAAAACACCCACAGTTGGAAGCCAAAAAATCCAGAAAACCCTGGGGTTGGATGATCGACCTGTGGTACTTCTCCCCACCAATGTTCTGGGAGATAGTTTGACATTGGGGAGGAATATTTTCTCAAAATCTATGACTGAATGGATCAGCCGGACAGTGCAATATTTTGCGGGCAGAGATGATGCCCAATTAATCATTCGTGTTCACCCTGGAGAAGTCTTGACCCATGGTCTGGCGATGGCAGATGTAGTGAAAGATGTGCTGCCTGTGTTACCTGAGCATATTCGTCTGATTAAACCACAAGACACAACCAACACTTATGACCTGATCGAGATTGCGGATCTAGGCCTCGTTTATACGACCACGGTGGGGTTGGAAATGGCAATGACCGGCGTGCCAGTGATTGTCAGCGGATATACCCATTATCGGAACCGTGGTTTTACTCAGGATCCGGAAAGTTGGGTGGATTACTATAAGACCCTGGGGAAAATGCTTGAAAACCCTGAAACCTTTAAAATGACTCCTGAAATGGTGGATACTGCCTGGCAATATGCATATCGTTTCTTCTTTGATTTTGCCCGTCCCTATCCCTGGCACCTTGTGCGCGTATGGGAAGATTTCCAACAGCGTCCATTCAATCAGGTTTTTAGCCAAAGGGGACGGACACAATATCAGGACACTTTTGATTTCCTGATTGGAAAACCAATAGACTGGGAGAAAATATTTTCACCAGAAGTACCTGTCAAATCTGTTCAAACTACCAAGGAAGCACTGGCATAAGGATGATCTGAAGATGAGCGACCAGGAAATTCCTAACCAGGTGCGTCAGTTCTACAATCAAATTGGTTGGACCATGCAGAGCGATGGTTTCTATCAGAATGCCCGATATGAAGACCTGCGTCCTGTTTCGGCAGAGTATATTCATCGTTGTCATTTACGGGTAAACAGGCATTTGCCTGCTAAGGGGAAATATTTGCTGGATGCGGGTTGCGGTCCTATCCAATACCCCGAATATTTGACCTATTCTCAGAATTACCAATATCGGGTATGTGCAGATATTTCGATTGTGGCTTTAAAGGAAGCTCGCAAACGGATTGGAGAGCATGGTTTGTTTGTGGTGGCTGATGTGTCGCAATTGCCATTCCGTGACGATTGTGTGGATGGGGCAGTTACGTTGCATACTTTTCACCATCTACCTTTAGAAGCACAAGTGAAAGCCTATCATGAGATTCATCGAATGATCAAACCGGGGGCAACAGCTGTGGTTGTTAATGGATGGACTGATCCATTCTTGATGCGCATTTCTATGTGGATGGTAAAACTAGTGGAAAAATGGGGGAAGCGAGTTGCTCAAGAAAGAGGAAACGCAACAGAAGAAGTGAATACCTCAGGCTCTGAAAAGAAAACCGCAAAGGGTACATTTATTGCGAAATTGACTCCACGCTGGTTAAAAGAAAAGATTGGAGAGAAAATTCCTTATCACATCTATTGCTGGCGTAGTGTAAATGTGCGTTTTCTCAGAGCATTCATTCATGAAAAAACAGCAGGAAAATTATTTCTCAAAGTTCTATACTGGAAAGAAGAGATTTTACCCGGTTTCTTTGGAAAAGTTGGTCAGTATCCTTTGATCGTGATCTCCAAGGAGCATAAATCATGAAAAAGGTAGCTGAAATTCAACCACTTGAATTGGAAAAATTGATCACCAAGCCACTCACGAAGGAAACCTGGCAGGCATTTGAAACTCTATTCGGTAAAAATGGTGCCTGTGGTGGATGCTGGTGCATGTATTGGCATCTCAAACATTCCGATTTTTACAATCAGCATGGAGATGCAACGCACGAATTAATGCGGCAGAGAGTCGAGCGGGGTGAGATCCCTGGTTTGCTGGCGTTTAACGGAGAAAAAGCGATTGGTTGGGTTGCGATAGAACCCCGCTCGGCATACCAGGTACTGGCTCGTTCTCGCACACTGGCTCCGGTGGATGATCTTCCTGTCTGGTCAATCACCTGCTTCTTCATTGACAGGCATTATCGCAAACAGGGATTGAATAGCTGGCTGATCAAGCAGGCGGCTGATTATGCTTTTTCACAAGGAGCTCCCGCTGTGGAAAGTTATCCATCGTTATTCAAGGATGGAAAGACTTCTGATACTTTTTATTTCACAGGGAAAGTAACTACTTTTAAGAAATTGGGATTCAAAGAAGTTGCTCACCCTTCAACATCAAGAGCAATTATGCGATTATTCAAATTGGAGGATTGACATGTACTGGAAAGACAAAGTAATTCTGGTTACCGGTGGTACGGGTTCGTTTGGTAAGAAATTTATTGATCTCATTCTCAGAGAATATGAGCCAGCCAAAGTGATTGTATTCAGTCGAGATGAGCTGAAACAACATGAGATGCGTGTGGCTGGCTTTACCCATCCAAATCTGCGATATTTTATTGGCGATATCCGCGATCGTGACCGCCTTCGACGTGCACTCAACGGTGTGAATATAGTTGTGCATGCAGCAGCCCTGAAGCAGGTACCTGCTTGTGAATACAACCCGATGGAAGCGATCAAGACAAATATATTGGGAAGTAGCAATGTGATTGAAGCATCGCTAGATGCTGGTGTGGAGAAAGTGATCGCACTGAGCACCGATAAAGCAGTCAATCCAGTCAACCTGTATGGTGCAACCAAACTGGCAGCTGAAAAACTGTTCGTACAAAGTAATTATTATGCTGGCGGTACCCAGACGCGTTTTTCCTGTGTAAGGTATGGAAATGTGGTTGGCTCACGAGGAAGTGTGGTACCCGTTTTTCTCAAACAGCGACAGACTGGTAAAGTGACCATCACAGATGACCGCATGACCCGTTTTTGGATCTCACTGGAGCAGGGTGTACGATTTGTTATCCGATGTGTTGAGCAGATGCAGGGTGGTGAGGTCTTCGTGCCGAAAATCCCCAGTATGCGCGTATCTGATCTGGCGAGAACCATTGCCCCCGACGCTAAAGTTGAAGTTATTGGAATTCGGCCAGGTGAAAAATTGCACGAAGTCCTCATTTCAGATGATGAAGCACGCACCACGATCGAATTGTCTGATATGTTTGTTGTGCAACCTCCCGAAGCGCCCTGGTTTGGTCATGCCTGGGAAAAACAGGGGAAAATTTTGCCGGATGGTTTCCGTTATGCCAGTGATACCAACCCGAACTGGATGACGCTGGAGCAGATCCAGGCGATGATCGCACCATTTGAAGAGGCAATCAACCAGGGAAAGGAAGTATGACCCGAATTTTGGTTACAGGTGCCAGTGGGTTATTAGGTTTCCACTTTGCCTGGCAAGCATCTCAAAAGGCAGAGGTGATTGGAATTACCCATTCCCAAGAGTTGGTTAATACCCCGTTCCAGAGTGTAAAGATGGATCTCAGCCAACCTGGAATGGGAGAAAAGATCATAACCCAATATAAACCTGATGTACTGGTACATTGTGCTGCACTGGCAAACGTTGACGCCTGTGACCTACAGCCGGAACTGGCTGATAGAATGAATGCTGCGCTGCCAGGTGAACTGGCTGAGTCTGCTGAAAAAAATAGTGTTCGTATGGTACATATTTCCACGGATGCCATTTTTGATGGAAACAAGGGAAATTATCGTGAAGATGATGAACCCAATCCGTTAAGCACTTATGCTCGCACAAAACTAAAAGGTGAGCAAGCTGTTTTACAGACCTGCCCCGATGCCATTGTTGCCAGGGTGAATTTCTTTGGTTGGAGTATGAGTGGCAAGCGCAGCCTGGCGGAATGGTTTATTTCCAACCTTGCTGCCGGTAGGGTTGTGAATGGGTTTACCGATATATTCTTTTGTCCGCTTGAAGTGTCGCAATTATGTGAATTCCTGCAGATGATGCTGGAAAAGGATTTAAAAGGTCTATTCCATGTGGTCAGCAGTGAATCCATCAGTAAATATGCTTTTGGTGTAAAACTGGCAGAGGCATTTGGTTTTGAAAGCAAATTGATCAAGCCTGTTTCCTGGAAGGAAGGTGGGCTTCTGGCAGCCCGTTCACCATTGCTTACTCTGGATACAGACAAGCTGACGAAAGCATTGGGGATTATTATGCCAGGCATTCAAGAAGGAATAAACCGGTTTCATCAGCAATATGAAACCCTGTGGCCATTGAAAATGAGGAAAACCCTGACTGCTTGAGTATTTTATTTACCACCTTGTATTAAAATGGAGGAATAAAATGGAAATTCAGATAGGCAAACATACATTAGGCGAGAATCATCCAACGTACTTTATTGCCGATATCGCTGCGAATCACGATGGAAGCCTGGAACGGGCAAAAATGCTTATCAGATTGGCTGCTGACGCAGGTGCAAATGCAGCAAAATTTCAGAATTTCTCCGCTGCAAAGATTGTCTCTGACTATGGTTTTCGCACCATGGGCGGGCAGCAAAGCCACCAGGCAAAATGGAAGAAATCCGTTTTTGAAGTATATTCCGATGCGTCTATTTCGTTCGATTGGACACCCGAATTGAAGAAAACCTGTGATGAGGTTGGCATTGATTATTTCTCCTCTCCCTACGATTTTGAAGCCATTGACAGACTCAACACATACATGGCTGCGTATAAAGTGGGTTCAGGTGAAATTGACTGGTTGGAAGCATTGGATAGAATGGCATCTAAGGGAAAACCTGTGATATTAGCAACAGGGGCTGCAACAATTGGTGAAGTGCAAAAAGCGGTGCATACCATCTTAATGAAGAACTCGCAATTGGTATTGATGCAATGCAATACCAACTACACTGCCAGCCTTGAAAATCTTAAATATGTAAATCTACGTGTACTTGAAACGTATAAAACCATGTTTCCCAATGTTGTCCTGGGGCTTTCAGACCATACCCCTGGTCATGCTACCGTTCTAGGCGCTGTTGCCCTGGGTGCACGAGCTATTGAGAAACATTTTACCGATGATAATCATCGTGAAGGCCCTGATCATGCTTTTGCCATGAATCCTGAAACCTGGAAGGAGATGGTGGAAAATACTCGCCGGCTTGAAAGCGCACTGGGTTCAGGTGATAAGAAAATAGAAGACAATGAGAAAGATACCAGTGTGATCCAGCGTAGATGCATTCGTGCAGCAAAAGACATCCCAGCAGGAGCTCAGATTTCCAGGGAAATGTTGGATGTGTTGCGTCCCGCAACACCAGGGGCGATCAAGCCTGACCAGATCGATGCTGTGGTTGGTACGCATGCCGTGAATTCCATACCCGCTGGAAAAGAAATCCGCTGGACTGACCTGGTTGCATAATGAAAGTACTTTACTTCACACGCGATTTCAATGCGCATGACCAGCGCTTTCTAACAGCACTGGCTCAAACTAGCCACCAGATTTATCTTCTCCGGTTGGAGAGTAACCCATACACTCCTCAACCAAGGATGATTCCTCCGGGTGTAGAAGAGATTCCGTGGATGGGAGGAGATAAACCTTTCCATTGGAGGAATCTGCTGGTTTATGTGAAAGATCTCAAACGGGTGTTGAATAAGATCAAACCGGATGTGGTGCATGCGGGGCCTGTCCATACCTGCGCGTATCTGGTTGCACTGGCAGGGTTTAAAACGCTGGTAACCATGTCGTGGGCTTCGGATATATTACATGAGGTTAAATTTGATCCCTGGCTGGCACGTACTGCTACATATGCTATGAAACGCACCAGCGTGCTGGTGGGTGATTGCGATGCTGTAGCACAAAAAGCCAAAGATGAATATCACTTCCCATCAAACAGGATTGTCCTTTTTCCCTGGGGAGTAGACCTTGAATTATTCAAGCCAAATGGTGTGCCTTTCCTGCGCAAAGAACTGGAATGGACGGATAAATTTGTTTTGCTCTGTCTGCGTTCCTGGGAACCGGTTTATGGTGTCAAGGATGCCATTAGAGCGTTCAACCGGGCAGCAGGTGAGATTCCTGACTTGCGTTTGCTATTGTATGGGAATGGTTCACAGGAGAAAGAAATCCGAGAAATGATCGCGGAATCAGGTCTCCAGGAGCGAATATACCTGGGTGGAAAGATCCGAAATGGTGACCTTCCAGCGGTATACCGCAGTGCAGACCTGTACTTGACAGCTGCGTACAGTGATGGATCATCGGTTTCTCTCATGGAAGCAATGGCCTGCGGATTACCTTCGATCGTTTCGGATATTCCCGGCAATCTGGAAT
Source organism: Anaerolineaceae bacterium (assembly GCA_034429195.1). Classification (GTDB taxonomy): domain Bacteria; phylum Chloroflexota; class Anaerolineae; order Anaerolineales; family Anaerolineaceae; genus UBA4782. Next base: position 17,624 of record DAOUGQ010000018.1, read on the forward strand.
GGGTGGAAAATGGTGTACACGGATGGGTTTTCCCTAGAGGTGACAGTGACATGATGGCTGAAGCCATTTTGAATGCATTTGCCAACCGTAAACAATTAAAAGAAATGTCTCTAAAATCCCGGCAGAAAGCTGAAGTAAAAGCGGATTGGAGCAAGAATTTTCAGAAGTTGATAGATGCTTATGATCTAGCTACTGGAGGAAAAGCATGAAGGGGCAAAGAATTGTTGCAATCATTCAGGCTCGTATGAGTTCCAGTCGGCTGCCAGGAAAAGTATTATTGGATATCGAAGGTAAACCCATGCTGCAACGGGTTGTGGAAAGGGTCAAGAAAGTAAAAGAAATAGATGAAGTATTGGTTGCCACTACAGTCAATCCAGCGGATGATCCGATCGAAAACTTTTGTAAAACGCACGGTGTGAGAATCTATCGTGGCGATCAATTTGACGTTCTAGATCGTTATTACCAGGCAGCCAAAGAAGCAGAAGCTGATGTGATTATAAGAATTACTGCGGATTGCCCATTAATCGACCCAGGTGAAATTGACATTCTGCTGAAAGAGTTCATCAACCGAAAAGTGGATTTCGCAGCCAACAGGTTACCTCCTCCCTGGCACCGTACTTTTCCCATTGGGTTGGATGTTGAGATTGCCAGTTTTGCAGCGCTGGAAAGAGCCTGGAAGGAAGCTACGGAAACTCACGATCGTGAACATGTGATGCCTTATCTTTATGAGGCAGAAGGACGTTTTGATATTTATTATCACAACACTGAACCGGATTATGGCGAAATGCGCTGGACTGTGGATACACAGCAGGATATTGATGCTGTAAGAATGATCTATCATTCATTGCCTGATAAAGAGCATTTTACCTGGCATGATGTATTGGATCTTGTTCAAGAGCATCCTGATCTATCTGCAATGAATGCAGGTGTAAGGCATAAAGCATTTAATGAAGTGGATGATCGGATGTTAAAAAGTAGGGATAAAAAGAATGCTTGAACCTACATCTCCCTGGATGACCATCTTTACAGCACCAAAATCATTCGAAGATGAGCATATTCGAATGATCCAACGGAATGCGATCTTTTCCTGGTTAAATCTGGGTAACGAAGTGGAAATCATCCTCATTGGGGATGATGCGGGCGTTGCAGAAGCAGCTACAGAATTTGGATTGAAGCATTTGCCAGATGTGGAGAAAAACACAAAGGGTACGCCTCTGGTTAGTTCCATTTTTAAATTGGCAAGGATGAACAGTACAAGCCCAATCCTTGTTTATTTCAATGCTGATATTGTTGCTCTACCTGATTTGCTTACCACTACCAGAAAAGTGATGCAGAAGTTCGAGAAATTCCTCATAGTTGGTCAGCGCTGGGATATTGATATTCGGGAAATCATACCATCAGGCGACCATCTTGAGAGCTGGTTGCAACAGCAGATCAAAGAGCGTGGTGTGCTCCATCCCCAGGGTGGCAGCGATTATTTTATCTATCCAAGGGTATGCTTCAGTGAGATGCCGAAGTTTGCAATTGGTAGAGCTGGTTGGGACAACTGGATGATCTTTCAGGCTCGAAACGAAAAACTGGCATTAGTGGATGGCACCGGCGCGATCAATATCATCCACCAACAGCATGATTACCGTCATTTACCGAATGGGCAGCCTCATTATCGTACTCCTGAGACGTATGAAAATGTACGCCTGGCAGGTGGAAAGCGCACCATCTTTGACCTGAAAGATACAAACTGGCAGATGAAAGGTGAAATTCTGCAACGTAAATCTTTATCGTGGAAGCGATTCTGGCGTGAAGTGGAAATCTTTCCATTGATCACGTTAAAAAGTATGTGGTTAGCACAGGCTGCATATGGCGTATTTCATCCGATAAAAGCCTACCGAGAGTTCAGAGCCTGGCTGCGGCAAAAGAATGCGGTCAAAGTCGAGTAGTAGTTCATTTTTGGAGTAATGTATGCGAGTTGGTCAAAACCCTGCAAAGAATTTAAAAGAGGTTGCGCACCCTGAACGGATCACTATTGCGGTTCTGAATTACATTCCGTTTCAAAATGGGTTTTATGCTGAATCGCTGGATGTACTCAAAGCTTGCCTGCAATCAGCCAGGGATGGAGCTGACCTTCCCTTTGATATGATGGTATTTGATAATGGCAGCTGTCGGGATGTGGTGCAGTATCTTGTTGAGGAAAAGGAAGCTGGACGTATCCAATTCCTGGTGCTTTCTCAAAAGAACCTGGGAAAAGGTGGAGCATGGAATTATATCTTCAATGCTGCTCCTGGTGAGATTATCGCTTACTGTGACAGTGATGCGCTGTTCTATCCTGGCTGGTTGTCAAAGAGTGTTCAAATACTGGAAACGTATCCCCGAGTTGGAATGATAACAGCCAGACCTTTGCGGACTTCTCCCGAGCTATATTCTGCTACCATGGATTGGGTACGTGATACTCCTGAAGCTACGGTTGAAGAAGGTCAGCTGCAATCATGGGAAATGTTCGAAGAATTTAACAAGACACTCAATTACGGCATTGAAAAAGATCGAGAGATATTTGACTCTACACAGGACGTGAAAATTACCTATAAAGGTGTTACCGCGTTTGCAGGTGCCAACCATTTTCAATTTGTCGGATGGAAAGAGACACTTCGCTCTTTCACACCTTTTCAAATGGACAAGCCCATGGGGCAGGTACGTATGCTTGATAAACGACTTAACGAGTGTGGATATCTGCGATTAATGACAGCAGACCCTCTAGTGCAAAACATGAGCAATACTTTACCTGATGAGTTGAGAGACCAACCCAGGCAGGAACCCCAAAAAAGAACCGGAATGAGAAAACGTATTGCCAATCTTGCCCCTTTTCGGAAAGTTCTTCTCTGGCTCCATGATGCAATTTTCCGACTATATAACGAGTAGAATGGATTTTGAAAAACAGGTATCGTAAATGGCGAAAAAAACAGTATTTATCAGCGCAGATCATGGGTTAGCAATTGTTTACTTTTTACAGAGCGATGTAGTTCCTACATTGCTCGAAAATGATGTGCAGGTTGTTGTTTTAACTGATGATGGGATTAAAGAACAGATACAGAAACGGTTTGGCAAAGATGGATTGATCATCGAAGGATTAAGGTTGAAAGAAGCCCGCAGGTACGCAGAAACCCATTCAGCAACTACGCAATGGTGGTTGAATTTCATGCGGCGGGTTGGTGGTTCAAAAAGAATTAATACCGAGGCGATGGATAGCCATGTGGAACAGGTAGCATTTGAAGCTACTGGCAGACGCAGGCTCATGATGCCATTCATGCGTATGATGATCAATTATCTGCGTAGTTCCTCTGCTGCACGAAAACATCTGGTAAAAGATCAAATGATGTTCAGTCCCGAACTCTACACCGACCTGTTTGACAAGTATCAACCTGAGCTGGTAGTTGCTTCGACCCCTGGCTGGCGTTTAGACAGATATTTACTGAGGCAGGCAGTAAAAAGAAAAATACCTACTGCATCCGTGATCGTTGGCTGGGATAATCCAAGTAGTTATAGTATTCCTGGCTCATCGATGGATTGGGTGAACTGCTGGTCGGAAGTACAAAAAGAAGAGCTTGTACTTGGTTCGGATTGGAAACCTGAACAGGTACATGTTGGCGGTATTCCAACCTATGATGGCTATTTTCGCAAGCAATGGCTGATGAGTAAAGAGGAATATTTCAAATTACACGATTTGGATTTAAATCGCAAATTGCTCGGGTATGCCTGTAGTTTCATCACTTTTTCACCGAATTATCAAAACATTGAGCCTCTAGCACGCATGGTGGCGGAGGATCGATTTGAGCAACCGGCACAATTACTCATCCGGTTGCATCCCAATCACTTCATGACTGAACCATTATATGCTGGAGAGCGTGAACGCATTCAGGAATTAACTCGTCGGTATCCCCATGTACATGTAGTGGAACCAGTTCCGCTGGGTGGTGAGTTGGGGTACTATTCTGGCGAGGATATGCCAGAAAAAACTTCCATGATGGCATATTCCGATGTATTTTTGACAGTGTATTCCACCATGGTGGTGGAAGCAGCCATTCATGATCGTCCTATTGTGAGTGTATGTTTCGATGCACCGGGTGGCTGGAATGTACCTGGCAGATTTGATCTTCCACTTTCAAAAATTGGTGAATGGCCTACCCACCAGCGATTCCGCAAGGCTGGAGCAGGGCGGGTAGCGTTAACCGAAGCAGAGTTGCAAGAAGCAGTGCAATATTCGTTGAATAATCCTAATGCGGAGAAAGAAGCACGACGCAAGTTCATTGAACAAGAAGTGACCTTCCGGGATGGATTTTCAGGGAAACGAACGGGTGAATATCTGTACACTTGTATTGGAAAGCGGGCAAATAAATGAAGTTCGTGATCGCTGGTTTAGGTTCAATAGGGCGCAGGCACTTTCGAAATCTAATCAATCTCGGAGAACGCGACATTGTATTATTCCGAAGCCATAAAAGCACATTACCAGATGACGAATTGACTGGTTTTCCAGTTGAAACAGATCTAAAGGCCGCATTGGAACATAAACCTGATGCAGTGATCATCACCAATCCAACCTCATTGCATTTGGAAGTAGCACTAGCAGCTGCAGAAGCCGGGTGTCATATATTGATAGAAAAGCCAGTTGCGCAAAGTCAGCAAGGAACAGAAAGACTGCTCAAGAAGATGCAAGAAAATAGACTGATTGGCGCTGTCGGATTCCAATTCCGTTTCCATCCTGGACTAAGAATTACGCATGATCTGGTGAAACAAGGGAAGCTAGGAAGTATCATTTCTGCTCAAGCTTTCTGGGGAGAGTATTTGCCTGGCTGGCATCCTTGGGAAGATTACCGTAAGACATATGCTGCAAGAGCAGATCTGGGTGGGGGTGTAGTGCGTACATTGTGCCATCCGCTTGATTATTTGACCTGGATGTTTGGACCTGTGAAAACTGTTTATGCTAGTGTCCTTTCAACTGGTCAATTGGGAATTGATGTGGATGACCTGACAGAGATTGATCTAGGATTTACAAATGGCACACTGGGACATATTCATCTTGATTATCATCGAAGACCAGGAAGCCATACATTGAGCTTGATTGGAACCGAAGGTACATTGGAATGGGATAATGCTACCGGTATTACGCGTTACCTTACCACAGATATGGAGCAATGGAGGGAATTTATCCCTGCTGAGGGGTTCGAGCGCAACACTATGTTCGTTGCTGAAATGAAGAATTTTCTTCAAGCAATCAAAGGGTTGGAAGAACCTGCCTGCAGCATCGAAGAGGGAATCTATAATATGCGCCTGGTTGATGCTGTTTATCAATCGGGTGAAGAGCATAAGATGATCGGCCTTGTCGAGGTGGATAGGTGAAATTACCAGGATGGGTAAAGGGTATATTGGTGATTCTGTATTTTACGGCAGTGTCCGTGATAGTAACTTACCCGTTAATCACGCATTTATCCACCCGGATGATTGGCTCTATTGGAGATAATATTTACTTTATCTGGTTGATTGGTTGGTTTAAAAAAGCTCTTTTTGAATTGCATGTCAATCCTTTTAATATCTGGTTTTTGAACTACCCGGCCGGATGGAACCTGGCGTATACTGAAATCAGCCCGGCACAGCTTCTCCTTGGCATGCCATTTGCCCTGATCTTCAACCCAATGACAGGCTATAACGTTTCAATGCTTATGACGTTCATTCTGTCGGGCATCAATATGTATTTATGGATGAAACATCTGACTGGTAAAACCAGCGTGGCAATCATCATTGGGACAGCTTTTGCCATTCTGCCTTATCACCTGGCTCATTTTCTTATCGGACACCTGAACATTTCGGGGATCCAATGGTTCCCATTATTCTTCTGGGGATTGTTTGAATTGATGAAAGGTGATCCCTCTCCAGAAAAAAAGAAATATATCCTTTTGACGGGAATTGGTTTCGGATTGATAGGCATGACATCCATGTACTGCCTGTATATGGCTGTTTTGGTTGCAGGAGCGCTTGTTGTTGCCAACCTTTTCTTTATCCGAAAGAAAGTATTGACATGGAATTTTTGGAAGCCATTATTGATTGCAGGATTGATCTCCATTCCTTTTGTGGCTTTTAGCGTCTGGCCATATCTCACTTTGAATGCCCAGGGTGGCATACCTGATAGAAATCTGGAAACCGTTCGTCTTCTTGCTGCATCAGCAAGCCCGCTTGATTATCTGTTACCCTCGACCGATCACTTTTTAGTGGGGAAGTGGGTAAACGATCACTTTAACCGGCAACTATGGATTGAAACTTCTCTATATGTTGGAATAATGAATATCATCTTTGCAGGCGTTACTCTGTTCGCCAGGAAAGAAACACGAGAAAAGGAATTCATTATTCTGCTCTTGGTTGGAATAGCATTGGCATGGGTTTTATCACTGGGTACAGACTTGTTCTGGAATGACGAACGGTTACAGGTTCAATTAACCGGATTTTTTGCCAAACTTCTCAATCGGACAGAAACTTACATCATCCTGCCCGATTATTTCCTCTTCAAATACCTGCCATTTTTCTCAAAAATGCGGGTTTTCGCCCGGTTTGGCATTTTTGTCTTGATTTTCATTCTAGTTTTATCAGCGATGGGGTTGACAAAAATTCTGGATCGTTTCCGAAACAAGAAAGCCGCATTGGTATTTAGCGTGTTTATACTAGGTGCTGTCTGGTTGGAGTTCTACCCTGGTGTGTATGAAACGACTTCTTCTATAGAAACCCGTTCTGTGGATATCTGGCTTGCTGAACAACCTGGAGAAGGGGCGGTAATCCAATTCCCTATCGAAGAAAGTGAAGACCAGATTCTGGTTTATGCAACTCTCATCCATGGGAAACCATTCGTAGGAGGATTCTTCAATGCATTTCCTCCTTTGCAATACCAGGAGATCAAACCCATTATGGCAAATTTTCCCGATGAAACCAGTATTGGCTTGCTGGATGAACTAAAGGTAAGATATGTTCTGGTAGACAAAACAGCTTACGATGAAACGCCTCAATCTATTATCAATCGATGCAAATTACTGGGTCTACAGTATGTAAGTACGATGGGTGATGAAATCGTTTTTCTACATGATTTAGAGGAATGATACGAGCGAAATGAAGAAATACTGGCATATCAACTACCTATTAGTGGCAATTGCCATTGCAGGAATGGCAATGGTTGCATATAGCACAGCCATTGCACCTGGTATCGGAGGTGATGCCACCATTTACATTACTTCAGCTCGAAATTTCCTAGCAGGGAAAGGATTAGGTCTTATTCAGGCTGATGGTACTTTCCGTCTTTTACCCTATTTTCCCCCCGGATATCCTTTGATGTTGAGCCTATTTGGATTGACAGGGATAGACCTGGTTCTTGTTTCGCGATGGTTGAATATCCTTTTGTTTGGGGCAATCATCTTTCTTTTAGGAAGGATTTTGTATACAGCAAGCAAAGGAAAAATCTGGCTTACCTGTGCAGGCAGCCTGATCTTTGCGCTTTCGCCGGTATTAATTCCCATTTATTCCTGGTCAATGTCTGAACCTCTTGCTCTTTTTCTTGGGTTTATCAGTTTATTCTACCTGGAAAAAGTATTATGGAAGGTTTCTGATATAAGTCAAGAGGCTGTATCAGCAGAACAAAACGCGAATAGTTCTTTAACAATATCACTCTATCTACTACTGGCTGGAATTTTTGCAGGAGTAGCTATTCTTACAAGGTACAATGCAGTCGCTTTCGCCATTGCGGGTGGGTTATTCCTATTATTCAGCAGAAAAGAAAAAACGGTGAGGAAGATTATCCGGACCGTTGTTTATTCTTTGCTGGCACTGCTTCCCATTGTCATTTGGTTGTGGATCGATCTTCACCTGACGGGAACTGTCTCATCCCGGAGTATAGAGCTTCCACCTAACTTAGGCGAATTTTTGCTCAATTTCTGGAATGATGTTCAACATTCGGTATTGTTCTGGTTCTTGCCTGATTCGTGGGTATATACACCGCGTTTTCCAGCAATCGTAATGAATAGCCTGGTACCTGTCATATTTTTAGGATTGCTGGTTTGGTTAACCATCTGGTTTATCAAGGAGAAAACGCAAACATCAATAATCTCATCTCCCACACGATTTTGGATTCCAATCCTTGGGGTTTTCAGTCTGACCTTCATCCTTGTGACACTGGCAGTGAAGATCACAACGTATCCACCCATCACAATCAATGTGCGTATGTTGTCACCGCTGTATATATCAACAGGATTGCTGGCATTACTGTTCTTCGCTGATACAATTTCGTGGTTAGAGGAAAAACGCTGGATTACAGGTTTGGCTGGGCTGATCTTGGTATTGGCTATCCTTGTTTATGGTCTCCATTCTCTTCACGTTGTTGAGCAACTACATACCAAAGGAATGGGTTACACTTCATTAGAATGGCAGCAATCAGATACCCTGCAGGCGCTAAATGCTCTGCCTGAAGATACAACCCTGGTGACCAATCAGGACATGCTTGTTCTTTTCTGGACGGGAAGGACATCTTACCCGGTCAAAGAAATATTCATTAATGAGCCTTACCAAACTTTCAGTCGGTATGGAGATGGTGACCTTTCCAATGATCCTGGTCAGAGCCTGTTCCGTCAGAATAAAGCAACACTGGTATTATTTGATACGATAACAGAACAATTTAGTGATATTTACGGTAATCAGACAGCAGAACGGGTGAAGGTGTTCACCGAAGGATTGCATATTGAGTATAACGGAAAAGATGGAGGAATCTATACTTATCAAGAACCGTAAAAATATAGAAAATTAATTAGTTCTGTTCACCGAAGCATTTTATTAAAATTGTCAGATCTAGTAGATTCTCTTCAAAGGAGCATATGACGAATATTTTAGATAAATTTCGACTTGATGGGAAAGTAGCGATCGTTACAGGGGGAGCAGGATTATTGGGAAAACAATTTTGCCTGACATTAGCCCAGGCAGGTGCCAATGTATTGGTTGCTGATCTGAATGAACAGGTGGCAACAGAAACTGCTGAAAGCATCACTCAGCAGGGTTATTCTGCTGTGCCTGTAAAAGTGAATGTCACTGATCCAGATTCAACCCGGAAAATGGCTGCTATTGCGAAAAACCATTTTGGCAGATTGGATATATTAGTATGCAGCGCAGCAATGGATCCAAAATTTGATCCTGAACACCAGGGTTCTCACGGGAACCGTTTTGAGGATTACCCACTCGATGCCTGGCGGCAGGCAGTAGATGTCAATCTAACAGGTATGTTCCTTTGCTCGCAGGCAGTTGTACCTGCGATGCTGGAGCAGGGAAAGGGTGTGATCATTACGATTTGCTCGACTTACGGATTAGCGGGTCCTGACCAAAGGATCTATCAAAAACCAGGCCAACCAGCCCAATTCAAGCCAGTGTATTATTCTGTTACCAAAGCAGGCGTTTTAGGGTTTACCCGCTATCTGGCTGCGTATTATGCCGGGAAGAACATTCGTGTAAATTCGTTGACTCCTGGCGGAGTATTCAACAACCACGATGAACATTTCGAGAAAGCATATTCATACCGGACAATGATGGGACGTATGGCAAATCTGGATGAAATGAACGGCGCCATGTTATTTCTGGCTTCCGATGCATCCACCTATATGACGGGTTCCAACTTGGTAGTTGATGGAGGATGGACCGCATGGTAAAACCCGAAGTGTTGGCTATCATCCCTGCAAGAGGGGGTTCCAAAGGCATTCCACGCAAGAATATTAGAAATTTTGCTGGTTATCCACTGATTGCATATAGTATTGCGGCGGGCTTACAGGCAGAAATGGTAACCCGGGTGATTGTCTCTACTGATGACGAAGAAATTGCAGCCGTTGCCAGGCAGTACGGTGCCGAAACACCATTTTATCGTCCAGCAGAACTGGCACAGGATAATTCCACAGACCTTCCATTATTCGAACATGCATTGAAGTGGATGAAAGATAATGAGAATTATCAACCGGATATCGTGGTACAGCTGCGACCAACTTCTCCTATTCGTCCCCCGGATTTAGTGAATGATGCAATCGACCAGTTGATTTACAATCCCGATGCAGATTGTGTTCGGGGGGTAGTTATTGCGGGGCAAAATCCTCACAAGATGTGGCGAATTGATAACGCTACGAAAAGGATGACACCTCTTTTAACAGTTGAAGGGATAAAAGAACCCTATAACGCTCCTCGCCAGATTCTTCCGACCGTGTATTGGCAGACTGGACATATAGATGCGATTAGAACTTCGACCATCTTGAATAAACATTCTTTGACAGGTGATATCATTCTCCCTTTAATCATCGATAGCAACTACACGGTAGATATCGATAATTTATACGATTGGCACAGATATGAAGACCTGGTTTATAGTGGAAAACTGGAGATGGTTAACCCAGGGCAAAAACACAGACCTTTACCTGAAAATATCAAACTGGTGGTGCTGGATTTTGATGGCGTACTCACCGATAACCGTGTCTGGGTGGATGGTGATGGGAGAGAAGCTGTAATGGCATATCGCAGTGATCCTATCGGTTTAAAAGCACTGAAAAAAGCTGGTATATCGGTGATCGTCATCTCCACTGAAACCGATCCAGTAGTAACAGCGCGCTGTAGGAAGATTGGTGTTCAGGCAATACAAGGCGTAGAAGATAAAACCGTTATACTGCAGCAATACCTGCAGCAGCATAACATCCCGAATGAACAGGTTGTGTATCTTGGAAATGATATTAATGACACCCCTTGCTTTCCTCTGGTAGGATGTGCAATGGTAGTGGCAGATGCACAACCCGTAGCAAAACGTCAGGCAGATAGAGTCCTTACTCGCAATGGTGGGTATGGTGCAGTACGTGAATTGTGTGATATCATCTTGCAGTCGTTAACCGAAAGGAGTTAGCATGTCACGAGAAGTAAAAATCGGAAATACTTATGTTGGAGAAGGTCATCCAACATATGTTGTTTCAGAAATTGGGATTAATCATAATGGAGATTTGAATATTGCAAAACAGTTGATCCGTGCAGCAAAGGAAGCAGGAGTCGATGCGGTTAAGTTCCAGAAAAGAACACCTGAATTATGTGTTCCTCCAGAACAACGAAGCCAGATGCGAGATACTCCATGGGGTTACATTACGTATCTTGATTACCGGTACAAGGTAGAGTTTGGAGAAGAAGAATATCGTGAGATCGATAATTACTGCAATGAACTTGGGATAACCTGGTTTGCCTCTGTATGGGATGAACCTTCAGTAGATTTTCTTGAGCAATTTAATCCAGTATGCTACAAAATTCCATCAGCTTCGCTGACTGACCATGAATTATTACGACATCTCCGAAAAACGGGACGACCGATAATTCTCTCTACTGGTATGTCAACGATCGAACAGATTCGCAAGGCAGTGGAAGTATTGGGTATTAAGGACCTGGTCATCACACATGCTACCAGTACATACCCCTGTGAACCTGATGAGTTGAACTTGAAAATGATCGAAACCCTTAAAAAAGAATTTTCCTGCCCGATTGGATATTCTGGGCATGAGGTTGGTTTGATCCCATCGGTTATTGCTGTAGCATTTGGCGCCTGTTTGGTTGAACGCCATATCACCCTTGACCGGGCGATGTGGGGTAGCGATCAGGCTGCATCTGTCGAACCCAGTGGTTTTGAACGATTGGTAAAATATATTCGGGTTACTGAACAGGCAGTTGGTGATGGTGTGAAAAAAGTATATGACAGTGAGCTATCCTCGCTGAAAAAATTGCGCAGAGTACAAGGCTAGGTGATTTATGCATATTAAGTTGATAACTCTTATGTACCTTGATCCCGGATCTGGTTCATTCATATTGCAAATCGTTATTGCTGCCGTTTTGGGTGGCGCTTATGCAGTAAAAGTATATTGGAAAAAGATCAAGAAATTATTTACGGGAAAAACAGGTATAGATGAGTCAGTAGAAATTTCTGACAGTACAGGGGTTGAACAAAGCGAGAATGATGACCAATAATAACATTCACTCAGCCTCTTTTCGTGACCCCAGTGGCTTTCTTTTCTGGTTTGATGGTGTTCTCTACCGTCAGGTTAATACCAGCTATCAAACCCATTATGATGCTCTGATGCAATCAGGATTATATACAGAGCTGGTCAAGAAAGGTTATCTGGTCAAACATCAAGAAGTTGAACAAAAACCTGCATTCCCTGAAATTGCATATAAAGTTATTGCTCCAGAAAAAATACCTTTCGTCTCATACCCGTATGAGTGGTCATTTAGCGAGCTAAAAGACGCTGCTCTATTGACACTGGATGTGTGCATTCTGGCATTAGGAAAAGACCTGGTTTTAAAAGATGCATCTGCTTACAACATACAATTTGTTAATGGCAGACCAGTGTTGATCGATACGCTCTCCTTTGAGAAATATCAAGAAGGAGCACCCTGGGTGGCTTACAGGCAGTTCTGCCAGCATTTCCTGGCGCCACTGGCACTGATGGCATATACCGACATCCGATTAAGCCAGCTCATGAGGGTTTATATTGATGGTATTCCCCTGGATCTTGCCAGCAAACTACTTCCTGGAAATACTCAATGGAAATTGGGTATTGCAACACACATTCATATCCACGCAAAAACCCAACAAAAATTTGCTGGAAAGGCGATCAGCCAGGAAGAAAAACAACATGCTGTTAGAAAGACCGCCATGTTGGGATTACTGGATAGCCTGAAGGGTACCGTCAACTCTCTAAAATGGGAGCCATCTGGAACAGAGTGGGCAGATTACTATGATATTACCAATTACTCCGGTGAAGCATTTGAAGAGAAAAAATCGGTAATTCAAAAATTAATCGATATGACTTCACCTGCTTCTGTATGGGATCTCGGTGCAAATAATGGTATTTTCAGCCGTCTGGCTTCAGAGAAAGGAATACCTACCGTTGCAGCTGATATTGATCCTTCAGCAGTCGAGTTGGGTTATTTACAGGTAAAGAAAGAAAAGACGAAGAATCTGCTACCATTAGTACTTGATCTGACCAATCCCAGTCCAGGAGCTGGATGGAACAATGAAGAGCGGCAGAGCTTCACACAACGAGGTCCGGTGGATCTTGTGATGGCTTTGGCATTGATCCATCATCTGGCAATTTCTAACAACGTTCCCCTGGAACGCGTTGCGAAATGCTTTGCTCAAATGGGAAAATGGCTCATCATCGAGTTTGTGCCAAAGAGTGATTCTCAGGTGCAACGTCTGTTATCTAGCCGGTTGGATATTTTTGATGGATATTCTGAAGTTGGTTTTGAAGAAAGCTTCAGCAAATACTACACCATAGAACAAAAAGTACCAGTGAAAGATTCACAACGAATACTTTACCTGATGAGGGTGATAGAATAGCGCATGAAGCAGGTCAATCGAATTCTACCTGCCATTCAACGCAGGTGGGCTCATTATCAAAATGATCACCGTATTCAGGTGATGGCAAAAAAAGTACAATGCACTCCATTACAAGATGATGGCGCGCCTGTCCTTTTTTTCAATGCCACAACCCGTTTAAGTGGGTTAAGTCTGAATGCAGGATTTTCTCTATTAACTTCCTGGGCTTTACGAAATGCAGGTGTACCAGTAATGCATTTTGTGTGTGATGCTGGGATGAGTCGCTGCGTTTTAGGAACAAGGCAGGATGACCCTTCCCATAAGCCTCCTTGTACAGCATGTAAAGCACAATCAAGAGTCTGTTTCCACACAACTCCTCACCGGAGATTTCGTTTCCATATAGACAACGTTTTAAACAATGCGATAAAAGATCTATCTCTTGTAGAATTAGAGACCTTTACCTATGAAGATATTCCTTTAGGCCAGCTTGTATTGCCTTCATTACGCTGGATATTGCGGCGGCATCATTTAATGGATGATGAACCAACTCGGTATTTATTTCGCCAGTACATCATTTCAGCCAGTAATGTTGGGCAGAAATTCCTGGCAATGTTGGAAAGTGTTACACCTCGCTGTGTGGTGGTATTTAATGGCCAATTCTTCCCAGAAGCTACAATACGATATCTGGCAATGAAAAAGGGAATCAGGGTAATCTCGCATGAAGTAGGGTTGATGCCATTTTGTGCGTTTTTTACAGACGGAGAAGCCACGGCTTATCCGATCGATATCCCTGAAGGGCTTGAATTGAACGAAATGCAGAATGCCAGACTTGATGGATATTTATCCAATCGTTTTCGTGGTCATTTTTCCATGGCTGGCATTCAATTTTGGCCAGAAATCCGTAATTTGAGCCCAGAATTTATAGAAAAGTCAAGAAACTTTAAACAGGTAGTGCCAATCTTTACGAATGTTGTTTTTGACACATCACAAGGACATGCAAATACGCTATTTAGCGATATGTTTTCCTGGCTCAATGAAGTCCTCGAGGTGATCAAACAGAATCCTGAAACACTTTTCGTTATCCGCGCTCATCCTGATGAACTGCGTCAGGGGAAAGAGAGCCGGGAGAGCGTTGCGACATGGGCGTCAGAAAAGAAAATCACGGAGCTGCCCAATGTTCTTTTTATCAATGCCACTGAATTTTTTAGTTCATATGAGTTGATCCAATTATCGAAGTTTGTTATGGTGTATAACTCGACCATTGGAATGGAAGCATCCATTTTAGGCAAACCTGTATTATGTGCGGGAAAAGCGAGATTTACGCAGCTTGCTACAGTCTTCATGCCAAAAGATAAAGCGGAATATATTTATATGTTGAAAGAATTCCTGGAGGATGAATCACTGGAAGCACCAGCTGAACACCGAATCAATGCCCGGAAATTCTTGTATTACCAACTATTTTGTTCATCCCTGCCATTCAGCGAATTTTTAGAAGAAGATCATGTTTGGCGAGGATACGTTAGATTGAAACAATTTCCATTGTCGACTTTAACACCTGAAGGTTCGCACACTATCCGTGTAATTTTGGATGGTATATTGAAGCAGACTGACTTTTTATTAGAACCATGAAACCTGAATGCTCTATAATTGTTCGTGCCTATAATGAAGAAAAATATATCGGGAAATTATTTGCTGGTATCCGAGAGCAAACGCTGAAAAATATCCAGGTGATCCTGGTTGATTCAGGATCAACAGATCGCACGGTTGATATAGCAAAAGAATGTGGTGTTCAGGTTGTGCACATTGACCCACAAACCTTTACTTTTGGACATTCTCTGAACTTTGGAATCTCTCATGCAGAATCAGAAATCCTCGTTCTTGCCAGCGCGCATGTGTATCCTGTTTACCCTGATTGGTTGGAAAAGTTGATTGCTCCTTTCAAAGATGAATCTGTAGCGGTCTGTTATGGCAAACAATCTGGAACATTCAATTCGCAATTCTCGGAAAAACAAATATTTCAGCATTGGTATCCGGAAACCAGCCAACATAAACAGGGGACTCCATTTTGTAATAATGCCAATGCAGCAATTCGAAAGAGTTTATGGGAACAGCATCCATACGACGAAAAACTTCCTGCCTTAGAAGACCTTGCATGGGCAAAATGGGCATCAGAAAATGGATATACTGTCAGTTATTCCGCCGAAGCAGAAGTCATCCATATTCATCATGAGCCTTGGAAGAGTGTTTATAACCGTTACAGGCGAGAAGGGATGGCATTCAAGCAAATCTATCCGAACGCTCACTTTACTCTGGGAGACCTGATAAGGTTGCTTTTCGCCAACATCTCATCGGATTATCTGGCAGCCAGGGCACAGAAAGTATTTTTAAAAGAATGGCATCATATTATAAAATTCCGCTGGAGTCAGTTCTGGGGCACTTACCAGGGTTACCGGCAATCAGCCAGGCTGTTGACCTGGAATCTGAAGCGGACATTTTATTATCCAAATACATCTTTCCAGGAGAAGACTCAACTGAAGCACCGGATCGATCCGATACAATATAAGGAAGAATCAGAAAAGCGGTAAGCTACTATTGAGGATGCTATGACTAATAAATTTGTTGCTCTGGTACCTATGCGGCATCATTCACAGAGAGTTCCGGAAAAAAACTTCCGGATTACAGCAGGAAAACCTTTATATGCATTCATCATTGAAACTTTGTTGTCTTGCCCAGAATTCGATTCTATTGTAGTAGACACAGACAGCCATATTATTTCAGAGGGACTTGAGAAGAATTACCCTGCTGTACAGGTTATCCCACGCCCCGAGAGGTTATCAGGCGATACTGTTTCGATGAATGAAATTTTGCTTTATGATACTGAATTGGTTCCAGCTGATTTCTACCTGCAAACTCATAGTACCAATCCATTGCTAAAACCTGCAACAATTTCACGAGCTATCAAGGAAATGGTTGCACAATATCCCCATCATGATTCACTTTTCTCAGTAACACCATACAAAAAACGGTTATGGACAGGAGATGGGAAACCCATTAATCACAACCCTGAAGTTTTGCTGCAAACCCAAGACCTTCCTCCCGTTTACGAAGAAAACTCCTGTATCTATATCTTCACCCGTGAAAACCTGGTGAAAAGAAAAAATCGCATGGGTGAGCACCCTTTGATGTTTGAAATGGATGCTTCTGAATCCTATGACATTGATGACGAGAGTGATTTTTGGGTAGTGGATGCTCTGCTCAACCGACAAAAAATGATTTAAAAATGGATAAAAAATGACAACCGTCTTACTTTCAGCCCCTTATATGTTGCCTTTTATTGACCGTTTTCGACCAGTTTTCGACCATTATGGGTTGAACCTGATTATTGCTGATGTACATGAACGATTATCTGAAGAAGAGATCTTACAATATGCTGGTACTTTTGATGCTGCAATCTGCGGGGATGACCGGTATTCGGAACGTGTATTGCTGAAATGTCTACCGCGTTTGAAAGTGATTTCTAAATGGGGAACCGGTATCGATTCAATCAACAAAGAAGCTGCTGAAAAAATGGGTATTTCTGTTTGGAGGACACCCAACGCTTTTACTTTACCAGTTTCAGATTCAGTTCTGGGTTACATTCTAGCTTTTGCCCGGCAATTACCCTGGTTGGATAAGGAAGTTAAACGGGGTGGTTGGGGGAAGTTCCCAGCCAGATCATTAAGTGAGTGTACCCTGGGTGTGATCGGAGTTGGAAATGTTGGAAAGGCTGTCATCCGAAGAGCGCGCGGGTTCGGTATGCGGATACTTGGCAATGACATTATCACAATCGCACCTGATTTCGTTGTAGAGATGGGTGTTCAAATGGTTGACTTGAAAACACTACTTCAACAGGCAGATTTTATTTCATTGAATTGCGATCTGAATCCAACCAGTTTTCATATAATAAATGAAAGTACATTAGCTGAAGTAAAACATGATGCTGTTCTGATAAATACTGCGCGTGGGCCATTGGTAGATGAACCGGCATTGATCAAAGCACTGGAACAGAGAAAATTAGGGGGCGCTGCTCTGGATGTATATGAAATCGAACCTCTCCCCCTGGATAGTCCATTGAGGAAATTTGATAATGTCATGCTGGCTTCACATAATTCCAATTCGAGTCCAACCGCCTGGGAAAGAATTCACTGGAATACTATTCGTAATTTATTGATCGGACTTGGTCTCAATACCAATGACCTGGAAGATTTCAGTCGAACGATATGATATAAGGAAATGAAACTGTATGGAAACTAAAGAAAACAAGTGGGTATTGATTTCAGGTGCAGCGGGTGGAATTGGTTCCGCTACGGTGAAGGTATTTAGAAAACATGGTTGGAATGTTGTGGCTGTAGATCGAAAACCTTTCAATGAGACAGAATTAGATTCAGTTGAATATGTCCAGGCAGACATTTCCAATCCTGATGAATTGGAATGCATCTATAAGAAGACGCGTGAGTATACTTCTAAACTGGACGCAGTAGTGAACAATGCTGGCATTCAGGTTGCCAAACCCATTGTAGATACCAGTGTAGAAGAGTGGGATATGGTGATGGCTTCTAACCTGCGTTCAGTATTCCTGGGCGCGAAGCTTGCGCATCCTCTCTTAAAGGTAGCCGGAGGTGGCGCAATAGTGAATATGTCATCGGTGCATGCTGTAGCAACCTCAGCTAATATTGCCGCGTACGCTGCCAGTAAAGGTGGTTTGCTTGCTCTAACCCGTGCTATGGCTATCGAATTTGCACCTGATAATATCCGTGTAAATGCTGTTCTTCCTGGAGCTGTGGATACACCTATGCTACGTGCAGGATTGCAGCGTGGGCATCTCTCTGGAGAGAATGTGGTGGATCGCCTTGAAAACCTGGCTCGAAAGACTGTCAATGGCAGAATTGGTCAACCCGAAGAGATTGCCAACTGTATCTATTTCCTGGCAGATTCCAGCCAATCATCCTTCATGACAGGGCAGGCGATGATCGTAGACGGGGGAGCGACCGCACGGTTAAGCACGGAATAAACGGAAAATCATGCCAACCATTAAAGAAAATTTAAAGAAAGTTCTTCCAACTTCAACAATAAGGGCAATAGGTTCCTTTCGTGATAGTCTGGTGCGGCTACAGGATTTGCCTGCTGCATATTTTCACCCATGGCGTGTAGAAACTCGAAAGAACCTGAAGAAACTACAAGGTATTCATAAAGGGGAACGCTGTTTTATCATTGGCAATGGCCCAAGCTTGCGAAATACGGATCTTTCGAAATTGAAAGATGAATACACCATAGGGATGAATCGCATCTACCTGATGTTTCCTGAACTCGGCTTTGCTACCAGTTATTACCTTTCAGTCAATGATCTGGTGATTGAACAATGTGCACAGGATATTCAAGCTTTGAAGATGCCACGATTTGTCTCCTGGCGATCCAGGCAATGGTTAAAACCTGATCCTGATCTTTATTTCCTTTATACTACCTATACTGGGAAAGGTTTCAATACTTCAGCGAGAGACAGATTATGGGAAGGGGCAACGGTAACGTATGTGGCTCTTCAGCTTGCTTTCTTCCTCGGATTTGATCAGGTGATTTTGATAGGGGTTGACCATAATTTCGAAACCAAAGGCAAGCCAAATACCACCATAGTTTCACAGGGGGATGATCCCAATCATTTCTCCCCTGCCTATTTTGGGAAAGGTTTCCGCTGGCAGTTGCCTGATCTCGAAACTTCTGAACTTGCGTATAGCATAGCGCGTAGAGCCTATGAGAAATATGGCAGAACTGTATTGGATGCCACGGTAGGTGGAAAATTGACTGTTTTCGAAAAAGTTGATTTCAACACATTATTTTCGAAGTAGTGTGAATTTCTTATGAATCCGTTAATAACTGTGGTAACCCCATCTTATAATCAGGCTCAATTCCTTGAGCAAACAATTTGCTCGGTATTGGACCAGGAAACCCCCAATCTTGAATATATGGTGGTCGACGGTGGGTCAAAGGATGGAAGTCTGGCAATCATTCAAAAATATGCTGGTGACCTGGCTTGGTGGGTGAGTGAGCCAGATAAAGGTCAAGGGCACGCCATTCAAAAAGGGTTCAACAGAGCACAGGGTAAATACCTGGCATGGCTCAATTCTGATGATTATTACCTGCCTGATGCTCTTGATTCTGCCATCAAAACACTTGAAGCTCATCCTGAAATGGGAATGGTGTACGGTGATGTTCTTGCAGTAGATGAAAACGGTAAGACTATCAGACGACTGCGTTACCAACCCTGGGACCTAAAAGACCTGATACAGTTTAATATTATCGGTCAGCCTTCGGTAGTAATGCGGCATGCCGCTTACGAACAGGCCGGCGGAATTTCGACCCAATATCAATATTTGCTAGACCACCACCTCTGGCTTCGTATAGCAGCCAACACAAAGATTGGATACGTGCCAGAAGTATGGTCGGCAGCGAGATTTCATAAGGCAGCTAAGAATAAAGCTCATGCAGCTGCATTTGGTGAAGAAGCTAATCGAATTGCGACCTGGCTATCTGAAGATGAAAAATATGTTTCTCTGTATATACAGTATCAAAAGCAAATTTGGGCAGGAGCGTATCGCTTTGGAGCCCGTTACCTTTCTGAAGGGAAGCAGTATCGGGATGCACTGGAGACTTACAAGAAAGCCTGGAGATTCAATCCTGCTGTTGTTCTACGTGACTGGAAGCGGGTAGGTGTTACCCTTTTGGGAAGTTTAGGTATGTGGAAATAAGCACGGGTATAATTACAATTCTTTCTGGTAGAAGAATTTCGTTTGTGGAGAAAAAGATGATCGAAAAATGGTTGGATGTCGTCAACAAAGCATCGGGATATATATTTACTCCTTTCGCATATCCAACCGGATTTCTAAAAAATTTCGGATTAACTTTCACCAATCGCAGCCTGGTGCGCGAGCTCGTTCATCTTACCCCCATGCGAAAATGGTATCGATCAAAAGGATTTACTACTGTATTGGATGTGGGCGCTTTCATTGGAGCGTATGCTTACGCAATGAAATATATTCTTCCTGATGCGCAGGTGTTTTCTTTCGAACCGCTTCCGGACAATTTTGCAAAGCTTTCCAGTAACATGAAACCCTTCAAAGGGTGGAATGGTTTTAACACTGCATTAGGTGATTCCACTGGCTCGATGGATTTCTATAAAAATGAATTCGCGGCTTCTTCATCTGCACTTCCCATGGAAGAATTACATCGCCAATCATTTCCAAAAACGCAAAATAGCGAAAAAATAAGTGTACCTGTTACCACACTGGATAATATTTTTCAAAACATCGCTTTAGAAAAACCAGTTCTATTGAAAATTGATGTTCAGGGCTTTGAGTTATCAGTACTTAAGGGAGCTGAGCAACTACTCAAACAGGTGGATTGTATCGTTTGTGAGGTCTCTTATATACCTTTGTATCAGGGACAGGCGATTTTCCCTGAAGTGTTTCATATGCTTAAACAAATAGGTTTTCGTTTTTATGGTTGCCTGGAAAGCCTGCATTCACCAATTGATGGGTCGATCCTTCAATCTGACGCTGTC
Organism: Anaerolineaceae bacterium; assembly: GCA_034429195.1. Classification (GTDB taxonomy): domain Bacteria; phylum Chloroflexota; class Anaerolineae; order Anaerolineales; family Anaerolineaceae; genus UBA4782. Next base: position 38,608 of record DAOUGQ010000018.1, read on the forward strand.
TTTCTACGTGAATGATCAGGTAAAGAAAGCGGATAAAGCATCATGAAAAATTCTGCTAACCTGTATAATCCATCATTTCTGGCACCCGCAAAGTGGGTACTGATTATTATTCTAATTATTCTATTTGGGCTTGCTGCTCTAATAAGGTTTTATGACCTAACCGATGCTCCACTGGATTTTCACCCAACTCGTCAGTTGCATTCTATGTTGATCGCAAGGGGAATGTTTGCAGAGCATACAGATATTTATAATGAAACCCAGAAGGAAATCGCTATCCGTCAGTGGAAAGCTGAAGGATTGATCGAGCCACCAATTATGGAACGATTGACAGCATTGACTTATCAGATTCTGGGAAAGGAAGTGCTGTGGGTAGCCAGAATTTATGCCATTCTTTTTTGGCTTTTTGGGGGAGTGGGGTTATATTTCTTTGTCAGAGAAATTGCAGGACGGGATGCCGGGATCATCTCACTGATCTACTTCCTCTTTCTGCCTTATGCCGCTTTAGCCAGCCGTGTTTTTCAGCCAGACCCGCTGTTGGTGACTGCCATCATTTGGTCGTGGTGGGCAGCTATCAAATGGTATCGAAATCCTACCTGGAAGTGGACGATTACTGCGGGATTACTGGCTGGTTTCTCAATATTTGTAAAATCTACCGCAGTATATTTTCTCCTGATTGCTTATTTTGGTATAGTTGTCTTTGGTCGCGGTTTTAAGGAAGCGATCAAGGATAAGAGAACCTGGTTGTTGGCAGTCCTTGCTATCGTTCCTTATGCCTGTTTTCATATATATGGGGTTTATATTACTGGTCTGCTTACTTCTCAATTTAGTTTACGATTCTTTCCACAATTATGGCTTCAGCCAGCTTTTTATCTTCAATGGGAAGGGATGATCAATGGTACTATCGGACTGGTGTGGTTTCTGATCGCTATCCTGGCAATGTTCCTTATTGATGATAAAGGGCACCGGGCTTTATATGCAGGTGTGTTGGTCGGGTATTTCCTCTATGGTATGACTTTTTCTCACCATATCACCACTCATGACTATTATCAGCTACCTCTCATTCCTCTCATAGCTGCCGGGATAGGGATTGCAACAGGAAGTCTCTTGAAAGTTCTCAAAGGACCCGCCTGGCTTGCTCGATTGACAACCATTTTTGTGATGATGTTCTATGTTGGCATTAATGCCTGGGATGTACGGGTTACCTTGAAACGGGATGATTACCGCCAGGAAGCTGTTATCTGGCAGGAGCTAGGAAAAACGCTGGGTGAAGGAACATCAGTGGTGGGATTAACTCACGACTATGGCGCACGATTAGCTTATTGGGGATGGATCACACCAACAAACTGGATGACTTCTGGAGATATGAAATACCGTGAGTTGGCTGGTCAAACTTTCGACTTCGATACACTCTTTAAAGAAGCAACCACTGGCAAACAGTACTTTGTAATTACTCTCTTTGGCGAATATGAAAGCCAGCCTGAATTAAAAAACAAGCTAGAACGTGAATATCCCCTTTATAAAGAAACTGGTGACTATATTATTTTTGATCTGCTTCACCCCATTGAGAAGGAAGACGAATGACCTTTCCGAAAGTAAGCATCGTTACCCCTTCATTCAACCAGGCACCTTATCTTGAAGCCACCATTCGCTCAGTGCTCGATCAGAATTACCCGAATCTGGAATACATCATCATCGATGGCGGGTCTACGGATGGTAGTGTGGAAATTATTAAGAAATATGCTGATAAGCTTGCATTCTGGATTTCAGAGCCTGATAAGGGGCAAACTGATGCCATCAACAAAGGGTTTTCTCATGCGACAGGTGACATTTTTGCCTGGTTGAATTCTGATGATACGTATGAACCTGGGGCATTGATGAAAGCAGTAGAAACCTTTAAGCAGAATCCTGATGTAAGTTTGGTTTATGGTGAGGCTAACTTTATTAATGCTTATGGTAAAGTAATTGGTAGATTTCCTGCAGCTCAAACGGACTTTAGAAAATTACGCCGTGGATATGTTCACATTCCACAACAGGCGGCTTTCTTTCGAGCAAAATTCTATAATCAGGTAGCGCCTCTTGATCCCAGTTTCTACTTCGCCATGGATTATGATCTTTGGGTAAGATTAGCAAACCTTGCTCCCTTCGTTTTTGTCAGAGATACTTGGGCGAATTTTCGTTTACATAATGATGCAAAATCCATCGCTGCTGATGATCGCTGTTGGCCTGAAATGCTGCGGGTTCATCGCAAGTTGGGAGGTGGGATATTCTCAATTATTTATGCAAAATATATTCTGAGAGTAACCCTGGGACCGATACTTCGCTGGAGAAGAAAGCGATGGCTGATACGCCAATCGTCTTAAGTGAAAATAAAAACAACCCTCATCGGGGTTGTTTTTAAATAACTTCTACATTTTAATTACTTATACATATCCAAATATGCAGGGTTCTGGTAAATCTGAGCAATATCGAAGTTTATATCAATTTTTGAATTGCCATGAACTTTCACTCTATCAGCAATCACCTGAGTGCTGAATGTAGGATTAATACCAGAAGTGCCACCTACTTCAACCGAGCCATCTGGTGCATAGACTGTTCCCATGTAGAAGGAATCGCCATTTCCAGCCATATCTACTGAACCAGCATACCCGGGAGCAACGTAGATCAGCATACCTAGAATTGCGTAAGGAACATCGGTAGATGTTGGAGCTTCAAGGTCAACGGTGCCACCTGTAAGTTCAATATCTCCTCCGGTAAGGTAGATTGTTACGCCAATACCTTCAATATCACCGCCAGTCATCTTAATTCCATCATTGATACAATACAGTCCTTTTTGCATGGAAAGAAAATCGTTGTTACCGATTGTGATACTCCCATATCTTCCAGGTGCGATCGGGGTATTTTTCTCTGGCTTAGTGATATTTCCTCGCCATGGTAATGCAGCACAATTTGGAGTAGGTACTGAAAAAGAAGGCAATTGTTCTGTTAATTTTTGGGGATATGGAGAAACATATCCAGACCCATTAATAATCAGATCCGAAGTATAGTTATTCCCAAAATCGGCATCTGCGATAACATTTACACCGCCATTGGTAAGAAAACAACCCGCTGAATACACTCCTCCATTAAAAATTGTGACATCATTACTACCATCAAATTCCAGCCCATCACATTCTTTACGAATTGCAGCAATGGCGTATCCAAAGGTTAAAGATGTACGAGGACGGATACGTACTACTGCTTCAACAGTATTGCGAATCGGTCCCTTGTAGAAAAGATGGGCAAAACCTGTTTTTACCTCTGAAGAGATCATTACAGTTACGTCCAGGTATTTCTCGTCGTACGCGCCATTCCATTCGTCGTCAACACAATTAACGACTACACCATGCTGAGAATCCAGTGTTTCATCGAGTATAAAATTATTCGCAAGAGCGCGTTCCTTTGTTTTCATAACTGCTACGTCCATTGCATTCTGTACATCTGTGGAAGTGCAGGAAAAATTCACATAATTCACACCATCATTTTCCATTTTTTGTGCGGCAACCCCAGCACCTGCCAGGGCGGATGCATCTGCGGCATTCTGGTCATAACGCCTGTCGGAATAGATCATACCGCCATCTACTGCAACCGCAACAAATCCCAGTAATCCGACAAATGCCAGAACCAGAATAATGATTATTTGTCCCTTTTCATGCTTTTTTATCTTCGGTTTCATGTAAATACCTCTTTATTTACAGGCTGGTCGCAGAACAGTACCTTCGACAGTGGTTTCCAAAGTAATCGACTGTTTGCCTAGAAAGGTACCTAAAAATGGCATTGTGATCGGAAAATCCTCGTCGACCAGAGTTATAAGCAAATTTTGTCCTGTGCAGGCATCCTTGGTGGGACTGGCTGAACCGCATGGTTTGCCATTCATTGTTATGGTGATGGTTACAGCGTAGGGATCATCCAGAGTACTGCGGATCCTTTCAACTATTTGAGTGCAATGGGTAGGCATAACTGAGGCATATACCAGCCCTTCTTGTGCTGCATCACGCATGGCGATATAGTAAAACGCGATCCTTCCAATATCCACAATCCCAGCCAGCATGATCAACAGAACGGTAATTGTAAAAGCCAATTCAACCAGGCTCTGCCCTTTTTCGTGAGTTTTGATTCGATCATTCATTTTCTTTGCCATACTGCCCGGTCCTAAGGTGTATAAACAATTGTGCACATCATATTATCCAATCGCACAGTAATGGAAGGTTTCACAGCGACGTTATTGGTAAATGTCAATTGTAGGTTCTTTAAAGAAGCTGGAGGTATTTGAACATCTGCGCTGGGTGAAACATCTAATGTAAATGAAGGACTGACGCCAGTGTAATTCGTCCATAATGTAGCACTTCCTAATTGGATCATTGTAAGTTTATTCGAAGTGCCCCAACTGATCTCGATCGAGTCGATTGAAATAGTCCATTCGTTATCTGAGTTCCACAAATCAATGTTAAATTTCTTGCCCGAAATTTTTGCTCCGGCTGCATAGAATTTGTAGCAGTTTGGCGTTCTTGTTGGAGTCATCGTCTTGGTTGGTGTCGGTGTTCGTGTTGGAGTAATCGTTCGAGTATTGGTAACTGTAACCGTATAAGTAGGCGTGCAAATTTCTGGAGGGCAGTCAGTAGATGTGGGTGTACGAGTATTGGTAGGTGTTCTGGTTAATGTGACTGTATATGTTAATGTAGGCGTAAACGTTTCAGTTACGGTAGGAGTATCAGTTGGTGTTGGACTTGGGCCAGGGGTAATGGTGCTGGTCTCAGTGGGTGTAATGGTTGGCGTGGGTGTACGAGTTGGACGGGGGGTAGGACTTGGAAGGGGAGTACCCATAACATCAACATCGATTACAATCGTGCGGGCTGCAGTTGAAACGATCGGAAATGATGGAATTCCAAGGAAAGGAATGATAGGTGCATAATCTGCGGTTACCCTTACCACGATGCGATCACTTAGCACCACAGTAGAAGGGCATGTGTCCAGCGTATCCCAGGGAATATCGTCATTGGGACCGTTATCGTAACGAATATCAACCTGGCTTGCTTCAATCCCTGCAAAGAAACCAACCCGAAGGGCAGCAGCCTTGATACCATCGCAATCCTGATAATAGGGAACTCCAGATTCACTAATACCAATAGCGGAACCGTAGCGCGCAGCCTCTCGACTTGCTGTATAAACCGAGCTATAGATTGCCAGCAGGTGTCCAAATTCGATGACACCTAACACAAGCAATAAGAATATAGGCAGAGCTAACGCAAATTCCACAAGACTTTGCGCACGAGAACGAGGTTTACGATAGAGTTTTTGAAGCCAGTTTTTCACAATGATCTCCAGGGCAGCTTCTTTTACAGGGGTTACCCCCTGGAAAAATCTATTTGTGCTGCTTAGATATTATCACATCTGAAAGGTTTCTGTGCCTTTCAAATACGCAAAGGGAATGTTTTTGCTTTCTTTGACTTTATTCTTCTCATGTACTTTCATGATACAATCTCGCTTGATTTTATGCAACTAAACGAGGTTATTCCATGAGTGATCCTATCTTAATTGCTGTTGCCTGGCCTTATGCAAACGCAGAGATTCATGTTGGAAATATTACCGGGGCATACTTGCCAGCAGATATTTTTGCCCGATATCAGAGGTTAAAAGGTCGTAAGGTTTTAATGGTCTCAGGTTCAGATTCTCATGGAACACCTATCACAGTCAGGGCTGATGCAGAAAACACAACTCCGCTGGAAGTATATAAACGTTATCATGAGACATTTCTCGATCTATTTCAACAACTTGGATTAACATACGATCTCTTTACATGTACACATACCAGCAATCATTTTAAAGTTTCACAGGCGATGTTTTTAGCCTTAAAACAAAATGGATATTTGTATAAAGCCAGTGAACTACAGTGGTATGCTCCCAGTCAGGGACGTTTCTTACCCGACCGTTATGTAGAAGGTACCTGTTATATCTGCGGTTATGAAAATGCTCGCAGTGATCAATGCGACAAGTGCGGAAATATGCTGGATGCAGAAAAGTTGATCGATCCGCGTTCCAAGATAGATGGTAGTACACCTGAATTGCGGAAAACTGAGCATTATTACCTGGATCTGGCAAAACTTCAAAACGAAGTAACTGATTTCATGGAAAAACGCAAGGATTACTGGCGACCAAATGTGGTGCGCCAAAGCCTGGGACAAATACAGGCTGAAAACCTGCATGGTAGACCAATCACCCGAGACCTTGATTGGGGTATTCCCGTTCCATTGAATGACATGCAAGGGAAATGTCTATATGTGTGGTTTGAAGCAGTCATTGGGTATCTTTCAGCTTCGTTGGAATGGAGCCAATTGGCAAATACTCCTGATGCATGGCGAAGCTGGTGGCATAATAATGCGACAAAAGCTTATTATTTTATTGGCAAGGATAATATACCATTCCATGCGATCATCTGGCCTGCTGAGTTGATCGGAGTTGGTACAAAATTTGATGAGTTGATCAATAGTAAGCCAGCTGAAGCATTAGTTTTGCCGTATGATGTACCTGCAAATGAATTCATGAACCTCGAAGAACAGAAGATCTCGGGCAGCAGAAATTGGGCTGTATGGGGGCGTGATTTCCTAAGCCGGTATGACCCTGATCCATTAAGGTATTATCTTACAGTGAACATGCCAGAAAGCAAGGACACTGATTGGGATTGGGAAGACTTTTATAAACGAAATAACGACGAACTGGTTGCGACCTGGGGGAATTTAGTGAATAGAGTTTTATCATTCACTTACAAACATTGGGAAGGGCAGGTACCTGAACCTGGAATATTGACCGATCTGGATAGAACCCTTCTGGATACTGTTGAAGCCGGTTTTCAAAAGGTCAGTGATGAAATGGAGAGTGTCCATTTGCGATCAGCTCTTGGTGAAGCGATGGCATTAGCCACTGAGGTCAACCGTTATCTGGATATCACTGCCCCTTGGCAAGCTGTAAAAACTGATAAAGCTGGTGCCGGTCGATCCATTTTTGTCGCAATCAATGCAATTAATATGATAAAGATCATGCTTGCCCCATTTTTACCTTTCACCAGCCAAAAAGTGCACGAATTTCTTGGTTTTGATGGAACCCTTTTTGGCAGCCAAAGCGTTGAAACTGTAACTGATGGATTGGGAGAACATAATGTCTTGAAGTATCATCCTGAAAACGCTGTTGGCACCTGGGCTCGTATTCAGGTTGAACCGGGCAAGAAATTACGCCAGCCCCAACCGCTATTCAGAAAACTGGAATCAAAGATCATCGAAGAAGAACGGGCAAAACTCGGAAAATCTCTCTCTTCTTGATCACCTTGTCTCTTAAATTTAGTTAACTAAATTAGCTTTTTACCGAATAAGTGAAAAGCTAATTTTGTTACTGCCACGGTTTTCATGACACACAGAAAATCTACATATAATTTCTTTTTTTTCCATTACAATAGAATTATTGGAGGAGAAATCTCGATGGAAATTATTTTGTCAGCGATTGCTGCCGGTGGTCTTGTCGGAGCTTCAGACCAGTATTTGTGTCTTCTCATCGTCGCAATTGCATCGAAAACAGGGCTGATCCAATTGGCAGGGCCAATGGGGTTCTTGTCATCCTGGTGGTTTATCACCTTTTCAGCCATATTCTGGTTAATATCCATTGCCCCTGCTTATGCTTCATTACTCACCCCTGGTGTTATGAATGTGATCAACGCCATTCATAAATTCTTATCCGGTTTTTTGGTACCATTTTCTTCAGCTCTTGTCGCTTTAGCATCAGTGGGAGTGATCACATCTCTCAACCCTGAACTCCAAACGATGCTCGACTCACTTCGTATTTTTAATCCCGATGGAGGGATTGGAGCTGTAGGTTGGGCGGTATCGGGGGCAAGTGCTCTGGTGGCTCTCTCTGTGACTGGAATAAAAGCATTAACTAAACCTATGTTGAGCGCTGCTACAGGCACCACAGGTCATCTATCAGCACCTATATCTATTACGATCGAGAATTTATTGTCGATCCTTCTTATGGCGGGTGCATACCTTCTCACTAAAGTGGATCCATGGTTACTGATCGTTCTACTGGCGGTGGTCATCATTCTTTCGATCATCCTCTTTATCTATGCAATTTACCAGATGGTTCGACTTAAAAGAGGAATTGGTAAAGTACTTTATCTGGCTCAAACGAATCCAAAAGCTGGTCTGGCAGTTGTGGCAGAATTTTTTGTATGGGGTGTTGGCTGGCTGGCATGGAAAGGTTGGGGGCGTGGTGTTCTGATGATCTTGCTTTGGGTATTATGGGTGGCTTTCTTTATATCCATTCAAGGCATCGTGATTATGATATTCTCTTTTATTGCACCCGCAATACCTTTTATCTCTTTTGCAGCTGGTGCCATCATGGTGATCATTTTCCTCGCCATTGGATTTGGGACATCAGGTGCTTTATTGAAGTTTGTGGAGAGCCAACTGAAAGCGTCTGTTCCTGTTGTAACAAAGTAAAAATCGAATGAATAAATTCTCTCCTGTATAAACGACAAATATTTCTTATTGTCTATAGGTAAAATAAAGTCCCCTGGACTGGGGACTTTATTTTACCTATTAGTTATTTGAGATTTGGGTGCTGGATTGTTCTAATTTTTTCTGTTTTGCCTTTTTTACTTTTTTTACTCGGTTCGCTTCATCTTGCTTTGATAATTCGCTTGCCTGCATCAGCATGACCACAACAAAACCACAGGAAAGTAGTGCAGCAATAAAACCAGCTACCATATCATATAGTGTAAAGGTTCCGAAAGGCAGAGTAAATTGTGGGTTTCCAGAGAAAAACACAATTGCATTTGCAATAATAGCAATTAAGCGCATTTCGGTAGGGCCTAATTTAAGGTAAGAAATGCGAAAAATACCTTTTACATAGGTCAAGATATATACCAGAATTGAAAATAACAAATAACCGATCAATGCTAAACAGGCAATATCAAATCTTACGTATGGAGATAATCCAATGCCCAAAAATACCAGAACTTCGCTTAGGGCATCAACCGTATGATCGACAAAGAAACCATATCGGGGCCTTTCAATATGACGATGTCGAGCAAGTGTGCCATCAAGGCTATCTCCAAACCAGTTTAATATGAAGCCAAAACTAGCCAGCCAGAGAAATGCTGGATTCTGGTTTGTTAGGATATAACTAACGAAAATTATTACCGTAGCAAAAAAACCGATCGTAGTTAGAGTATCTGGTGTGACCCATTCGGGCATTTTCTTTGCCATCCACGCAAGAGCAGGCCTTTCAAGTGGACCAAGCATGATGTTATTGACGCGCTCTGCGTCTTTTTCGACAGGTTTCTTAGAAAGTTCTGGTTGTGTCATTTTCGTTATCCATTTCCTATATATTTATTTTACCAAGAAATTGAGGCCAAACAGGGTAAAACATCGCCCATTGTTCGGGATATTGGCGAATAAATTCTTCTGCTATCTGTAAAGCACATTCGGTGTTTTTAATCAATTCTAAAGAAAGATTAGGGTTTCTCTCTAATTCAATGGCTGGTGAAGAATAAATAGTGTACATTCCACTTTTTTGATGAATACATGCACATACAGCAACCTGTGCATTATATTTTAAAGCCAGGCGAATTGGGGTTACAGGCAACATGGTAGGGTGAGAGAAAAAATTGACAGGATAATTTGTTGATTCCATTGGTCTATCCAGACCTGTTATAACAATTCCTCCGGATTTTAGGCGGTCTCCTGCCAATCGCAAATTCACCTGGGACATTGGTAGGACTTCCATGCCCGATATTTCGCGTATCTTGTTTTGCCAATGATATCCTGATGGTGGATTGGGATAAGAAAGCACAGAAAATTTCACCAGGTTCCTTACCATACACATTCCGACCAGATCAAAATTGCTCAGGTGTGGAGCTAATATTAATAACCCTCTATTTGTTCCTTCGTGTTGCTTAATAAGATTAATTAATTCTGGTGAGAATGTCACTTTTTTTGTTATTCGGCTATAGTGATTTACATTATGATATAAGTCGTATAAGCAAATTAAATGCGATTTAAATACTGCGTATACACATTTATCCAGCTGTTCTGCATCCAAATTTTGATCATGGACCACCCACTGATTGCAGCGTACTGTGTTTACGATCTCCAGATTTTTCTGTTTACTTACAATTCTTGCCATTAGACTGGTCAATGGATAAGCAATCACAGGGGGCAGAAGTTTGCTCAGGAAAAGTGCAGTCGCTATTCCGAAGGTGCTATTGGTAAGTGTAGTAAGGTTCATTGTTTTTTAATGAAGAAACGGTCTTCTGGAATTTTTATCTTATATCGATTCAGTAACTCTAGCAGGTTCTGTTGAAATTCTGGCCGTAAAGAGGTGTTTTTTTCATATTTTACTTGTGCTGCAGAGTATAAAGTATTCGCAATGTGAATTGCTGAATCTGGTTTGCCAATAAACTTAGCATTTTGCGATTTTTCGATAAGGATTTTTCTATCATTGCTCAACCAGTGATAGAGAGTTTCAAGCACTTCAATTGGCTCCAGGGTAATTTGCCCTGCACCATGATGTACAACATACTCTGCATTTCCTGTCTCCTGACCCGGAATAATATCTATCAGCATCATTGGAAGCCCTGCAGCCAATGACTCTGTAACTATCAAACCTCCAGCTTTTGTAATAATAAAATCAGATGCCATCATGAAATGTGGCATATTTGATACATATTCATAAATATGAGTGGGAATATGCCAATCCATTTCCATGAGTTGTTGATAAAGGACGGAATCTTTCCCCGCAACTCCAATCAATTGAAGCTTTTCGCCAAAATGGTTAATTACATTCATGGAGGCTTCGAGTTGTTCAACTCTCCTGCTGCCCACTGCCAGAATGGTGGTAAGGTCTGGATCCCAGCCCAACTCACTTCGTAATGTTTTCTTATCTTTCGATATTTGGTTGTATGCGGGAGAAACTGGAATACCGGTTATTTCGATTCGGTTCTCAGGAATCTTTGCATCCATCGCCAATTGCTTTACTTCTTCTGTTGGTACAAATAAACCATCAATATGACGATTGAACCAGATATGATGGACAGTCGCCAGATCGGTGATAACGGTATACAAGGGGATATTGATTCGGTGAATGAATCGGACTGCAGTGAAAGGTGCCTGATAAAGCGGGTAAGTGGTCAAGATTACATCAGGTTGGTATTCCTGAATAATTTCAAACATTACATCAAACAGAAGAACAGTTAAAGCACGTTCGAATACAGATGCTGAAAAAGTGCTATCGCTGGCTTCATATCCAACCTTATAAAGCTCAGGGATACTGCGTATTATCTTGTCATAATCTGATTGGCTTTCCCGTAAGAAGAATGGGGCTTTTCTATTATCCAGAGGATTAATGATATCGACTTGAAGTTGATTGTTATAGGTCTGTTTTAATGCATCAGACACTGCAGTGGCAGCACTTCGATGGCCAAAACCTGCGTCAGCAGTCAAAATAAGAATTTTCTTTTTATCAGAAGATTTCATGATCGCTACCTGTTGTGATTTATTGAAATAATGTCACAATGCTATATCATTTTTCTGCGAAGAAAATCCTGTTTGATAGACCATTGTTTTGAAGTGTTGTCGAAAAATAGTTCAACAACATCACCTTCATCAAGTTGGGCAAGGATAGAAAATCCTGCAATGGTTTGACTGGTACGTCCAAAATTGATGACCTGACACTCCCTTGTATCAACAAGAAATTTCCAAGGGAGATCTTTTCCATCTAAATATCGGGTACTTAGAATATTAATCGTTTGGCTTTTCATAGCCTTCTAAATATTTTACAAGCAGTAACAATGCTTTTCTAGCTGAATATCGTTTATTTTGAATTCTATTTCCGGTACCAATAAATTGATATGCCCAATTTCCAGTAGGCGTGCTGAGCCCTATCCAGACAAGGCCAACCGGTTTTTCTGGCATACCTCCACCTGGGCCAGCAATTCCGCTTACAGATACACCCACTAACTGGTCTAAAGCAAAGAATGGTATCATGCTATTTCGCGCACCAGCAGCCATTTCCAGAACAGTCTCTCTACTTACTGCACCATGATCCATCAGGGTTTGTTTCTTAACCCCTAATAGTTTTTCTTTTGCCTCATAAGAGTATGCAACAATACCGCTAACGAAGTATTCAGATGACCCCGGAATATTTGTGATCTTGTTGGCTATAAGCCCTCCAGTGCATGATTCAGCCAGGCAGAGCTTCAATCCTTTTTTTTGCAGTAAATTCCCGATTTTTTGCTCGATACTTATTGCCATGTTCTCTCCGATAAAATTATTATATCTCGTCCACGTTCAATTGTTCTTTTCTAAAAAAAATTCATATATTGTTCTAATGAAATGATCGATCATCACAATGCTTACTTTCTTGACCGGCATTTTTTGCTGTGTTATGATGCAAACCAAGGTAATATATATGGAAGATATAAAAAAGGAAGCTATAGATAAGTCGAAGGATAATACTTCAGAAATTAAAAATCTTGCAGATACTCCTGCGCCTTCCTCAAAATTCTTGACGTTGTGGGAAAACATAATTCGTTTTGGTCTTAGTGGAACTTTTTTACGTGCATCAACGGGAATAATTTCATTACTACTTATCATATTTTTTGTGATTATCATACGTAAGCTAAATCTAGGAAGTAAAGCTGCAGACATTGCTGAGCCTACTGCAACATCTACAGTCCCTCTCATCATTCCGACCTACCAAACTTCTGGTGGTGCAGGTGGTCCAATAGTAGCAGAAGAATACCCGGGTATTACTCGAGATGCATTACTGCACACCATGTTTCCTGTAAGACCACGTACTGAAGTGATCACCTACACTGTACAAGAGGGAGACACAGTATTTGGAATCGCAGAAAAATTTAACCTTAAACCTGAAACAATATTATGGGGAAACTATTACACTCTTGCTGATGATCCACATAACCTCTCTCCAGGGCAGGAATTGAATATCCTGCCTGCTGATGGTGTATATTATGAATGGCATGCTGGAGATGGTTTAAATGGGGTTTCAGCAGCTTATGGCGTAACGCCTGAAGATATTATAAATTGGGGAAGCAATAACCTCTCCATGGAAACAATTGGAGATTACGCAAATCCAAACATTGAACCTGGCACCTGGATATTCGTTCCCGGCGGTTCACGTGGTTTCGTCACCTGGAGCGCACCTCGAATTTCCAGGGATAACCCGGCAGTTGCAAAGAATTTTGGCCCTGGAGCCTGTGGTGAGATCATGGATGGTCCGGTTGGCTCTGGAACTTATATTTGGCCTACTACTGCGAGATACATTTCTGGATATAACTATTCTGTTGAATCCAACCATCCTGCCATTGATATTGGTGGTCAGGAGGGAAACGCCATTTATGCAGTGGATAATGGTGTGGTAGTGTACGCTGGGTGGAATGATTATGGGTATGGGAACATGATCGTTATCGATCACGGTTATGGTTGGCAATCACTGTATGCCCACCTGAGTGCATTAAATGTCGCTTGTGGTTCTTACGTATATCAAGGCAATGTGATCGGGTATATGGGTACTACCGGTAATTCAAGCGGCCCACATCTGCACTTTGAATTAATGAGTGAAACCTATGGGAAGGTCAATCCATTGAATTTCTTACAATAGAAACTATTTTGCTCCTGAGAAAAGATGAAATCTATCAACCTGATTACTTTATCATTCCTGTTGGCAGTTTTGGTATTATCTGGTTGTACGTCCGATAATCAGACAACGATAACAACAAATCTCTCGCCTGATGTACTGGTAGCAGAATCTTTTTTAGCTGACATTACACAGCAAGTTGCAGGAGATCGTTTATCGGTGGATGTATTGGTTCCTGCTGGAACAGATCCCCATGCATTTCAAGCTACTCCTCAGGACGTAGCCCGTTTGGAGAATGCAAAGGTGTTAGTGCTCAATGGCGGTGGATTAGAACAATGGCTTGATCCACTGATGATAAAGAATGACAAACAAATTCGTATCATTGCTTCTGATGGACTCGAACCAGTGATCAGAGACCTGCCAGGAGAAACCAGACATGGTGAAGAAGGCGACCCTCATTTCTGGCTTGATCCAAATCTTGTGATCACGTATGTGAATAATATTCGAGATGGTTTATCTGTATTTGATCCTCGAGGTAAATCCATTTATGAAGCAAACGCGAATGCGTATATCCAGCAGTTGAGAGATCTTGATACATGGATTACTGAGCAGGTTACATTGATCCCACCTGAAAACCGAATTATTGTGACAAACCATGAAAGTTTAGGTTATTTTGCAGACCGATATGGTTTCAAAGTGGCAGGTACGATTATTCCATCTGTCAGCAGTGAAGCGGCACCATCGGCGGCTGATCTTGCAGACCTGATCAGTGTAATCCAAAAGGAGCATGTAAGGGCAATTTTTATTGAAACAGGCGCTAACACAGGTCTGGCTGATCAAATTGCAGGCGAAACGGGTGTTACGGTTGTTTCAGATATTTATACCCATTCCATTACTACATCAGATGGATTGGCTGGATCATACATCGATATGATGAAGTATGATACTTTGCGAATTGTGGATGCTTTGAAAGAAAATAAAAAATGAAACGAGATATTGATCTTAATTCAAAGAATCCTGCAGAATTGAAACTTATAGATGTAACTGTGCATTTTGGGAAAGTATCAGCTCTTGAAGATTTGACTTTAACCATTCCTCATGGCATCTGCCTGGCTGTAGTAGGGCCAAATGGAGCTGGAAAATCCACCTTCTTTAAAGCGCTGGTTGGCTTGCTTCCGCTTGCCAGCGGTGAAATCTTCATACATGGGCTTCCTTTAGGGCATCACAAGGATTGTGTGGCGTTTGTTCCACAACGTGAAGATGTAGATTGGAAATTTCCTATCACTGTAAAAGATGTTGTAATGATGGGGCGTTATTTACATACTGGTTGGTTGAAAAAACCTTCTGAAAAGGATGAAGAATCTGTGCAGAGGGCTATGAAGCAACTGGGGATTGCTGACCTGGCAAAACGATCGATTCATGACCTTTCTGGTGGGCAGCAGCAAAGAGTATTCTTAGCCAGAGCAATTGCCCAGGAACCACACATTTTGCTACTGGATGAACCATTTACAGGTGTAGACATTCCAACCCAAGAAACTACTATGAGTCTCTTAGAGGAAATGCATCGACAGAACGTTACTGTAATGGTATCCACTCATGATCTCAATATGGCAAGCAAGCGGTTTGAAAAGGTATTGATGATCAACCGAAGATTGATAGCATATGGTACTCCTGATGAAGTTTTCACCCCTGAACTGGTAAAGGCTGCGTTTGGTGAAAGAATATTAATGTTAAACGGAGCTATGATTGTCGATGAATGTTGCCCTCATGATGAAGCGGAGAAAGAACATGACCTTCATTAACTGGCTCATAACTCCATTGCAGTATGCTTTCATGCAGCGAGCATTGGTGGCTGCACTGGTAGTGGGTGTTCTCTGTGCGATTTTAGGCTGCTATGTTGTCCTCAAATCCATGGCATTTATTGGAGATGCTATGGCACACGCCGTACTACCCGGAATAGCGATTGCTTACCTCCTGGGTGGAAATCTGACCCTGGGTGCTTTAATTGCTGCAGTGATAATTTCTTTGGGCATAGGGTTATTGTCACGGCAAGGAACGATCCGGGAGGATACAGCTATCGGTATCCTGTTTTCTGCAGCTCTTTCGCTGGGAATTGTGCTTATCAGTAGCATTCGATCGTATGCAGTTGACTTATCGCATATTCTATTTGGCAACGTGTTGGGAGTAAGTACACAGGATCTGATCGTCACCATTGGATCAGCTATTGTCATTCTATTATCGGTTGCTTTTCTATATCGCAGATTTCTTGTAGTATTATTCGATCCAATCCTGGCTGTGACTCAACGATTAAAGGTTGGGCTGCTGCGGAATGTTTTATTGATTATTCTGGCAGTGACGATTGTGGTTTCTCTTCAAACTGTGGGTGTGGGATTGGTAGCTGCTTTGCTCGTCACACCTCCAGCAACAGCATATCTATTGACTCGCAGATTACCATCGATGATGGCATTATCTGCAGTATTTGGAGCTTTCTCAAGTCTGGTAGGTTTATATGCCAGTTTTTATGGCAATGTTTCTTCAGGTGCTGCGATCGTATTTACCGCTACAATGTTATTCTTATTTGTTTTCTTATTTTCGCCACGTAAAGGAGTGGTCATCGGGCTACTCAAACAATGGGTAGGAAAAAGGAAAATAACTGAATAAATGGATACGAAAAGTGTTTTATATATTGTTGCTACACCCATTGGCAATCTACAGGATATTACTTTACGAGCGATAGATGTCCTTCGGAATGTAGATGTTATCATTTGCGAGGAACGAAGAGAAGGCACGACGCTCCTGAAAAAGCTGGAAATCCCGATCAAGGAAATCCTTCTAGTTAATGAACACAATGAGGCACAGATGCAAGAAGCGGTGTTAATGGAACTTGCTACTGGCAAGAACATTGCTATGATCTCGGATTGTGGGACACCAGTTTTTGCAGATCCTGGAGCTGATATTATAGCGGTTGTTAATCAGGCTGGATTCAGTATTGTGCCTGTACCTGGTCCCTCCTCTTTGATGACAGCTTTATCCATTTTGGATTTTCAAGCTGAACCTTTCTATTACGTGGGATTCTTACCGAGAGATGATGCAGAACGTTCACGAACTCTTCTGCGGTTAAAATCAATGAATGTGACTCTGGTAATTATGGAAACCCCTTACAGGCTAAGACGTTTGTTGCAGGATATATCAAAGGTGTTTGGAGATACTAAGCGAATTACATTGGCGTTTAACCTGACGTTACCAGATGAAAGAATTTATCGGGGTAATATTAAAGAGGTTTTGAACCAGGTTGGCGATAAAAAAGGGGAGTTTGTTCTGATAATTCATCCGCCCAACAAATAGACTATTTATCTACTACAACCAATAAAGAATTCATTCCTGCTTTAATACATTCGTCATTTTCACAAACTATATCCAATTGGATGGGTGATTTTGGCGATAAAAAACTGGTATTTATTATTCTTCCAGCAGGTACTTCGACTTCGAAATAAACAGTTGGAGGACCTTGAAGGTATGGGTTAACGTACGAATCTGCCAGGATGACCCAATTATGGTCTTCTTGTGTTGAATTTGTCAGGGTGACATAAATTTCTTTCCCCGTGGGAACATAGAGAACATCTGGGATGAACCCTTTATCCGAGATTTGAACATCTATTGATGTTTCAGGAAGAATTTCTGGTGGGTTACAACCGGCAATTAAAAATAGTGTAAGAAGCGCAAATATAAAAAAGATGTATTTCACTTTGACCATGGATAAATACTATCATAATTTAATCTATTGCAAAAATAGAACAAAAGTGCTATATTATATTAAGAATGAATACTCCGGTTAGATTTTTAATCCCCTCTCTGTTGATCGCGTTCCTGGTTGTCATTATGACTACAGCTCATCTGGCTTCAGCAGATTTTGTGATTGGATTTGAGCAAAATGAACAAGAAATAATCGAACCAGAAGAAAATACTGAAAATACGATGGTTCAGCAAAATTTGTCTAACTGCAGTATATCCAACAAGTATCCCGAGTCTGTAAAGCAGTGGTGTCAATGGATCACGATCAGCGCGCAGGAGGCGGGTGTGGATGCAAATTTAATCGCTGCGGTGATCCAGGTAGAAAGTGCTGGAGTTGCGGACGCATATTCAAATAATGGTGCAGTGGGCTTAATGCAAATTATGCCAAGCGATGGGTTGGCAGCTAATTTTCTCTGTATCAATGGCCCCTGTTTTGCGACAAGACCTACCATGGATGAATTATTCGATCCTGAATTCAATATTTATTATGGGTCACAATTATTAAAGGGATACATTGTTAAAAATGAAAACCTGCGGGACGGGCTGCTAGCCTACGGTCCCACAGGTGTTGGATATTCTTATGCAGACGAAGTATTACGAGTCTATAACGAAGCGCTCAATAACTAGATGCGTTCCATACTGACAACCTGGTGTTCCCAGCGATGCCAACCACCAAACTTTTCTTCAATGATCCGTTTTCCTTCACCTGGGCTTTCTAAACCCATCAATTCCAGATCAGCATCCACCATGATCCGAACCAGCTCATGGAAGTGAACTTTCGGTTTCCAGCTTAAAATAGTTTCTGCACGTGAGGAATCAGCCTGCAGGTAATCGACTTCTGTGGGACGATAGTAACGAGGATCGATCTTGACGTACTTGTTCCAATCCAAACCTACATACCCGAATGCTTCATCCAGGAACTGCCGGACTGTATGGGCTTCTCCTGTGCCAAGAACAAAATCGCCGGGTTGGTCTTGTTGCAAGATCTTCCACATCGCTTCTACATATTCAGGAGCATATCCCCAGTCTCGTTTTGAATCGAGGTTGCCCAGGTATAGAGTGTTCTGTTTCTTCGCCATGATGGATGCCAGGGCGCGAGTGATTTTTCGTGTGACAAATGTTTCCCCTCTACGTGGGCTTTCGTGATTGAAAAGAATTCCATTGCTTGCGAAAAGTTTGTATCCTTCGCGATAATTACGGGTGATCCAGTAAGCATATACTTTTGCAGCAGCGTATGGCGAACGGGGTTCGAAAGCTGTCATTTCATTTTGTGGAGGTTTTGCACCACCGAACATTTCACTGGAAGATGCCTGGTAAAAACGGGTAGTCACACCACTTTTCCGGATCGCTTCAAGGATGCGAGTTGTTCCCAACCCGGTAACATCACCAGTATATTCAGGCATGTCAAAGCTTACCCTTACATGGCTTTGAGCGGATAAATTATAAATTTCCTCGGGGCGAATGTTGTAAATAACATCCAGAATAGTTTCAGATGATGTGGAATCCCCGTAATGTAAATATAAATGAACCGTTTCACCATTATTATGTGGATCATGGTAAATGTGGTCTATACGGCGGGTATTAAAGGTGCTGGCACGGCGGATGAGACCATGTACTTCGTATCCTTTTGCTAGTAACAGCTCAGCCAGGTATGAACCATCCTGACCAGTAATGCCTGTGATAAGTGCTTTTTTCAATCGTACCTCCATGTGCCAATATTGCGCAAGGCAAGTATAACCAGTGAAGGGGTGTATGTCAATTCAAACAAATTTATACTGCAGATCGTTGAAAGATAACAAACCAGAAAATAGGTTAGAAAATGGATTTAAATTTTTGTTAAAGAATAATTGGTTTAAGTGAGAGAGGATAATCTACATTTTATAGCAAAAAATTTCACCATCTGTGAAATTTTTTGCAGTTCTGGAATGAACAGGTGGAGATGGCGGGATTCGAACCCGCGTCCGAAAGATTCGACCCTCGAATATACTACGAGCATATCTGGCTTTCAGGTATCGCCCCGGCTGGCACAACCAGCGAAATCCAGAAAGGGCTATCCGCTCAGGCCCGAAAGCCCTCTTTCACCTGGTTCACGGATCACCAGATGGCACTCCGGCTTTGTGACGCCCAATCTCGCGACCGGCAGGAGTTCGGTGTGAGTGGACGTGACCTTACTTGAAGGTCAGCTGCGCTCTTCGCTTATGCAGCTAAGGGCATTGCAGCGTATGAAGTGCGGTTGGCACTTGTGTTTTGTACTGATTTTACGAGGTCGGTACCTCTCGGCTCGCAATTCGGGACCAGCCTCCTCCGTCGATGCCTGTCATCCCCATTGCAACCCTATTATACCTTAAGGCGTGCTGTGTATGTGTGATCAAGATTCATAGTTTGTTCATTATTTAGGGTTTAAAAATCACGATCAATTATTTGCTATTTGTCTCAATTTCTTGTTCTCTCTCAGACACATAATAAGGAGGAATGAAAGGGAGAGAATACTACAGATTGCTCCGGCAATTAGTGTAGAAGAATAAAGTGGATCTGTATGATTACCAACAACCTGTAAAAGCAAATTCAAATCTACGACCGGAAAGATTTGTTGAACTTCTTCTACATCCCATTGAAATGACCAATGGATCAGATCGTAGGCGAGATAACATCCAGACAACCAGATCACAATTGAAGTAATGACCTTGCCAATCTTTGGAAGTTTTTCCTTAATTCTTTCAAGGGCAACTATTCCGACTATGGCAACAATGATCAAAGGAACAATGATCAGCCGTGTATATACCCGAATCCCTGAGAATAGAGGTATCCACGCTAAATATTCTGCGAAGTTATTTCTGATTGAAAGGTAAAAGAGCCCCAAAATTGGCAACCAGAAAGCAGATATTTGTTTTTCGATAAACTGCTGTAATATCCAAAACCCACCGAGGGCTATTAAAAGAAAAATTCCAATTCTGCCAAGATAAATATTAAATTCCCACCAACCTAGAGGACTCTGAAAATTACTATAGGGAAGCCAGTTATCCACTGTTCTTGTAGAAGTAACAGAACTCCATATGAACCTTAAAAGTGGATAACCACCAAGAGGTGCGCTATCTGCAATTCCAAAGATTAAAATTGACGGGAGAATTCTTCCAAGAGAAAGCAAAATGCTGAAAAGAACAGAAATAAGAACTATACCTGCTTTTCGCCATGAAAGTAAACTAAAGAAAAGAAGCATAATGAGACTAATTAGATACTGTTGAAAAGAACCCAAAAACCACATTAATAACAATAAAACCGCAACTACAGAAATCCACACCCAAATTCGCTTTATTGTTCTGAGTTCCATGCAAAGTATGATCAGCCAGGGAAACAGGAAATACCCTCCCCAGGTAAAGTGACCTACACTGAGATGGCTGATAATATGTCCATTAAAGTTAATTAGAATAAACAATAGGAATAATGAACCAGTCTGAATATTGTGTTGTTTGTAAAGCCATATCAGAGAGAAAAATCCCAGGGTATAACAAATTAACCAGTGAATGAGGATAAATATTTTAATATTCAGGAAATTGAGAAGAATTATATCTGGCGATAGGATGACATCCGGTATGGATAAAAAGCGATCAGTTAATCCGCGTAAAGCTCCGGTACCTACCATATGCAGAGGTAATGATAGTGAACGAACTGCATTTTGTAAGAAAGCCAATCTGGGAAGATTTATTTCTGCCCAATCATGAACAGCTGAAACATTCCCCCAATTCAGAAGCAGACCCCAGATAATTACGCCACAAAAATATAAACCAACAAGGAAGAAAACCTTAAACCATTTGGATTTCACAATTACTTCCTGGTAACAACTAAGATATCTTTTATAAAACTGTTTTAGAAAAACATTGTTAAAAGTGATCGTTGAACTGCCCAGGATCCTCTCAAAAACCTATCATCTTTCAGTTTGAAATTCTTCGGGATCAGATGAACCTGGTTTTCTTGGAAGAACCATTGCGAATATTGATGTTTTGACTGTGGAAATTGCGGTGATGAATTGTGATGAGTGATCTTTTTATTTTTGTTTCTTTAATTTGTACACAATCCTGATAGTGTTTACAACGTCCTGTCTTGTCAGTTCCAATAGTCAGGCTCATCATAACTTGGTCTGATTTAGAAATTATGTAGTTTTCAAGTATATTGGGTAAAAATACTTAAAAAATCCTAACAAAAACACTATGAATAATTATAGAAAGGGAGTAAAATAGCATACCAACAAGACGTAAAGCCTTGCGAAGGTTAGTTTTTATCCCAGTTCCGGGTTTGTTTTCGGGCAACTCGGGCAATTATCTGGCAAAGGAATGATTTTCCTGCAATATGGAGCCTTTGAGACCTTCGCGAGGTTTTTTTGTTGCAAACCATTTTACGGAGGAACCCATGCTGACTATTTATAAAAGCACTGAAAATGGGCTACAGATTCTGAGCCAACCCGTAGATGGTTGCTGGATCAACCTGGTTGACCCGACAACCGAGGAAATCGAAGAAGTTGTAGGTCTGGGAATTCCACAAGATTTTGTTACTTACCCTCTTGACCTCGATGAAAGATCGCGTACGGAGCGCGAAGATGACGGCACCCTGTTTATATTAATGAGAATGCCTTATTATCAAGGTGAAGTTGTGGATATTCCCTATAACACAATTCCGCTTGGTATGGTGATCCACGAGAATTACTTTGTGACGATCAGTAAACTTCCTACAGACATTCTCAACGACTTTACCATTGGTAAAGTAAAGAACTGGTCCACAGGAAAGAGGATCAGGTTCGTTTTGCGGATTCTTCTGATTGCAGCGAATAAATACCTGGCTTACCTGCGTGAAATCAATAAGAATGTCGATGTGTTGGAAGACCAGCTTACCCTGTCTTCGAGAAATAAAGAGATATTAGAAATATTGAAATATCAAAAAAGCCTGGTGTATTTCACTACTGCACTGAAATCAAACGAATTGGTGTTAAATCGGTTGCAAAATACCCGGCTATTTCGGATGTATCCTGAAGATGAGGATCTGTTGGAGGATGTCATTACTGAAAATCAGCAAGCGATCGAAATGATCAATATTGCCAATAACATTCTCAGTTCTATGATGGATGCATTTGCTTCGATTATTTCAAATAATCTTAACGTAGTCATGAAATTCCTGACTTCCATAACGATCGTGTTTAGCATCCCTACAATCGTAACCAGTTTCTTTGGAATGAATGTAACTCTGCCTTTTGCTGATCTTCCCTGGGCATATCTCATCATTATTGCGATTTTCACCGGCTTAGCTGGGTTGGTGATCGGCATCTTTATCAAACGTGATTGGTTCTAATGAAACCCTATACGAGAATAGTTTGAAGATAAACATATTTGGTAATGTGATATTTCAGGGGTATTATTAAAATAATTGTGAAAACTTCTCAAAAAGAGAAGTTTTCACTTTGAAAGAGTGGGCGGAACAGGACTCGAACCTGCGACATCTTCTGTGTAAGAGAAGCTCTCTAACCAACTGAGATACCCGCCCGCAGGCAGATATTATACCTTAAACTTGGGAAAATACCATGAAATTTATTCGATATCAATGGAAAGATCAGCCAGCTTCTTATGGCTGGGTATTTAATAAAATGGTAGGTGAGGTGGAGGGGGATATTTTTGGTGAATTTCGTCGGCATGAAGCACACCTTCAAATCAACCAGGTAAAGCTGTTACCTCCTGTTACCCCCTCAAAAATTATTTGTGTTGGCAGAAATTATGTTGCACATGCTTTGGAACATGGGGCTGAAATTCCTGAAATACCAATCTTATTTCTCAAGCCTTTGAGTTCATTGATTGGACATCAAGATGCTATCAAGTTACCACTACAATCCAGCCAGGTTGAGCATGAGGGTGAGCTAGTGGTTGTGATGGGAAAACGTGGGCATGGGATCACAACAGAAAAAGCTTCGGAATACATCTTAGGTTATACGATAGCCAATGATGTGACTGCGCGTGATCTGCAGCGTTTGGATGGGCAATGGACGCGTGGAAAAGGATTTGATACATTCTGCCCGATTGGTCCCTGGATAGAAACAAATTTCGATCCTGCAGATGCAATGCTGACCTGCCGTGTAAATAATGAGATCCGACAAATGGTTTCCACCCGAGAAATGATTTTTAGCATTAACCAACTGATCGCATTTGTTTCATCGATCATGACATTGGAGCCTGGCGATATCATTTTAACCGGAACACCGGCAGGAGTGGGTCCGCTCCATACCGGTGATATCGTCGAAGTAGAAATCGAAGGGATTGGTGTGTTGACCAACCCGGTTGTCAGTGAATAAGATTATGGCTGAAATTCCTGGATTGGTTCAGCCAGGATGAACATTCTACCCCACGAAGCCTGATTGCCATTAGCGATGCAGGTTTGCAGTACCAGGGTCCCTGCATTTGCGTAAACATGCATAAATAGATCTTCAGCGCTCATCACAGCACCATTCGTATCAAGATTGACAAATTGTGAATATGGGCTGGTAGGGTTAAGAGCCTGATATTTTTCTATTGCTGTGATGTGATAATAATCTAGTGTGCCATCTCCATAAATAACCACAATAGTTTGCCCGGGAATGACTTTTTCGAATGTGGCACCTGCAAGATTATTATGCGCCATCAAACCAATCGAACCATAATTACTTGCCATAGAGAATTGGGTTATTACATCTTCTGCACTTGAAACGTATGCTGGATTACCCGCAGGTTGTTGAACTACATTGAATGCGAATGTATTTGGAATATATACACCCGTAACCTTTTCAGAGGAGCTCAATTGCAACGATTGGACAAAATGTGAAATGGTAGGGAGTGAAGAATTAACGATCGTTTCTTGATTTAATTCAGTTTCACCAGCAGTCTCCGGAATGAAAGAGGAAAATCCGGATGTCAAAAGAAGACAAAGGAGTGAAGTCAAAATCAAGAAAAAGCGAAAAGTTGATTTAAATCGTTTCATATTAGCTAATCACTAAGAAATAATAATATTAGATGTAATAAAATGGTAATAAATTGGTAATAATATAATGGAATTTTAGTATATATGGACGGACGATTCAATACTTTTTGGCGAAAAAAGGCGCCGCCTTGCAGAACTGTTAAGACGGCGCGTTATGGTATAATCTTGAAAAATTAGGCTATTCTAAAAAAGATGGAGAAAGAATATGTCTGGTCATAATAAATGGTCGACCATTAAAAGAAAAAAAGGTGCAGCAGACGCTAAACGAGGTCAGTTATTTACCCGGCTGACTCGAGAAATTGTGATGGCAGCACGTGAAGGTGGTGGTGATCCTGAAATGAATTTCAGGCTGCGATTGGCAGTGGATAAAGCTCGAGCACAGAACATGCCAAAAGACAATATCGAACGGTCAATCAAGCGTGGTACTGGTGATCTAAAAGATGGATTTGCATTTGAACAAGTGATGTATGAGGGTTACGCCCCGCATGGTATTGCAGTGCTCATTGATTGCATGACAGAAAATCGTAACCGAACTGTTGCTGAAGTACGCCACATTCTAACTCGCTCTGGGGGTAACCTGGGTGAAGCTGGTTCTGTCGCGTGGCAATTTAACCGCCAGGCATATTTTTCAATTCCATCCAAGGGAAACGACTTCGATAAAATATTTGAGATTGCTCTGGATGGCGGTGCAGATGATGTGACCGATGACGGAACATCTATTGAGATCGTAGCTCCTGTAGACAAGTTCAAAATCTTGAGCGACAAACTACGCTCTGCTGGTATTCCAATCGAAGATGCCTCTATACGTATGGAAGCCAACCAGGAAATAAATCTGGGAGTAGATGAAACTCTTCAGGTTTTAAAGACATTGGAGGCACTGGAAGAGCTGGATGATGTACAGAATGTGTATTCCAACCTCAATATTTCTGAGGAGGCTCTTGCTGTCCTGGAAGAGGGTTAATGCTTGTTTTGGGTATTGATCCGGGAGTTGCGACTACTGGATATGGTTTCATCACTCAAAAGCCAGATGGAAGCATCTATGCAGTCAACTATGGAATCATTCAAACAAAACCAGGCATATGCCTTAGCGATCGTTTATTAATCCTTCATTCTGAATTAAAACAATTGCTTCTTCTCCACCATCCTGCCTCTGCAGCGGTGGAGAAGTTATTTTTTCAGCGGAATGTATCTACTGCCATTTCGGTAGGCGAGGCTCGTGGAATTTGTTTACTGGCTCTTGCACAGGAGAAAATCCCAATCGGTGAATATACACCTTTGGAAGTCAAGCAAGCGGTCACAGGTTATGGAATGGCGGATAAACATCAAGTTCAAAGTATGGTGAAGACGTTATTACAGCTTGACAAGATTCCCCAGCCTGATGATGCAGCAGACGCCCTGGCAATTGCCATCTGTCATTTGAATCATAATAATTACTACCAGGCAACATTATGATTACAAGTACAGCTAATGCAAAGATTAAAGCTATTCGAAAATTACGTGAGAAGAAAGAGCGTCAGACCAGTGGTCTTTTCTACTGTGAAGGATTACGTATTGTTGGAGATGCATTCGATCATCAGGCTGTATTTGATAGTCTTCTTATTGCTCCAGGACTTCTCCATAGTGACTATGGATACTCATTAGTCGAAAAAGCCAATATGTTAAATATCTCTGTTTTGGAGCTTGATGATGTAGTTTTTCGTTCCATCTCACAAAAGGAGAATCCACAGGGAATCGCTGCGGTTTGTGAACAAAAATGGATGTGTCTCGATGAGTTGAAACCAAACGCAGGTGATCTGGTAGTCGCATTGGATTCTGTGGCAGATCCTGGTAATCTTGGCACAATCATGCGTGCTTTGGATGGAGTTGGTGGAAAAGGACTAATCCTATTGGATCAATCCACCGATCCGTATGATCCAGCTGCTATGCGTGCCAGTATGGGCACACTTTTCAGCTTGCAATTCATTAAAGCCAGTCTGGAGCAGTTTGCTGCCTGGAAGCAATCAAGAGGAATTAAAGTTATTGGTACTTCTGATAAAGCTCAGGTAGATTATTATGGTTATCCTTATCCCGATCCTATGGTTTTGCTCATGGGGAGCGAGCGACAAGGACTGACTGAATCGCACTATGTTCTTTGTGATGATGTGGTTGCTATTCCTATGGCAGGATCTGCCGATTCGTTGAATCTGGCGGTTGCAACTGCTGTGGTAATGTATGAGATCTTCAATCAACACCGAAAAAGAATGAAGGAGAGTGAGAGATGATCGCATTTCTGGAAGGCACAGTGCTAACAGTTGAAGATGGATCACTGGTGATCATGCAGAGTGGAATTGGCTTACGGGTCTATACAGTACCAGGACTTCTTCATCAGACATATGCTGGACAGAAGATTGCATTGTATACTCATCTAATAGTTCGTGAAGACCTTTTAGCACTATATGGTTTTGAAAGAGTCGATGAACGCGAATTATTCACACAATTGCTTGGAGTCAATGGAGTTGGTCCGCGACTTGCTCTGGCAATCCTGGGAACGCTATCTACAGATATGATCAAAAGAGCTGTGTTATCTGAACAGGCAGATGTTTTTGGGAGAGTGCCAGGGGTTGGGAAGACGACAGCACAAAAGATTTTGCTGTATCTGAAGGGAAAGATCAAAGGGGATCTGGAAACACTGGGTGGTGCGATCCTGGATGTGGATACTGAAATATTGGAAGCGCTTACTAGCCTGGGATATAGTGTGATCGAAGCACAGGCAGTTATCCAGTCTTTACCGAAGGATGCACCAAAAGAAGTAGAATCTCGCCTGCGAATGGCATTGCAATACTTTCAGAAGCCATGAATAATTGCCTATGCACGATGTGCGAATGTCAATTCCTTTAAATAAACATACGATTAAAAATCCAGCGGGTATTCCCGCTGGATTTCTTCATATTCTAACAAAATAGGGCGCTGGTTATAGGTTAACCAACCTGAGCGTCCGACATCCGCGCTTCTTCTTCCAGAGCAGCTTCCATGCCGCGTTCAACATTCACACGGGTTAGCAGGATCAAGCCGACGATAAAGAAAATGATGAGAGATACAATGCTCAATCGGCTTTCACCCATGATGGTAGAAACCACACCAAAAAGTAGTGGGCCCAAGACGGAGGCAAATTTTTCAAACACACTGAAGAAACCGTAAAACTCTGCTGATTTGCTTTTTGGCATTAATTTACCAATCAATGAACGGCTGAGTGCCTGACTTCCACCCTGAACGGTAGCAACTGCAGCACCTAAAACCCAGAACTGCCACTCATGATACAGGAAATATCCAGCAATGGAAATGAAGGTATAAATGATCAGGCTAATGTAAATGGATTTTATTGTGCCTAGTTTTCGTGACAACCAGCCAAAAAGAAAAGCAAAGGGAGCAGCCAGGAATTGCACCATAAGCAAAGTTCCAATGGTTGTTGTCGAACTAAAACCAAGCTCGGTGGCATACGCTGTAGCCATTACAATGATGGTACCAATTCCATTAGCATATATCCAAAAAGCTAGCATTGCCATTGCCAGATCTCGATAATGGCGAATTTCTTTAAAGGTCTTCTTGAGCCGAGAAAAACTGGCTTGTATTGGTTTGAAATTCTCTTCCCCCTTTTCTATACGCCGGCGAGGTTCTTTAACATGTCTCAATAATGGAAGGGTGAAAACGAACCACCAAACGGCTACTGTGACGAATGAAAGCCGGCTCATTAGAGCGGTATCAATTCCTTCAATAAACTTGGGAGCAATCATAATCATGACAAGGTTAACTGCCAGTAAAATACCACCACCGATATACCCCATGGCATAGCCACGCGAGGAGACCTGGTCAATTTCATCTGGTGTGGCTACATGTGGAAGTAATCCATCATAATATACCAGGCTGCCAGCAAAACCGATATTGGCAAAAATAAAAAATAAAGAAGCCAGAAGGTAATCACCTGTCTGAACGAAATATAACAAGGCGGTTGCTGTCACTCCCAGGATCATAAAGGCGGTCAGATAGCGTTTCTTTTTTCCACTAAAGTCTGCTGCAGCTCCCAATACGGGACTGATCAATGCAGCGATAAGCGCGCTAAAGGAGGTTGTAAATCCCCAATAGGCGGTTGCCATATGTTTTGGGAGATTAGAAGCAGCCACAGATGAATAATACACTGGCAAAACTGCAGCCATGATTGTGGTTGCGAACGCTGAATTTGCCCAGTCATACATTGTCCAGGCTCGAATTGCTCGTTTATGTTCTATAGTTTCCATTGAGACCTCAGTATGGAAGAATGAATTCATTCCTCATTATACATGCTTTAGAAAATTCAAAGAATTTGTAATATTTTTGGCTATGTTATAATGCAAAGTTGCACAGTTGATGTATAATAAGAATAAATGTTCTATTTAGGATTAAAATGGGTTCTTCTTCTAACATCAGGGTCGTAGGTGCCCGCCAGCATAATTTAAAAAACATAACAGTTGAAATACCTCGTGATAAGCTGGTTGTCATTACCGGTCTTTCGGGATCAGGAAAGTCTTCGCTAGCTTTTGACACTATTTTTGCAGAAGGACAAAGACGTTACGTTGAGTCGCTTTCTGCATATGCGCGCCAATTTCTGGGGCAAATGGATAAGCCAGATGTCGATTATATTGAAGGACTTTCTCCTGCAGTTTCGATTGATCAGAAGGCAACATCTCATAATCCACGTTCCACTGTAGGTACAGTGACTGAAATTTATGATTACTTGCGTTTACTTTTCGCCAGAATTGGGGTACCCCATTGCCCGATTTGTGATAGAGAAGTTGTTAAGCAGTCAGCCCAAGAGATTGTTGATACCATTGAAAAGATCCCTGAGGAAAGCAAACTATTGATCCTGGCACCCATTGTACGAGCCAGAAAAGGTACTTATCAAGCAGTGCTTGATGAAATTCGAAAGGCTGGGTTTGCAAGGGTGAGGGTGGATGGTGTAGTGCATGATCTTTCGGATGAACAGATTAACCTTGACCGCTATAAGATCCATACCATCGAAGCTGTTGTGGATCGTCTGGTGACTCGAAAAGCTCAAAATGAGGAGGATGAAAAGGCTGCACGGACACGGCTTACAGATTCTGTTGAAACTGCTTTAAAAGTAGGCGAGGGTTTTGTCACCGTTCAAAATCTAAGTCTTGAACCACCTGTTGATTATTTTTATTCAGAGCATCTTGCTTGCCCTGAACACGGGGTAAGCCTGACAGAAATCGAACCACGTACTTTTTCTTTTAATACTCCACATGGAGCTTGCCCGGAATGTCAGGGATTGGGTTCAAAGTTGGAAATCGATCCTGAGCTGTTGATACCAGATAGAGAGCGCTCGCTTGCTGAAGGTGCAATAGCCGCAATGGAATGGAGCAATGGGGGTAAAGAAAACGGAAAGTACTACTGGCAAATGCTGGAATCGGTAGCCAGGCATTATCATATCGATATGAATGCACCGATTGAGACATTCACTCCGGAACAACTCAATGTGATTTTATATGGAACCAGCGATAAAGCTATCACTGTCCACTTCCAACGAGAAGAACGTGAAACCTCATTCCAAACCAGTTTTGAAGGGGTGGTTAACAATCTGCAGAGGCGATACCACGAAACGCAATCGGAATATATTCGTAGCAAAATTTCCGAATTTATGTCCAAACGCCCATGCCCTGTATGTAACGGGGCTCGCCTTCGCAAAGAGGCTCAGGCTGTCAGAGTAGATGGTAAAAATATCATCGAAGTTACCACCTGGCCAGTGAATAAAACTCTTGAATGGGTTCAGTATTTACTCGGAGATCATAGTCCTCTTTCTCAAAGGGATAGAACGATTTCTGACCGGATCATTCGAGAAATTATCGCAAGATTGGGTTTTTTGGTAAATGTAGGCCTAGATTACCTGACATTAAACCGGTCAGCAGGTTCTTTATCGGGTGGAGAAGCACAACGAATCCGGCTAGCTACTCAGATTGGTTCTCACCTGATGGGTGTTCTATATGTACTCGATGAGCCTTCGATAGGGCTACATCCCAGGGATAATGATCGATTATTAAAAACATTGAAAGACCTGAGAGATATTGGAAATACCGTTCTGGTCGTGGAACATGATGAAGAAACAATCCTTTCTGCTGACTGGATCGTTGACCTGGGTCCTGGTGCAGGAGAACATGGAGGATACCTTATTGCAGAAGGCACCAGCCAACAAATCATGGATAATCCTAATTCGATCACTGGGGCTTACCTCTCCCGAAGGTTACAGGTACCCATGCCTGAAAAACGACGTGAAGGGAACGGAAAATTTCTTACTATCGTTGGTGCAAAAGCAAATAACCTGAAGAATTTGACAATACCTATCCCTCTGGGAAAGTTTACCTGTATCACAGGTGTGTCTGGTTCGGGTAAATCTACTTTGATGGTTGATATCCTCTACCAGGCATTGGCTCGTGAATTACATGGTGCACATACGAATCCTGGTGAGTTTGAACGAATAGACGGAATTGAACATATCGATAAGGTCATCAATATCGATCAATCCCCTATTGGCAGGACTCCACGGTCAAATCCAGGGACCTATACCGGTGTGTTTGATGAAATCCGTAAATTATTTGGTGAACTACCTGAAAGTAAAATGCGTGGTTACAAGGCTAATCGTTTTTCCTTCAATGTTCATGGTGGAAGATGCGAAGCCTGTCAAGGGCATGGTCAATTGCGCATAGAAATGCAGTTTTTGCCGGATGTTTATGTACCTTGTGACGTTTGCCACGGATCACGATTCAATCGAGAAACCCTGCAGGTACATTTCAAAGGGAAGACTATCGCTGATGTGTTAGATTCTACAGTTGAAGAAGGATTGGAATTATTCTCTGCTTTTCCTGCAATCGTCACTCGATTAAGAACCCTCAATGAAGTTGGGTTAGGATACATACGAATTGGTCAATCCGCAACAACCCTCTCGGGTGGTGAAGCACAACGGGTAAAACTGGCAAAAGAATTGTCAAGGCGTGCCACTGGACGTACTCTTTATGTGCTTGATGAACCCTCTGTCGGGTTACATGCGGCGGATGTTCATAAGTTAATTGAGGTACTTCAACAATTGGTCGATTTGGGCAACACAGTATTGATCATTGAGCATAACATGGATATTATAAAAGTTTCAGATGAAATAATTGACCTTGGCCCTGAAGGTGGAGACAGGGGAGGTGAATTGATCGCAATCGGCACACCGGAAGAAATTTGCGAAGTACCCCAGAGCTATACTGGACAATTCCTTAGAAGCTATATTCATAACAATCATTGATTTGGCAAGGAAGGTTTCTCCATCTTGTCATATTGCCTTTTTTCAGGTAATATCCTGTTAGCGGGCACAACTGGTTGTTCAATCTAGAGAAAACACAGGAAACCCTATGAGCGAAGATAAAGAAAATCCACAAGAAGTAATCGATTCTTACCGACGTAAACAAAAGCTTATGCCGTTCATTTTGGGCGGGTTAGCAGCATTGCTTGTGATTGTTGGCATTGTGATTCTTGTAGTATGGTTGATCGGACCGGGAAAAGGTCAGATAGCGCTTTTTAAAACAAAAACACCTACTCCCACGATCACCTATACCCCAACGGAAATACCACCAACGGCAACGATCACTTTGACGCCAACTGAAACTCAAACACCCACGGTAGAAGCCACATTGACCCCCTCTGGACCTTTTGAATATACAGTAAAAGAAGGGGATAATTGTTATGATATTGCTGTACAATTTGAAGTTGATCTGAACCTGCTTCTGTTAATCAACAATTTTGGTAATAGTTGCCCTATTATACCTGGTGACAAGATCCTTATACCTGCGCCCGACCAGGAAATGCCCACTGAAACACCTATTCCAACAGATCTTGCCCGTGGAACGAAAATCGAATATACCGTTAAATTGGGTGACAGCCTTGATGCAATTGCTTCGAAATTTGGGAGTACGGTTGATGAAATATTGAAGTATACGAATGAGTATCGGAAAAAGAACAACCTGGATGCGATCACTGATAAAAACTCAATTCAAGCAGGTGATTTGTTGATCATACCGGTTTATATTGTTACTCCGACGAAAACGGTTGTACCCTCCAGTACTCCACGTCCTGGGACTCAAACTACATCAACAACACCCGCTGCTCCATCGGCTACTGCAACACAATGATTTCGCCAAACATATCATTCATAGAAACATTCAAAAAAGAAAAGCTGCTTATAGCAGCTTTTCTTTTTTCTTACTCGTGTGGCTTGATAAAATAGCGTAAAAAAGGGGCTTGATTTTCATATTTACTATTTTTTCATATAATATATTGGGTGTTGAATAAAGAAATCCAAAATAAGTAAAATTCATTTGGATAATAAAATCAAATCCATTTGTTTATTGTTCAATAGAGTTGCCACATCTTTCGTTAAAAAAGCGGAATTATGGAGACAATTATGAAAAGATACGCAATCGGAATAATTCTATTAACCTGTTGCTTTTTAAGCTCATGTACCAAAACCACCAGTACAGAAACAGAAGAAGCATCTTTGAATGCTTTACATACAGAGGTAGCAGCCACTCTGACCAAACAGGTAACCATCGTTCAAGCTACTGCAACTATTACACCCAGTATGACCGCTACTATTTTTCAAACTTCAACCCTTTTCCCAACGATGACACCCATGGAGATCACCTACACACCTGTGCCCAGGGTAAACAGTACTCCAATTTTATGCGACAACGCAGCCTATGTCAGTGATGTTACTATTCCTGATGGTTCTATCCTCAAACCAGGTGAAAAATTTACAAAAACATGGAAAATACAAAATACTGGTACATGTGATTGGACAACCGCTTATTCCATCATCTTTTCCTACGGGAATGAATTGGATGGTGGAACAACAAAGATACCAAGTCCAGTCAGATCTGGAAATGTTGGTGAAATATCTGTAGACATGATAGCTCCAACGAATCCTGGCACATATGTAGGTTACTGGCTGATGAGAAACGAGAAGGGGGATACCTTTGGTGAGTATGTATTTGTTAAAATCATTGTTCCTGGAGAAACATCAACACCTGATGATTAAGTAGTAAATATGACTAATCATCAATCTGGTGTTGGTGTCGTTGTTTCAGTCGGAGTAGGTGTACTTGTATTCCCTGACACTACTTTAATAGTGAGCGAAAGGTCGTAAAAATTCACCCCTTCTGAATTGGTTAGTTTCCAATTGGTTTTATAAGTAGCGGGATCGGGGGGTGCAATTGCATCCATCACTAGAGTGATTTCTTCTCCAGGTTTTACTTCCTTGTCAAATGAAATGAAATATACCTCTGCAAAAGCACGTCCGCTATGATAACGCAATTGATAATCTGGTTGCCAGGTGGTTACGCCTACATTTTTAACAACAAAAATAATATCGAATTTCTGATTTACCCCTAATTCAGCTCCATCAATTGGACTCTGGGAAATATATTCAGCCTTATCACCTGTTGAAGTAACCAAAGTTGATGAAGGTATGATTGGAGTTAACGTCAGCGCAGGAATTTCTGTTTTTAAGATTTCTGGTGTATTGGTTGTACTGGGGGTAATGATAGCAGATTGGGTGAGGGTGAGTTGGGCTTGAAAAGTCGCAACTGCCTGGGTAGCTATCAGATCAGTATCAGGTGTAGAAGTCTCTGTAACCTTGCCACACGCGGTAACCAGGATCACAAAACACACAATGATAGAAAATAATTTAGCATTCATTCTTTCATTATATAACAAATGGTTTATGAGATTTTGCCTAGTATTTCTTGTATTGATTTGTATACATTTTCATCTTTTTCAAGATCCAATGCTTGCTGCAAAATGAATACAGAAGACTTTCCTGCTAACCTATACACAGCCCTAGCTGCATGAGAGCGTACCAATGGTGATGTGTCATTATTAAGAATATCTCTGAGTAGTGGGAGTAAAGTCTGGTCACCAGAATTTGCTGAAGCTACCAGTACATTTCTCAACCACCTTTCTCTATTCAATCGTTCTATTGGTGTACCAGCAAATAAACTGGAAAATTTCTCGTCATTCATTTCTAAAGCTTGCTGCCATGTTTCCGGGAAAGCATTTAACAAAGATTGCTGAAGCAAACTCTCAGGTTTCGATTTGGATGTTCTGTTCCATGGGCAGACACTCTGGCACACATCACAACCAAAGATTTTGTTCTGCAAAACAGGTTGAAATTTCCCGGGTATCTCGTTACGATGCTCGATGGTAAGGTAAGAGATACATTTCCGGGCATCCAAAGTGCGGTTGGGAAGGATACACTGAGTAGGGCAGGCAGTAATACAGCGGGTACATTTTCCACAGAATTCCTTTTCCGTGGGCGGATCAGGATCGATGAATGCATTGGTAAAAACTTCAGCAAGCAGCAACCAGGAACCAAAATCTTTATTGATTAGACATCCATTCTTACCAATCCAGCCTAATCCTGCTTTTTGCGCAAATGCTTTTTCAAGAATGGGAGCTGTATCTACAAAGGATCTGATAAGTAATTTATCCCCATTTATTTCAAGCTGATTGTTTTCATAAAACCTTTGCAAAATCAACTCAACCTGATGGCATGCTCCCTTAAGTGAAATATGATAATCTTCACCCAGTTGTGCATAAGCAGCAATGGCTGGAAAATCAGGATTATCAATTATTGAGTTATCAGGCGGAGGATATGAAGCAGCCAATACAATAATCGAACGCACACCAGGCATCAATAAAGCCGGATCAGCTCGCTTACAAATCGTATCCGCCCGGGCGAGATAATCCATTTCTCCACAGAATCCTGCATCAACCCAATTCTGAAAAATGGAAAAACTGGAGATAGGCTCGGATGAAGTAAAACCTACTAATGAAAAGCCGAGGTTTTTTACCTCGGCTCTGATGGTTTCTTTTTGATCGGCCATTACGGAATGGTTATTGCTACAAATATATAGCAGAATGGCATTCCTACATTATTGACGACTGCCCAGTTGGAAGTATATGTTCCTGAAGTGGTTGGTGCGGTCATGTCTGCCCTTACTTCTACAGAATCATTGACTGCGACATCACCTTTGATGTAATACACATCCTTTTCAACTGGAATTGTTCCCGATACATTGGTGATGTAATATTGCCCATCTGTCCAGGTTACTTTTCCAGTGTTTTTCAAAACCCAAACCCCGTCGAAATCCTGGCCGGGAGTCATTACCTGATAATCCTTAGGGGTTGTGGAAACAACACTGCAGTTATCGGTATAGGGTGTTTTTGTGATGGTTGGAACAGTAACTGAGGGTGGATTCGTTTTTACTGTCACGGGGGTGTTGATCACAACCGTTGTAGATGATATGGCTGTGGTAGGTTCAAGGGTGGGTAAAGCAACCGTTGGACTTGGATTGAGTTTTGCTTCTTCTGTAATGGCTGCAATTGCGGTAGCCACTGCCTCTGTTTTCGCAGTATTCACTTGTTCATCAAGGTTTGCATTAGCAGTAGCCACTGCGGCAGTTTGAACTGCACCCAGGTCTTCTGTTGGAGCAGAAGTGGGTTGATTAAGAGCACTGCAACCTGCTGCAGCAAGAAAAACCATGATAACACTGGTGCAAAAGACCAATCTCGTAAAAGCTTTCATGATATAGTCTCCTTTTGCTGCTGGCTATTTAACACCCGCAGGACAAGTGTTTCCAGTTCCAGGTTCTGGGGTGCCGCTTTTATCTGCATTCCAGTAAGTTGCACAGGTAGCATCATTCTTGCGTGCGGGATCTGGTACACCTTCACCAGAACAGCAGTAAGCATCCAAGTCAAAGGGGGTTGATGTGATTGATCCAACTTTGATGGTTAAAGTAAATGCATAAAAGTTAGTGCCTGCTTCGTTGGTGATTACCCAGGTGGTTGTGTATTCACCAGCTGTCATTGGTGCAACGCCATCCACTATAAGCAATGTTTCATCGTTGGGTGCAACGGCAGATTTAAGGTTATAGCTATTCTTATTCTCGTGCAGTTTGGCACCAGAGTAATAGCGATAGACATAATTTGTTGTCCAGGTGGTTGTTCCAGTGTTTTTCAGCTTCCATACAATGTCAAATGTCTGACCAGGATTCATCTGAAAGCCATCAGCAGGGGTTTGTTCTACCCATGTAGCGGCATCTGGTGATTTTGGTGCTGCCAAAGTAGCGGTTGCAACACCTGCGAGAGTAACCACCGGTTGGACGGTTCCCAAAGGCAGTGTGGCAGCTAATGTTGCGGTAGGTGCCTGGGTTTCAGTGGGAGATGCAGTGAATGTTGCAGTTGGCATGGCAGCTGCGGTACCAGTTAGCTGAACGGCAAGTGTTTCAGCAGCCTGCGTATAAATCATATTCACATCTGGGGTTGGTGAAGCTGCGGTTCGGTTCAAACAGGCGCTTAAAACAACTACACATAACAGCAAAGCCAGCACAATTCTGAGTTTGCCTTTTTTTAACATTGATTCCTCCATAAGTGGGCATTTCTGTACAGCCCAAAAAATTTCTCTTAACATAAAGAGACTTCAGGTTTTGCTCAGAACCTGATTTGGGAATAATACCATAGAATAAGAAATTTATGTCAAGGTGATACAGGGTTGGGTAGTTCGCTTGAAAAGCTATCTGAGCCAGCAAATTGAAAATATGTGATCGCACCCGGATTGATGGTGACCTCGTACCTGTATAGCTCTTCATCGTACTTGATCTTTATTTGATACTTGCCAGAGGGTAAATCACTCAACACCAGGTTCTCTTGATAGTAATCATCACTGTTCGCAGGTTGCCCACCATATGTAAATACTGTCCATTGTTTCCCAGTTTCTGCAGAAACAACTGTGACTTCTTGCCCATACAGTAACGTTCTATCGCGTTTCATGACTCTTCCCGCTAATACTCCCCAGCCTTGTGGGGGTACAAGCCACAGTTCAGGATTACGGGTTGAGTAAAAGCTATTAGTTTCGATCCTGACCTCAAAGTGAAGATGTGGGCCTGTGGTAGCACCTGTAGTACCGACAATCCCCAACTGGTCACCAACATTCACTTTTTGACCAACGGATACATCAACCCGATCCATGTGAGCATATACTGTGCTCAGGTTGTGTCCTTCGTAACCAAAATCATGACGAATAACTACTGCCAACCCATAAGGATCGTCACTTGATTTCGGATCGTTCTGGTAAAGACCATTACCTGCCCAAATGACTTTACCGCCAGCGGCTGCAATGACAGGTGTTCCCTTTGGGTTGGGAAGATCGATCCCTGTATGAATTATGTCCATGCCAAAAAAGACACCCCCATAACGATAATCTGCAAGTGGCCAATTCACATCATCTGTTGCAATCGGTCGAGTGAAATAGAAATGATCAAAAGGGTTTAATGCCCAGGGTACCTCATAAAGTGGAGGGCGCCATAGAGATACTGGGGGCGCAGCAGAAGTGGGAAACGTAAAATGAAGGGGTTCCTCGGTTACTTTGGTGGTAGGTTGCTGTATGATGGTTTGAGTATCGACTAGGTTTTGAGTTCCTGCAAGCGGTAGAGTTGGGGTTCCTTGAGAGACTGTATCCATCTCCGTTTTACATGAGCTCAAAAGGAGAATGCATACTATCAAGAAATAGAAAAGAAAGTGTTTCTTCTCCCAAGATTTCTTATTATTAGAATGGGATAGAGCTGAATTCTTCATGGTTTTGGGGTGATAGAAATAAATGGGGCAAAATCCGATGAGGTTAAAACTTCGGGGGGATAAATCTGTACCATCGCTTCATACCAGCTTAACCCCCCAGTAAAAACAAGCTGGTTGAACCGTGTGCCTTCGAAATACGTACGCCAATTGCCCTCTGCTGGCAGGCGCGACCATCCATACCGGTTTGCCAGAGAAGTGAAATCAATCCAGTATCCGGTGGGCGGGTTTAAATATTGTCCTCCCTGTTCATAACCAACGGTATCTCCACTATATCGGGCAGTAAAATCCCAGACTGATTGTGTAACAGGTTCACCCTGTGAACCATCCTGATATCGAGCTTTAAGATAAATTCTCCAATAAGTGGCGCCAAAATAATCTTCTCTACTGACTGCCATCCACCCTGCGTAATAACTTGCTGGATTTACAGCAATTCCGCGTCCCGTAATCAACCAATCTTGTTGGATACCTGGTTGAACTGGCTGTGTGATCGGAGTATACATATTTTCAAGACTTGCGAGAAAATCCCATCCAGTTTTCGCTGCGGTTGCTTCTTTTAGGGCAGTAAATGCCTCATCCACCTGGTCATCAAGAAATGCATAAGGGGCTTCGACATCTTGTACTGGTACGATCGAATCGCGTCCTGCAGGTGCTGTTACAGTGGCATCCACTTCAACATGCCATAATTCAACTTGGGTTGCTGAAGAATTGGTCTTGTACTGATCTACTGCAATTTGGACAAGGAGACCCTTTGCCCACACTATACCGCGTACTTCACCCCATAAGTGTATGGGTTGAATGGATATGCTGGTATCTTGGACATGGTAGCCTAGAAGATAGGTGTCATTGGGACTTTGTAAGATACCACCAAGTTGGTCAGATTGTGGATTCCACACTGCGAGAGTTCCATCTCCCATCTCGCGGGGTGGATGAACCAGGTCAGAAATCCACATAGTAGAAATATTTCCATCAGATTTTGACCAAGCCAGTTGGTTACCATCAGGCGACCAAGTAGGATTTGCTTCAATCGCATCAGGGGTTTGAGATACGTTCTTGAAGCGATTATTCGTCTCATCCAGAGATGCCAGCCAGATATCTTCATTACCTGTTCGATTGGATACAAAAGCTATGATTCTACCCGATGGTGACCATGAAGGGGCATAATCCGCTACTGGATCGTCTGTCAATTGCAGAACAGGTAGCGTCGGGTCTGTGGTAGATTGGACAACAATCTCAAGATTATCATTGATATAGCTTTCATACGCGATCCATTGACCATCTGGTGACCAGGAAGGGCGACTATCATATGCAAGAGTGTTGGTTAAGCGCGTAATGGTTCCATCGTTCAAATTTAGTATATAAATATCCCAGGCTCCATCTCGATTGGAAGCAAATGCCAGTTGTGTTCCATCAGGGCTAATAGCTGGATAGCAATCATCCCAAATGCCATTCGTCATTCGTGTAAGGGGTAGATAAGCAGGATGGTAAGCAAAAAGATGAAAATTATTGCCATCTGCCATAGAGAAAACAAATACACCTTCAGAAGTAAGATTCTTCAAAATACTCTCTATGGTTTCTGAAGGGATTTCTGTGTTTTGAACGGTTGACTGCAGTGTGGGATTTGCCTGTATTTCAGTAGGTAAGGTAGTTTGAACTTGGGTATTGCCAGTTGGGTTTTGGGATGCCATACCTATCAGGTAACCCAGCAGCAAAACGACAACAATTGCTATCAAATTTTTCAATGAAAAGGCTTTTTGCAGCTTCATGTACATTCCATTTTATGGAAGGCCTGCAGTTAAAACTTCCATAGGATCGAAAAGTTGAAAAATTCCACTCACTCTCCAGGTGCAATAGTTATACCGCTCGGTTTCTGTGAGGTCATTTAGATAATGTGCCATTTCTGTGAAACGAAAACCAGATGGTCCGATGCGTACCTCAAAATGCAGATGCGCATTACTGGAATCACCTGTGTTACCTACCTGACCAAGATTTTCACCGCAAACAATGACATCACCAGATTGATAAATAGAGGGTCTTAACATATGTGCATACAGCAGATATAAAGATTTTTGCTGGTTTGGGAAATCGGAAGATGAAATGGCTGGGCATGTTAGGGGAGAATGAGCCAGATCGGGCATAGAGGATTCTGGCAGGGAATTTAATTCTTTCTGCAAAGCAACTGGAAGCTGCTCCAACGGTGTTTCTATCATGATCATATTCCCATAAGGGAAACGATCATTTACTGTACCAGCAACAATACCATCCAATACACTTGAAATTTCCAACCCCTCGATGGTTTTCCATTTTCCATAAGACCAGAAGGAAAAATCAACCCCTTGATGACCATCATCCTTCCCAGGCGAAGGGGTTTTCATCGAATTGGTCAAAATATTTGAGATATCTGAAAGTGAAAAATCTGGTAGAGGAGAACATACCTCGCTGGTATAGATGGGTGTATTCGTCAGAGTTGGTGTTATGGTTGGGATTTCGGGAGTGAAGGTTATTTCTGGAGTGAAAGTTATGGAGGGAATAAGTGTCGCCACTATGGCGACACTTTCTGGTTTACTCTGACAAGAAACAATCGTCAGGGCGAAAAGGCTACATAAAAATAAGCGTCTAAGAAGAATTGCTTTTTGCTTTGACGATGTATTGATGATTTTTTTCATTTCCTTTCGCAGCAACATTAAGCTATCCGTTTGCATTCCATATAGAACCGTTTCTCTTTTGCTTCGCCCATGGAGAAGGTTTTTCGAGGTAAAACCCCATCAACAATTACTGTTTTAAAAAGTTCAGATTTTTGTATAGCAGGAACATAAAAACCTGCACAATTTTCCTGGCAACCCAGATCTCTCAACACATCTGAACCATGAACGTAGTCAATTTTTTCAGCACCACCCTGTTTGATCCATTTGTCAAGGAAAGCCTGCAATGTTCCAACAGCAAGGTTATGAGTTGGCTGTTGAATAGAAAGGAGGTAATTTCCGGATTTTTCAACCAGACCTAACTTCTGAGTCTGGCTGGCTTGTTTTTGCACCAGAGCGGTTAATTCGTCATAATTTGGGAGTATTTCCACTGTAAGATTGTTTCCAAATTCCTGTTTCATCGATTCAATGACAGGCTGCTTAATTTCAAATAGAACGCGATGAATAGGCTCGAACTCAAGTGCTTCATCGTGAAGATTTTCGATTTCTACCAATGCAAAACGGGCAGGGTGGTTCATGCCAACCTGATTTTTAATCTTTTCCCAGATGGATTTAGCTGTAGCCAGAGAATGGTTACCATCTCCGACAGCAAAGAGGAGTATCCCTTTATCCTTATCAACACCATATCGCTGATAAAAAGTGTTGGGATCAGTCAATTTTTCAAGAGCACGAACAACATTGTGTTCCATGGCAGGATCGCTAATACCATATCCGGTGAGATGTCCACTACCCATCATCAGTTCGAAATCATAAAGTCGTTTCAAACGTGGGCGATATTCTAACAAAGGTTCAATTACCGTGCAATTTGGGTCATCGATTAGTACAAGGATATGAGGAATTTCAACAGGTGCACCTTCGCGAATCCGCATACGGGGTGGTAAGCGGTCCAGGATGGTGCCTTCTGTAGCACGGATCAGAGATTGGGATCCTGCGTTGAAATCGTAACGTTCCAAATCCAGTGCCATCATTAAACCCCGACGAATGCGGCCATTGATATTTCGCTCTACGAGAATGAAACCATCATGAGAGGTAAAAATATCATTGTCAAGATAATTCTGCATGGTTTGTTGAGTTCGTAAAATTCGAGCAGGTTCATCTGGTTTTCCCAAATACACTTCGGGCAGGATCATGTGAAGAGTGGATGGCTTATCACCAACCAACCCTTCAACTTGTTTCCAGTAATCGGGTTGGGAAGTAAACTGGTCGCAGGCAATGACTGCCCAGGTCTGAGGATTGATTCCTTGCCTTGGAAGAAGAATTTTTGTACTTTGAACACCAATCGAATGATATGATTTCATGCCACATTGTCCTTTGATGTAAATTATGCCTTCATTGTACCAAAAAGAAAATAGGGTGCAGTAATGAACTGCACCCTGATTAAAATTTGGATCAATTTAGATACCAAAAAAGTATGCTAAACCTAGAGTGCCAGGGCCAGTATGAGCACCAATGACAGGACTGATATCAACATACACTATTTTTGCTATACGATCAGGATTACTAATACGCGACAAGATCTTCTGATTTAAGAATTGTGCTTTTTCATACGTTTTGGCAAGTAAATATGCAATATGGATCTCTTGATGATTTCCAACACGCTCAATAAAGATATCAGCAAGTCGGTCAAGAGCTTTTGAGAAGGTTCGTACTCTTCCCATGGCTTCAATTTTGCCTTCCCGTAATTCAAGTAGAGGCTTCATGTCCATTAAGGTGCCCATGAACGTTGCGGCTGTATTGATCCTTCCACCAAGGAAAAGATATTTTAAGGTATTTACCGTAAATATTGCCCCGGCGTTTTGAAGGAGTTGTTCCGCTAATTGTTTACATTCTTGGAGATTAGCTCCTTGATTTGCTGCCTGTGCAACTTTAATTATCGGATATCCCATTCCCATACTGGTAAGGCGTGAATCGATTACTTCAATATTCTCGTTTTTCAATGATTCTCGAGCCTGGCAGGCAGAATGGTAGGTGCCAGAAATCCCAGAAGAAATGACGATACAGAGAATATCATACCCATCTTGTAAAAGCTTTTTAAATTGGCTGATGAATTCTTCTGGAGATGGTTGTGATGTAGTTGGAATTATCTTGCTTTCTTGCTGCAATGTATAAAATTCATCTGGCTGGATATCCACCCCATCTAAATAAGCCGTTCTCCCAATAATCAAATGAAGCGGAACAATGAAGATTGGCAGGTCTTTAGCAAGATCTGCGGGAAGGTAAGCAGTACTATCTGTCACTACTGCGACTTTTCTCAATTTCAACCTCCAGAATCAGTTGTTGTGAAAACGGATTTCGTCGATTATTTTATCGTATGTATTAATAGATTACCACAAAATGCCTGCATTAACCCATCCCAAGCATATAGGCAATCCCAAGTGTACCAGGACCTGTATGGGTTCCTATGACGGGGCTCACTTCAGATAATATTCCTGTGGTAATTTTTCCTTTTGGAAAACGCGCTGTTACTTTTTCTAGCAGATTTGCAGCTTCTTCAGGAGCTTTTGCATGCACACAGGCGATTTGTAGATTTCGGCAATCCTCTGCACGCTTCACAAACAGATCTACAAGCTGATCTATCGCTTTTGATAGGGTACGAACGCGATCGATGGGCTCGATCCTTCCTTCTTTTAATTCAAGAATTGGTTTTAAATCGAGAGCAGTACCAAGAAAGGCAGAAGCTCCCCCGATACGTCCACCACGATGCAAATACTCTAATGTGCTGACAGTGAATAATGCGCCAGTTTTTTCTAAAGCCATTTCAGCCAGAGCTTTGCATTCATTAAGGGTTGCACCTTTTGCAGCAGCTTTCGCAACGGTTAAAACCTGAAAGCCAAGTGCCATACTGGTGGAAAGGGAATCTACTAATTCAATAGGGGCACCTGGAAATTCGCGCATTGCCTGTTGCGCAGAATCGAAGGTTCCAGATAGTTTGGAAGAAATGACAATATTTAAAATATCAAACCCTTCATCCAATAAATGAAGATATAAATTTTTAAAGGAAGCAGGTGTTGCCTGCGAGGTTGAAGGGTTTAATTTGTTCATCTGCAGACGAGTATAGAATTCTTCTGGGTGAATAGTAATACCGTCTTCGTAAACCTTTTCTCCAAATATTACCTGTAAAGGCACAGTATAAATCGATAGCCCATTCAGAATTGAATCTGGAATATTAGCAGTGCTATCGGTAATAATTGCTACTTTGCTCATATGATTACTCCTTCTATTGCCTAAAACCCAATAATGAGAAAATAGTTACCAAAGCATCTTTTATTTTGATAATAACGCTCAGTTCCATCTTGACCTTAAGAACCATGTCGGCTAAAATGAACTGCTATCAAACCTTAAGGCGGATAGATCTTCTTTCTTTGGTAAC
This sequence comes from Anaerolineaceae bacterium, assembly GCA_034429195.1. Taxonomy (GTDB): domain Bacteria; phylum Chloroflexota; class Anaerolineae; order Anaerolineales; family Anaerolineaceae; genus UBA4782. Next base: position 82,834 of record DAOUGQ010000018.1, read on the forward strand.
AAATTATCATGTTTGAAAATCTTTCAGGACGATTAAACACCATCTTTCAGAACTTGCGACGTCGGGGTAAACTGACTGAAGCTGATGTTGATGCTTCTTTGCGTGAAGTACGCCTTGCACTCCTCGAAGCTGATGTGCATTACAGCGTGGTGAAGGATTTTTTAACCAGAGTACGTGAACGTGCAGTGGGGTATGAAGTTTCAAAGGCCTTGAACCCGGCTCAACAAGTGATAAAAATTGTTCATGAAGAGTTGATTACCACACTTGGCGAACCTGGAAGGCTGAACCTGGCTGGCCAGAAGCCTCGGTTAATTATTCTTGTGGGTTTACAGGGTTCTGGTAAAACAACTGCAGTTGCGAAACTTGCACGGTTACTTCGTTCTCAGGGAGAGCGTGTTTTATTGGTTGCAGCAGACCCATATCGACCTGCTGCAGTCAAACAATTACAGACTTTAGGTGAGCGGATTGGTGTACCTGTAGTCTATGAACAAGGAGTAAAACCCCCTGATCTAGTGAAACGAGCTTATGAGCAAGGACAAAAAGGTGGATACACCATTGTTATTGCAGATACTGCCGGACGTTCGCAGCTCGATCAGGAATTAATGGATGAACTTTCTGCCATCGCTAAAAAAACTCCTGTTGCAGAGACTTTATTAGTGGTAGATGCAATGATCGGTCAAACTGCTTTACAGGTAGCTGAAGGGTTCAAACAAGCAATCTCGATCAATGGATTAGTTTTTACCAAGATGGATGGTGATGCACGCGGAGGCGCAGCAATTTCTGTCCGACATGTAACTGGTGTTCCAATTAAGTTTCTGGGTACAGGAGAAGGTATTGATGCTATTGAGGTTTATGAGCCTTCTCGCCTGGCTTCTCGCATATTAGGAATGGGTGATGTACTGGGGTTGATCGAAAAAGCTGAAGCTGCATTTGATGAAGAGGAAGCAAAAAAGCAAGCTGGTAAAATGATGAGTGGCAAATTCACCCTGGAAGATTTTGCCAGTCAGATTAAACAAGTAAAAAAAATGGGTTCCTTTTCGCAAATCATGGAATTGCTACCTGGAAGTTTGGGGCAGGCAGCAAAAATGGTAGATCCTAAGGATGCTGAGAACCAATTCAAGAAAACCGAAGCAATCATTAATTCTATGACTATGCAAGAAAGGCGAAATCCGGATATACTTAATGCCAGCCGCAGAAGGCGTATTGCACGTGGCTGCGGATTGGAAGTCCAGGATGTCAACCGCTTGATGAAGCAGTTTCGAGATACACAACGGTTGATGAAAACTTTACAATCATCAGGTGGAAAAGGTTTATCCCGCCTGTTTGGATGAGTTTCTTCAAACAGACAGATGCGCACCCTTCGCGCTCTCTCAACTGACTGTAGAAGAAGCAAAAATATAAAAATAATCATAATTTTATGAGGAGATAGTTCGATGGTTCGTATTCGTTTGCGAAGAACTGGTTTGAAGAATCAACCAACATACCGGATTATGGTAGCTGATAAAGAAGCGCCACGAGATGGTCGTTTTTTAGAGATCTTAGGCTCTTACAATCCCCGCACTGAACCCTTTACACTTGAAGTCAATGAAGAAAGAGTCTATCACTGGATGAGCAATGGTGCTCAACCGAGCGAATCTGTGGCAAAGTTATTCAAAATTGTTGGCTTAACTGATCGTTATGCACGATATAAAGCGGGTGAAAAACTCGAAACCCTTATGGAAGAAAGTCGCCAGGCTTTCGAAGCTCGTAAAGTAGATAATCGTACCCGACGAGATTAGTTCCTTCATTCCAAGTATAAATACATCAGGGAGTATTTTCGTTGTTCCTGGTGGAAAGGATGGTGCGATATGAAAGAACTCATTGAATATATTGCCACAGCTTTGGTAGATGATCCTGCTCGTGTCAGTGTCAAGCAGGGCAAAGCTATTGGGAATAAAGTCAACCTCGAATTGCATGTGGCAAAAGATGATATGGGTAGAATAATCGGAAAAGCAGGCAGAGTAGCTAATGCAATGCGTATTTTATTACGTGTGGCTGCTGCCCGTGACAGCAAGCAGGTGACACTGGATGTTATTGAGGCCCGATGAGCCCTAACGGAAATATCCTGCCTGATAATTCGAAAGATCAAAGCAGAACAGGCTCGCTCAAACCGGGCGAGCCTGAATTTTTGGAAGTGGGACGGATTAGACGCTCGCATGGTGTAAAAGGGGAAATGATCCTTGAAATATTTTCCGAAAGCATGGACTATTTTAAAAAAGGAAAAAAATTATTCATTGGACATCAACACCAACCTTTGACAATCGAGAATACCCGATCACATGATGATCTACTGCTGATTAAATTTGAAGGTATCGATACCCCAGAAGCTTTAGCCAGTTATCGAAACAAGCTGGTTTACGTACCAGTATCGCAATTGCTACCTTTGCCAGAAGGAAAGCATTATTTTTATCAATTAATAGGACTCGAAGCGGTAGATCAACAAGGCAGGTCTCTTGGATTAATTACTGAGGTCATACAAACTGGTTCAGCACCTGTTTATGTGGTTACATCGACTGATGGCGATGAGCAATTATTCCCCGCTATACCAGATGTTGTGAAGAAAATTGACATTGAAGCACGAAAGATCATTATCCACCCTCAGGAATGGGAATAAGCCAGAAACATGGATCAAAAGAAATTCTGGGTAGCATTCAGCCTGGTCAAAGGCATTGGTGCAGTCAGATTTCGAGCACTATTAAACTATTTTGGTGATCTTGAATCTGCATGGTTGGCTTCACCTGATACCTTGATGAAGGCAGGTTTGAGCGAGAGGATTGTCGAAAAACTCGTTGAAGTGCGTGAAACAAAAGACCCAGATAAGATGATCCGATGGATCGACCAGCAAAACATACAAGTATTAACCTGGGAAGATGAGACTTACCCTACTTTATTGAAGGAAATTGATCAACCACCACCAGTACTCTATGTAAAAGGGAACATCCAGCCAGAAAATAATCAAACTGTTGCCATTGTGGGAACAAGAAAAATCACTCCTTATGGAAGGCAAGTGACCGAGGAAATTGCAGATTATCTGGCAAGAATCGGTTTTACGATTGTCAGTGGTCTGGCGCGCGGGGTTGATGGTATTGCTCATCAAACAGCAATACATGCAGGAGGAAAGACATATGCAGTATTGGGTTGTGGGGTAGAGCAGGTCTATCCCCCTGAGCATAAAAAACTGGCTGAGCAAATTATAGAGAATGGTGCATTGATCAGTGACTATCCTCCTGGAACCAGGCCAGACGCAGCAAATTTTCCTCCCCGTAATCGGATCATATCGGGCTTGTCACAAATTACCGTAGTTGTCGAGGCGGGTGAAACCAGTGGTGCTTTGATCACTGCGACATTCGCAGCTGACCAAGGTAGGGATGTATTGGCGGTGCCGGGAAATGTTTATGCTCCGCAAAGCAAGGGCACCAATCGTTTGATCGCACAAGGTGCCTATCCGTATACAGGTATCAGTAGCCTGGAAGCTTTGCTCAAAGTAACCAAACATAAAGAGGTAAATGAACCGGCTATTCTTCCCGAAAACGAAATTGAAGCCAGTTTATTAAGGATCATGCAAAATTCAGACGGGATGCATATTGATGAAATTGTTGCTATAAGTAGTTTAAGTATTGATATAATTTCGGCAACCCTTACTATAATGGAATTAAAAGGAATGGTCAAAAGTGTAGGTGGTATGACCTATTCATTGCGTGAGGCGGGAGTATCTTATGTTGCAGACCCAGATGAATGAAAATTTTTACGCAGTGATCATGGCTGGCGGAGGTGGCACGAGGTTATGGCCACTTTCTCGTATTCAGAAACCCAAGCAAATGCTGAAATTAACCGATGAAGGCACGTTGTTTCAACTAGCAGTATCTCGGTTAACTGGTTTGTTTGATCCTGACCATATTCTTGTCGTTACTGTGGCTGAACAGGCAAGCGCTTTACAGCAACAAACACCTCAAATACCTGTTGAGAATTACCTGATCGAACCTATGCCAAAGGGTACAGCATCCGTCGTTGGAATGGCTGCGGTGGCAATTCAATCCAGGAATCCAGAAGGTGTGATGGCAGTACTTACTGCAGATCATTTCATTGCTAATGTGAAGAAATTTCAACAATGCTTGAAAGCCGCATATCAACAGGCGAATGAAGGTTATTTATTAACATTAGGAATTAAACCGACTTTTCCAGCAACCGGATATGGATATGTTCAGAGGGGAAAATTCTTGAATGAAGTAGAAAACCTGCCTATTTTCCTTGTTGAAGAATTTAAGGAAAAACCTGATTTAGAGAAAGCGGAAGAATTTATCCATCGAGGTGATCACGACTGGAATTCAGGAATGTTTATCTGGAGGGTCGACAAAATCTTAGATGAATTTATGCGATTGATGCCTGAACTGGCAGCACAGTTAAGAAAGATTTCCGATGCGTGGAATACTCCCAGCCGAAGTGAAGTTGTAGGTGAGGAATGGCCAAAGATTCAGCCACAGACAATAGATTATGGAATCATGGAAAAAGCCAGATCTGTTGCTGTTATTCCCGCAACGGATCTGGAATGGAATGATGTGGGCAGTTGGGAATCACTTTATGATGTATTGCCTGCAGATGAAAATGGGAACATAGTTCTACAAGGCAACTTTATTAATGTAGATACGCAACAATCTGTGATATATTCAGACTCAAATGAACGCTTGTTGGTCACAATTGGATTGAAAGATATTATCGTGATTGATTCAGGAGATGCTCTTTTGGTTTGTAACCGAAAGGATGCACAGAAAGTTCGTTCTGTCGTGAAAATTCTTAAAGACCGCGGAGAAACCCGGTATTTATAGGAGAGAAACTGTGGAAATTCAATGTATGAAATGCAAAACAAAGAGAGAAATATCTGACGCCACGCCGGATTTTAATGCTCGGGGCACTCCCATTACACGTGGAACATGTCCGGTTTGTGGTTCGAAAGTCATCCGAATTGGAAAGACTGAGGCACATGAAGGATTAACTCCACCTGAAAAGAAGCACCAGACAAGAGAAGGCAAGCTAGTCATCGTAGAAAGCCCAGCGAAAGCCAAAACGGTTGGGCGATTCCTGGGAAAGGGTTATACTGTACGAGCATCAGTTGGGCATGTACGCGATCTACTCCGTTCAGAATTATCAATTGATGTAGAAAATAACTTTACACCACGATATCGGGTTCCCAATGAAAAACGTCCTGTAGTGAAAGAATTAAAACAGCTGGCGAAAGAAGCAGAAAGCATTTACCTGGCAACAGACCCTGATCGTGAAGGTGAAGCTATTGCCTGGCATTTATTGGAAGCAGCCGAGATCAATCCTTCGATTTCACATCGAGTAGTTTTCCATGAGATCACCGAGCATGCTATACAGGATGCATTTTCTCATCCTCGAAATATTAATATGGATCTGGTAAATGCACAGCAGGCGCGTCGTCTTTTAGACCGGTTGGTTGGTTATAGCATCAGTCCAATTTTATGGGAGAAAGTTCGCAGCAGATTATCTGCTGGTCGTGTGCAATCAGTGGCTTTGCGGTTGATCGTAGAACGTGAACGCGAAATCGATGCATTCATTCCTGAAGAATATTGGTCGATCGAAGCTGAATTCCGACCAGAAGGATATAAATCCAACTATATTGCCAAACTGGCAAGAATTGATGATATAGAACCACAGCTTCCAACACAGGGTGTAGTGGATGGCATTCTAGCTGATATGCAGGAAGCTGCCTATAAAATCGAAAAGATTAAAAGAAGCGAACGCCGGCGAAAACCATCTGGTCCATTCATTACCAGTACTTTACAACAAGAAGCTTCTCGAAAATTAGGGTATACCGCTCGTAGAACGATGGCACTGGCTCAACAATTGTACGAGGGCATTGATGTGGGTGAAGGTGGTACCACCGGTTTAATTACCTATATGCGTACGGATTCCACTAATATCGCAGAAATTGCCCAGGATGAAGCCAGGAAATATATTCTGGACGTTCATGGGCAGAGTTTCTTACCAGAAATACCTCCTCAATACAAAACAAGAGCAGCGGTAGCTCAGGAGGCGCATGAAGCGATCCGACCTACGTCGGTATATCGTACCCCTGAAAAGGTGAAACCATTTCTGGCTCCTGACCAATTTAAGGTATATCAAATCATATGGCAACGCTTCGTTGCATGCCAGATGGAAGCAGCCGTTTTTGATACGATTTCTGTAGATGTTTTGGGTACAACCAAAGACCACAATTATTTACTGAGAACATCCGGTTCCTCTCTTAAATTCCCAGGATATCTGGTTGTCTATGAAGAAGCAAAGGATGAAGATATTAAAGGTGAGGACGCAGAGAATGTTCGTATCCCAGCTGAATTGGAAGAAGGTCAAAAACAAAAATTACTTCGTATTATCCCAGCCCAGCATTTTACCCAACCACCACCTCGCTATACCGAAGCATCCCTGGTACAGGCGTTAGAAGAGTATGGAATTGGGAGACCATCTACATATGCACCAATCCTTTCCATTATTCAAAATCGGGGCTATGTGACTCGGGATGGAAAACGTCTTACTCCAACTGACATTGGTATCCAGGTCTCTGATCTTGTGGTGGAATATTTTTCTGATGTGGTCAATGTGAATTTCACTGCCAAGATGGAAGATGATCTTGATCAGATCGCCAATGGGAATGAAGATTGGATTGAGACTATTCGGGTTTTTTACGACAAATTTGAGCCACAATTAAAACATGCACAGGCTGAAATGCCTGAACAAAAAGCTGAATTGGAGAAAATTGGAAAAATCTGCCCTGAATGTGGGCAGGAACTGGTGATACGTTGGGGAAGATACGGTAAATTTGTTTCATGTAGCGGATTCCCGGCCTGTCGCCATACAGAAGCCTTCCTTGAGAAGATTGGCGTAACCTGCCCCAAAGATGGTGGTGAAATTGTTCTACGCAAGACTCGACGTGGTCGTGTTTTCTATGGATGTGAGAATTATCCCAATTGCGACTTCACTTCCTGGAAAGAACCGGTGAAGCATGAATGCCCCAATTGCCAGGGTATGCTTGTGGTGGCAAATAAGCGGGAATATCAATGCCTTGATTGTGAGAACACGTTCTTGCAAAGTGAGTTCAGTGAACTGGTAGAAGAGACGGCATAAACCTTGCAACAGACTCCCTTATAGTATTTGCGTCTTTTGTTGCGCCGGGTAGATTTCTCATCTACAATAACAATAATCTGGTGCACCTGTCGACAACAAACTGATGCGCTGATGGAGGAATGCGATGAATAAAATTCTCGATTACCTAAAGAATCCGCTTTTTTCTGGGATTGCAGGTCTGATAGTTGGAATTGTCATTGGATTATTCGCTCTAGGATGGGGTTTGTTTCCTGTAGAGTGGACCAATGCAAAGCCATCAGATATGTACATCGATTTTCAAAAGGATTACCTTAAAGGTGCAATTTATTCTTACTCCGCTGATGGAAACAGAGAAGAAGCAATTCGGAAATATGACGCTTTAGGCCCAAATGCGGGTTCAGTTCTTGATCAGCTTATGATGGATTCAAGCATTGATGCTCAGGTGATCGCAAAATTCACGGATCTAATTGGCACTGGCACTGGGACTATCTCTACCGTTGAACCAGGTGTAACCCAACCACCTGTTGCGGTTGTCACACCAGAAACTGAAAAGAAGGGAATTTCTTCTGCCGTATTACTGGCAATTCTTTGTATCGTCTTGCTGGCAATCGGTGGTGCGCTGGTTTATATTCTATTTATTCGCAAGAAAGGGACTATTGCACAGGAATATATTCCCCCTCAAAAAGCCGAACGACCAGTTAGGCAACAGCCACAACCAGTTGTTCCAACGAAAGTGGTTACCAGCAAACCTGCACCAGTCGAGATGGAACCCGAAGAACAAGATATACCTGTAGCTCAATTCATGACAACCTATATGATTGGTGATGATCTTTATGATGACTCCTTCAGTATTGATTCGCCCACTGGTGAATTCCTGGGTGAATGCGGGGTGGGCATTTCTGAAACAATTGGAGTTGGTGACCCAAAGAAAGTCACTGCTTTCGAAGTATGGTTATTTGATAAAAACGATATCCAAACCGTCACAAAGGTAGTAATGAGCGAACATGCCTGGAATGATGTTGCAATCAGCCAACGGTTGGCTGCAAAAGGTGAACCTGTCTTAATGGAAGCGGGAAAACAAATCGTTTTGGAAACTGCCAGTTTGATCCTGGAAGCCCGTGTGGTGGATGTGGCTTACGGGCAGGGAGCGTTGCCTGCTCACAGTTTCTTTGACAGAATGACTTTGGAACTCGCAATCTGGCCCAAATTATAGAACACTAATTAGTTATTTGAGAATTATTGAAATGCCTCTCAACTGCAACAGTGAGAGGCATTTCTTATTCATATCCATAATACAAATGTTTATTCGATTTTCAAAATGCGAAAATAGAGATCACCACCAGGAGTTGATACAGCAACTGTTTCACCAATTTTATGACCTATGAGTGCTTTTCCAATGGGTGATTCATGGGAAATGCGACCATTTGCCGGGTCAGCTTCTTTTGGTCCTACAACAAAGTATGTTTCTTCTGGAAAGTCTTCTTCTTGAATGGTAACCCGGTTTCCCACTCCAACATGATCGGTGGAAATTTCGAGATCATCAATCAGCGTTGCATTGTTCAAAATACTTTCAAGTTCCAAAATCCGACCTTCCAGGAATGATTGATCTTCTTTAGCTTTGGAATAATCAGCATTTTCTGAAAGATCGCCCTGTTGAATTGCAGCCCGCAGCCGTTTTGAAAGTTCCAGGCGGGCTGGTCCTTTTAATTCTTCCAATTCTGCTTTAAGTTTTTCGGCACCTTCACGGGTTAAATAATGGACTTCACCTGACATAAAAAATTGATTCCTCTAGATACCATCTATGTTGATTTTGTATTTATTGCTACAAATAGCCACAAAATTGTACCATGTATCAGGGCAACAGGGTTGGGTCAAATAATTTTTGATGCTCTTCGATTGCGAATCGATCGGTCATTCCGGCAATGTAATCGCAAATAGTACGTTCGAGACCTCTTTCCTTTGATTGTTCTTGAATATGTGGCGGGAGGATTGTTGGTTCATTCTGGTATGCGTGAAATAGATCTGTAATGATCCCTTCTGCTTTAACTGCCATGCGTACCACACGATAATGGCGGTAGAGTTTGGCATATAAGAAATCTTTCAACTGCCTGTTGCGTGTATACATAGGCTCGCTAAAAGCGATCACATTGTGATCCATTTTTTGAAGATCCAGAGATGATTTAACCTTGCTCCGGCGTAAGTTTTCTGTTGTTTCTGCCACAAGGTCAGACACTTCCATCCCTATCAGTTCTCGGATCAATTCATGCCGTGGAAGATCAGCCAGATTGTTATCTTTTGTTCCCAGTTTACTGGTCAATATTTCCCATAGGTCAATCCCTTCAAGCATTTGTGGATTGATCATGCCAGATCGTAGTCCATCATCCAGGTCATGAGCAGTATATGCAAGTTCATCGGCTGCGTTTGAAATCTGAGCTTCAAGATGGCCGCGCAATTCGGGGTTGAAATTACTTGCATCAGCGAGATCATATTCGGTTTCATGTTTCACGATACCTTCAAGCACTTCCCAAGAGAGGTTCAATCCAGGGAAATTGGGATAACGTTCTTCCAATTCTGTGACAATTCGTAGTGATTGTTTATTATGGTCAAATCCACCGTAATCTTTCATCAGGCGGGCTAAAGTAATTTCTCCAGAATGCCCAAATGCAGGATGCCCCAGGTCATGCGCCAGGCAAATTGCTTCGGTTAAGTCCTCATTTGCCCCTAGAGCGCGGGCAATGGTACGCCCGATCTGGGTAACCTCTAGGGTATGAGTCAGACGGGTACGATAATAATCACCTTCATAAGTAATAAAGACCTGGGTTTTATGTTCCAGTCTGCGGAAAGCAGTAGTATGTAAGATTCGATCGCGATCTCGTTGAAAACAGGTACGATAATCAGGTTCTTTATCTGGGAATAATCTGCCGCGTGTATACTTGCAAAGGGTGGCATATTGTGCCAGGTTTTTCTCTTCCAATTCTTCTAGTTCTTGACGGGTATACATAGTGCCCTCCTAGGAGTGAATCTTTGTTCCTTTTACAGGTTCACAAGACAATGCCTGATAGAGTGAACCCTGTTCTATTCCAGAAAAAATCCATGCATGAGTTCCAGGCAGATCCTGAACCAATTTAACCAGATTCTCGACCTTGGTTGCCATTCCACCTGTTACATCAATGCCAGATGAGCCCTTGATGAGTCTACGTTGTGATGAATACATGGCAGGTGTTATATCAGAGATAAGGTGATGATTCTCTGGGTAATCAGAAAATACTCCCTGTTCAATTCCCGAAATAAAAATGCGTTGTGGGTGGAAAATTCTAGCAAGGTAGGCAAAAAGTTCCTCGGTGGAGAGGATTGTTCCGCCAAGATCCTGGTCAAAGATGACATCACCATAAATTACTGGAATGAGACCTGCCATTAATGCCTGCTCGAGGGTTGAGACATCCCAATGGATAATCTTTCCGTTTTTTGTAATTACAGCAGTAGATGGGGCAATCGAAATGATGGGTAAACCAGCCAGGGCAAGTTGTTCAGCAACAATCTGATTTAAAGTACGAGCTTCAAGCCAGACTTTGGAAAAACCTGCCCACTGATCGCGTGTGTGGACGCCCAACCGTGTACCATATTCCTTTGCTGGAATATGTCCGAAAGAACCTGATCCATGTCCGATGATCAGTTGAGATTGAGGATCATATTGGTGAAAACAGGAAATTTCTTGAGCCATCCGCTTAATCAGAGCAACATGCGCAGTGGAAGGTTTGCTTTTATCCGTTATGAGCGAACCGCCAAGTTTCAAGAATGTAAGCATCTCATCCTTCTTCGTTTGTTCTTCTTACAACAGTTGAAAATACCTGTGTCGCACCAGCTTGAATCAATGCCTGTTTAACAGGAAAAACTGTGCTGTTATCTACTAATGCAATGATATTGCCACCACCACCGCTTCCAGATAGCTTTGCACCCAACGCACCAGCCTGAAGTGCAGCATTAACCAGATTGTTTAATTTTGGGATGGATACACCCAATTCATTTAAGAGAAGATGATTCTGGTTGAGATTTCTACCCAGGTCTGTAATGTTCCCATTTTCCAAATAGTATTTAGCCTGTTGAACAAGATCGCCAATTTCCTGAAAAATGGTGTTAAATTTTTCCTGATCTTCATCATATCGCTGGCGGATTGCACTGACGGTTTCGATAGTTTTACTAGGAATGCCACTATTAGCGATTAGAAGGATGAATTCTTTTGGGATTTGAATGAAGGTTATGGGTTGTTCGCGAATAAAAAAAACTGGTGTTTCATAAGCAATTACAGTGTTGTCAATCCCAGATGGATTTCCGTGGTATGCTTTTTCTGCTTCAAAAGCAATGGCTGAAAGGTAGTCTGGTTTCATCTCCATACCAAAGAAATGGTAAAGTGCTTTTAGAATCGCCACTGATACGGCAGCACCTGAACCCATTCCTGAGGCAACAGGGATATCCGAAGAAATAAAGATCTGCACCGAAGGAAAGTGCTCTATTCCTGACGTATCAAGGAAATTTTGAAACAATCGCGAAAATGCATGGTCTGGAGGTAGGTTTGACAAAAGTGCATGAAAACCAATCTGTTTTGAGATGATCTCTACTTCGTTGGTTTTTCCCAATGGTTTCGCCACGATTGCAGCTCTGGCACGCACATCGGTGACAGGAACAGCAATAGCAGGTTGGTGATATACAACGGCATGTTCACCGAGTAGAATTATCTTTGCAGATGCGGTTGCACTTACGGCAGGCATTTTTACACCAAATAAAAGACTGATAATACTGCCAGACCAAATAGCAGAATAGTGATCTGTAAGGGACGATCCGTTAGCAGGAGATCTTCGGGAGCGCCACCTTCTCCTTTGATTTGGATTAAATACAAATACCGAAAAATACCATACATAACAAAAGGTATAGTTAACATCATTGCATGGTTTTCTGGCAGGTTTGGTGCTGAAAAAGTGTACAGGCTATACGTTATGATAGTACAACTGGAAACGATCGTTATTAATTGGTCAAGTAAAGGTATTGAATAGCCATCCAGCACTTTGCGATGACTGTTAGCTTCAGTCGTTAACAAATTGAGCTCAGCCCGACGTTTACCAAAGCCAATGTATAAAGCCAGCAATGTGGTTACAACATATAACCAGGGTGAAAATCGTTGGACATTGATCAAGGTAACACCTGCGCCAACTCTAAGCACAAACCCTGCAGCAATAATCAAAACATCGATCAGAGGTACATGTTTGAGGTATGCTGAATATAAAAGATTAATGACAAAGTATGCACCTGCAACAAGGGCAAAATGGGGTGTAAGCAAGTAAGCGCAAGGGAAGCTGATCACCAACAGAGCAATTGCAGCAATCACTGCGACTTTTATTGGTAATTTACCAGACGCTATAGGTCGGAATTTTTTAACCGGGTGATTGCGATCAAAATCAATATCCCGGATGTCATTGATCAAATACACACTGCTTGAGATTAAACAGAAAATAAAAACTCCAGCAAAAGAGATCATTAACGCATTAGTGTTAAATAATTTCCCGTCAAAAATCACCGCTGCCATTACGAACAGGTTCTTTGGCCATTGACGAAGTCGCATGGACTTGATGAGTGCTTTTAGCATAAATGCCCTTGCCCCTTTAATAAATTTGCCATAATGAATTAAATATATCATAGTTGTACTTTCATGAAAGCGTACAATAAAGCATAGGTCTCATTTCAAGAAATGATGGCGATCATTCTACTTAATAAATATGGTTGTATTGTAAAATGAAGACTATGCACAAAGAACGATTGGATGTACTGGTTACAGAACTCGGATTGGCTGAAAGTCGCAGCCTTGCGCAGCGATTAATCATGGCCGGACAGGTACTGGTAAATGGTGAAATGGTGGTAAAGCCATCGGAAAAAGTGCTGCCAGAATCCGAGATTCGGTTGAAAGAAAAAGCCCCATTTGTTTCACGAGGAGGAGAGAAACTGGAAGCAGCGATCCAGGCATTTGGTTTTGTAGACATTTTTGATTGGGTCTGTGCAGATGTGGGCTCTTCAACAGGTGGATTTACTGATTGTCTTCTTAAACATGGTGCAAGGAAGGTATTCGCGATTGATGTGGGGTATGGGCAGCTTCATTGGTCGCTGCGACAAAATCCAGCCGTGGTTGTGATGGAGCGTACCAATGCCAGATATGTTGAGAAGCTGGATGAACCAGTGCAATTGATCGTTATCGATGCATCTTTTATTTCACTAAAAATATTCTGGGATGTCTTTCCTAAATGGTTTAACGAAACACCCGGGCATGTTATTGCTCTGATCAAGCCTCAGTTCGAAGCTGGAAGAAAGCAGAGCGCAAAGGGAGAGGGCGTAATCAGGGATAAACAGGTGCACAAACAGGTATTGGAAGATGTATTACAAGGGGCGCAGGATCATGGGTATAGCATTCATGGATTAATTAATTCTCCCATTTTAGGGCCTAAAGGGAATCGTGAATTTCTTGTGCATTTGCAGTATCCACAGAGCGAAAGAATTGCTATCTCGAGCTTGATAGATGAACTCAATTTGGATGATGAAAAGCAAGAAATAAAATAAACCTATTGAATAATTCAGGAGGATCCATGACAAACCGCTATGTAAAAAATATGCTTGGTGAAAATGAAGAGATATTGCTGGTAACCCGGCAACATGGTCTGGTGTTATTCAAGAACATCGTGGCGGAGATCGTATTGATCCTCGTGATTTGTGCGGCAATAGCAGCAGTATCCATATTTCTGGTTCCGACTGGTTTTTTGAACATTCTTGTCTGGATCGTGGGTGGAGGCATTCTTCTATTTCCTCTCATTGGAATGATGCATGATATCCTTGTGTGGTCAAACAAGCAGTTCATTATTACCAATCGGAGGGTCATCCAGGTAGCAGGGATCATTAATAAGAATGTGACCGATTCTTCTCTGGAAAAAGTAAATGATGTAAAAATGGTGCAATCCTTTTGGGGAAGAATGTTAAATTATGGGGATATAGAAATTTTGACTGCCAGTGAATTGGGTGTGAACCTGTTCAGGAAAATTGGAAATCCTGTGAAAGTCAAAACAACCATGATAAATGCCAAGAACAGACTTGCCAATGATGATTTAACTGGTCAAAAAACAGGAGCGAAAGTAGTTCCTGCAGAAATTGCCATCCCTGATATGCTCACTGAACTGGATGAACTCAAGAAAAAGGGGATCATCACTGAAGAGGAATTTCAAGAAAAGAAAAAGGACCTGTTAGCCCGATACTGATCGCATTATTTACCAGCGCCTTCCGGTTTAACCTGATAATAAGGTATACTTTGCTGCGTCTATGATCACTTCACATGTGAGAAATTTCTGCATTATTGCTCATGTCGACCATGGCAAGTCAACCCTTGCTGATCGGATGCTTCAGCTTACCCATACCATTTCCGACCGTGAAATGGTCGATCAGATCCTGGATAGCATGGATCTGGAACGTGAAAAGGGAGTAACCATTAAGGCTTCAGCTGTGCGCATGAATTACACTGCGCAAGATGGGAATACCTATGAGTTGAACTTGATCGACACTCCTGGACATGTAGATTTTCATTATGAAGTAGATCGCGCATTGGCTGCCTGTGAGGGTGCAGTACTGGTTGTAGATGCAACCCAGGGTATTGAGGCGCAAACGCTGGCAAACCTGTACTTGGCTCTGGATTCAGATCTCACGATCATCCCTGTGATCAATAAGATTGATCTCATCTCTGCACAACCAGATGAGGTTGCACAGGATATTGGTAATTTATTGGGTATGCCTGCTGATGAGGTGACACGAATCTCTGCAAAAGAGGGGACGAACGTACCCGAAGTTCTGGAAGCTATTGTTAAACAGATTCCACCTCCACATGGAGAACCTGATCAGCCTCTTCGGGCACTTATTTTTGATTCGCATTATGACTCCTACAAAGGTGTTGTTGCGTATATTCGAATTGTGGATGGCAGTCTGAAACATGGAGAAACCGTCTGCATGATGGCTACGGGCGTGGAAGTAAAGCCAGTAGAAATTGGAATTTTTTCTCCTACATTCATTCCAGTTCAGAAATTGGATACAGGGGATGTCGGGTATATTGCTACTGGTTTGAAAACCGTTTCCGAGTGCAGAGTGGGAGACACTATCACACTGGCAACAAGGATTGCCAGTGAACCTTTACCTGGATACCGGAAAGCCAAACCAATGGTATATGCTGGGATTTATCCAGTGGATGGTGAAGATTACCCAGACCTGAAAGAAGCGCTGGAAAAACTTCAATTAAATGATGCATCGCTCATTTATGAGCCAGAGACTTCGCAAGCACTTAATTTTGGCTTTCGCTGTGGTTTCCTGGGTTTATTCCATATGGAGATTATCCAGGAAAGGCTTGAGCGTGAATATGACCTGGATATTGTTGTTACTGCTCCATCTGTTGAATACGAAGTAGCTCTAATTGATGGAGAAGTTATTAAAATTGATAGCCCAGCGCTGCTGCCAGCAGAAGATAGAATACTGGAAATTCGTGAACCCTGGATGCGATTGGAATTATTTACTCCAACAGAGTATTTTGGAACCTTGATGGAATTGGTAAAAAAACGTCGAGGAGTTTTCCAATCACAAGAATATCCAGCTCCTAATCGTGTACAACTCAATTTTGAAATCCCACTGGCTGAAATTCTCGTAAATTTTTTTGATCAAGTAAAAAGCAGGTCACGTGGTTATGCTTCGATGGATTATCATTTTTTAGAATATCGTCAAGGTAATTTGACTCGTCTTGAAGTACTGGTAGGCGGTGAACAGGTGGATGCGCTGGCGATGATCGTTCACAAAGAAGATGCGTATCATCAAGGGCAACGCCTGGTAACAAAGTTGAAAGAACTTATTCCGAGACAGTTATTTGATGTTGCAATTCAAGCATCTGCTAATGGGCGGATCATCTCCAGGGCGAATGTAAAAGCTACCCGCAAAGATGTACTGGCAAAATGTTATGGTGGAGATATCACACGAAAAAAGAAACTGCTTGAAAAACAGAAGAGGGGCAAGCGGCGGATGAAAATGGTCGGCAACGTAGAAATTCCACAAGAAGCGTTTATGGCGATGTTGAAGCTGGAGGAAGAATAGTGCAATCCCCTTCGACATTTTGGCACAAATCCATGCGTTGGATACCTGGTGTTTTGATCAGCCTTGTTGCCATTTTTATTCTGATAAAGGTCGCCTCCTGGCAGGATTTAAAGACAGCGCTGGCATCAATAAAGTTAATTAACCTTATTGGAGCGATTGTTTTAACGATCATATCGTTGATTTTCCGATCCATGGCATGGAAAATCATGTTGGGCGGAAAAACAACAACAGGAAAAGCCTTTCTTACTATTAATGAGGGTTATCTTCTGAACAACTTGCTGCCTTTCAAGTTGGGAGAAATCGGAAGAGCGGTATTGATGGGGCAGTCGACTGGTTTGGGAACCTTGCATGTGCTCTCGACCATTGTGATCGAGCGTGCTTTTGACGTGGGCATTGCAGCGGGTATTATCATCGCCACCTTGCCCTTTGTTATTGGTGTTGGGTGGGCAAAATCTGTTGCTTTGATCGCGCTGGCATTAGTTATTGTGGGGTTCTTTATTCTCTTCTTGATTGCTTCCAATCATCAGAAAGTAGAATTGTGGTTAGAGAAGGTTGGAAAAAGGCAACGCTGGGTAAACCGATGGGTAATGCCGAAAATCGGTTCGTTGTTGAATGGATTAAGTATTTTAACCTCCCCTCTTAAGTTTCTTAGCTGTTTTGGCCTTATTGCTTTATCCTGGGGGTTATGGACATTGCTTTATTTCGTAATGCTTCTGCCTCTGGTTCCCGGTGCTACTTTTTGGCAAGCAGCTTTTGTTGAAGGTGTGTTAGCATTAGGTGTTGCAGTACCTTCTGCACCCGCTGCTCTGGGTGTTTATGAAGGTGCTATGGTCGGTGGATTGGTGATTTTAGGCATATCCGAATCTGTAGGATTGGGGTATGCAATTGTGATGCACTTTATGCAGTTTTCTACTACAGGTATTTTGGGATTCTGGGGATTGATACGCGAAAAACAATCGTTGGGTAAATTATTTGCACAGTTACAACAACCTCAAGATACCCCGGTGGAACAATAGATTTGGAGAAAAGAGTATGGGAAAAAAATATCTAATAACCGGTGGAGCAGGTTTTATTGGCTCAAATTTTGTCAATCGTCTTCTACAGCGCGGAGAAGATGTGACCATATTTGATAACCTTAGCAGAGCAGGTGCCCAGAGGAATATACGCTGGTTGAAAGAAATTCACGGAGAGAAATCTTTCAATCTGATTCTTGGAGATGTGCGAAATGAAAAGCAGATCCTTGATGCAGCTAAAGATGCTGATGTGATTGTCCATCTGGCTGCTCAGGTTGCAGTTACCACTTCTGTAACGCATCCCCGCGAGGATTTTGAAATCAACGCTCAAGGTACTTTCAATACTCTGGAAGCTGCACGCCAATCTGGAAAAAATCCTGTTTTTATTTATTCTTCAACAAATAAAGTCTATGGTGGCATGGATGATGTGAAGATCGTTGAAGATGAGACACGATACCGGTATGAATCCTTGCCGGAGGGTGCGTCTGAACTTCAGCCATTAGATTTTCACTCACCATACGGATGCTCGAAAGGTGCTGGAGATCAATATGTACGGGATTATTCCCGCATCTATGACATTCCAACCGTAGTTTTTCGCCAGAGCTGTATTTATGGACCACGCCAGTTTGGTATCGAAGATCAGGGTTGGGTTGCATGGTTTATAATCGCTGCCATTACTGGAAGGAAGATTAATATTTATGGTGATGGCAAGCAAGTTCGCGATATTTTATTTGTGGAAGATCTGATAGACGCGTATGATGCTGCGATCAACAGACCAGAGGTAAGTACGGGTAAAGTGTATAACATTGGTGGTGGTTCGAAGAACACCATATCCATCTGGACTGAATTTAAGCCAATTTTAGAGAAACTATTAGGAAAGCCATTGGATATTTCAAAGGGGGATTGGCGTCCAGGCGATCAACGGGTATATGTTTCAGATATCCGGAAGATCAACAATGAACTTGGGTGGCAGCCGAAAATCTCAGTTGAAGAGGGGATCACCCGCTTATTCAATTGGGTTTACTCGAATAAGAATTTATTCTAGGAACCAGACTTTATGCGTATCCTGGTAGTATTAACCTATTATCGCCCGCATACCAGCGGGTTGACTATCTATGCAGAACGGCTTGCCAAAGCATTGGTAAAACGGGGCCATGATGTCACTGTATTAACATCGCAATATGATAAGAATTTACCACTAAAGGAAATTGTTGACGGGGTAAAAATCATCCGCGTTCCTGTACTCTTCCGCATCAGCAAGGGAGTTATCATGCCAAAATTTGGCAAGATGGCATCGGAGATGGTGAAGAGCCATGATGTGGTGCAATTACATTTGCCCCAATTCGATGCTGCTGGTGTAGCTCTACGGGGAAGGTTGTGGAAAAAGCCAACTATAATCACATATCATTGTGATGTACATATGCCAGCTGGAATAATCAGTTGGGCTGCAAACCAGGCGGTCAGGGTCATGAACAATCTGGCAGCTTTATTCACACATCAAATCGTGACATACACACAGGACTATGCAGACAATTCAGATTACCTGCGAAGATATTTAGATAAGTTGCATGTGATACTTCCACCAGTGGAACTTCCCCAGATTCCTGCCGAGCAGATAAATCAATTCGAAGAGAAAAATAATCCAGGGAGGAAGCACCCGGTAATTGGAATGGCTGCCCGATTTGCAACTGAAAAGGGCGTTGAAATCTTGTTGGATGCTTTGCCAGCTATTTTGTCAGAACACCCTGATGCACAAGTGTGGTTTGCAGGACCTTATGAAAACATCATCGGTGAAGAAGCCTATGCTGCCAGATTAATGCCTCGCATTGAGAAATACCAAAAATCCGGAACCTGGCATTTTCTAGGTACACTCAATCCCCCAAAAATGGCTGCTTATTACCCTAATCTGGATGTTTTAGTTCTACCCAGCCTCAATGCCACAGAGGCATTTGGGTTGGTACAGATCGAAGCTATGATGAATGGTGTGCCCTGTGTAGCTTCCAACTTGCCTGGAGTAAGGCGACCCGTACAGATGCACGGCATGGGAGAGGTAATTCCAATTGGTGATTCAAAAGCCCTGGGTGAAGCGGTAAATCGAATCCTGGCAAATCCGATCCAATACAAAAAAGATCCAGCAGAGATAGCCTCACATTATCTCCCTGATCAGATTGCGCAGGAATACGAAGAGTTATTCAATAATCTTCTAAGAACAGTCAGGCTTTCGAACAATGGATAACAATTCATCGGGAACACACAAGCCGCAAGCGCGTGATCCTTTGTGGCTGAATATTCGTGAGCTTCCTTACTTCCGTGGATTGCTGAGGGCGGTGGAAGCAAGAGAGTATCAGAATATTAATTTGCCAGGACCGATTCTTGACCTTGGATGTGGAGATGGGCAATTTATTACAACTGCTTTTGATCATCCTGTTGATGTGGGAATCGATCCCTGGAAAGGACCAGTTCGTGAAGCGGGGCGAAGAAAAGGCTATCGACTGACGGTACATGGTTCTGGCGATCGAATCCCATTTGCTGACCAGTATTTTGGCAGTGTTATGAGCAATTCCGTTCTAGAGCATATCCCAGCTTTAGACCCAGTTGTTGCAGAGGTAGCCAGAGTTTTACAACCAGGTGGTACCTTCGTTTTTTGTGTTCCGAATCACCGTTTTCTGGATAATTTATCTGTATCCAGATTCTTTCAGCGAATTGGTTTGAGGAAACTGGCAGAATGGTACCGTAATTTCTTTAATCGAATTTCACGACACCATCATTGTGATGATTATCAAACCTGGGAAGCACGTTTGAAGAAGGCTGGATTCACCATCGAGAAGCACTGGGATTATTTTTCTCCCGAAGCAACGAAAATATTGGAATGGGGTCATTATTTTGGATTACCATCTTTGATCACCCATTTTCTTTTTAGAAAATGGATTGTTGCTCCTGTCAGTTGGAATCTCTGGTTGACGGAAAAACTAGTTACTAGATATTATCGGGAATCACGAATCCAATCTGAAGGATCATATTCTTTTTATATTACCCGGAAGACGCAATAATAGTTTTAACCTGGATTAATACATGTAGGGCGTATAATTAAGCATTCATTGGAACAGGATAACAGCATGCCCGAACCAAGCATACTGGATTTCATAAAACAATACTTTACTCCCTGGCGAAAAAGAAGCATCATTTTATCGCAATTGCAGGAGCCCTGTGAGTCCCCCGAACCAAGTATCGAAGAAGAGGGTGTTACACCCACACCAGAATTGGTCGATAAAACGCAGCTAGGAAAAAAGCTGAGTCCGAGAGTTTTTACCTGGCCGTGGGAAGTCTTTTTATCGATCGTTATTGGGCTTATAGCACAATGGTCATTGGAACCCCCTAAACAGAAGCTGGTATTTTCTCTTCTTTTTTATGCTATTGCAGTTGGATTGCTGGTGTGGGGGTATACGAAAAAAAGCTGGATTATGCCAGAAAGAATGCATGAAAGTGCTGAATGGAAAGATACCCCGGTTCGTTGGCGAAGAATATTTTTAGCGTTACCCGTAATGGTATTGGCATTCATTTTATTTGGCAACAATCAATTTAGCCTGATCAATATCTCGGTCTGGCTGGTTGCAATTATATTAATTATGACAGGATTTTGGTCCAGTCTTGATCAAGAAAAACGAATTCAATGGCAGAAGGTAGGAGCATTTTTCAAGAATCCAACTATCCATTTAACCATTTCGCCAACATTCTGGATAATCGTCGTTTTGATCATTTTAGCTATATTCTTCCGATTTGGACAATTAAGTGAAATCCCTGGCGAAATGTTCAGCGATCACGCAGAGAAGCTCTTGGACGTGAATGATGTATTGAATGGCCAATATTCCATTTTCTTCCCACGCAATACAGGTCGTGAAGCCGTCCAGATGTATTTGACAGCTGTGATTTCCAAATTATTCGGAACAGGGTTGTCATTTATGAGCTTGAAGATAGGGACAACTCTGGCTGGATTTTTTACACTTCCATTTATATATTTGCTTGCAAAAGAAATTAGCGGGAAAAGATTGGGTTTGATCGCCTTTTTTTTGGCAGCAATAGCATATTGGCCTAATGTCATTAGCCGGGTAGGATTGCGTTTTCCATTGTATCCATTGTTTGTTGCGCCTATGTTGTACTTCCTTATTAAGGGATTGAAATACGGTGATCGAAACCAATTCATCTGGGCTGGGTTGGCACTTGGTTTGGGATTGCATGGATACAGCCCAATGCGGATTGTACCCATTGTGGTGGTAATACTCCTTGGTATTTATATGCTTTTTCCATCTGCAAAAGGTAAACGCCAACAAGTTCTAATGGGACTGGTAGTTCTGGCGGTGGTGGCTTTTGTAATATTCTTACCATTATTGCGCTATGCTTTCGATGACCCTCAGATGTTTGCTTTCCGCGCCTTTAGCAGACTGAGTACTACTGAACGAGCATTCCCTGCCTCTCCAGTTTTGATTTTCTTCCAGAATTTGTGGAAGTCAATGGTTATGTTCTTCTGGAATAATGGCAATATCTGGGTACATTCGGTCACAAACCGACCCGCATTGGATGTAGTTAGTGCAGTATTTCTATTATTTGGTATGGGAATTACTTTGTGGAGAAGCATTCGCCAACGGTCATGGGTAGATGCAATGCTGTTTGTATCAATTCCCTTGTTGATGTTGCCCTCCATCTTATCATTAGCATTTCCAGAAGAGAATCCATCTTTAAACAGGAGTGGGGGAGCAATCATTCCAGTTTTCATAACAGCAGCTATAGGTATAGATAGCTTGTTAAGCAATTTGATCAAAGGATTGAAAAGCTGGATAGGAAAGACCATGGGGTATGTATTTGCGGGAATACTAGTCTTCATGACGATTAGCCAGAATTATGACTTGGTTTTTCGACAATATAAAACACAGTTCAACGCAGGTGCCTGGAATACTTCAGAAATGGGAGCAGTGATCCGTGATTTCGCTGAATCCACGGGTACGTATGATACTGCTTATGTTGTGCCTGTTGCATATTGGGTGGATACCCGTCTCGTAGGAATCAATGCGGGTATTCCCACCAAAGATTATGCATTGTGGCCAGATAGTTTTGCTTCTACATTAGACGAACCTCGAGCAAAACTCTTTCTTGTAAAAGGTGACGATCAGACCGATCTGGATTTATTATTGCAATACTATCCTGATGCGGCGGTCTACCTTTATGATCAATCTCTGGAAGGAAAAGATTTCTTTATTGTATCTGTTCCACCAGCGCGATAAAATCAAAAATTGTTGCCAGTATTAAAACTATGAACGAGAAAAACACGGAACCAATCAAAATTAAAAACACTGATAAGAATTCTATTCCCTGGATAGCTTATGTCCTACTGCTTGGAATATTAATGCTGGGTGCGTATTTTCGATTTGTCGGGTTGGATTGGGATAATGATCAACATTTACATCCTGATGAACGATTTTTGACCATGGTTGAGACTGCTATCCAACCAGTTCATAGTTTGTCAGAATACTTTGATACAGAACATTCCACACTTAATCCTCACAACGTTGGGTATACCTTCTATGTGTACGGTACTTTACCCATTTTTATTGTGCGATACCTGGCTGCAGCCATTGGGAAAATTGGATATAGCCAGGTATACCTGGTTGGAAGGGCTGTTTCTGGGATATTTGACCTTTTGACGGTGATCCTTGTTTTTTTTGTTTCATACAAGATTTATCACAAATACCGCTTAAGTCTGGTTGCAGCAGCATTCATGGCGTTTGCTGTACTACCCATCCAGTTATCACATTATTTCACTGTTGATGTTATTGCGAATTTCTTCTCTTTTCTCACCATCGCCTGCGCAGTATTGATCATGACTGCCAATCAAGATGAAAAATCTGTTGCAGAAATTAGTAAGAAAGAAGATGAGCCTGATTTTTACGAAGTTCCAGTGCCCATTTCTACTTTCTGGAAGGGTGATAAAACCCTGGTGTTTTATGTGTTATTTGGGTTTGCCTTTGGCATGGCACTGGCTTCGAAAGTCAGCACAGCTCCATTGGTATTGACACTTTTTACAGCATGTGCAATTTATTATTCTCGTGTGCCACATGCGCAGCGAAGACTGGAAAGCACCATTATTCTTCGCAACCTGGTAGTGGCCGGGTTGTTTACCATCCTCATTTTCCGCATCTTTCAACCTTACGCATTTTCTGGTCCGGGTTTCTTTGGTGTACTTCCCAATGAAAAATGGATCGCGAACATGAAGGAATTGAGTGCTCAATCAGGTGGAGATGTGGATTTTCCACCTGCACTACAGTGGGCGCGCCGACCGATCACTTTTGCCTGGACAAACATGGTGAAATGGGGGCTTGGACTTCCATTAGGTTTGCTGGCGTGGGCTGGATTCTTGTATATGGGATGGAGGATAATCCGTAAGGATTGGCGGCATCATCTTCTTTTGTGGGGCTGGACTGGTGTGTACTTTATATGGCAGAGTCTTAACTTCACCAGAAGCATGAGATACCAGATACCGGTATACCCTACTTTGGTGATTATAGCAGCCTGGTTGATCTTTGAGTTGTGGCAAACGAGGGATAACTGGAAACCTGTTGTTAAGAAGATTTCCCGAATAATCTCAGTTGTGTTGGGTGCAGGTGTTTTGGTAGGAACTCTGGCATGGGCTTTTGCTTTTACGCGTATTTATACACGCCCGGTGACACGTATCGAAGCCAGCCAATGGATCTATCAAAATGTTTACAGCGCTATGAATTTCCAGGTGGAAACCCAACAGGGCATGCAAAACTTCCCTGTAGCAATGCGGAATGATATGCAGGCGACTGCTGACAAGCCCATTGTACAGGCGTTTCGATCGGATAAAACAGCGGCATTGATTTCAGTACAACTCAGCCACGTGGTTAATACCACCAAGCCTAATGAAATTGATAACCTTGTAGTGATCGTGTCAGAGAATGTTGATGGTAGTGACCGCATCGCAGCCGGGTTGGTTTCTGCAGCATTTGCCCCGGGTGATGATCCGCGAGGTTCTTCTTACCAAATTGAATTGAACGCGCCTGTAGTTGTGGAGAAGGATAAGCAATACTACATTCTTGTACAACCTGTGGCTTCTGACAGCATATTTTATCTTGCTGGGTCAATTGAATTGACACTGGTTGATGGAAATGGCACTTCTGTCCAATATTTACCAGAATTAGTTACAGGTATAAGGTCAGATCAAGAATACACGACTGTGATTTCTTTTCAGAAGAGCGGAACGTTGAATAAAATGTTCATTCCACGAGCTGTGGATTGGGAAGCATCCATGGGAGAAAAAGATCTCACGGTAGCCATAAAAGATACAGAGAGTGGTGAAATCCTAACTAAAGGAACTGTACAGAGCAAATTTGATGCAGGAGTAGATGCTCGTGGGGATGCCTACACTGTTCAATTTAACCCGGCTATTGAAATTACACAGGATAAAATGTATACCGTTTCAATATCGGTATCAGGTGGAACGATTGCTTTTTATGGTGACAAACAAGCTATAGAAAGTAGTTGGGATGATTCTCTGCCTTATCCGATGGATGGTTACAATCCATTTGATTATTACACAGGCATTTATCGAAGTGATCTTAATTTTGAAATGTATTGGGACGATAATGCTGATAAATTGCAGCGGATGGAATCCATTCTCAATCAGGCGGATTATTTATTCATTTCCTCCAACCGGCAGTATGCAACGACGGTTCGGGTCCCCGAGCGATATCCTCTCACGACAGAATATTATCGCCAATTGATGGGTTGTCCAGAGGATAGAGATATTGTCTGGTGTTATAACGTTGCAGAACCAGGCAAGTTTAAGGGAAATCTTGGTTTTGAACTGGTTGCAAGCTTTCAATCCAATCCAAACCTTGGTAGCATTGAGTTCAATACTCAATTTGCGGAAGAGGCTTTTACTGTATATGATGCGCCAAAAGTATTGATTTTTAAAAAAACGAGTGATTATAACGCTGAAAAGACAGCAGCAATTTTGGAAGCAGTTGATCTTACCCAGGTGGTTCATCTGACTCCCCGTAAAGCTTCACAGTACCCGGGTAATTTACTCTTGAAAAAGGATGATCTTACAGTTCAGCAAGAGGGCGGTACATTTTCCGAGATTTTCAATCGCGATTCAATACTGAATAAGGTCGAACCAGTCGGCGTGATTGTCTGGTATTTTGTGGTTATGTTGGTTGGTTGGTTGGTCACTCCCTGGTTGCGATTGGGATTGTGGGGTCTACCAGACAAAGGATACCCATTCGCGCGAATATTTGGGCTTTTACTGATTGCTTCTGTAGTCTGGCTGGCTGGTTCGCTTGGTATTCCATTTAACAGGCTAACAATCACCCTTGCTATTCTCTTTATTGCATTAATCAGCGCCATTCTATTGTTTATACAGAGAATTAGGATCAAACAAGATATCAAGCAGAATTGGCGTTATTACCTGACTGTAGAAATATTTTTCCTGATATTATTTGTAGCATTCCTTTTGGTAAGATTGGGAAATCCAGATCTTTGGCACCCGTATAAGGGTGGTGAAAAACCTATGGATCTGTCATATTTTACGGCAGTATTAAAGAGCACAATATTCCCTCCTTATGATCCATGGTTTGAGGGTGGATATCTGAATTATTACTACTACGGATTTGTGATTGTGGGAGTGTTGGTGAAATGGCTGGGATTACTTCCCACATTTGCCTACAACCTGATTCTACCAACCTTGTTTGCAATGACCGGTATAGGGGCATTCAGTATTGGATGGAACCTCCTTTATAAACAACGGGTGGATACTGCTCCTACAAACTTTCAAGAGTGGTGGCGAATCCGTCAACCTTCATTCATCGCAGGCATTTCTTCTACATGTGCCATTATTTTGCTAGGAAACCTGGGAACCATACGCCAAATCTGGCAAGGGATCATGCGTCTTGCTCCAGACGTTGACCTGGCTACTGGTACTTTTATTGATAGAGTGCGTTGGACGTTCCAGGGTTTTGTTCAATTTATTGGTGGTGCTACTTTACCATATGGCAGGGGAGATTGGTACTGGATCCCCAGCCGTGTATATCCTAATGAGCCAATCACAGAATTTCCACTCTTTACTTTCTTATATGCCGACCTGCATGCTCACTTGATCTCGCTCTCGATTACACTACTGGTTATAGTATGTTGTATTGCTTTCTTGAAGGGAAGATTGCAATCTGAAATGTCTGAGAAAGTATCAAGATGGCTGCAGTATGGGATGGCATTATTCATCAGTGCTCTAGCCCTTGGCGCATTAAAACCAACCAACACTTGGGATATGCCAACCTATATGCTTTTTGCTGGCATTGTGCTTCTCTATAGCGCCATCCGTTATTTGATTATTCCAATCTCCTTCATGAAAAGCGTCAATCCCTGGGTAAAGCGGATTGGTATTGCGATCTGTATGCTTGGCGCATTAATCGGGTTGAGTTTCGTGCTCTACCTGCCGTTTTCACAAAAATTTGGGGCAGGATATACTGCATTTGATCTTTGGAAAGGTGAGCATTCTCCCTTCTGGTCTTATTTCACCCATTGGGGATTGTTTCTGGTAGTGATCCTGACCTGGTTATACTGGGAAACACACCAATGGCTGGCAGATACTCCAGCCTCTGTATTGAAGAAATTCCTACCGTATCGTGATCTGATCTGGATGGGAGTTGCGGTATTCATCATCGCAGTTGTTGTACTTTTAGCTATCGGTATCAAAATTGCCTGGCTGGTAATCCCAATGATCTTATGGGCAGGAATACTCATCCTGCGTCCTGGCATTTCTGACAGTAAACGCCTGGTATTGTTCATGATCTTCACTGGATTGCTGTTAACTTTGGCGGTTGAATTAGTAGTTTTGCGCGGAGATATAGGCAGGATGAACTCCGTATTTAAGTTCTACTACCAAGCCTGGACAATGCTTTCTCTTTCCGCTGCAGCCAGTTTTACCTGGCTGATCCCGGAAATCACTCTTCGGTGGAAAGAAGGTTGGCGGGTCATCTGGCAGTTTGGGTTTGCCTGTCTGTTTGCAAGTGCATTTCTTTTCACTATTCTGGCAACCACCGATAAGATCACTGACCGTATCAGCGAGAACATCCCAACTAGTCTGGATGGAATGACTTACATGCAGGTATCTACCTATAATGACATGGGGAATGATCTTGATTTAAGTTCGGATTATCGCGCTATTCGGTGGATGCAAGATAATGTTCAAGGTTCACCGGTGATCGTTGAAGCAAACACTACAGAATATCGATGGGGCAGCCGGTTTACCATTTATACCGGATTGCCAGGTGTGGTGGGTTGGAACTGGCACCAACGACAACAACGCGCCATCACACCTCAAGAATGGGTGACTGATCGTGTGGCCGCAATAGATAGTTTTTATCTGACAGAAGATAGGCAATTAGTGACTCAATTCTTGCAAAGATACGAAGTGAAATTTATTATTGTAGGTAAACTTGAAAGAAGCCTGTACCCAACAAGCAGCCTGGCAAAATTCGAAACCTGGAATAATGACCTTTGGATTGATGTTTACCGTGATGGCGATACTGTCATCTATCAAGTAAAATGAAACGGATAATATGCTATCATTTTTCATCTGGTATTTTTTAATCATAATAGCCGGTTGGGTTGCTTTCCCGATCTCTTTCCAGTTTTTTAAACGACTACCAGATAGAGGATTTGCATTCAGCAAGGCATTGGGACTTTTACTCTGGGGGTACGGTTTTTGGTTACTGGCATCCCTTCACCTTCTACAAAATACTATCTCTTCAATTCTGGTAGCACTTTGTCTGGTTGCCATTGCAAGCGTTCTGGTTAATCGAAAAGAAGGGCTGCAACAAATCTTGGATTGGATCAAGTCCCATCGGAAGGCTGTACTTTCAACAGAATTAGTTTTCATCATTGCTTTTGGAATGTGGGCATATATTCGTGCTCTCAATCCTGAAATCATCGGTACAGAAAAACCAATGGAATTGGCATTTATCAACGCCATCCTTCAAAGCTCTACTTTTCCACCAGCAGACCCCTGGTTATCTGGTTATTCGATATCATATTACTATTTTGGATATGTCATGGTTGCCATGCTGGTGAAATTAAGTGGTGTGGGTTCGGGTATTGGATTCAATCTAGCGACAGCTCTGTGGTTTGGTTTAACAGCTGTATCAGCGTATGGATTGCTATTTAATTTAATCTGCCAGTGGCAAAAGAAGGAAAACGAACGAAAAGGATTAGATGAGAACACCTCGGCAAGGCAGCCATTTTTAGTTGCGCTCCTCGGACCTTTCTTTATTCTCATAGTCAGCAACCTGGAAGGTTTTCTTGAAATGCTTCACAGCCGAGGGTTGTTTTGGAAATATGCAGCGGATGGAACGTTGCAATCGAAATTCTGGACATGGCTGAATATCCTTGAAATAAACGAAGCACCTAAACAAGTATTCAGTTGGATACCTCAAAGGGCAGGCGGAATCTGGTGGTGGCGTGCTTCACGAGTATTGCAGGATTGGGACTTGGTAAATAATCGCCAGGAAGTCATTGATGAATTCCCATTCTTCTCATATCTGCTGGCAGATTTGCATCCGCATGTACTGGCAATGCCTTTCGTAATTCTTGCCATTGCTGTGGCATTTAATCTATGGCTACAAATTCAAGAAGGATGGAATGGCGAAGATAAATTGCCATTCTTTACCTGGGTTAAGAATTGGCTTGCTGGTGAGCAGGTTTCTTTAAAGGATTGTAAATTGATTGCAAGGTTTGGAGCAGACCGGTTTATTCTTCCTATTATTGTTTTAGGCGGTCTTGCATTTTTGAATACCTGGGATTTGCCCATCTATGTAGCTCTTTTTGTGGCAGTATGGATATTGGCGGATTATCGACAAAACGGATGGCGAGTGGGGCTCCTTTGGGATTTTATTGGGTTAATGATTGTTTATGTGATCCTGGCTGTAATATTCTACTTGCCTTTTTACATTGGGTTTGGTTCTCAAGCGGGAGGGATTCTTCCCAGTATGAGTTTTTATACAAGGGGTGTGCATTTCTGGATCATGTTTGCGCCTTTATTGATTCCGGTTTTCATCTTTTCATTTTGGCATATTTTTTCAGTAAAAAAGCCCGGAAAATTATCAGAAGGTTTCAAATTTGCAGCATATACGACCTTCGGGTTATGGATCTTTTCATTCTTCTTTGGGTGGCTGGCATCCAACCTATCGGGATGGGGAAGCAGTATTCTGGCAAATGTACAGGCGAGTGGGATAATGTCTGCAATTGGCAACAAGATGATTGAATTAGGAGGTCACTTTGCCAACCTGCAGGGAACTTCAGATAGTGGATCATTGATCGCAAATTCGTTACTAAGGAGATTAGCTGCGCCAGGAACCTGGATCACTCTGTTCATCTTGATCGTTCTTGTCTGGGGTGGATTAGGATTGTACAAGAAGTCCACTCCAAATAAAGAGAATGAGATTGATGTGCAGAAAGATAATTCTATTCATGCTTTTGTTTTGTTGTTAATCCTGGTTGGTGCTGGATTGACTTTGGTACCAGAATTCGTTTACTTGCGCGATCAATTTGGTACCAGAATGAATACTATTTTCAAGTTTTATTTTGAAACATGGATATTATGGGGTCTAGCAGCGGCTTATGCGTTGGTAGTGCTGAACCGTAGCTTGCCACGAATTGCATACCAGATTTTTACCGTTAGTATAAGTCTGTTGTTGGTACTTTCACTGGCTTACCCTTTTTGGGGGCTTTGGACTAAGACTAATCATTTCAATATGAAAGAAATGACACTTGATGGGAATGCCTATATTCAACAGTATAATCCGTCTGATTGGGAAGCAATGGAATGGTTGAAAAATGCTCCTAAAGGTGTCATTGCAGAAGCAGTAGGTGGAAGTTATTCAGCGTATGCAAGGTTCGCGACCCAAAGCGGCTTGCCTAATGTGATAGGTTGGCCAGGTCATGAAGGACAATGGCGAGGTGGTTGGTATGACATTCTTAGTCAACGAGAAAATGACATTGAAGCCTTATATAAAACTACTGATTGGACTGAAGCAGAGGTAATCATTCAAAAGTATCAAATTCGCTATATTGTGGTTAGCAGTTATGAGACCAGTGCTTATCATCCCAGTACAGTGAAGTTTGATAATTTCTTGAAAATTGCATTTAAAAATGACGCAGTGATAATTTATGAAGTACCAGAAATTACGGAAATGGGAATCCAATGATAAAGCGTAGTTTTACACTTGAGAAGGCATTATGGCTGGGAGCATTGATCATGATGATATTCATGCGTATTATGCTGCTAAACCAGCCAACTTTGAATGATTCTGAAGCTAGCCTTGCCTTGCAAGCAGTTCATTTAGCAAATGGAGAGAAATCGATCCTTTTGGATAACCCATTGTATGTTCTTGTCACAGGTGCGCTTTTTCGTTTCTTTGGCAGCACAACATTTCTCGCTCGTTTTCTTCCGATGCTCGCAGGAATTGGATTGTTGGGTGTGGTTTATCTATTACGAAACCGCCTGGGTCGAGAAACCACCCTGATCGCTGCATGGTTATTAGCAATCGACCCGGGTTTTGTGGCTGCCTCACGTCAGGTTGACTCTCCCATAATGGGTATGTTCTTCTTCTTGCTGTTATATGCGTTGCTGGAAAATAAAAAAGCAATTCTGGCTGGTTTTGTCTTTGGATTGGGTTTATTGACTGGGATTTCTTTCTGGCAGGGGATCATCTATTCCGTTATCGTAATTGGTGTCTGGAAGATCCTGCTTTGGAAAGATGGTGATGAACCCTGGAAATGGTTGAAACAGAAAGTTATTTTGTTCTGGCAAGATAAGGGCTGGATAGGATTCCTAGGTGGCGTGTTGGTAGCAGGAACGATGATATTTTGGGTTCCCACTGCAACTGGTGATATATTTTCAGGAATAGTTGATTATTTCGCGGGATGGGGAAATGGCTATCATAACAGTGTCTTGCAGTTGCTTGTTCTAATCCCTGTTTACGAGCTCATCCCATTAATCCTGGGATTGGTGTATGGAATTAGTGCTACCATTAGGAAAAACCGTACAGCACAATATCTACTTTTATTCTGGTTCATAGCAATCTTCATGACCCTTTCTTATCCAGGCAGAATTATCCTGGATATGATTTGGGTGATTCTGCCATTGATCTTATTGGCTGCCGAAGGATTATTTGAGCTTTTATCGATTATTCGTGAAGCATGGCTTCCAACAATGGGATTAGGGGTTGCAATAGCGTTGCTTATTACTTTCGCGATTTATAGCGGTTTACTTATTGTGACGTTGGGTGCGGGTGAGCGTGAACTTGAAGCTCGAATTGTAAGCCTGGTAGGTGCCCTGGTAATTGCTGGAGTGCTGGTAGGCATGATGGTATGGGCATGGTCAGGTATGGTAGGATTTTCTGGATTAACTGTTGGGTTATTAATAGTTGGGTCTTTCTTTACAGCATCTCAAGCCTGGAAAGCTGCCGGGTTGGGAGCTCATCCTGAAATGGAATTGTGGCGGAACAGCTCGCGCGTTAATGATGCGGATCTGCTGGTGAAAACGCTTGAATCCATTAGTTCATGGAATAATGGTGTTAAAACCGAAACTCCGATTGCCTTAGTCAATTTCACCTCTCCATCCATTCAATGGGAATTAAGGAATTTTTCTTTTGTCCAGCAATATTCTGCTTTCCCAGTGGGACAGAACCCGGAAATAGTGATAACTCCTATAGGAGAACAACCTTTATCGACTGAAAGTTATACCGGACAAGATTTTGTCTGGCAGAAGGATTCTGAATGGGGTTCACTTACTAATCAGGAATGGATGAAGTGGTTCATAAAACGTCAGGTAACACAAACAAAACAAACGATCATCCTTTGGGCTCGTACAGATATTCTTCCTGCGGGTAAAGCAGATTCGGGAGGTACCAAGTAGTTATGTCTGTTCCTCGTATTATTGCTATTGATGGTCCTGCCGCATCAGGAAAATCAACCCTGGCTGAAAAATTAGCTGAGCATCTTGGATATTTATTTTTTGATACAGGGGTGATGTACCGTGCTGTTACACTTGCAGCGCTTAATGTGCAAATGGATGTTCTGGATGAGGTTGCAGTTACTAAATTGGCTGAGACCGTTGCGATCGATGTTCGGCAACCTACCAAAAAGGATGGAAGAAAATGTGATGTTCTCTTGAACGGAGTGGATGTTACATGGGAAATTCGCTCTGCGGCAGTGAATGCGCAAGTTTCGGTGGTTTCATCGTATGCAGGTGTGCGAAAAGCAATGACAGCCCAACAGCGACGGATTGGTATGCAGGGTGATGTGGTCATGGTTGGGCGTGATATCGGAACAGTGGTACTGCCAGATGCTGACTTGAAAATCTATCTGGATGCATCTGCTGAAGAGAGAGCGCGACGAAGATTTTTGGAAGAGCAAGAGAGGGGAATCTCTTCCAATTATGATGAAATTTTGAAGAGCATTCAAAAAAGAGATCAGATTGACAGCAATCGTGAAGTTGCACCCTTGAAACCAGCCAAAGATGCAGTTATTCTATTATCAGATGGTAAAGATGCTCAAGAAGTACTTATGGAAGTACTTCAGCTAATCTATAAACACTAATCTTCATTCGTAACGAAAAAGGAGGGTTGGAATATGTGTGATACCATGGTAGCCCTATCAAATAGCACATATGATGGTAGTGTTTTATTTGCTAAGAACAGTGACAGAGAACCTAATGAAGCATCGATGCTGGTTATTATTCCAGCCTGTGACAATGCAACCAATAGCCGCGTGAAATGTACATACATTGAAATTCCACAAGTTACTCATACTAATCAGGTTTTATTAGCCAAACCTTTCTGGATGTGGGGAACCGAAATGGGAGCTAATGAATTTGGGGTTGTGATTGGCAATGAAGCTGTTTTCAGCAAAGAACCATATGGAAAAGAACCAGGCTTACTGGGGATGGATCTAATCAGGCTTGCATTGGAGAGGGCTTCATCTGCATACCAGGCTCTGGAGATAATCACTACATTGTTGGGAGCATATGGGCAAAGTGGAAATTGTGGTTTTACCCATAAAATGTATTATCACAATAGCTTTCTTATTGCTGATAAGAAAGACGCCTGGGTTCTAGAAACAGCTGGGAAAGAATGGGCTGCGGAGAGAGTACGTGATATCCGATCGATATCCAATGGATATACTATTCAAGATAAATGGGATTTGGCATCAAACCATCTGATTGAGCATGCCATTCAAAAAGGGTGGTGTCGAAATAAGACAGAGTTTAATATGGCGCGATGTTACTCTGACTTTCTGTATACCAGATTTAGCGATAGCAAAAAACGCCAGCAATGTTCAATTGATCTCTTAAAAAGAGATAAAGGGAAACTTTCTGTTCAATCGATGATGCGAGTGTTGCGATTTCATGGAAAACAAAAAGGGGATTTTGATCCTTCGTATGGAATATTGGGATCAGATGTGTGTATGCATGCCGGATTTGGACCAGCTCGAGGCAGCCAATCTGCAGGATCCATGATCACGAAGATTAATGATGATCATGTAATTCATTGGTTGACAGGGACTTCAGCTCCCTGTACAGGAGTTTTTAAACCCGTATGGATAGATTCTGGGCTGCCAGAAATTGGATATGACCCTAATGGAGAATTTAATTCAGATACTTTGTTCTGGAAACATGAGGTATTGCATCGTGCAATCATTCAGAATTATCCAGAGCGTATAGCTATTATTCAGAATGATCGAGACTTTATGGAAAGCGGTTTTCTTGAAAAGGCTGATTCCCTGAAGAATGCAGATGTTCAAGAAAGAAGAAGATTTACTATGCAATGTTTTACTGATGAAAGTATTGCAACAGACTCATGGATCATTCAAGTAAATAAGGTAAAAACAAAAAAATTACCCTGGCATTACCAGTCTGCATGGGCAAGAATCAACAAAACCGCTAAATTCATTTAAGGGCAGCAATGCTATAATATTAAAACTTACTCATCCAATATGGAAATTGTTCTCAGCTTACTTAATCCTTTCCCATACATTTCCATGCCATCCACACTTGTGGGCTGGTTGGGTTGGTTTATCAGTTTTGCACTTTTTATTCTACTGATCTGGCGTGGGTGGGAAGGTGCCAGCGCATATAAGTTAAAAACGTGGGTAATTTTTTTCATATTTGCTATTCTGACACCATTTACTACCTGGTTAATTGGAGTGCGTTTATTAACTGGTTCTGGTACTGTTGAAGCCACATTAAACAGTGCAGTTACTTCACCAGCATTGATGCTTTTTACTACACTTCCCTGGGTTTTAGCAGGAGGAATTCTTGGCCCCGGGTATGCAGCAATTTTGGGAGCCTTCAGCGGACTTTTATTAGGTCTTTACGAAACGCATAATCTCTTTTCATTAATTGAAATTGGAATAATTGCATTCCTGTTTAGTAAAGCAGTCCGCCAGTTATATCGTACGCGCATGTTTGGTTTCATCCGCCACCCCATTGGGGCAGCCGTGATGCTGATGGTATTACAGATACCTTTATTGATCCTGACATCCTTTTTTGCAGTGAATGGTCCACTTGCCAGCAGGCTTGACTTTTCGTTCACGCAAACCTGGCCAATGATTTTGACCAGATCGATTGAACTGTTAATTGGTGGAATGATTGGAGAAATTCTCTACCAAATGCGTAAAGACATTTGGGGAGTACAGGGAGAGCTTATCCCTTCACCCAGTGAAACGAATTTACAATTACGGTTTTTATATGGATCTGTTCCATACATCCTGGTTCTTGTTTTTGTTCTCATAATTACGGATTGGGTGGTAGCAGTTCGAGCTTCGCGTAATATGGTGGAAGAACAATTGGCGAATGCTTCACTGGTAGCATCCGACAGCCTTCCATTTTTCTTTGAAACAGGACAGGATTTGATCTTAACTTATGCTACTGAAGACCTGGTGCAAATGGCGCCGGAAGATCTTTCGCGAACACTGGCAACCCGATATAAATCAGTTAAGTTTTTCTCACAATTATTCGTATTTCGAGCTGATGGAACACCCATTCTGGGTTTTCCTTCTAATGATATCAATTTGCTAAACCTTTCCAGCCAGGAAAAAGCAGGAATGGCAATGGCACAACAAGGGAGATTGATCCAGGTATTTACGGTACCTCCTCGGTTGAATGGCCTACCCGCTGATGTTTCTTTCATGGCTGCTATCCGAGATAGTCAGGGGAATGTAAAAGGTATTTTGTTAGGACGGAGCGATCTTACTTCTAATCACTTTACAAACCCAGCGATCCGTTCTATGCAATCAGTAGCGCAACTTGGTGGTGAAGGAATGATCCTGGATGAAAATCAAACCATTCTTTACCACACCAACTCTGCTTTGATCATGCAGCCTTATTATGGTTCAGTTGAAGACAATGAAAAGCTCTACAACGATATTTCGTCAACTGGTGAGAATCTGCTCGCATTCTATCGAAAAGTACCAGATTCTACCTGGTCGATTTTACTGGCTGTACCGGCTGAACAGTCTCAAGAAGTCGCCATGAACATTGCGGTGCCTTTACTATTGATGATTATCGTTATTGGGGCAATTGCCTTCGTCGGATTACGGTTTGCTTTACGTGGAGTTCTATCTACAATCAATTCGCTGGGTGATGAGGCGTTGCGGATAGCCAACGGACAACTGGATCATGAGCTGGTATTTAGTCAGGAAGATGAAGTTGGGAAACTTGGCAAGACATTTGACCAGATGCGGGTTAGTTTAAAAGCCCGCCTTGAAGAGCTTAACCGGTTGCTTGTGGTCAGTCAGGGTGTAGCTGGTAACCTGCAGGTACAGGATGCAATGCGACCGATCCTTGAAGCTGCTTTATTAGACTCATCGGGAATGGTCCGTGTGGTATTAGTAAGTGAAACAACACTGGATAATCATGATGAAAAACGGATCTCCTTTGGATTAGGAGAGACAGCTCATAAATA
This sequence comes from Anaerolineaceae bacterium, assembly GCA_034429195.1. Lineage (GTDB taxonomy): Bacteria > Chloroflexota > Anaerolineae > Anaerolineales > Anaerolineaceae > UBA4782. Next base: position 119,189 of record DAOUGQ010000018.1, read on the forward strand.
TGCATACCTGGATGGTCAGATTTTTGATCTGATGAGAAATCGGGAAGTTGTTAGTGTTCCTAATACCCAGAGATGGAAAGGTGTTCAATTTGATTATGATACCCGTCCTGGCGCAATTTATGCTTTTGCTCTACATCGTGAGAATCAATACTTTGGAGTATTGTGGGTGGGGTTCCGACAACCAAAGGTTATCACAGAACCAGAAATTCAATTTATTAGCACATTAGCTGGATTGGCTGCGATTGCTGCATCGAATGCAAGCCTATACGCGAATGCTGAAATTGGCCGCCAACGACTTGAAGCTGTGTTGACATCCACTCCCGAACCCGTTCTTGTTACTGATGAACAGAACCGGTTATTCCTCCTCAATCCTGCAGCTATTGAAGTAAGTGGGTTGTTGCGTTCTGCATTGCCAGGTTTATCTCTTGCTGATGTTTTAATGAATCAGGAGTTGTTAACTCTCTTCCATTCGGTACAAAATGGGAAAATATCTTCAAAAGAGATCATTTTCCCGAATGATAAGGTTTTTTATGCCAGCGTTGCACCAATCATGAGCGAAGATAAGCTTGTTGGGAAGATCTGCATCCTGCGGGATATCACAAGTTACAAAGTATTGGATAAATTAAAATCTGAACTTGTTGAGAATGTAAGCCATGATTTTCGATCACCTTTAACTCTCATGCGGGGATATGCAACTATGCTGCAAATGGTTGGACCGTTAAATGAGCAACAGACAAGTTATGTCAATAAAATCACAACAAGTGTGGATAAATTATCTGAGTTAGTTACCAACTTGCTCGATTTGAGCCGGATAGAAGCAGGTACCGCTTTGAAATTTGAAAAAGTGGTTGTCGAAGAAATCATTGAACAGGTAACAGCATCTCTTCAACCACAGGCAGCACAAAAGAAAATTACTCTGGATACCTCTACACTAAAGGATTCAAAGAATATCATAGAAGCAGATCGTTCATTATTGACTCAAGCGATTTATAACCTGGTTGATAATGGAATCAAATACACTAGCACGAATGGAACAGTAACTGCAAAGGTGGTTTCTGAACCTTCAAAGGTGATCATCGAGATATATGATACTGGTATTGGAATTTCACCCATTGATTTACCTCACATGTTCGAAAAATTCTATCGAAGTGACCGGCGCGAATCATTTTCACAGCGTGGGACAGGGTTGGGCTTGGCTATTGTAAGTACAATCGTTGAACGGCATGGGGGAAAACCAAAAGTAACCAGTAGCTTAGGGAAAGGCAGTTGTTTCTCAATCGAGCTTCCCAGATATCGAGTTGCCTCGAATGGTGAAAGCAAAACCGAATATTGAGGGTAAAATTCTTGCCGTACTATGCTGGGTATGATAAAATTTGTTTTCCATGGTGGCTGTAGCTCAATGGCAGAGCGCTTGACTGTGGATCAAGATGTTGTGGGTTCGACCCCCATCAGCCACCCCTGAAAAAAGCTGCAAATCAAGCAGCTTTTTTTATATCAAGAGTTGCACCCGAAAGGGTGTGTATGGGTTCGACCCCCATCAGCCACCCCTGAAAAAAGCTGCAAATCAAGCAGCTTTTTTTATTTCAAGAGTTGCACCCGAAAGGGTGTGTATGGGTTCGACCCCCATCAGCCACCCCTGAAAAAAGCTGCAAATCAAGCAGCTTTTTTTATTTCAAGAGTTGCACCCGGAAGGAAATTAGTCACTCCTAGAAGCAGAAACAAGAGATGCTGAATGAGCAGCTTCTTTTATTTTGCACCACCTGAAGAGAGTAAATGAAATCAATACTTTTTCATTACAAAATTACACTTTTCGCGCTACGATACCGATCCATTCCGAGGAATTGTTATAAGGTGATCCTGTTAGGTCTCCCCAGAGACTTTGAACTTGAAATCCACCCTCCTTCAATTCCTCGGTTATGGTATGGGGGGTATAATCCTGTCTCCAAACTCGATAGGTAGAAGTTGTTCCGTTTTCTTCAATAATGATGTATTGGTCAAGGTAAAGCGCATCTTCAATGTAGGAAAAAGTTTGCTCCAACACCAGATGAGTATTCGGACGCCAGAATCCATCAGTATCAACATACCAATCAGATCTGGAACGATCAGGTTTAGCAGTATTGAATTGGGTGACATCCAATATGAAAATTCCACCTGGTTTGAGAGCCTGGTATATATTTTCTAGAAGCTTCTTCCTCTGTGATGGTGAAAGAGGGCAAAAATCTCCATAGATCAATAAAGCAGTATCATATTTTGAAATTTCTTCAAATGTCAGGTAATCCTGGAGACGATAATCAATGTTTAACCCCTGTTCAAGAGCATATCGCCTGGCATAATTAATCGAATTGGGTGAAATATCAACTCCGGTGACCTTTAAACCCTTTTTTGCAAGACGGGATGCATAAAGTCCTGGACCGCAACCCAGATCTAAAATAGAATCTCCGGGTTTTATCCCCGCTATCTTCTCTATCCATAATACTATCTTATCAATAGTCTCTGGTCTACGGCTAGCAGCATCATTATTTGGATTTATATGTGCTTTGAGCATCTGTGCGGAAATATATGGGTCATTCCAAAATAATTTTTCTCCCGGTTCGTAAGGTTTTGGCTTCTTCTGCAATTCATGAAGGGTATCTAAATCCAGCAAGAAATTATTAAGAATTAGGTTTTGTGACACTATCTTTTCTCTTTTTTTCTCAAAATTTATCTTAAATCTTATGAATTCTTGATCAACTGGAAAAATTTGAATAAGCAGAACAATACTCCAGAAACAATAAAAAAAATTAATCCAAAGGGTATCGTTATTTGTAAAAGAAAGCTCGCTTCAGAAACGAATAAACCTGATCCAACAGAGATAGCAAGCATCTTTGTATGGTTATTTTCAAATGCCCAGGTTGTATGATCATCGGTTTTATTCTTCATAAAATGTTGTTGACGGCTCATATCCCAAATGAAAAACACACATGCAGCAGCAGCGATCATCAGAGCAGGCTGTGCTCCCATAAGAATACCTGAAATTGCTGTGCACAATAAAACAACCAGACTTGAATCCAAAATCCGAATGTTTTGGTAACGATCACCTATAAAGAACAACAATTGTGCAATCAGCAAAGCAAGTTCATTCCACCAATTATTACTTAATACAAACCCTAAAGTAAAAAAGCATGTGGAACAAAAAAACATACACCAAAAAATGATAGGCAGGAAAAGTGTCTTCATTATCTATCTTTTATGTCTTCCCATGAGAGAGTTTTCCAGAGGTTGATCAACATACCAATCGGTTATTTCCACACCAAGTTGTTTGATTTTTCGTAATAAAAGTTCATGCTCTAATCTGGCAGTACGAATAGCAAAGATGTTGGGGTCGGATTTCGATAATTGTTTCAAAAGAAAACGAAATGGATTGGGACTGATTACTTGTACCTGATAACCTTCAGCTCGAAACCGTCTGATCGAATCAAAGTCCTGAGGGCAAAGCGGGCTGATCAGGATGATAGAGGATTCACCAGGAAATAAACGCGTTGGGATATATTGGAGAGTATCTATTGTGTCTTTCTCTGCGGGGTTACATGCTGCAAGTTGATCAAGGATTTTTACAAGCTGGTGTTTTCCAAAACCCGGGAAAGTTTGGCGAAGGTGATCGCCAAAGGCAAGCAACGATACCCGATTTCCAACTTTAAGTTGATATTGCGCAATCGATGATGCTGCGATTATTGAGTATTCAAACAAACTTTCAGCAATGAAATGGTAATTTGTAACAGATCGGGCATCCAATAAAATGCCGATATCTGCCATTTCTTCACGTTCAAATTCCTTCGAAAAGAATTGTTGTGGGTGACGAGCTGTCAGTCGCCAGTTTATCTGGCGAAGAGGATCACCTTGATGATATTCCCGAACTCCCCAAAAATCAGTTCCGTGACCTGGTAATCTCGAAAGATTGGGACCAGGGGCTCGTAATGTCTTTCCTGGATGGATGGGAAACTTTTTTAAAAATATAGGTTCCGGATATACAGAAAGCATGGCAGGAGCAGATATTACAACTTCCTTTGTAAAAAGACCAAATGGATCCCCCACTTCAACTGTCAGCTTATCCCAGATATATCTGCCACGGGAAGCCTGAAAAGTATAATGTAATTCAGCGGTCTGATTTGCATCAAGATAACTGGATTGCTCAGTAATACCCTCGATAATCGTCTGGTTTTCAAATATTGGATCACAGACTGAGAGGTATGGAATAGCATTTCCAGAGTTCCAAATAGTAAGCACCATGATTACAGGTTCACCCTTTGTACATCTAAATGAACTCATTTTTCTGGTTGCATTTAATGAGATGTTTTTGGGTGATAACACAAAACCAGCAGCTATATAAAAAACAATAGGGATTGTCAAAAGAGCTACTGCACCATTTTGACTCATCAATGCAACGATGAGGAGCCCAAGAACTATCAGAAGTAGAAAGTTAATTTTAGAGGTCATCGTTCTTGAGAAATAACCGGTACAGCAACAGAATTGACAATTTCATTGATAATAGAGTTCTCTGCTTTTTTTGCACCCCATAAATTAGGATTCAAGATAATACGATGGCACAACGCTGGTTGAGCAAAGGTTTTTATATCATCCGGAATGACGAAATCTCTGCCATTGATCACAGCCCAGGCGCGAGATAGCTTTAGCAGAGCCAAAGAGCCACGGGGACTTGCGCCGAGATCGATCTGAGAATGCTGCCTGGTCTTTAAAATCAGTTGAGCGATATAGGCATGAATATCAGGGTCGACAAATACACCTTCAACCACATTTCGCATCACTAAGAATTCTTCTGAAGTAACGATGGGTTTCAATGAAACGGAATCATTTTTTCTGTCGCATCTCCTCATTAATATTTCTTTTTCCTCGTTCACATTAGGGTACCCTATTGAGAGGCGGATACAAAATCGATCAAGCTGTGCTTCTGGCAACGGGAAAGTCCCCTCATACTCGATTGGGTTTTGAGTTGCAATTACAATGAACGGATCCGGAAGTTTCATGACCTCTCCCTCGAGGGAGACTTGATTTTCTTGCATGGCTTCCAATAAGGCAGATTGCGTTTTTGGAGATGCCCGATTGATCTCATCAGCCAATAAGATTTGTGTAAAGAGTGGGCCTTTCCGTAAAATGAATTCATTATTCTTGCTGTTGTAGATGAATCCACCGGAAATATCGCCAGGTAGTAGATCAGGTGTGAATTGGATCCTTTTGAATTCCATGCCAAAAACTCTGGCAAAACTATTGGCTATTAGCGTTTTTGCCAGTCCGGGGTAATCTTCAAGAAGAATGTGTCCTCCTGAAATTAAAAAAGCTGCCATCATTTTTTGTAACACTTCGTGTTTACCAATCACTGCTTTTTCAACTTCAGCAATGATATTTGAACAGTTTAAGGAAACATCTTTTACTGTCATTGATTGGGAATGAAAATCAATCATGGTTAATCTCCAGATCCTTTTCCAGCGTATTGATTAATTCATTGACGCTTAATTCATATTTTTTCTTAAGTTTTTTTCTATAAAGATAAGAATACTTTAAAAATTTGTGAGCCTTTTTTGTTGAGGATGGAGCAATATCACTAAAATCATATTTAATTTCTTCACTTCCCTTATCTTGTTTTTCGTTGACCGATATCAAAATTGCGCGTAGATGGGATTCGATCTTTAATCTATATTCAAGATTATTTTCAGCAGATTTGAATAATTTGATCCAATAGGAAAGACGGTCATTGAGAAATGGATGTCTTTGATAAGCTGTTTGCGCACTTTTGTCTGAATTTTCAGGAACCAAGAAAAACACGATGATCGTAGCGAAAACTATCAAAAATCCCCAATATATTTTTTGATCAATAGCCTTTAGCACCTGAAAGAATAACCAGACAAGTTTTGTTATTGGCTCAAAGATATATTCATTGAGAAATGCCTGGTTGATGAACAGAATCGTTAATGCCGATGCTGATAGAAATAACAGAATCCAGGAAGGTCGCTTCTTCATCATTTCTTTCCCTGTTTTTTCAATGAATTACTATTTTGAATTGCTGTCAAGCACTCGATTGCAAGTATTTCATCACTAGGATCGATAGCTTTCTTCCCATAACGAACTTTTTCAAAAAGTTGAGTCAATTGATGAATTGGAATGGATGGGATCCCCAAAGAAGTTAGAAGTACCTCAAATTCTCTTGGAGTTACATGCTCTTCGCGATTAACTCCTCGCCTGTCTTGTGCTATCTTTAGTAAATTCAGATAACAAGTTATGATCACATTATCTAGTTCTCCCCCATGCTTAATGGCATGAAGTGCAGAATCAACTTCAGCTGTAATTGAGTAATCTGTTAGTTTTCTATGATGCCAAAAAGAAACCATAACAAACACTATTACAATTACGCCCAGGAAGAGGGCATTTTTTACTATCCAAAACAAACTATCTGGAGGGTCGCCAACAGGGGAAGACTCACTTATTGAAGGTAAGGGGGGCTGCACAGGTTCGTTGATTTCCGTTGGAATTACCTCTGGCGTTCCATCTGAGACTGTTCCTAAAATGAATACTAGCAACATAAAAGCAGCAATGATCGCACTTAATACCAGGAAAAGCCTAGTGTTTTCTTTGTTCTTTAAACCTAAATATATTAAGATCCCCAATATCAAGCTTCCCAATAACAATGTAGCAATAATGAAGGGCTTATTATCTGTCTGTCCATTAATCAGAATGTTTTCCCTTGCTGGTGGTTCGCTACCTTCGTTTCCTGCCTTATTGATCATCTGGGTTGATTCGATCCTGGGCAAAGGAACACCGGATTTCAACTCAATTGAGGAAAGGCTGGAACCCAGGATAATCAATCCAATGATAGCTATTGTCAGGTATAAGAATGCTTTTTGTTGATTCTGTTTGATAGTTAGAATCCTTCCTTGAGCGAGAAATTATTCTCATATTATCGAATATCGAATTACAAATATTTTCTCACAATTACCATAATCAAAGTGCTTATTGTTGTGATCGTGGTATAAAACGAAAGTACGTTGACTGAGAGAATTGACCTTATAAGTGTCTCGATCCAACTTCCAAAGAGAACCCAGAAACCATAACCCAAAATACTCATTAGAATTGACATGCAAACAAAAACAATCAATGCTAAAACTGCCTTCATTTCACTTTCTCCTTATTGGTTCTATTTCCACCAGGATAACAATAAGTTAATCTAAATTACCCGTTATCATTTCCTCCGCAATCCATTACATTCTTTTTGAAATTTTCATCACTTTCAATTTTTCTAACAGAAAGCAAGGTCAAATTAAGATCCCGAATTTTGTTTAGAACCCCATGTAATCCTGCCGGATCGATATTTGTGTTCTTAAGTAAAAACATTCCATTTTCCAGATTCTCAATAGTCCATCCTTCAAAAAAATGTGACCAATAGGCTTCAAGATGGTCTTTTATGAGGATTTCGTAAGAATTTCCGGATTCTTTTTGGTATATCGTCATTGTATTTCCCTTCAAATGAATGATGTTTTCAAGATGCGATTATCATAGATGATTCGGGTATATTTTTCTTCTATCAAAAGATCAGTTTTTAAGTTTGGTTTATTTCTATAAGCCTTTTTTGGGCATTTATGTATTCAAGGAAATTCCAAAGAACTGGATGAATATTCCAAGTAGAACCCCCATGATTACGCCCACCGGTAAGATGGTTAATATGCCAGCCAATACCCAATGATGCAACGCATTATCAAGGTTATTCATGGATAATGTTATTAGCCTGGATTTGAGATAGTAGTGTGAAAAAAAAAGGGAAAAACCTGTCAAACCTTCTTCAGTTCCTTTTAGCGAAGATTTATTTTCTATAATCCTAATGTAGATTTCAGGCATATTCTTCAATTGAAAAAATCAGTTATTGAGTTGATATATTAACTAAAAGCCACCCATACTCAAGAATTGGGTGGTTTTTAGTTTCAATGATTTGGAGAAGAAGAGAATATCTTTTCGGCAATATACTTTTATATTATCACCTGATCAATTAGTATCCTCTTTGTCGGATATAAGTACTCACATCCGTATTATAGATTAGTCTTTCTACTGTAAAATATGCCCAGGGCTTCCCCTGATCAAGCCACATCACTGAACCTGTTGAATTGATATTTGAACCATCAATTAGTTGTCCATGTTCGTTGCGGGCAATCCACAAAATTTTTGGTTTATCTTCACCAGATTCGCGATATCGCATGGCTTCCATGGTATCTAATAAACCAGTTTTGGGATCGAATCGAACAACAAAGTTTTCTTCCTTTTGCTCATAAGGAACAAATAGCAATGCTGAGTTCTCATCGATGGCTTCCCAATGTACCCTTGAGTCGGTTATCCACAATGAAGGGAACCAGGTTGCTTCAGCCCATAGAGCCAGATTTGCACCTTGATTTGAGTTTTCATCGTCGTATAAAGTTGCCATGGGGCTTTCAAAGAAGCTGGCACCATCAAGATACCCTTCATTTACTTTCAAAATTGGGATTCCATACAATGTAGCTTCAAAGTAATGGCGGTAATCCTTACCAGCATTATGCACAAAGATAAATCGAGCGGGAAGGGGGATGTCCATTGCTGGTTTCATAAGTCCACGTCCTTGTAGGATCACAGTCTCAATAACTGGAATTTGTTCACCATACACCGCACGATAAAACCGCTCTACAGGAGCAGGCAATCCGTCAGGCAATGGAATGGTTTTCATTTGAGGTATTTCACCAGAAAAATCGGGGAAAGATGCAGGTTTTATTTGCAAACCTATCCAGCCCAGAATAATGATTGCTACAACTACGCTGATTAAAATAAGTAAGATATTACGTACTATTATCATATTTCCTCTTTTTCTTACCTTGGCAGTTAAAAATACTTCAAAGTATTGAAGCCAAGTATGTTATCTTCCTTGTTTTCATTTTCCTTATCATAAAGGTTTACCGATACAAAAACGTTACAATAATCATTACATTAACCAACAGGTTCACTTCTCTTTCAATTTCGTCAATTTTTATACCCATATATAGAGATATCTACGTAAATCTCATAATTTGGTTTTGCTCGAATTCTTAAATTTCTCCTAACAATATTGTGAAACTTATTACTTAAAAATTTCTTTTATTTGACTTATTCAAACACATGATGGTAAACAGAATTATCCTCAAAGCATTTATAAAGAATGATATCTGCGATCAGCATTTTTTGAAAGAACCACTACTCATGCATATTGATTTGATTCAATTGATGGGTAAAGCCTAAACCAAACGCAGTTCTCTGGCTTTAGCAATTGCCTGGGTTCGATTTTTCACCTGAAGTTTATCTAGGATATGATGGACGTGGAATTTTACTGTTCCTTCGGATAGAACCAGTATCTGGGCAATTTCTTGATTGGTGAAGCCCATAGCAAGATATCGAAGCACTTCCATCTCACGTGATGTGATGGGTTCAATCAACCCTTTTTGGATTGAGTCTGAAGTAGATTGGTATTTAAATTCCTTAATCAACTTCAAGGCATATTCTTTGTGATTTGATCTAGATTGTTGAAGATAATCAGAAATTAAATTATATGCCAATTCGCCAGTTTTTAAGAAAATCCGTACATATTCACCTTCTTCCGCAAATTCAAGGCAATTATCTATGCCTTTTCTTGCATCCGAAACTTTTCCTTGCGAATAATGTACACACTCCTTAAGAAGCAATATTTCTACCAGAGAATTGATCCTTCCAGTATTCTGCGAACTTCCTTCAATCAGGGATAAAACGGATAAACAAGTATCATACCTCTCCGTTTGTTTATCAATTTTTGTTTTTTCCATCCAAACGCGTACCAACATAATCAACTGCATTTCCAGGTACTCATCAATAGCTTTCTCTTCTTTTTGAAGAGAATTAAGTTGTTTGGTCAGGTTAATAGACCACTGATCAATTTTTTCCCAATCCCCCTGAGAGAGCCAATAACTCACCCATGTTAGATCAACGAGGGTATGCACGTACGGGGTCATAAGACGGTTTTTTCGTGCTTGCTCTGCTTTTTCAATGGCTTGCAGGCAGCCTTCATGATCACCCTGCGCGAGAAGTATTTGGGCAAGGCTGGTATATGCAGTTGCAATAATGTTATAGCTTGGCCACCATCTTGTGTATGCAATAGCCTGATTTGCATGGACAGCAGCTAATTCCAGTTTGTTTTGTTCAAACAGAATTAAACTCAAAAAAGCTTCCCCTCTGGAAAGGTTCCCTTGATCTTGAGAACCATGACCTTTCGCTACTTGTGTTGATTGGGCAAAGATATCAACTGACTTCGGCAATTTCCCTACTAATCTTGTTGTTATTGCCAAATCTGACCAAATATCCCGTAGAATTGCTCCAGATTTAACCGCAAATTCAGTTGCTTTTGTCAAAAGCTCTATAGCATGGTGGAGATTTCCTAAATTCCGGTTTGCCCATCCTTCAACCCACAATAGAACAGCACGCTCTTTAAGCGCCATCTCTGGGATTTCTTTTAAAGCCTTCTGTGTGTGATGTAATGCGCCATCAGGATCGCCAACGCAAATCGATTTTAGCCCTCGTAGAATCTCTATCATGGATCTACTTACTGTTAGCTCTTCTTGAGATAAATTCAAGAATTGAGCCGCGTTTGCTTCTCCAACAGTTTCATAGGCAGAAGCAATAATCTCTTCAGCTTTATCAAGAAGTGGATCAACATGATCAATCAAGCCTGCTTGAGAATCGATTTCTGCAATTTGCACACATAGTTTTGGATATTTAAAAACCTCTTCTTGGGGAAGATGATCCAACCATTTTAAAACGGTTGCCATCTGTCCTTTATCCAGATATGTTTGCACATGAAGGCTGACAAGCCGGCAGGCATTTTGCCAATCTTTAGCAGTTATTGCATGGTTGATGGATTCTTCGACCCAACCATTTGCTTCAAACCAATTTGATGCACGCTTGTGAAGTGTGGGAATCAATTCTGGTGAAGTTTGCTCTAATCGAATTCGCAACAGATCTGAAAACAGATGATGGTAGCGATACCAGGTTCGATTGTCATCCAATGGGATAATGAATAGATTAGATTGCTCCAATTCTTTCAGAATACTTTTTTCTCTACCTTGATATGCAGAATATTCCAATATAGGAGAAGTGCTACCGAGTTCTTGTTTGCTTTCTTGCACTATGACAGCTTCACATAACGGATCACATAATCTTTCCAAAATGGAAGTCTGTAATAAGAAAGCTTTTATCTCGAAAGATTGACGATTGAGAGCTTCTTCAGTGAGATAATCCAAAATAAAACGATGGTTGCCAGAAAAAATATCAATGAACTGGGCAATATCTCCTCGGCCTTGCATAGAAATTGCAGCCATTTGTAATCCCGCTATCCAACCTTCTGTACGATTATCCAGTTTGGTGATTTGTTCGGTTGTAAGCGAAAGATGGAATACATTATTTAGAAATAAAGCAGATTCTTCATCTGTAAAACGCAGGTCTTTTGCTCTGAGTTCATTTAATTGATTGCGACCACGCAACAGTGCCAGAGGGAGTGGGGGATCAGATCGCGTAGCAATTACAAGATGCACATTATTTGGAATGTGCTCGAGAAAAAATATTATGCCTTCATGGATGATTGGATTATTAATAAATTGATAGTCATCCAATACCAAGATCACTGATTGATGAAGTTCTTGTAATTCATTGATCAATATGGATAATGGTCTGGTAGGCTGTAATGGTTGTGAGGATTCGAGCAGGTTACGTGTTTCTTCACCCAACTCAGGATGCACACTCTCGAAAGCTGCGGATAAATAGGTTAGAAAACGTGTCGGATCGTTATCATTTATATCCAAAGAAAGCCAACATACATTGCATGGAATTGACCTTTTCTCTTTTAGCCTTTTGTTGATCCATTCCGCAAGCAAGGTTGTTTTTCCATACCCTGCTGGTGCGCTTATTAATGTCAATGCACAATTGGAACCTTGATCAAGTCTATTAATTAAATGTGGTCGTGAAATTAAATCATTGCGCAATTGAGGAACAAAAAGTTTTAACTTGATAAGCGGTTCTCGAGAGATATTACCTGTAGGAAAAAATAGTTTAGACCCATTCTCGTCTTTGGATTTGTTAAATTCACCGGATTGGATTTTTTTCATCAAAGATACAGTTGCTGGTTCTGGGGATTGACCTAGCTCATCTTGTAACCAGCGTGAGCACTCATCAAATTGGTGTAAGGCTGCATTACGTTGACCGGCTTGCGTGTATATGTGCATAAGTAGTCGATGCGCAGTTTCATTCAAACGATCCAATATGACCCAGTGACGAGCTCTTTCAATTGCTTTATCCCATTCTCCCAATGCAGAATATGCCTGAGCAAGTTTTTGCAGTATTGATATGAAATCAGAAAGGTAACTTTCTCGTTGTATATATTGCCAATCATCGAATTCTGGACAATCTCGAAGGTTCAATCCTTCTAGAAAATCTCCCCTATAAAGTAGCATTGATTTTTCAAGATTGCTTAAACAATCAGGGCACAATTCAAGTTCAGTATGATTGTGTGCTTTTACATTTGTAATCAACGAATGAAATTCATTGATATCTTGCCAGATTAATGCGTTTAAGCCCAGGCTGACAGTTTCTCGACTTGATTCCAATATATCAGATCCTAAAGTTTGTTTGATCGAGGAGAGAGTGCGACGGAGATTACCTAAGGCATGATACTGGTCATACTCTGGCCAGAAAAGCATAGCCAGATTCTCACGGGAAGTTGGTGTGGGGGAGAGACTGATATAAGCCAGTAATGCAACAGCTTTGCGAGTCTCAAAATGGAGAGATTCATTGTTGCATTCGATTTTTGGCGAGCCAAACCAGAAAAATTTTGTTTGTTTCAACGAATTCATGGTTTGATAATCATTATACATGGAAAAGATTGTGCAAATATTATGTTGACAATGAAACGAGATATTGCTAGTGAATTGACATCAACATTTATTTGGAGGAATTGGACGAATTTGTTTATCTGGTAAATATTCAGGGAAACATCCTTAGCAAATTTTTGATTATCTCAGTAGATTTGCCATAGAATTCTAAATTATGGTACAGAAATTGTCATGAAAATGTAACGCCCTCGTTATAAGATAAAGATATTCAAAAAGCCTGATCTACAAAGGAGAAAAAGAAGATGAGTAAAAAAGGCAAAACGATCGTATTCTCAGTAACGGGAGCGCTTCTTTTTTGTTTAGCTTTTTTTCTACTCGCATCGCAATTTGGAAGTTTTACTATCAGGCTACCTGTTCGTCATAAATCTTATTTTTACGATAACAAAGTTACACAAATTCCATCAATGCTGAACGTAAGTGAAAATCACATCCTTAACGCAGATGGAAAGGAAATAATTTTGAAAGGTGTTATGACACCAGATCCAGCAGTTTTGATGGGACGAGACAAGTTCGATAAGGAATTTTTTCATGGGATACAAGAATTGAACGCCAATGTAATAAGGATCCCTGTTCATCCAGAGGAATGGGTCAAAGACAAAGATTATTTGTGGCGCTATCTTGCACCAATCGTTAACTGGGCAGGTGAAATGAACATGTACGTTATCATTGATTGGCATTATATAGGAAATGTTGCTACAGGTGCTGGATCGCAAATGCCAGATATTGATATAGAACCGAAAAAGTTGACTTTAGAATTCTGGCGATTGATCGCAACTTATTTCAGAGATGCTCCAAATGTCATTTTTGAGATATTCAATGAGCCACAAAGTATTGAAGCCATTGACTGGCATAAAAATGCATCTGAGATTGTTCAAGTCATTCGTGAGCAAGGTGCCGGGCAGATGATCATTGTTGGGGGTATCGATTTTGGTAAAGATCTGTCCTGGGTTATTGAGAGCCCAATAGTTGCGGAGAATATTGCATACGCATCACATATTTACCCTGCACATTCCAGTTATTCGTATGATCATTGGTTTGGAGATGTAGCAAAAGAATACCCGGTACTTATCACTGAATGGGGATTCATGGACGAAAATAGAAATGAAGGACCTTCATATTTGTCTGGTAATGAAGAAACATACGGGAAGCCTTTACTTGATTATCTGGAAGTTCGTGATATTGGTTGGATCGCATGCTGGTATGACGACGAATGGTTGCCCCCAATGTTCATGGAAGGGTGGGAAGGGTATACGAAAAGTGGAGAGTTTATAATTAAGGAGTTAAAAGAATAGGGTTCTACAACAAACACGTTTCAACATAATCTCTTCCTTCACAGTATTTCAGGCAGGTTCTTTTTGCAATAAAAATAAGATCCAGCCAGGTCATGGTTGGTGTGTATTGTATTTGAGGTTTTAGAACTATGGGTTATTAGCCTCAGCCTTTAAATTTTGTTTATTGTCGAAGGAGTATTGCTCTGCTTTTCGTGTTTTAGTTTCCGCTTCTCTTTAATGGTCAGCTTTGGCTTCTTTCTTTGCTCTTTCTTCTGTTTATCGTTTTTTCCATTGGTACCCATCTAGATAACTCCTAAGCTAATCATTTGTTGCATATTATTATATAAGATTATCAAAGACTTCATTGGATTCATTATTTCTTTGCGTTGATCTCAGCTAATACTTTCAACACCATTTCTTTGGTAATCCCGGCTTGTTTGGCTTGTGGCATATCCAAAAGAGTCTCCAATGTCATTCCCTTTGCCAGAGCGATCAAAGGATTCTTGGTGATACCAGGGACATGCTTTTCAAGAATTTCTATGGCGTTTTTGTCTTTTAATAGCGCACTAACCTTTGAATTTAAATTATAGGGCATTTTATTCTCCTTAAAACGATCCATGATTATTGTTATTAAAACCTATCATACTCATTATAATGAAACCAGGAAATAAGTACCCCCCCAATTTTTCGTCAAATAATTGGCTTGATCCTTTTTAAAAAATATTTGCTATTTAATATAGAGATTTAAATTTGTGTCATAATATTTGAATATCAAAGAAGAATTCACAAAACATTTCAGCAAACTTTCCAGTACTTCACTCAACTCTTCTCATAATAATTCAGTCCTTGATGCGGAGGTAACCAGTATGGTCAAAAATACGCATCCAACATTGCCTGAATTTGATTATGTAAAGCCTGTAACACTTTTTGAAACAAGCCAATTCTTATTTACTCACTCCAATGATTCCAGCCCATTTTTAGGGGGAACGGATCTCTTTATCCGAATGCGGGATGGGGTTATTAAACCTCACTATCTTGTGGATATAAAGCATCTAGCTGGAATGGACAAGCTCGATTTTGATCCGCAGAAGGGATTGACTATTGGGGCAGCGGTAAATATGAACCGGGTGATCAATTCTCCTGATGTGCAGGAGCATTATCCTCTCCTTGCTGATGCCTGTAAATCAGTTGCCAGTTATCAGTTGCGGAACCGCGCTACCATTATTGGAAATATCTGTAATGCTTCTCCTGCAGGGGATACCATTGGTGCATGCATAGCTTTGGATGGAGTACTTCATATTCATGGTATTGCTGGATCACGGTTTGAATCTCTTTCTGATTTCTTTCTGGGACCTGGGAAGACTAACTTGAAACCAGGCGATATTGTAACAGCTATCTCTTTTCCTTTACCACCACAAGGACATGCCAGTACTTATGTAAAGCTGGGTCGAAATAAGTTAAGTGATCTTTCCATTGTGGGCGTGACAGTATTGGGGAACATTGATACGAAAAAACAATCAGGATTTCGTTTTCGAGTAATTCTGGCATCTGTTGCACCTGTTCCTTTAATAGTCACACAAGCAGAAACTTACCTTTCTTCTCATGAAGTGAACCAGGAAACGATCCATCAGGCTGCATGTATTGCTTCAGAAGCAAGTCATCCAATTAATGACGTACGAGGAAGTGCTCGTTATCGAAGAGAAATGGTCAGGAACCTGACTGAAAATGCACTAATTAAAGTGTGGAAGAAGTTAAACCAATGAATCCCCACCAATAAGGGGATATCTCAAGGTGAGATCATCCTTTGGAGGAACATATGACCTTCCACGAAATTATTGTCACAATTAATCAGAATCAAGAGAAAATTACTGTACCATCGAATATGACGCTCATGCGAATGCTGCGTGAGGTATTAGCATTAACCGGCACCAAGAACGGATGCTCGGCTGGAGAGTGTGGAGCCTGTACTGTTCTCATGAATGGAGAACCGGTGAATAGCTGCATGGTGTTGGCAGTTGAATGTGATGGCGCAGAGATCATAACAGTAGAAGGGCTGGCAAGTGATAAACAGCTCGATCCTGTCCAAGATTCCATTATTCAGACGGGAGGTGTCCAATGTGGTTTCTGTACACCGGGAATCTTAATATCATCCAGGGCGCTTCTCAATCGTAATCCTGATCCGAGTGATGCTGAAATCAAGGAAGCTTTAGTTGGCAATTTATGCCGTTGTACCGGGTATACCCGCATAATCGATGCTATCAAAGAAGCTGCAATGAGGCAGAAAGCAAAAGAATAGCCCTTTATGTTCTTTAATAACGAAATTATTTCCTTAATGATGCACCCTTTAAAGAGGTGATCTATGGAAAAAAGTCTTGCACAAAAAGTAAACAGTCCGGTAGGTGAAAATAAACTCCGTATTGATGCCTATGAAAAAGTCATCGGAACAGCACAATATGCTGATGATATTCAATTTGGAAATAAATTGCTGCATGCACGGATTAAACGGAGCCCATATCCTCATGCAAAGATCAAGAAAATCGATGTTTCCAAGGCGCGTATACTTCCAGGTGTAAAAGCTGTAGTATGTGGAGAAGATTTTCCGGGTTTCATCGGTTTATATTTGAAAGACCGGCAAATTTTCTGTCGCGACAGGGTACGTTATGTAGGTGATCCTATTGCAGGGGTGGCTGCGATATCTGAAGAGATCGCTGAAAAGGCTATTGACCTGATCGAGGTGGAATATGAAATCCTTGAACCAGTGCTTGATCCAGAATTTGGTGCCAGTTCACGGGCTCCTCTCATTCATCCAGACCTGGGAAAGTATGTAGTAGCCAGCTTTATTTTCCCTCAAGCAGGTTCGAATATATCCAATCATTTTAAGATCCGAAAAGGGAACATTGAATCAACCTGGCAAAAGTGCAAAACGATCATCGAACGAAAGTATCACATTCCTCATATACAGCATGTTCCGCTTGAACCTCATGTGGCAATTGCCAGAGTTGACAAATCAGGAGAGGTTACCCTATGGGACAGCTCGCAGTCGCCATTTGCTCAACGTGACCTTATTGCCGAAGCGTTGGGCATAACACAAAGCAAAATGCGCGTAATTGCACCACTGGTGGGTGGAGGGTTTGGCAGCAAAGCTGGCGTAAGCATGGAATCATTGGCAGTTGCGATCGCATCGAAAGTAAAAGGGTATCCGGTCAAATTGCGATTGACCAGGGAAGAGGAATTTTATACTGCTTTTGTACGCCAGGGGTTAGTAGCTTATTTCAAAATGGGATGTGATGAGAATGGCAAAATCCTGGCGATGGAGAACACTTTTTATTGGGATGGAGGAGCATATACGGAATATGGAGTAAACATTACACGCGCTGCTGGATATAGTAGCACAGGACCGTATGAGGTACCTAATGTAAAAGCAGATAGCTATTGCGTATATACAAATCATCCAGTAGGTGGACCTATGCGTGGATTCGGTATGCCTGAAATGCATGCAGGTTTGGAACAATGCATCGATGAACTCGCTTTAGAAATGGGAATGGATCCGGTGGAATTCCGACAACTAAACTGCTTGAAAGAAGGTAGCATTTTACCAACAGGGGGCAAAATGCATCCTACCGGGCTTTCGCAATGCCTTGAAAAGACAGCAGAAGCAATTGATTGGGGAAAGAAAGCATTACCGAGTGCTCCGAACAAGCGACGAGGAAAGGGTATTGCGCTTATGTGGAAAGCACCAGCCATGCCTGGAAATGCTGGCTCTAGTGCTTTTATTGAGCTGGCTGAAGATGGAATGTTGACGTTGGGGGTAGGCTGCCAAGAAATCGGTCAGGGAGCTTTCACAGTGGTTGCCCAAATGGTTGCAGCTACTTTTGGTGTACCTTATGAAAGTGTGCGTCTGGCGACCCCTGTTGACACACGCTACAGCCCGTATGAATGGCAAACGGTTGCCAGCCGGATCACCTGGAGTACAGGAAACGCCATTATAAAAGCAGCGCAAGACGCCAGAAAACAGGTAATTAATCTTATCGCAGAAGCATGGAATGAAAATCCAGATGATCTAGATATTGTCAATGGAAATGTGATTTCGTATAAGAGCGAACGTGAGATTAAAGTAAAAGATTTCGCAGTGAAAGGGTTACCTAAGCCAGATGGAAGAGGTTGGATGGGAGGTCCAGTTATCGGACGAGGGAGTTTTATGCCAACTGATGTGACCGGGTTGGATGCTGAAACCGGACAGGGGGAACATGCAGTTGTCCACTTTACGACAGGGGCACAGGCAGTTGATCTGGAAGTAGACCTGGATACTGGTAGAGTTGAGATTCTAAAAGCAGTGGCAGCGTTCGATGTTGGAAAAGCGATCAATCCCGATCTGGTAAAAGCACAGATAGAAGGTGGTATGGTTCAGGGAATAAGCTCCGCGTTGTTTGAAAGCCTTATGCTGAAAGATGGGTACGTACAGAATCCTAGTTTTGTGGATTATCGGATAGCCACTTCTATGGATATTCCTAATTCTATGCAAGCGATCATTGTGGAGGTTCCACAAGACGATGGGCCCTGGGGGGCGCGTGGAATTGGTGAGCATTCGATGGTGCCCGCAATTCCAGCAATTGCGAATGCCATTTATGATGCAATTGGGATACGCTTTGAAGGACCCCCTTTCACTGCTGAGAAAATCTATCTGGCTATGATGGAAGCGGGGATCATTAAATAATGAACGCAACAGTAAAAGTATTGGTGAAACAGGGCGAATATCATGATTCAGTCAGCCTGATGCTCGTAGCGCGCGAGCTTAGCAATCAGGAAGGTGTTAATGATGCTGCAGTGGTTATGGCAACCGAAGCAAATAAATCCATCCTGCTTGACTCTGGCTTGTTAACCGAAGAAGTTCAAAAAGCAACTGCAAATGACCTGGTACTGGTGGTAAGTGCGATGGATGATAATATGGCAAAAAAAGCACTTGATAAAGCAGACCAAATACTCAAGAAGAAACCAACCTCAGGGATGACAGGTGAAACCAAACCAAAAACAGTTCGCAGCGCACTAAACATGACCCCTGGAGTTAACATGGTAATCATTTCAGTAGCTGGCCGGTATGCAGCTAATGAAGCCTGGGAGGCTTTACGACATGGCTTGCATGTTCTACTCTTCAGTGACAATGTAACATTGCAGGATGAAATTGCTTTAAAGAGATATGCCAGCGAGCATGGCTTATTCTTGATGGGGCCAGGTGCAGGAACTGCGATCATCAATGGTGTGGCTTTGGGTTTTGCCAATGTCCTTCCGCGTGGACCAATAGGAATTGTCTCTGCCGCGGGAACGGGACTACAGGAAGTCAGTACTCTGATTGCCCGTCGGGGAATTGGCATCAGCCAGGGAATAGGTACAGGTGGACGTGATCTAAAAAAGGAAGTTGGGGGATTAATGATGCTGATGGGGCTTCAAGCACTGCAAAAAGATGATGATACGAAGGTGATCGTGTTGATCAGTAAACCACCAGCTGAAGAAATAACAAAAGTTATCTTGGAGCAAACAAATCAATGCGATAAACCAACCATAGTATGTTTTCTCGGTGGTGAGTTTGAGTCAATTTCTAAACCAAAAAATGTTACCCTGGCACACACATTACAGGAATGTAGCCATCTGGCAGTTGCTGCTGTTCGACAGGATGTTATAGAGTCTCAGATAATGCTCGAAGCGGAAAGAAAATATCTGGAGGAAATTGCAAGGGAGCAACGAAAGACAATCTTACCGGGCCGGCAATATATTAGGGGTTTGTTCTCAGGGGGTACGTTATGTTATGAAGCCCAGATTATCTGTAAAGATATGCACATCAATCCAATTTATTCAAACGCACCCCTTCCAGATGGATTGCATTTAGCAGAATCAACAAAGAGCATTGGACACACCTTCATAGATCTGGGTGAGGAAGAGTTTACCGTTGGTCGTCCTCATCCAATGATTGATAATCACTTGCGTATCCGTCGCCTTTTACAGGAAGCGCGTGATCCTGAAACCGCGATTATTCTGCTTGATGTGGTGCTCGGATATGGAGCTCATCCTGATCCAGCTAGTGAGCTTGGTCCAGCGATTTTTCAAGCTCGTGAATTCGTGGAAAAATCGGGGCAAGGACTTATTGTTGTGGCATCTGTCACTGGTACAGAAGGTGATCCTCAAGGACTGCAGCATACAATTTCTACACTACAGAAGGCAGGTGCAATTGTGTGCGAAAGTAATGCTACTGCTGCCAGATTGGCAGGAATGATCGTTTCTGTTTGATTGGAACAGACCATGAAAAAATTGCCTGATATTTTTGGAAAAAAGCTTGTCGTATTGAATATTGGGTTGTCGAGTATGGCTGAGGCAGTCAAGGATCAGGGAGTGAAGGTAGTTGATTTAGATTGGTGTCCACCAAAGGATGGGATACCCCATTTATTTCAGACAAAAGATGGTATTGATATAGACACAGCTAATCAGGAAGTGGTAGATCGTATTCAACGAGGACAGGCGGTTCTGTGCGGGATGGGAATTGCCAGGGATGTCATTCCGGGTATGCATGACCATATGATCCTGCATGCCGGACCTCCGATCACGTGGGATCGTATGTGTGGCCCGCTACGGGGTGCTGTGATAGGAGCTTTAATCTATGAAGGTTATGCAATTGATGAGGTGGAAGCTACCCGGTTGATTACGTCTGGTGCATTCGAATTCGAACCCTGCCATCACCACCATGCAGTTGGACCAATGGCTGGTGTGATCTCTCCCTCAATGCCGGTTTTCGTCATTGAAAATAAGACATTTGGTAATCATGCTTATTGCACACAAAATGAGGGTTTAGGGAAAGTGCTGCGTTATGGAGGGATGGGGGAAGAAGTAAACGCCCGTTTAAAATGGATGGAAACTGACCTCTATCCGACACTTGATCGGGCTTTGCAAATGCTTAAGAATGGTATTGATATCAAGAGCATCATCGCTCAGGCTTTACACATGGGAGATGAGTGCCATAATCGAAACCGTGCAGCTACTTCATTGTTTCTGCGGGCAATTGGGCCTGCATTGGCACGTACCAACCTTGATAACGAGATTCTTGCAAAGGTCATCGAATTCATAGATAGAAATGATCATTTCTTTCTAAATTTAAGTATGCCAACCGGGAAAGCTCTTCTCGAACCAGCAGAAGGTGTAGCTGGGAGCACCATCGTAACTACAATGGCACGAAACGGGACGGATTTTGGTATCAGGTTGGCGTGTGCACCAGATCGATGGTTTACAGCACCTGCAGGGAAAGTACAGGGACTTTATTTTCCTCAATTCAGTGAAAAAGATGCCAATCCTGACATAGGAGATAGCACCATCACCGAAACAGCCGGTTATGGTGGAATGGCAATGGCAGCAGCTCCAGCAATCGTCCAATTTGTGGGGGGAAGTCCACAACTGGCAATCCAAACTACACTGGAAATGTATGAGATTACTTTTGGTGAACATATAAGTTTTTCCATTCCAGCTTTGAATTTCCGTGGAACACCTCTTGGTATTGATGTGCGAAGAGTAATGGAAACAGGTATCCTGCCACAGATCAACACAGGGATTGCACACAAGGATCCTGGAGTAGGCATGGTGGGTGCTGGTATCTTGCGCGCACCTGAAAAATGTTTCTCAGATGCTTTTGATTTTTTGATGAAGATGTAATTCTTATATTCTTATCAATGATCAATTTGCCTGAAAGGAGAAAAAATGAAATTCCTTGATCTAACCATTCCTCTGGGGATTGCAACTCCACCCTGGCCTACTTATGAACCCCTTCAAGTCAAATATTTTAAGCGATTGGCTCCGAATGGAGCCAATGGTCAGGTTGTTACTCATTCGAATCATCTGGGAACACACCTAGACGGTGAGATCCATTTTCACACTCCTGGAAAGGATATCGCATCATTGGATTTGGATTATTTGGTTCATGATGCTGCGGTTGTAGACCTAAGCGATATCTGTGGAGATTTTGACATCTATACCAGCAAGATGGTGGAAGAACGGGTTGAAGTGAGAGAGGGCGATATTCTCATCATTCATACCGGTTATCACCATTTCGGATGGGATATGCCAACTGCCAACGAGGTTCGGTACATGGTGATGCACCCGGGACCTGATCGCGAATTTGCAGAATGGGCTAAAAAGAAAAAACTTCGCTGGATTGGGGTGGACTGTGGAAGTGCTGATCATCCAATGAACACCATCATCCGGGATTGGATGCCGAGACAGGCTCGACAAGCTGATCGAGTGTTCAAAAAGAAATTCGGGAAACCATTAGTGGAATTCTTTGACGATAGTAAATATCAGCTCATGCATTTGGAAATGTTTCCTTATGGCATCATTCATGCGGAATGCCTGGGTGGAGATATCGATCTGATTCTTAACCAACGGATTCAGGTTGGATTCTTTCCCTGGCGATTTGTAGATGGTGAATCTTGTATTGGGCGGTGTGTAGCAATGGTAGAAGATGAAGAATATGCCCGTCTTATGGAAAAGAAATCTGACATGCAGAAAACAAAATTTGGTGATGCAATAGAACCTGCACATGTAGAAAGTATCAATAAACTGAGTCTGGAAAACCTCAAGGAGGAGTGATATGCCAATTGATATGGAGCTTGAAGCAGTCCTGCGACCTGTACAGATTCCTATGGTGCCATATCCGCCGAAAGTTATTACACTGGCTAATGGCAAAAAGATGGTTGTTCGCCAGGCAGTGCGTGAGGATGTGCCGGTTATCTTAAAATCTGTTCACCCCTGCTTATTCATTGAAAGAGATTACTATGATATCGTTAGTGCCCGATTGTATGGTGAATTACTGGCATGGTACAGGCATCGGGTAAAAAGTGAATATTGCCTGATCGGACAGGTGGATGGATACCTGGTTGGAGTGGTCAATGGTCGGCTGGAAACAGAAAAGGTTGGTGTGAGTTATCACACATTGGCAATTGATCGCGGATTGCGTATAGGCTCACACCTGTTTGCTGCAAAGATGGAATACCATATTGAATATCTGGGACAAGAAGAAGTTCTTATCGTTGCAGAAAGCCCAATCGGATTCCGAAGATGGATGATCGAATATCCGCTTGAGAAAACTAATATTCCTCATGAGCTAGGCGGGGTCGAATCATACCGCCTGACACGAGATATCTACTTTGCTGCCAAGCCCAGGTTGGTGGTTGGTGATCGACCAGTACCTAAAGCATTGCTTGATGAAGCTGAAGGTGAAATTAAGTTTGCGGATGATAATACCATCCGTGAACGGATCGCTGGTCTGAAAGGGAGGTGACATGATGAGAGAAGTTGCGATCATTGGGGTTGGTATGATCCCATTTGGAAGGCGTGACGAAGATAGCCTGATGGATTTGCTTGCCTACGCATCCATGAAAGCTCTGGATGACGCAGGGCTTGGCGATAAATCAGTCAATGCTGTTTATGTCGGAAATATGGGGGCTGGTATCATCCAGCATCAGACATCCATTGCCAGCTCTCTGGTAGACCGTTTAAGTTTACTTCCTGCTGCTGCAGATGTAGTGGAAAATGGACCTGCATCAGGTGGTTCAGCAGTTAAAAATGGTTTACTTGCAGTTGCTTCAGGATATTATGATACTGTTTTAGTAGTGGGTGGTGAAAAAATGCGAGAAATCACTGGCTGGCGTGCTACCGATTTTGTCGCTACCATGACGCATCCAGAGGTTGAATATCCTTACGGCATCACACTGCCGGGCATGGCAGGTATGTTCACACGATTGTATATGGAAAAGTATGGCGTAACACGTGAACATCTACTGGCAGTTACTCTGAAAAACCAGGAAATGGGTGCATTGAATCCCTATGCTCATGTAGAAATGACCCTGGATCGTGAAGGCATTTTTGACAGTTCACATGCTGTGGTCAATAATCCAATTGCAGCAGATCCATTACACCTTTATGATCTTTGCCCGGTGAGTGATGGTGCAGCTGCAGTTATTCTTTGTCCTTTAGAGATGGCAAAGAAAAAGGTGAAAACACCTGTATTGATCGCAGGCTTCGGGCAGGCTACGGATACGCATACTCTACAGGAACGTGACGATCCAACGGATTTAAAAGCTGTTACATTGGCATCAAAACAGGCATTAGAGATGGCGAAGCTTACTCCACAGGATATTGATGTGGCTGAACTGCACGATGCCTTCACGATCCTGGAGATCGCTGAGAGCGAACATGTCGGTTTCTTTAAAAAAGGTGAAGGTGGAAAAGCTGCTGTCACAGGGAAGACTCGCTTGGGTGGTCAAATTCCGATTAATATTTCTGGTGGATTAAAAGCACGAGGTCATCCAGTAGGCGCAACAGGGGTTGCCCAGGTTGTAGATATCGTATTTCAACTACGACATGAACTACCGGAGAACCGCCAGGTAAAGAATGCAAAAACCGGGTTGACGGTCAATTTTGGTGGGTTCGGGAATAATGTGGTTTCATTTGTTCTGAAGAGGGTAGAACCATGAAAAAAGAGATTCCCATCATTGCATACAAATGTAAAAAATGCGGGCGGATTCATTATCCATTTCATGACCGCTGCCTGGAATGTAAAAATAGAGAATTTGAGAAGATAAAACCACAAGGAAATGTCAAGTTGCTCACTTTCTCGGCAATTTATAATCTGCCCTGGGGTTTCGATCAGCGCTTCCTGATCTTGGGTGTGGTTGAATTTGAAAACAAGGTAAAGGCAATGGGGCAGATCAAATCCGATTCGATTGAAAACCTAAAAATTGGAATGAAAATGCAGCCTACTTGGGAACCTGTGAGAACGCAGGCGGGTGAAGATGTGTATGGGCTAAAATTTGTGCCTATTCATTAGGAATGTTACACCTGGAAGAAACAGTCTGGATCCTTTTTCCAGGCTGTTTAATAATGAATTATGAACCGGTTAAATGCTATCAGTCTGGGATATGCTGTACCCCGTGATGATTTCACAGCACAGGTGCATGGTGTGTTTACACATGCTGTCAATCTGAGTTTGTTGACAACCGGACAGCTCATCACGCTCGTCACAAGGGGTGAACCTGATTTACCCCAGGGTATCCGACTGGATACTCCTGAAAGTTTTACATTTGAAGGATTATCTACAGGCAAAAAGACTTTTTGCAGAAATGGTACCCTTAGTTTAACAGATGGTGAACTTCTAGTCGATCTGCATATCGCAAAGCTATGGAAGTGTAATCTTCAGGCTCTGGCAATAAATATTCATGATCCACTCGTAAATAAATCTTGGCAATGTGCGATGAACCTGATCAATCAAGAATATACAGGTACCCAAAATGGATCTTTAGGGTTCCAATTTACTATAGTATGTAAAATTAATGAGATTTCAAAAGAACTAATCACTTTTACCCAGCAAATGGATGAAATCTCTTTCGAAAGAACAATCAAAAAGCTCATTGGTCTTGGGCCAGGATTGACTCCCGCCGGAGATGATTTTCTTGTTGGTTTTCTGGCAGGATTATGGAGCACTGCTGGTAAGAATGCCAGACATGTTCATTTTTTACGCCAAATCAGGAATGCTGTGGAACGTAACTCCTACCGGACAAATGATATCAGTTTGATATACCTGTATCATGCAACTCATGGGCAGGTATCCAGTCGATTGAGAGATCTGGCTGGAGTAATCAGTTGTGGGAAAAGTAATGGAGATTTGGAAAAAGCTATAGAAGCCTCCATACATGTTGGGCATATTTCTGGATTTATGGCAACAAAGGGACTGCTAGAGGCAATGATGGTATGGAACAGGGATAAATTCTGATTCTTCGCTATAAACTGAAATTCTATCAATATATCTAAGAATAATATTTTTCCTGGTGAACAATTAAATACTGTTTTCTTCTCCTATTGCGTTTTTCGATCAACTTGTTGCTCTTCAGTAATGTCAAACATTGCCCAAGGAACATCTGGATAAACTAAATTTGGATCATGTTGATCAATTCGAATTGGGATACTAAGTATTGAACCTAATTTTCCATAATCCAACCATCGAACAATCCAATAAGTAAAAACAATGTTATGACGAAACCCGGTATCATAAACATCCAATTTTAACCAAACTTTAATCATTCCATTGCCAAATCGAGAAATTCCATTTGCCCGAAACCTGATAATAACTGCCTGTGCAGGTTTTGCAGAAATGAATCTCTTCTGGTAATCATCAAAAGCAAGCCTATCTTTTTTCTGGTATTTATAAAAATCGCAAATATTCCGAATTGCAAAATAAACCATAATTCCCCCAAGAATCAAGAAGAAAATAATCAGGCTTACGCTTTGATGGATTTCCATTAATAAAAAGGTGATAAAGATTAGTGGATAATCAACCTATTTTGCAAAAAAATTTTTCAAGAAAGTGGTTCTGTAAAGAAACTGACAGCCAGGATACCTGGACCACCATGCACGATCAATGCAGAGGAAATGCCATAAATGGGTATTTCCTTTACTGAGAATTTTCCTGTAAGTAATTCAGCAAGCTGTTTGGCTTCATCTTCAGCTTCACATTGCATAACACAAAGACCCGTGTCACCATCTGCTGGGCATTCCTCAACTACCAATTCAAACAATTTCTCTACTGCCTTTTTCCGTGTGCGAACTTTTACGTATGGCTCAATACGATCTTTACCCATCGTTAAAATTGGCTTTATCTGAAGGAGGCTTCCTACCATACTAGCCGCACCTCCGATCCTGCCACCTCTTCGCAGGTATTCCAGGGTATTGAGAGTAGCATAAGCTCTATAATTTCGTTTCAAGATTTCAAGGAGGAGCATGATTTCATCCAATGATCTTCCTTCTTTAATCCACTTGGCAGCTTTCAAAGTCATTGTAGCCATAGGCGCTGCAATGATCCCTGTATCAAAGATACGTATGTCTTTTTCGGGAAATTCCTTTTTCGCTGTAAGCACACTATTTATCGTGCCACTTAAAACGGATGATGGTCCAATAATTAATATTTGATCACCATTATTAGTGTATTCTTGAAAAATGGGGAGGTAATGTGAAGGAGACGGAGCAGCGGTTTGAGGGTAACGATTTCCATTTTTCATGAATTGTAGAAGTTGACTTGTTGAGATTTCTGTATCATCGCGATAGGATCGATCTCCAATAACTACGTATTGTGGGATTATCGTGATTTCCAGCTCTCTTGCAATGTTGGGGGGAATTCCTGCCAATGTATCTGAGATAAGGCGTATCATTGAATAGCTCCAGTATAGTAGGTAGTATAGAATAAAAATCCGCTTTCTACAACAGCAATCAGAAGGAATTTTTTTAGCAAAGAAAATCAAGATTCTGGAGTGCTGAAGGAAAAGATCTATTTCATTTGACCATGATGAATACCGGGTCAGGAATTTCTCAAATTATTAGCAATGATGCTTAATGAGTTATAATTCATGCATAAGCTCATCAAAAATCAATAGATTAAAAGGTTTATATTTGTGGTATAATTCAGGTTTGCATGTTAGGTACCTGTCTTACCAACAATTTTTACAGCGCCTGAGAAAATGCCAGAGCGCTTATTTGTGTTATTAAACAGGCACACGGCTCAGGAGGTTTTCCGTGGAAACAAAGGATTTAGTTGCTCTACGTATCAGTCTTGCGTCACCAGAAACTATTCGTAGCTGGTCATATGGCGAAGTTCTCAAGCCAGAGACAATCAATTATCGAAGATTAAGACCTGAAAAAGATGGACTATTTTGTGAAGCGATTTTTGGTCCTACTCGCGATTGGCAATGCTATTGCGGAAAATACAAAAATCCACGTTATAAAGGTATTGTTTGTGACAAATGCGGTGTAGAAGTAACCCGATCGCAGGTACGTCGTGAACGTATGGGGCATATTGACCTGGCGACACCTGTAGCACATATCTGGTATACTCGCCGAATTCCTTCATACCTTGGTTTACTTTTGGATATTTCAAGGCGTAATCTGGATCGTGTATTGTATTTTGCGCAATACATTGTGACATATGTGGATGAAGACGCACGTCAGAAAGCCCTTCGTAGATTGGAGGACGAAATCAGTGTGTCTGAACGAGAAAAAGCCACACAGGTAAATGCCAGAATCCTGGAAATCAAACAAAACCGTGATAAACGAATTGCCGAGTTGATGAAACAGCGGCAAGATATGCAAGCAAGAGCTGATGATGAAATTGCTTCGAAGATTGAACCGATCATCCAAGAAGGTCAAACTCTTGAGGCAACACTTCAGCCAATGATTGGCGAACCTACTCGAAAGGCAATCACCTTTGGCCTTGAAAAGGAAATTATTGCTGAAGCAAATACTGTAATTTCAAACCAGCATATTTCTCATGTGCAGAGGATTGTCAAGCAGCATCTGGAAGAAATCGAATCAGAAATTCGCAATCGATTGCAGCGCGAAATTGATATGCTTGAAACCCAAAAACTAGAGATCAAAGCTGAAGCAGATCTTCAAATGGAAGCTGAAAGGAATAAGCTCGAAGAACAGACTTCTGATGCACATGATAGATCGTCTAAAGAACGCGATGAATTGCTTGATCTTAAAATGTTCAAGTTCCTCAATGAAAGCCAATATCGTGATTTAAAGACACGTTGGGGTCAGGCTTTTCGTGCAGATATGGGAGCTGAAGCTTTCTATGACATTCTGCGCCGATTAGACCTGGATAAGCTATCTGAAGAACTCTGGACCGAATTACGGACAACCAAATCCAAACAGAAACGAAAGAAAGCTACAACCCGTCTGAAAGTTGTGGAAGCTTTCCGTCGATCTGGTAATCGACCAGAATGGATGATCTTGACGGTATTGCCAGTAATTCCACCTGATCTACGCCCGATGGTGCAGCTTGATGGTGGACGTTTTGCTACTTCCGATTTAAATGATCTTTATCGAAGAGTGATCAATCGCAACAATCGATTAAAGAGGTTGCTGGAACTTGGTGCCCCAGATGTGATTGTTCGTAATGAAAAACGCATGCTTCAGGAAGCTGTTGATTCACTGATTGATAATTCGCAACGCGGCAAAGCACTATCACGGCGTGGTCGTCGTGAGTTGAAATCCTTAAGTGATATGCTGAAGGGCAAGAAAGGCCGCTTCCGCCGCAACCTGCTGGGTAAACGTGTAGACTATTCTGGACGTTCGGTGATTGTTGTTGGTCCAACGCTGAAACTTTACCAGTGTGGCCTGCCTAAGACTATGGCACTGGAACTATACCGTCCATTTGTTATTTCAAGGCTGGTATCACGCTCATACGCAGCAAATGTCAAAGGAGCAAGACGATTTATCGAACGCAATCGCCCAGAAGTATGGGAAGTACTTGAAGAGGTGATCAAGGAACGACCAGTATTGTTAAACCGAGCTCCTACGCTACACCGTTTGGGTATCCAGGCTTTTGAGCCAGTGTTGATCGAAGGAAGCGCTATTCAATTGCATCCTCTGGTAACTACAGCTTTCAACGCTGACTTCGATGGTGACCAGATGGCTGTTCATGTGCCATTATCCGAGAAAGCAGTCTGGGAAGTCCGCAATATGATGTTGGCTTCAAAGAACCTTTTGAAACCTGCAGATGGAGAGCCAATTATCAGCCCATCAAAGGATATGGTACTGGGTGTGTATTATTTGACCGTGAAAGATGATGCTCCCCATAAAGGTGACGGTCGATCCTTCATCGATATTGATGATGTTGAACTAGCTTATCAACTGGATCAAGTTGAAGTTCATACAAAGATAAAAATTCATACCAAGAGCTGGTATGACGATAATAATAACCGTTTGGAAGAACCCAAAGAAAGAATTATCGATACAACGGTCGGTAGAGCTATTTTCAACCGAATACTCCCTCCGCAAATGCAGTTTGTGAATGAAGTATTGGATAAAGGTGGAGTCAAAGACCTGATTGCAGATGTTTATGAAATCTGTGGGGCAGATGCTACCACCGAGTTGGCAGACAGAATCAAAGATATTGGTTTTGAATATGCGATGCGCTCAGGCTCTACGATTGCAGTAGCTGATATTTCTATTCCAGCTGAAAAAGCATCCATCCTTTCAGAAGCTCAGACAGAAGTTGAAAAATTGAACCGTAACTGGCGACGTGGTTTATTAACTGAGCAAGAACGTAATGAAAAGATTGTTGATGTCTGGCAGGAAACAACCAAGAAAGTTGCAGACGCAGTTCGAAAATCATTGGATCCAAGTGGAAACCTGGCGACAATGGCAAATTCTGGTGCAACAAAAGGTGGATTTGGACCAATTTCTCAGCTTTCAGGTATGCGCGGTTTGATGGCTGACCCTGCGGGACGCATCATTAGACTACCGATCCAATCGAACTTCCGTGAAGGTTTAACTGCCCTGGAATACTTCATTTCTACACATGGTGCTCGTAAGGGTCTGGCTGATACCGCTCTTCGTACAGCAGATGCTGGTTATCTGACACGACGTCTGGTGGATATTGCACAAGACATTATTGTAAACGAAGAAGATTGCGGCACACATGAAGGAATAATCATTCGCAGAAAAGATGATGTTGCTGGTCAATCATTTGCAACGCGTCTATACAGTCGTCTTTTAGCTGAAAGGGTTGTCGACCCAGAGACAGGTGAAATTCTGGGCGAATATAATGATGTATTGGATCATGAATTGGCTCGCAAGATATCCAGCTCAAAGGTAGCTGAGGTGAAGGTTCGCTCTCCATTAACATGTGAACTCATTCATGGTATTTGTGCTTCTTGTTACGGTACCGATCTGGGACGAGGAGAACGTGTTACCCTTGGTTCTGCAGTAGGTATTGTTGCTGCTCAATCCATTGGTGAGCCTGGTACTCAATTAACCCTTCGTACTTTCCATACTGGTGGTGTTGCTGCCGGTGGTGATATTACAACTGGTCTTCCACGTGTAGAAGAACTTTTCGAAGCCCGACGTACACCGAAGGGTGAGGCGGTCATTTCGCAAATCGATGGTACTGCTCGCATTGTTGTACACGATATCAACAGTGAACAACGATCAGTACGGATTGAACACAGTGAAATGGTCAGTGAAGAATATGAGGTTCCTGAAGATTGGACCATTGTTGCAGTCGATGAAGTAGATGTCACTAAAGGTGAAACACTAGCTACACTGGATGACGCTACTATCACTGCACAAAATGGTGGAAAAGTCCGCATTGAAGGAAGAAAAGTCATTGTTTCTCACCAAACAAATGAGTCTGAAGATTATGACATCCCAACCACAGCAAGGCTTTTGATCAAGGATGGAGACCATGTAGAAGCAGGACAACCATTGACAGAAGGTTCATTAAACCCACATACAATTCTAAAGATCAATGGCCGAGATAATTGTCAGATGTACCTGCTCACTGAAATTCAGAAGGTTTATCGTGCGCAAGGACAGAATATTCATGATAAACACTTTGAAGTGATTATTCGAAAGATGTTGGGCAAAGTTCAGGTAATTCGCTCTGGTGATTCTCCTTACTTACCACTGGATTATGTCGACCGCCTGGAAATTCGAAAGGTAAATGAGCAGTTGGTGGCTGAAGGAAAAACTCCTGCACGATTTGGCGAGGTTTTATTAGGAGTAACACGTGCATCATTGAGCACAGATTCTTTCTTATCTGCAGCCTCTTTCCAACATACGATCAAGGTTATGGCTGGTGCTGCAATTGCTTCCACCGAAGACCCATTATACGGACTGAAAGAAAACGTTATCATTGGCAAGCTGATCCCTGCAGGAACAGGCTTTGTGGAAGGAAAATTTGATCGTGCTGTCGCAACTGAAATGCCCGTCGCAACAACAGCAGAAATTCCTCAATCCGAATAAATTTATCAAAGCTTCAAAACCGCTCATCGATTTCGATGAGCGGTTTTTCTTTTTTTAACCATTTCACAAATGCATGTAAAATCAAGTTAACTTCTTTGGAGGACAGGGATATGGATTTGGGTCTCGTTCGAAAAGTTGACATTGAAGAGGAAATGCAACAATCGTATCTAGATTATGCCATGAGTACGATCGTGGCTCGAGCTCTTCCTGATGCTCGCGATGGGTTAAAGCCAGTACAACGGCGTATCCTATATGCCATGTATGACATGGGAATACGTGCAGACTCACCTTACAAAAAATCAGCTCGTATTGTTGGTGAAGTGCTTGGAAAGTATCATCCTCATGGTGATACAGCGGTATATGAAGCTATGGCGCGCATGGCACAAGATTTCAGTATGAGGAACATGCTGATAGATGGGCAGGGGAATTTTGGTAGTGTTGATGGCGATGAGCCCGCAGCCATGAGATATACAGAAGCACGCCTGAAACAAGTAGCTATTGAAATGTTGGGACAAATTGATCGAAATACGGTAGATTTTGTTCCCAACTTTGATGGATCTTTAGAGGAACCATTGGTTTTACCTGCTGCCATCCCAAACATGTTAGTGAACGGTGGAACTGGTATTGCGGTGGGAATGGCTACCAATATTCCTCCGCATAACCTGGGAGAGGTTGTCGATGCGTTGATTTATACGTTGAAGGAATGGACTCGTCTGGATGACATTACCATTTCAGATCTGATGAAGTTCATCAAAGGTCCAGATTTTCCTACAGGTGGCATCATAATTTTGGAAGGAGAAGAAAATGCCCTTCTCACAGCATATGCCACTGGCAGGGGAAAACTTAATGTTCGTGGCAAAGTCATGATGGAAGAAATGGTAAAGGGGAGATCGAGACTTATCATAACTGAACTGCCTTACATGACTAACAAATCTGCACTGATTGAACGTATTGCAGAATTAGTTCGCGAAGGGACATTAGAGGGGATAGCAGACCTACGAGACGAATCTGATAAACAGGGAATGCGCATAGTAATTGAGTTGAACAAGGCTGCTGATGGGGAAAAGATATTACGAGATCTATACCAGCGAACGCCATTACAATCCACATTTGGGATCAATATGGTAGCCCTGGTAGATGGTGAACCCCGTTTGCTTACGTTGAAGCAGGCGCTTAAAGTTTATTTGGAGCACCGGTTGGTAGTAGTTAAAAGACGTAGTGAGTACGATCTTGAGCGCGCAAAACAAAGATTACATATCCTGGAAGGGCTTCGGGTGGCATTGAACCATCTGGATGAAATTATTACATTAATTCGGAACTCTCCCGACACTGAACAGGCTCGAACACGATTAATGAAACGATACCGCTTGAGTGAAATCCAGGCGCAAGCTATTTTGGATATGGCGTTAAAACGACTTGCTGCTTTAGAGAGGAAAAAAATCGAGCTTGAATATAAAGAGACAGTTGCAATGATCAAAGAACTAGAAAGTCTGCTTAAGTCTCCTAAAAAAATGAGGCAAGTGGTGGAAGATGAGCTGAATGAGATAAAACTCAAATATGCTGACCGCCGAAGAACCCAGATTGTGGCATTAAAAAAGGGAAAATCTGCCAAGGAATTGCTTGTCGTATCGGAATTGACACCTGAAAAACCTTTATGGGTGGGATTAATGCCGAATGGAGTTATCGCACGCACGATGAATGAAGATCTACCACGAATAAGTGGGCGAGCTGCTCCTTCAATGGTTGTGAAAACGAGTACACACCAGACTCTCTATTTGGTTCAAGGTGATGGAATGGCAGCAGCGGTTGCAGTAGAAAGTATTCCAGAAGCAGAATCATTTAGCGAAGGTATTTCTGTAGAGAAAGTTGCGCCGTTGCCTAATCCGGATTCGGTTGTAGCAATGTTCACTGTTCCTCAAACCGGAAGGAAAAATGGTGATGCATTTATAGCCAGTGCTACAAGAAATGGTATGGTGAAAAAATCAGCATTGAGCGAGTTGCCTGGTCCGGCTGCTCATGCTTTCACTTTGATGAGAGTGAATTCTGGTGATGAGCTCGGCTTTATTGTTTTTAGCAATGGCAATGAAGAATGGATGCTTTTCACTGCAATGGGCATGGCGATACGTTTCAAAGAAGATGATGTTCGGCCGATGGGGTTAATTGCAGGAGGGGTAAATGCGATTAAACTGGCTGAAAAAGATCTTGTCATTGGTATGGAAGTATATAACGAAAAAGGTGAAGTGCTATTGATCGCGGAAGATGGAAATGCATGGCGTTTGAAAATGAACGATTTTCCTTTGCAGGGCAGGTATGGACAGGGAGTGATTGCCTGTCGATTACGCAAGCAAAACG
This sequence comes from Anaerolineaceae bacterium, assembly GCA_034429195.1. Classification (GTDB taxonomy): domain Bacteria; phylum Chloroflexota; class Anaerolineae; order Anaerolineales; family Anaerolineaceae; genus UBA4782. The sequence goes on from DAOUGQ010000018.1 coordinate 153,591, forward strand.
CTCTTTCCGTTTGTTTAGCTGGATCTGGCAGCAGTACAGGAATCATTCAATTTCGAAATGCAGCAGCAAAAATCGTTAAAATAAGCGACATTCCCCAGGGGAAAAGGCCATATTCAGGAAAGCCAGTTGTAGAAGTAAAAAAGGACGATGAAGTGATCGATCAGACGAAGATAAGAGATTGTTTTCCGGTTCCCTTTTCTCGAACACGAAGCAAGAAGAAGATAGAATGAACAAGAGTAATAACGGAGGAGAAAAGCTTTCGGGGTAAAATTGTGGAGGGGGAAAATCGAATATTTTATAAAAATTGATACCAAAAATGGTTTCGATTCGTATTTAAAAAGAGCCTTGACAAAAAATGCTTTTCTGTTTTAAAATCTATTTAGATAGTTATCTAAATAGATTGGCAGGTTAAATGGGTTACGCTGAAACATTAAAAGCTTTAAGTGATCCGGTGAGACGAGAAATTCTTGTCTTATTGAAGTCTGGAAAAATGACAGCGGGTGAAATTGGCAGCCATTTTGACATAAGAGGAGCTACGATTTCATATCATCTTTCCTTGCTTAAGAGCGCAGATCTGGTATTTGAGAGCAAATATAAAAACTTTGTCTATTATGAGCTCAATACATCTGTTTTTGAAGAGATAATTCTTTGGTTGTCCCAGTTTGGAGGTAACAAGAATGAAATTGAAAAATAATTCAACAATAATAATTACAACAATTATGTGCTTAATTCCGGTAATTTTTGGTATTCTGGTTTTCAATAAATTACCGCTGCAGATACCTATTCATTTTGACAGTAGGGGAAATCCGGATAGTTATTTACCAAAAACGCTTGCAGTTTTTGGGTTACCAATTTTCATGGCAGCAGTAAATCTTTATGCACATTTCAGAGTGAACAATGAGCCAAAAGCGTATAACTTTTCTTCTGTGCTTAAACAAGCTGTAAAATGGATGCCTTCGATCATCGCAATTGTATTCATTCCGCTTTCTCTGATCATTGCAATGGATGCAGAAATCCCGGTTGTTATGATTGGCACTGCTCTCGCAGGTATTGTGATTGTAATTTGTGGAAACTACCTGCCCAAGAACAGGCAAAACTACACATTGGGAATAAAGTTGCCCTGGACTCTTCATAGCGAAAATAACTGGAATAAAACAAATCGTTTTACGGGTTTTGTTTGGGTGATAGGCGGGTTGATGATAATCACGAATTCATTTATTTTAAAGTGGTACATCTCGATAACAGTCATTGTTTTGCTTGTTGTGTTGCCATTCTTCTACTCCTATATGACGTTCAAATTGGAGACTAAAGAGGGCACAGAATAATAATTTGGGTTGGTTGCCTTTTACGAAAGTAGTATTACGTAAGTTGTAGAAAATAAGAATAAGCAAACTTTAAGGAGTTTTCTAAAATGAAAAAAATCGTGTCAATTTTTCTTGTCTCACTTTTTCTTCTCATGCTTTCTGCATGTGGATCGATCAAACTTGCAGATATTTATGATGAAAATGAAGTAATCGATCGCGCGAAAGAGGTCGTTAATGTAATTAATACCCATGATTATGATGCTATTCAAGCTGAACTGCGAGATGATCTTGAAGATAAAGTAACCCCTGATCAACTAAAATCTGCCTGGGAAAAAACCTTATCTGATGCTGGTGATTTTCAGGATTACAAATCAATAACTACTGTAGGTCAGAAAAGCAAGTCGACCGGTGAAGATTATGCACAGGTAGTCTTAGTATGCAATTATGAAAATAGCACCCTAATCTATACGATTGTTATGGATGCAAACCTTGATATTGTTGGTATGTATCTGAAATAGGAAACAGGCTGCAAATCAAAAGAGAGTAATCAAGATATTCTAATACGTTAAAGCCGGACCGAAAAAGATAACCAATCTAATTCTCATGCTTTTTGCTTCAAAAGAAGGGCCACCCACAAGAATTCTGGGTGGCCCTTTTGTCATTAAGACCATTCAATTTATTTTTTAAGTACTTCAAAAATTACTTTTAAAAATTTTGTTGAATTATTAATTAATTACCAAAAGTATAAAATGAGTAGTGATAACCAATCTTTCCATCTACTAATCCGATGGTATCATTTCCATTATTGACTTTTCCTGTTGGTCCTACCGCTGTCCAGGTGAAGTGTCTGTTATTTCCTGTTCCAGTAAAACTTGTAAGTTTAAATACAGCACTGGGAAGTCCAATCGTAAAGAAATTATTGAACCATGTACGGATCAGATCGTATCCCTGAACTGTGCGTGAAGCCGTTACGCGGATAGCATTGGCTGTGTACATGCTGGCACAAAGGTCTGGATTATGCGAATTCATATTGGCAATATATTTTTCTACTATATCCTGTTCTCCAACCCCGGCCCAATCATAACTAGCAATTGCATTCCATTGCGCGGGTAATTTTGTCTTGTAATCCCAAGTGAAGTAATTCACAGCGGGGATGTTCAGGCTTTTACAAGTATCCATAAAGAGGATAAGTTCTGATGCTGAAGGGCTCCAATCACTGACGGGATATAAGGGGCCGGTAGCCAGATAAGGACGATATGGCGTTAGGGATTGAAATTCTTTAAAAGATTTTGTTACTTGAACATCTGGATTATGTGATGCCTGCCAGTAAACCTGGGGCATATTGTAATCACATTTATCTAAAAAAGCTGTCCAGGGAAATTGCATATGATATGATGGATACCGGTAAGAGCATAATGCAATCGGTGTGGAAGGAAGGCCTTTTCGAAGGGCAGTCATGAAGGTAGTTGCAGCAGACGCCCCGCCTGATACCTTGAATTCACTTTCGGCGTCGATTACATAACCATCTAATCCCAGCGCTTTTGTCCGATTTATAGCTATGGTGGCTTCACCTGTCGGATTTGCCCCGTATATGTAATGCCATCCCCAAACCTGCAATCCTTTTGCCTTAAGAGCTTTTACAACCGGAGGAACCAGATCAACATTGGTAGTGCGATTGACATTATAGGAACTCACACCGTCTGCAATCTTTATCAAAACGTGTGTGAATCCGGCAGAATATGCAGTATTGGCAATGGTAGTAGCATTGCCACTTTCGCACGATGGGATTTTCCATATCATCATTCCTTTACCATATAATGTCATATCGTAGACTCCTTGTTGAATTGCAAATCAGCAATGATGATCAGCTTTGCACTGTTAAATTTCCTTCCAAACCTAATTCAGAGGCAACTTTACGCATAGCCAAGATTACTTCATCGACATGCTGCCATAGTTCTACACCAAATTCCTGAGCTGCTGCAGCAATTTCCTCACGATTTGCACCAGCAGCAAACGCTTTATCCTTCCATTTCTTTTTTACAGAAGAGGAGGTGAGATCATACAATGAGCGAGAAGGGCGTACGAGAGCGACTGCAGTGATCAAACCGGTTACTTCATCACAAGCATATAATGCTTTTTCCATGGTTGTCAGACGTGGTAAACCTGAGTGATCAGCATGGCTGAGAACCGCCCTGATGATCTCTTCTGGGACATTATTCTCTCTTAAAATAGGTTCGCCAGCCATTGGATGTTCATCAAGTGTTGGATGAATTTCCCAATCGAAGTCGTGAAGTAAACCAGTAATCGCCCAGGTTTCTTCATCCTCGCCCAGTTTCTGTGCATAATGCCGCATGGCTGCCTCGACTGCCAGCATGTGATTTACCAGATTTCGGTTTTTTACATAATGATTTACCAGTAATAATGCTTCATCTCTTTTCATTTTTGCTCCATGTTTAATGTCCGGATATTTTTATCTGGTATTCCAGGTAGGGTGCAAGAATGGTGCCTGTCAACCAGAAACCATAAATAGTCATCAATATTAAGTTATTCAATTGGTTCGATTGGGCCCATTACGGGAAGGGGATGCCTGATCCATACATCATATAAAGCTACAATTTGAGCGGGAATTTCACGTAAGCGCCAATAATTTAATGCATAAGAACGGTACACTCTCCTATCTGCAATCACGCCAATAGAATCAATCCCTAATGACTGGCATATGAATACAGTTCTGGGTAGGTGAAATTTCTGCGTGACAAGTAAGGCGTCATGAACTCCAAAAATTGCCTTTGCTCGATAACAAGTGTCGTAGGTTCTACGTCCAGCATAATCAAGAATAATTGCTTCTTCAGGGACTCCCAATTCAATGGCATATGCACGCATTGCACCGGGTTCGTTGTAATCTACATACCGATTATCACCACTCATGAGAAGTTTTTCAACTTTTCCTGCAAAGTATAATTCAGTAGCTGCTGCTACTCTGTCTTGTAAAACTGCTGTTGGTTTTCCATCATGTTGCAAACCGGCACCAAAAACAATAGCTACCTTTTTAGAAGGTGCTTCGCTTGCATGAATAATTTTTCCCGCAGCTGAAATATTTGTGATAAATAATGCAGATCCAATCAATAACGTGGCTATAAGGAATATGACTAATATAGTGATCATGAGAATTCTACCAAGTTTTCTAACCATCTTGAAATTCTACCATGTGATGATGCAAATATTTTCCATTATCTATCTATCAATGGCTGAATATCCACGCCTGCAGCACCTAAATAATGTCGAAGGGGTTCGTAGGCAGCATCATTGATCGGTTTAACAGCTTCAACAGAAGTATTTATCGCCTGGCTGAGGATATCTCTTCCTTCCTTTTTATGAGAAAAATCTGTTAGTATTTCTGCTACTTGTTGGACCAATCGAGAATCCAGATCTGGATAAGCGGAAAGGTTCATCATTGGAATGATAGGATCGCTTTTCCAGATGATAACAATTCTTTCTTGAACATCCGGCAGGTCAGCAAGAGAAGATGCAGTTCGTGGGTCTCCTGTATGAGCGTAAGTAACGCCAAAATCGCATATACCCTTGATATAAAGAGAGCGAATTACCGCTGAAGCGCTATGAGCAAAGACTCCTTCTGATAAATCAATTCCTTGATCGTTGAGCAGTCCAATGGGCACAAGATATCCTGAAAGAGAATCGGGATCGACCCAACAGGGTGTTTGGTTAGCAAATTGAGCTAATGCTTCTTCAGCAGAGGCAGTGCTTTCACCTGAATTTTGGTCATAGTAGATTTCAAAGTCACTGTCTCTATCAGCAAAAAACTGGACACCATAAAAGTAGATTCCATATGAATTTATCAAAACTACTGGAATAGCGGAATTGTTTCGATTTGCAACAATATACGGTATCGGAGGGAGCCAGGCAAACTGGATTTTTTTCTTTTGCAGGTCAAAAAGAAGGGAATGGTAGTCTGAATAAATTTTTCCAGTAAAAACCTGCCCACTTTGATCGGAAAGATAAGTAGCAATTTCTTCTAATGCCAATTCCGCTTCTTCGCCATCATCTACAGAGGCAGTTGATGCAATGATATATGGATTTTCCTTTGAACCAAGTGGAAAAGGGGTATACGTAGGTTTTATTGTAACCGTTTGTGTTGGAGGTACAGGTGTTTGAGTGGGTCCCTTTTTTACTACATTTGTTAATTGACAGGAGAGGCTAATAAAGATAATAAAAAAAATTAAAAGAAAATTGCGAAAGGATTCAAGTGTGGTTTTCATATTCGGAAAGTCCACTTGTCATTTGCATATTTTTTTGTCACCAGAGAAGCAGCAAGTCTTTTTTCTTCATGAGTCAATTCATTCAATTCGAATCGCACACCTATCATGGAAAAACCCTTCTGAATTGCTGATGCACATGCTTCCCATGTAACACGTTTAGAAAGAATTTCTTCAAGAGTAGTGGCATGGCTTGCAATACGAGTGCGTATTGTAGCTTCATTTTCTGGTGTTGTCGAAGAAAGTACCAGTGCAATTCGGGTGATATCGCCAAGTAATGGAATAGCGCCATGTTGTAAAACCAGTTCATCACGGCGTAACTGTGCACTGCCTATCAGTTTCTTTCCATTACAAATAATTTCATATGATGATGGTACTTCAAAACAAACGGGTTTTGAGAGGTCATTTATCTGAATTGATGGGTTATTTTGTGATGCAAGCGCGGGAACACCCATTATGCGCATGGCAAAAATCAAAGCATCTGAGATTCTTTGGTAGCTTTCCAGAAGAGTTCCTGATACCAATGGGTTACTGGTTGGTGCGATCACAGAATAGGTCAGCTCGTCTGTATGTAGAATGGCTCGTCCCCCTGTTGGGCGTCTGACGATATCCCATTTCAGTTGTTTCAACTTCGCAATATTCACATCAGAAATGGGTTGAGATTGTCCCAGAGAAAAACAAGGTGGATACCACCGGTATAAGCGGATAGTAGGAGGAGAATTGTGGGCTTTAACCTGATCCATAATTGCTTCATCAATAGCCATATTCCAGGCTCCTGGTTTTTCTGGTGAAAGGATTAGGCGAAAATTATTTTCTCCCATGGTAGTAATTATTATACATTGGCAATTCTTTTCTTATTTGGAATTTCAATATTTTCTTCGTCATTGGCAATCGTGATAGAATGAATATCAAAATTCATTATAAATTGGTTAAATTATGAGCAATGGTTTGATCCATGAAGTAAAGCCTAATCCGCTGGTTGAAATTCACTTGCCAGATGGCAGGGTTTTTTCTGGTCCAAGAGGTACACCTGTAGGGACTTTCCTTAAGGCATTGCCCGAATGGGAAAAAAAACCGCTGATGGGGGCGGTTGTTAATGGTGAATTGCGAGAGTTAACTTTTCCAATTGATATCGAATCTCGCGTGCAGCCCTTAACAATGGTTGATGATGATGGCGCTCGTATTTATCGACGTTCCTTGACATTCATTCTTGAAGCTGCATTTGAAGACCTCTTTCCAGATCATTACCTATCTGTTGATCATGCTGTATCTTCTGGGGGATTTTTCTGTGAAGTACAGAATCATGAGCCCCTGACGGCAGAAGAAATCCAAAAATTAGAATCTCATATGCGTGAGATCGTTAAGGCAGATAAAAAACTTATACGAAAGAAGGTTCCTCTTCAAGAAGCGATTGAATATTTTACTAAAAAAGGTCAAACCGATAAGACCGGCTTGTTGAAATATCGAATGAAGGATTATCTCATCTTATATGCATTGGATGATCATTTCGATTATTTTCATGGATACATGGTACCTTCGACAGGGTACTTACGTTGGTTCGAGTTGATCCCTGTAGAAGGAGGATTCATCCTTCATTTTACACGTCGGCATCGTCCAACTGAATTACAGCCGATCACGTATTCTCATCGCTTGTTATCCACTTTTCGGCAATATGGAAATTGGCTATCTCGATTGGGGATAGAAAATGTTGGTGCCCTGAATGATTCCATAGCAAATGGCAAAATCAGGGAAGTGGTTCTAGTTTCTGAAGCGTTACATGAACAAAGGATCTCTGACATTGCGCATCAGATTTTAAATCGTGATCCGAGACCTCAGGTAGTATTGATATCCGGCCCTTCATCTTCTGGCAAGACGACATTCTCAAAACGATTGAGCGTTCAATTACTTGCTCAAGGTATTTCGCCATTTCCACTTGAGATGGATAACTATTTTGTTGATCGTGAAGAGACTCCTCGCGATGAAAACGGGCTGTATGATTTTGAAGCATTGAATGCATTAAACATTCCCTTATTGACCGATCATCTGAAACGTTTAATAAGTAATGAAGAAGTAGAGCTACGAAGATACAATTTTCGAGCGGGAAGAAATGAGCCTGGTGATGTTGTTCAGCTAAAAAAAGATCAAATGATCATCATAGAGGGGATTCATGGATTAAATCCTGCTTTGTTACCCAAATTCCCAATGGAATTAACATATAGAATTTACGTTTCATGCCTAACACAATTGAATCTTGACCGTTACAATCGTATTGCGACAACTGATACCAGGTTGTTGCGCAGGACAGTACGTGATGCCCGCGAAAGGGGGTATAGTGCGCAGCAAACATTCCAGCAATGGGGTTCTGTACGTTTAGGTGAGATGCGACACATATTCCCCTATCAAGATAATGCTGATGAAATATTTAATTCAGCTCTGGCATATGATCTATCTGCGCTCAAATCTTTTGCAGAACCTTTATTACGACAGGTACCTTTTGGGACACCTGAATATATCGAAGCAAAAAGGTTGCTTGCTTTTCTTGAATGGTTTTTACCTCTGGATATAGAACTGATCCCAGATAATTCGATATTACGTGAGTTTTTGGGAAAATCCATTCTACAAGATTTTAAATTATGGTAACTTCAAAAATAAAAAAGGTTGGCATAAAATGCCAACCTTTTTGTAAATATCCTCACTATTTACTAAAGCGCTTTATTACATGACTCAACCTTGCAATCCCTTCGTTGATTCGATCAGGAGGCATCATCGAGAAATTGAGCCTCATCGTGTTCTGACCACCGCCATTAGCAAAAAACGATTCGCCAGGTACAAATGCAACGTTTTCTTCCAGCGCTTTGGGGAACATTTCTGTTGTAGACATTGTCTCAGGTAATGTTACCCAGAGGAAGAGACCACCTTTAGGATGTGTCCATTGAACACCATCGGGCATATTTTCTTCCAATGATTCCAGCATAACATCCCTGCGTTCGCGATATACTTTAACAATTTTCTTGACATGCTCGTCGATAAAACCATGCCGGCTGACTTCGTAAGCCACAATTTGATTGAAGGTAGCTGTATGCAGGTCAGCACCTTGTTTGGCGAGTACTAATTTCGAAATTACTTCTTTGGGTGCGATTACCCATGCTAACCGCAGACCAGGTGCCAAGATTTTTGAAAAAGTGCTTAGATAAATCACATTTCCGGTATACCCACCATTTTGCGCTTGCATTTTGCTATCGAGGGTAACAACTGAGGGAATATTTTCACCCTCAAATCGAAGTTGTCCATATGGATCATCTTCAATGATGGGAACACCAAAATGATCGGCAATTTCAATTAGCTTAAGTCGACGTGAAAGAGGAATGGTAGTTCCTGTTGGATTTTGGAAATTTGGGAGGATATATATGAATTTAGGGCCATATCGCATAGCCTCATACAGATTATCGGTCTGTATACCATCTTCATCAGAAGGAACCGTAATATATTCTGCACCATATGCATTCCAAGCTTGTAATGCCCCTAGATACGTTGGTGTTTCAACAAGAAGGCGGTCACCTCTATTAATAAACACTTTTCCCAGCAAATCTAGTGCTTGCTGAGATCCTGATGTGATCATGATGTTATCAGCGGATACTTGAATTCCATATCTGGCTGTATGCCGGGCGATCATCTCACGTAATGGCATGTAGCCTTCAGATGCTCCATATTGTAAAGCTGAGCCACTATTTTCTTTCAAAACCTTAGTACATGCTTCCAAGATTTCATCTGCAGGAAACAACTCGGGAGCTGGCATTCCGCCAGCAAATGAGATCACTTCTTTTCGTTCTGAAACTTTCAGGAGTTCCCTAATAGCGGAACTTTTCATTCTTTGAGTTCTTTGAGCGTACCGATGATCCCAGGGGGTTTGCATTCTTTCTCCTTTTCAAGTGAAATTTGTGTTTCAAAAATCTTGCGGGAGGTACTATCCTCCCGCATAAACTTCTAGAAAATTATTTTGTTTTAGGAAACCGGCTAACTATTATTGCGCTTGTAGGAAGTGTAACTTTATCTCCCAAAATCAGTTCTGCAGGGGCTTTACTGGTCGTTTTAGGAGATCCTTGATAGATGAAGATCGGTGTACCCTCTGCCGAGGATTTCTTTTCAATTGATGCCTGACCTGTCAGGAAACCTTCACTATCGACAGCGCAACTTGTGACAACACCTATCACCCGACCTTTCTGATCTACTACTGGGTCACCATGATGTGCCATACGAACTCCAGTTTCGGTAAATCGGAAACGAATGACTATGGTTCTGCGTCCTTTTTCTCTTTCAATGAATGCATCTCGACCAATAAACCAGGGTTTATAAGTTTTTACATAACTACCAAATCCGGCTTCTGCCACACCCAGGTTAAGATCACCTCCCATTTCGTGCCCATATAACGGAAGTCCTGCTTCAGTGCGAAGGGAATCTCGTGCACCCAGACCGCATGGTTTCATACCAAGGGGAGTCCCAACAGCCATTAAAGCATTCCAGAAGTCAACAGATCTTTCAGGATGGATGAATAATTCAAATGCCATCTTCTCACCCGTGTAACCAGTGCGAGAAACCACCAGGTCAAAGCCGCCTATAACAGCTTCACATAGTTCGGTGCGTTTCAATGACATAACGCGCTTTTTTGTTTGCGAATCACAACCCAATGCCAGAAGAATATCGCGGGATTTTGGACCCTGCAACGCGATATCCACTCTCATATCATTACCTTCCTTTGGATTGCGTAAATTTCTGAGGATCACATTCTTTCCAAAGGCTCTGGCCGCGGGGAACTTCTTATCAACCATCACTTCACCATGTAAAACGCTGTTTAACCAAGTCCAATCTTTATCATCATTAGATGCATTGACAACAACGAGATATTTTTCTTCTGACCTGCGATAAACCAACAGGTCATCAATCACGTTGGAATCTGGATCAAGGAAATGGGTATAGCAAGATTCGCCAACAGCCAGGGCTGTAATGTCATTCCCACAAACACTATCAAGGAATATTGGGGCTTCTTTCCCTTCGACTTGATAAACTCCCATGTGAGATACATCAAACAAACCTGCAGCCGTGCGTGTCGCCAGATGTTCTTCAACTACTGATGAATACCATACTGGCATATCCCAACCTGCGAATGGGACCATTTTTGCACCCAATTTGCGATGAGTTTCATGTAAAGCTGTTTCCTTTATAGGAGCTTCGGAAGGTTCTTGCCACTCAAATCGAGGGAATGCTGTGCCAGCAACAGCGCTAATACCCATATAATAGGGTTTTTTACTTTCCACTTTACCAGAAAGAACAATGGGTTCTTCTTCTGAAGCAAATACCAGAATTGGGCCAGGCAAGCGGCGGGTTTCATCTTCATCGAAGATGACAAAGCCATCTGAAAGATCACGCAGCCATGTTGCGGTAAGACTTGCTTTATTGGCAGGAATTGTCAAGCGGAAGAATCCTTGCTTGATGTATGTCAAAGTACCATCTATCCATTCTTTTGGTGTATAAAGACGCGTAGGTTGGCTTTCACCCGGTTTCAATGCTTCGACATCACTTGCAAGTGCATAATTCAGGAAATGGATGATGTGATCGGATTTCAACTCGAGAACACTCCACCCATTCTTTGAGGGGAAGGTATCATCAATTGCAAAGAAATGCGGATAGCCATGAATGCTGATGGTATGGTCAGAATATGCCATTTCAGCAAGCTTGCGAACTCGAAGTTTGGCATTCTCCAGCACTTCAAAATCAACCTTGGCTCTCTGAACCGTTCCCTGACGAGTTTCTTGTGAGTATGGCTTTGTGGCTAATAAAACGTCAGCAATGATATCAGCAACCTCAACCATTTCCTTTTCACCTAAACCACGTTGTGTCATCCAGGGAGTTCCATAACGAATTCCGCTCGCATACAGGGCGGTTTTATCAAAAGGAATAGTATTACGGTTGAGAACAATACCTGCCAGATCAAGGATGCGGGCTGCCATATCACCCGAAAGAGGAGTACCATCTTTACCAACAATAGTCTTGCAATCGACGTTTCCTAGATGTGTATCAGTGCCGCCGTAGGAGATCCGTAATCCACGTTCTGCTAACCGATTGGTGAGAACTGCACAATTCGCCTTGATTTGGTGTTGCAATTTTTTAAATTGCTCAGTTTTTGCTAACTTAAATGTAGTTGCAAGAGCTGCAAATACATGTACATGAGGACCACCCTGTTCTCCAGGGAAAACGCCTTTGTCGATCTTTTTAGCGATGGTGGCATCGTGTGTGAGGATGACCGCACCACGAGGACCGCACATGGTTTTATGCGTGGTGAAGGTGATCACCTGGGCAATTCCTACTGGTGAGGGAATTGCGCCACCAGCAATCAGGCCGGCAATATGTGAAACATCTGCCATTAAGATGGCACCAACTTCATCGGCAACAGCCCTGAATTTCTTCCAATCAGGAACCCAGGGGTAGGAAGAATATCCTGCAATGATGATCTTTGGCTTGCACTCACGCGCTTTATTCGCTAACGCATCGTAGTCGATTTGTTCATTATCAGGATTTACGTTGTAGTGAACAACATTATAAAGTTTACCCGACCGGTTGACTGAGGAACCATGTGAAAGGTGACCGCCATGGAGTAAATTCATTCCCATGATCGTATCACCCGGATTGATCAATGCTGTATACACTGCATTATTGGCTGGTGCACCAGAGAGGGGTTGCACATTGACAAATAATTGATCAGCGCTAAAACCAGGCACGGCAAATACTTCTGCGCATCGGCGGCGAGCTAATTCTTCAATAATATCAGCGTATTCAACCCCTTTATAATATCGTGGATCGGAATAACGACGGTAATGTGCCAATTGTGCAGGGTAATCTAAAATTTCGGCTTCGGTGTAGCCATGAGTATCTTCTTCTGGGTACCCTTCAGCATAAACATTTTGAAAAGTTGATCCCAGACATTCTCGAACAGATTCAGGAGCAGAACTTTCACTTGGGATCAAGATAAGTTTTCGTACTTGTCGTTCAGTCTCTAATTGAATCAATTCTTCGACATCTTTATCTACATCAATGAGTTTTCCTCGAAAAAGAAAGTCAACCATAGAAATCTCCTAAAAGGAACTTTACAAGCAAAATTATTGTAGCCCGGCGAATTCTCCGGGTCAAGTGACAGGTGACTAGGTTAACTTGCTTTTAATCCAATTAATTGCATAGTCGTATACCTGTTCTTTTTCTGGTTCGTTATGTATTTCATGATAAAAACCATCCCATTCTTTAACAAATAATGATGGTTTTGCATGCTTGATAAATTCACGGATCTTTGATAGGTCAACTAAATGGTCATCAGTCCCGTACATAAATAAAGTAGGAATTTCCAAGGAAGCAGCATTTTGCACCATCCATAAACCTTTTGTTACGAGATCGTTTCCCAGGCTGGTAGAAACCTGATCATGTACCAGTGGGTCACTGCTATATTTCATTTCAACTTCTGCATCCCTTGAAAGATATTTTCTTTCAAGTCCATTTGAAATCGTGAATGATGGTGCTATTTTTGCCAGAAACTTTGCTATAAACATTACTATTGGTGGGAAGGGGGTTCCGGGAGCTAATCCAGGTGCAGAAATCACTGCGCCATTAATGTCAGGCTTATGAGAAAGGCAGTAATAAAGCGCCATGGCACCGCCTAGAGAATGCCCATATAAAAATTGCGGTGTCCTTGGATGCCTTGTTTTGTTTTCTTGAATAAAATGCTCGATATCATTACCTGCAATATCATACGATCGAATATAACCGCGTTTCCCCTCTGTTTTTCCATGACCACGTTGATCGTAAGATAGAATTGAAATGCCTTTGCCGCAGTAATACTCTGCCATGGATTGATACCTGCCACTATGTTCGCCAATTCCATGAACGAGGGTTATTGAAGCAACAATTTCTCCATCAGGCAACCATTCCTGCATATAGAACTTCACCTGATCATTTGATATCCATTGTGATTCTAAATGTTTCATTTTTTTCCCTTCCTTAAGATATTAATTTGCGGTTCTGATTATGAGCTTAAAAATAATTGACATGATTAGTTTATGCCAATTGATTGAATTTCACAATAAAAAAGCTCTCAAATCAATAGCTTTCATATAGTATATGATTGATTGATAAATAAGCAGGTAAAATTAAGGCGAATTTAGAGATAGAATTGGAAGGAAAGCTAGTCTTTTGATACGTTATGCTTTTATGAGTGTTTACAATGACAGATACTCAATTTGATTACTCTAATCTGGAAAGCTTATCCGATGAAGTAGTTATTCAACTGGCTTCAGAAGGGAATAATGAAGCGTTTGGAGTGATCTATCAAAGGTATATTACCGCAATTTATAACTATATTTACTATCGAACTGGTAACCAACATGATGCAGAAGATTTAACCGCAAGAGTATTTCATCGAGCGTATGGGCATATATCTTCGTATAAGTATATGGGATTGCCAATTTCTGCTTGGCTATATCGAATTGCTCATAATCTTGTGGCAAACTATCATCGTGATAGTAAGAGAAAAAATGAAGTAAACCTTGAAGACCATATTGATATTCATGCTCCTGGCGATCTACCTGAGACCGCATTGATCGTAACACAAGAAAATGATGAACTTTTATCAGCAATTCATAAACTCACACCCGATAGACAACAACTTATCATTCTCAAGTTTGTCGAACATCTTTCCAATGTAGAAATTGCCGTGATCATGGGACGTAGTGAAGGAGCAATCAAAAGCTTATACCACCGAACGCTTATATCATTAAAAAACTATTTGGATATACAGAAAAATGAAAGTGAAAATCTATAATCATTCGATAAATAATCACTCTCACCAAATTTCTTTCGAGAAGTGTTTTAATAGCGAAATTGCCAATAGGGGTGAAAAATGACTACTGGATCTATTGATAATGAAATGTATCTAGAATCAAAACTTGCCACAACATTAAACCAAATCCAACCAGACCCTGGTTTTGTCGACTATGTTTATGAAAAAATCATGCACCCAACTCATTCACGGGTTGAAAAAGTGAAATCAGGAATTGGGTTGATCACTATTGGTTTTGGTTTATTTTTAGGAGCACTCGTAATTTGGGTGGCAAAAAAAGTACGGAAAAGTAGAGATTAAATTCGTGCTAGTGTATCCCAAATTTTCCTGCCAGTTCTTGATTACTTGGTTCAGTAAGAATAGAACCATCAGGAAAAACAAGTGTAGGAACACTGCAATTCCCCCTATTGATCTTTTGCACTAATTTTTGTGCTTCCAAATCTTCTTCAATATCGATCCATATATAATCGATCTTGTTTTCGTCAAGAAATGCGTGTGTCCTACGGCAATCTCCGCACCATTGTGTACCATAAACAATCACTTTCTTTGTTTTAATTTCTTCCATAAATTCTCCTGGAATCAATTTTACCTGATGTTTGAAAAATCACTATAAAAAAATAGAAAATTGCATAAATAAAAAAGCGACCACCTGATATCTTGGTGATCGCTTTTAAGTCTGCTACAGATTCATCTCGAAGAGATGGAATTATTAGTGTACCCAACCCTGCTTTTTTACAAAATCTGAAACAAAAGGAATAGTCATTTGTTTATCTTGATATGCATTCACACCAACAACGATACCCCAAATGTAAAGTACAGGACTCAAGCATGCACCTATAACCGTAATGCTAACAATGAGAGAAATAACGGTTAATGTCAGGCTTTGCACAGCATGTAATCGTTGAATTGGTCGATTTTTTCGATTTTCGCTAAGTAGAATGATAAGCGGAACAATAAGTGGGAAGATGTAACTTAATAATGCCATTGTTTTGTCGTCTTGGGTTACATCAGTTGGCGGTGTGTACATTTGTTCAGACATAGGAGACCTCCGATACGTAGTTTTTCCTCATAAATTGATAATTCATTTTACATTATTTTCATAACATAGCAAGTATGAAAAAAAATTGGCGAAAGAGTGTTAAAATTTAAAGATGGAATTTAACATCGTTTTCATGGGTTCTCCTGAATTCTCTATTCCCATATTAGAAAAGCTGCATGAACATTATCCCATTAAAGGTGTAGTAACACAGCCAAACAAACCTGCTGGAAGAGGGAAAATACTTACTCCACCTCCGATAAAAACTCTAGCTGACTCCCTGGGAATAACAGTAATTCAACCTATCAAGTTGCGTGATCCACAAGTTTTTGAGGTTTTGTCTTCGTGGAAACCAGATTTGATCGTTGTTGCTGCATATGGGCAAATCCTTAAGCAGAATGTGTTGGATTTACCCAGGTATGGATGTATTAATGTTCATCCCTCTTTACTTCCGCGCTGGCGTGGGGCTTCGCCTATCCCATTTACATTATTAGCTGGGGATAGAATCACAGGGGTAACGATCATGAAAATGGATGCAGGAATGGATACTGGCCCCATCCTTGGTCAGATTGAAGAAGAAATTCGCCCTGAGGATAATACACAAACGCTTCACGATAGGCTTTCTGTAAAAGGAGCAAATTTACTCCTCGATGTTATTCCCAGGTATATAGCAGGTGAAATCACCCCTATTGCTCAGAATGATAGTCTGGCTACATATTCGCGATTGATTAAAAAAGATGATGGTTTATTAGATTATTCTGTTTCTTTTTATACAGCAATAAATCAAATTCGGGCTTTTACACCATGGCCAGGTGTTCGAATGGTCTGGAAAGATACCCCACTGAAAATTATCCGGGCACATGGGAAAATAGCTCAAAATACTTGCCCAGGGAAAAGAAGCATTGTTGATTCGCTGCCCGCAGTAGCGATGAAAGATGGTTGGTTGATTTTGGACCAGATCCAACCAGCAGGTAAACGATCAATGACTGGTAGTGAGTTCATCAGGGGAGCGAGAGATTGGGAATGAGGGTAATCGTTTTTGGTTCTGGGGCAGTAGGCACCTATATTGGTTGCAGCCTAAAAAAAGCTGGAGCGGATGTGGTTTTTTATGATCACCCAGAAACCTGTGCATTCATCAGACAAAATGGATTGCATGTAAAACTTAGTAGAGATGAAATCCATATCCATCATCCGGAATGCATTTCTTCTGAAAATGAAATCTGCACCGCAAAGCCATTTGACCTGGGTATCATGGCTGTGAAATCTTTTGATACTGCTGGGCTATTGCAGCAATTGAAAAATGTCGTTGCCTTACTACCACCCATCTTGAGCCTTCAAAATGGTGTGGAAAACGAAACCCTTATTCAAAATCTGGTTGGGATTGATAGAACCCTCTATGGAAGTATCGCAACAGCTATTTTTCGCAGCAAAGCAGGTGAAGTTGTTGTTGAACGTTTACGAGGGATTGGGCTTGCAGGGAGATCTCCAATATTATCAGAGGTCATTACTTTATTTAACGTTGGTAATTTGCACGCAAGGCAGTTTGCTTATGAAGATGCATTAAGCATGAAGTGGTCGAAAATGATCTCAATTCTACTTACTAATGCTCAGGCTGCAATTTTGCAGATGCATCCGACAGTTATTATGGGTGACCGGCGATTATTTACTGTTGAAGCACAACAGATGATAGAAGTTACCCATGTTATGCAGGCATTAGGTTTACGAGTGGTTGATATACCTGGTACACCAGTAAAGATCATGACACATTTATTTACGCATTTTCCAGATTCGATTGCCCGACCCATCATGGCGAGATCTGCAAGTAAAGCCAGAGGTGAAAAGCTGCCTTCCTTGTTATTAGATATCAAAGCAAGAAGAAAACAAAGTGAAGTATATTATCTGAATGGAGCGGTTGTTCGATTTGGTGAACAAACTGGGGTGAAAACACCTGTCAATAAGTTCTTGAATGATACATTACTTGGAATTGCATCTGGAGAAATTGATGAACAAAAATACGTTGGAAACCCTGAACAATTCCTTGCAGACCTGGCAACCATACATTAGTTTTTCAGATATTTTTTCTTCCATTCGTATAGTAAATTTAGTGCTTCGATGGGTGACATACTGTTCATGTCCAGACCTTTTAACTCATCTACTAATGGGTTAGTTTCAGGGAATAAAGTCAGTTGCTGAGATAGATCTGGTGTGTATTGCTTTGCTTTTCCAGATGATATTTCCAATTCGTGAAGAATTTCACTGGCACGTTGGATAACGGGTTTGGGTAATCCTGCCAATTGAGCCACATGAATACCATAAGAACGATCAGCACCACCAGGGACGATTCGGTGTAAAAATACTACTTTCCCATCAGCCTCAGAGACCGCAACATTATAATTCCGGACTCCTGGCAGCAACTCTGCCAATTGGGTGAGCTCGTGGTAATGGGTAGCGAATAACGTTCTTGCGCGCAGATGCGGATGATTGTGAATGTATTCTATAACAGCCCAGGCAATCGAAACACCATCATAGGTACTGGTGCCACGTCCTATTTCATCCAGAATTAGCAAGCTGCGTTCAGTGGCATGATGTAGAATGTTTGCGGTTTCGATCATCTCTACCATAAAGGTTGATTGTCCTGAATGGATTTCATCCTGTGCGCCTATGCGAGTGAAAATTCGATCAACCAGTCCGAGTCTGGCATATGATGCAGGAACGAAGCAACCCATTTGTGCCATTAAGGTAATCAATGCAACCTGACGTAAGAAAGTGCTTTTACCACTCATATTTGGTCCGGTGATAATCCGAACAATTTCTCCCGCTTCAAAAATAGCATCATTTGGAATAAACCGGGTACCTTCCAGAGCCTGCTCAACAACCGGATGCCTTCCGTTTTGAATTTCCAAAATATTGTCATCTAATATTTCTGGGCGGGTATAGCTATTCAACACGCTGACTTCTGCAAGAGATGCAATAACATCAATTTCTGCCAGTGCGCGAGAGGTTTCCAAAAGCTTGGAGCTGAATTTTGCTAGAGTGGCACACATGTCTTTAAAGAGCTTTACTTCAAGATCGTGAATTCTTTCTTCAGCATTCAGAACAACCGATTCATATTCTTTCATTTCTGGTGTAATGAATCGTTCACCGTTGACAAGAGTCTGCTTGCGAATATATTCAGGAGGTGCCTGATCAGCAAAAGAACGGGAAATCTCGATGTAATAACCAAAAACCTTGTTGAATCCTACTTTTAAGGTTCTGATACCAGTACGTTCGCGTTCTACTTGTTCGAGGTTCGAAATCCAAATGCGAGCGTTTTGCGATGCTGCAATGATATTATCAAGTTCTTCTGAATAACCTGGACGGATGATGCCGGTGTTTTGCAGAGTAGCTGGTGGTTCATCAGAAATGGCATTTTGTAATAACTGCAGCTCTTCATCGTGGGATCGAATACGGGATAATATCGTTTGCAGAGGACTATCAGCAGCAGGTTCAACAATATTTAAGAAAGATTGCAAAGCTTCGAGGGTTGACCGTAAAGCACTTGCTTCTCGTGGGATGGCATTTCCTGAAATGATACGGTTTGTCAGACGTTCCATATCATGAATGGATTTGAGAGATGATCGAATCTCTGCACGTAACATACCCTGTTGGGTGAGAAATTCCACACAATCCAGCCGGTTGTTGATGGCAGAAATATCCAACAATGGTTTGCTGACCCATTGCCGGATTAGTCTCTTCCCCATCATGGTTATCGTATGATCCAGCATTCCTAAAAGAGAACCCTGCACGCTTCCAGTTCGGATAGTTTGTTCTAATTCCAGATTTCTTCGTGTGGCGGCATCAAGAGTCATGAATTCATGTAAGTCATAAGTTGAAATGCTGGTGAGCAAGGGTAAAGCCTGTGGTTGTGTTTCCTGAAGATACTGAATGATGGCTCCTGCTGCACGAATTGCAACGGATAGTCCATGTAGACCAAAGCCATCCAATGTTGAAACGTTAAATTGCGCTTTCAAGACTTCAACACAGCGACCAAATTCAAATTTATACACAGGAAGTTGTGTAATATGAAAAGAATCACCGTTTGGCAGTGTGGTTTCCTGGGGGATGAGAATTTCCGCTGGGTCAAGACGGATTAATTCAGACCTAACCTGGTTCATGAAACCTGATTCGGATAATTCACAAGTGTAAAAATCACCTGTGGTAATGTCTACATAAGCAATACCAGCTTTATCTTCCAATATGCACAAGGATGCGAGGTAATTATTGCGACCAGCCTGTAATAAACCTGGTTCGATGATGGTACCAGGCGTAACAACTCGCACTACCTCACGGTTAAAAAGACCTCTGGTAGGTTGGTCACCTACCTGTTCGCATATCGCAACATGATATCCTTTTTCAATCAGGCGTGCCAGATAATTCTCCACTGCATGGTATGGGATACCTGCCATTGGGATACGTGTGCCTTTTGCTACTCCACGTGACGTCAGAACGATATCCAATTCGCGCGAAGTGATCTCTGCATCATGGTCGAAAGTCTCATAAAAATCACCCAGACGGAAAAAAACGATAGCATCTGGATATTGGCGTTTAATTTGTAAATATTGTTGTCGAATTGGGGTTACATCGTCGCTCATAAGATTTCCAGGAATCAATTTGCTTTATTATATCCGGGATAGGCACATAAGCAAAAATTGAAACCGCATTCATGGTAATGGTATAATCCGGAACATGACACAAAAACAAATACAATTTCTTCCTTTTCATGCAATCAACGAATTCATGCTGGATGATTACCGGCAACAAGTGATCAATTATGTTTTTCATGAATTTGAGAATCTTTCTGGTACTTCCCGAGGGAAGTTAAATTCACTTGTCAAGCAACATATGCAGGTTCCTGGTTTTCGAAATGCCGCGCAGGCTCCTTCTGGCTTAAAAGCAAGATATGCAGTTAAGGCATTCGAAAAATCACCTACTTTTACTGCTCAGGTTCTTCAATGCTGGTCAGAACTCCACTCTGACCTTGCTCAAGATGTTCTTTTACTCCTTCAAGAGAATGGTTGGGAGGTCCTTCCAGTTGATGCTAACCGCACAGTAATTCCTGGCTTCATCCCTTCATGGCCTGAAGGCGAAACTTACGAATTGCTCGATGAAAAATTTGCCAGGAAATATCCTGAAAAACAAGTGGATTCGAACGATCTACGTTTAATGGCAGTCTGGTTAAGTGGGCGATTGCCTTTGAACAATTATGTTGAAAAAGAAGAATAGCATCTTTTCATTTTTTTCAATGAATAAAATAAAATGCTATTCAACGAGATCTAATTCCTCGTCTGAAATTTCATTCCAATTAGCCACAGTTTCAAATTCGATTTCTCCAAATATTTGTTCCTGGCTCGCATTGATGTAATGCCTCTTAACCAATTCTAGCAAAGCCAAAAATGTGACTACTATTTCTATCCTATTTGTTGAAGTCAATAGTTTACTGAACTTGCCATGTGATTGTTGCATCAGGAAATTGCGAATGATGTGTATTTTATCTCGGATAGTTATTCGGGGTAGACTTACTACTGTAGAAAGATCTTCCTGAGTCTGACGGGAATTAAAAACATCTCGTGCCGCCTGAAGAAGATCTTCAAGGGTTAACCCTGTCAGATCGACGTGAGGTTCAATTTTTACAGATGTAGGAGCAACACGTAAATAACTACGCAGGTTTTGTTGTTCTCTTTGCTCTAAATACTGAGCAATTTGTTTAAATCTGCGATATTGGATCAACTGCCTGGCTAACTCTTCGCCTGCATCGATTTCATCTTCACCATAACCGGGGATAATTGAAGGGCGAGGTAATAACGCAGCAGATTTAATCTGCAATAATTTTGCAGCCACCACAAGAAACGATGAAACTTCAGATGGATTTCGTTCTTCAAGGTTGTGCAGATAATCAAGATATTGATCGGTAACCTGAGCTAAAGCTAACTTGGTAATATCCAACTGGGCTTTTTCTATTAAATCCAACAAGAGGTCAAGAGGACCCTCGTAAACTTCTGTGACAATTCGATAACCTTCATCAGTAACAGGTGAAC
Source organism: Anaerolineaceae bacterium (assembly GCA_034429195.1). Classification (GTDB taxonomy): domain Bacteria; phylum Chloroflexota; class Anaerolineae; order Anaerolineales; family Anaerolineaceae; genus UBA4782. Next base: position 175,157 of record DAOUGQ010000018.1, read on the forward strand.
AGTTAGCCATAGCACCAAAATTATACATTATCCTGGAATAATAAATGGGAACTAGATGACATTGATAATGGACTGAAAGTGTATAATTCAAACATGGCTGATAAACAACTTTCTCATGTAGATGAAAATGGCGTTGCAAAAATGGTAGATGTTTCAGAAAAACCTGAGACAATCCGTACTGCTAAAGCAGTAGGATACATCATCATGAAATCCGAGACGCTCCAAATGATAATTAAAGGGCAAATGAAAAAAGGCGCAGTATTAATGACTGCCCAATTAGCTGGGATCCAGGCTGCAAAGAGAACATCAGAATTAATCCCTTTATGTCATCCAATCCCAATTCATCAAGTGGATGTGAAGCTTACCCCACTGCCTGATCTGCCTGGAGTGGAGATTGTTTCAATGGTAAAAACGCAGGGAAAAACTGGTGTAGAAATGGAGGCTCTAACGGCTGTCAGTGTAGCTGCATTAACGGTCTATGATATGATCAAGGCAGTAGAGAAAACTGCAGTAATCTCTAATATTCACCTTTTGGAAAAACATGGGGGACAAAGCGGGGATGTTATTTGGAATGAGAGTAAATAGACATGCATATTCGAGTACTTTTTTTTGCTGTAATCAAACAAACGCTGGGGGTCTCCAACATTAAGCTTGAAATTGATGAACAAACCAACGTTTCAGGTTTGCGGAGAATAATGGAAGAAAAATACCCTGACCACCAGGGATTATTTCAGCATACTTTAGTTGCAGTAAATCAAAATTTTGTCACAGAAGATGATTTCATCCCGCCAAATGCAGAAGTAGCTTTTTTCCCTCCAGTAAGTGGTGGGTCTGAATTGCCGACAATATATAAAATAACCAGGCGACCGCTAAATATCGATAATCTGGTAGAAAAGATCACTTTGCCAACTACTGGTGCGGTTGTGATTTTTACGGGGGTGATCAGAGGGATCACCACACGCGGATGTGCCCATGATACAGAAGCTTTGACCTATGAATCTTATAAACCTATGGCATTAAAAAAGATGCAACAAATTGCTGATGAAATTCGTGAACGCTGGCCTGCAGTGGAAGGAATAGTATTAACTCAACGTATAGGAACCATGGTAAAGAAAACTATTACGGTTGTTATTGCATGTTCCAGCCCACATAGAGATGATGGTGTTTTTGACGCAGCAAAATATGGGATCGATCGTTTGAAAGAAATCGTACCAGTATGGAAGAAAGAAATCAGCTCCAATGGGGAAGAGTGGATCGAAGGCGAATATTATCCCAAAGCTGGAGAATAATAATCATGTCCGCCATTCGTTGTTTGCAATGTAATCGTGAATATCCTGCAGAGGGTGTTCCACATCGTTGCATGCAATGTGGAGGAATATTTGACTTTGATAGCCCATCAATTTTTGACCATAAGAAAATTGATAACAACAAAGCAGGCTTATGGCGCTACCGACATGCATTAGAGTTACCGCCAGAAGCTCCAGAAGTCACTCTGGGTGAAGGAAATACACCTTTGGTGTGGATTGACTATAAAAAAAATACGGTTGGCTTTAAATTGGAAATGCTGAATCCCTCTGGCTCATATAAAGATCGGGGAACCAGTGTGTTAGTAAGTCAACTTCTACAACGTGGTGTAAAAGAAGCAGTGGAAGATTCATCAGGGAACGCTGGAGCTTCTTTTGCTGCATACGCAGCACGAGCAGGGATTAAAACCCGGATTTTTGTGCCAGAAAGTGCATCTGGCCCTAAAAGACTACAAATTGAAAGGTATGGAGCTGAACTTGTCAGCATATCGGGCCCTCGGTCTGCAGCTGCCTCTGCAGTGCTTGAGGAAGTAGCAAAAGGCGCTACCTATGCGAGCCACGCCTATCTACCTTTCGGTATTCCAGGAATTGCAACTATAGCATATGAGATATTTGAGCAGGTAGGTGGAATACCAGGAACTATGATCATGCCTGTAGGACATGGTGGATTGATGCTTGGGGTTATGAGAGGTTTTCAAAGTTTATTCCAGGCAGGTGTGATCAAGATCATTCCGTATTTTGTGGGTGTTCAGGCGGCTGCCTGTGCTCCAGCGGTAGCTGCATTTATGGCAAAAAAAGAAGAAATGATCTCCGTGGTAGAATTGCCTACTGTTGCAGAAGGTGTTAGAGTCAGGTACCCAGTTCGTGTAGATGCTATACTGAAAGAATTAAAACCATCTGGTGGAGAGTTCATTGCAGTGCCTGAGGAGAATATTTTGCCAGCCTTTAACTACCTTACCCGTATGGGTTTTTACGCAGAGCCCACTTCAGCATTAGCATGGGCTGCTTATGATACTTTAAAAGGGAAATTACCGGAGCCAGTGATCATTATTCTCACTGGATCGGGTTTGAAATATCATTCTTGAACCTGAAGGAGCGCAAGCTGCTGAAGCGATTGTTTGAGCAGTTTGCTCTCCTGCATCTTTGGAGGAAAGTAAATGGAAAACGGAGAGTCTGTCAGCATGAGCCCGCAGGAGTTTGCGGCTAAATTAAAATTGGATTTCAATGATCGATTGCTTCTCAGTCGTGCTCTTACCCATCGTTCGTATCTAAATGAACATCCTGAAGCCCTTGAGGATAATGAACGGCTTGAATTCCTGGGGGATGCTGTACTAGATTTTGTGGTAGGCGCGTGGTTATATAACCGTTATCCCGAAATGGCAGAGGGTGATCTCACCCGCATGCGTTCTGCATTGGTATATACCGAGCAACTAGCAATTTTTGGACGTCAGATCGACCTTGGAAACGCAATACGTCTCGGACGTGGAGAACTTTTAGCTGGTGGTCGGGACCGATCTGTATTAATCTGTGATGCATTTGAAGCATTAATCGGGGCAATCTATCTGGATGCAGGAATTCCTGCGGTACAAAAATTTATCGATCCTTTGCTGGAAAATTCTGCAGACGATATTCTTACAAATCATCGGAATGAAGATCCAAAATCAAAATTCCAGGAATGGGCTCAATCTCATGGGCACTCCACACCCAAATATGTCACTCGAAGTGTCAGTGGACCAGATCATTCCCGTACATTTGAAGTCGATGTACTGGTGGATGATGAAGTTTTTGGAAAAGGAACAGGTTCCAGTAAGCAGAGCGCAACAAAATCTGCTGCAATTGATGCTTTGCAAAAATTAGGTATGTTTGGAAATGGAGAATTTTAGTATCAAAATGCAGCTACGATTAAAATCTCTAGAGCTTCAAGGGTATAAAACTTTTGCCAGCCGTGCAATTTTTGAGTTTCCAGGAAAAATCACTGCAGTAGTAGGACCAAATGGTTCTGGAAAATCAAATATAGCAGATTCTGCCCGATGGGTATTAGGGGAACAAGCGTATTCTTTACTTCGCGCAAGAAAAACAGAGGATATGATCTTTTCAGGTTCAGATCAACGCCCAAAAGCGGGAATGGCATCTGCAACGATAACTTTTAGTAATGAAGATGGCTGGTTGCCAATAGATTATAACGAAGTATCTATAACCCGTAGAGCCTACCGTGATGGACAAAATGAATACCTCATCAACGGACAGCGTGTCAGATTGAAAGAAATCAATGAGCTTCTAGGAAGCTCAGGTCTTTCAGAAAGAACATATACGATTATTGGTCAAGGATTGGTCGATACTGCACTTTCTTTGCATCCAACAGAACGCAGGAGATTTTTTGAGGAAGCCGCTGGAATAGGTCTCTACCGTACAAGAAGGGATGAAGCTATCAACAGGCTTGATGTTACACGACGAAATCTTGAACGTGCACAGGATATTTTAAGTGAGCTTGGTCCTCGTCTGGCAAGTCTTGAAAAACAAGCCAGGAAAGTGCGTGAATATCAACAAATCCAGGATGGGCTGCATGAGTTGCTTCGTGAATGGTATGGTTATCACTGGCACCGAATACAGGCTGAAGTAAAACAACAACGACAGATTGTAAAAGCGCAAGAGGAACGACTAGAACTGGCACGCACTAAAACGGTGACCGTTGAAACTTCCATGGCAGAAATGCGTAAAACGCTGAATACTTTGCGTGAAGATATTGGTATGTTGCATGCGAAATCTGCCGGGCTTCATTCAGAGCGCGAACGCATTAGTCGTGAACTTGCTGTAATGGATGAACGAAAAAAATCTCTATCTACACAGTTGCAATCATTGCAAACAGAGCATGTTCATTTGGAAGAAGAACGCCAAACTACACATGAGCGATTGGTTAATCTGTATGATGAGTTAAATATGCTTCAGAGTGAGTTCAATCAGGCTCAGAGTCAGCTAGAAGTAGAAAATGAAAAACTGGCTGAGGCGCAAAAGTCGCGATCTATTATTGAGCTGCAGTTATCGGATACCAGACGAAAGATCATTACACATGAAACATTAAAAGCACAGAAAAAGGCTCAGGCTGAAGAACTTATAATACAGAGAGGCAGGTATCTTCAGCAACAAGAGAATTTACAAAAGAAGATCACTGAGATCGAACCTGCTTTACAAGTGCTGCAAAACCAACAGAACGACAACCTGCAAAAAGCTCACCAATGCAATAGGAGCATCGATCAATGTGAGCACGAGTTGGCATCTTTACGGGAAGAATTACAAAGGCTGGAGGATAGAAGACGAAAATCTCAAGATGAGCGAACTTCCATATCAGCGCAAATTAGTCGATTAAATGCTCAATTGGATGTGGTTTCACAAGCTGAAAAAGCTTTGTCAGGTTGGGGCCAGGGTGCCAAAAGTGTTTTGGAATCCGCCAACAAAGGGAAAATTTCTGGCAAATTTCGCACTTTGATCAGTGATCTTCATATCCCTGAAAAGTTGGAAAAGGCAGTTAGTGCTGTTCTGGGTGAATACCTGGAAGCTATCGTTGTTGAAGCTTCTGACTCACTAGACAACGTACTTGTACTGATTGAAAAGGAAAAGACCAATCGAGTAATGCTTGTTCTTCCAGAAAACAGCGATGATGGAAGAAGAATTACAGTTCCAGCAGGAAATGGGGTTATTGGTCTTTTGGAAGATGAAATTCAGGTTGCGGATAGCATTAAGCCTTTTATCAGACAGATCTGTGGAAATACCATTCTGGTTGAAAATCGACAAACCGCTTATCACCTGGTGCAAAATGCGCCATCATATATCCGAGTCGTTACACTGGTTGGGGAAGTCTTTGAGGGTAAAAATACTGTAATTGCTGGAGAGACCAGCTCGCAAAACTTACTGGCAAGACCACGTATGTTGAAAGAATTGAAGAGCCAAATTTCTGATCAGCAAAATGCTCTTGAAAGAATACAGGCCGTCATATTTGAGACTGAACAAAGCTTAAAAGAGAAGAGGCTAACTGAACGTAATACACAGGAACAGGTCAGTCAACTGCGAAAAGAGCGTGAAAGGATAACCCATCGCAATCAAGAATTAACTCTACAGGTGAGCAAGATGCAACAGCAACTAGAATGGCATAAAAACCAATTGAACCAGATCGCTTCTGAGATGGAGAAATCCAACCAGACATATGAAACCCTTCAGAATGAGCTTGCATCGATGATCGAGACAGAAAAGAAACTCGAAGAGCAGCAATCATTGACTCTTAAAACTTTAAATGAGCATAATCTCGATGAGTTGATCAACCAGGTGAACTATTGGAAAACCACTCTGGCGGTAGCACAACGATCATTGCAGGATGCTCAACGACGCAAACAGGAATATGAAGGCACAAGTGAAAGCATTACCCAGCGGATAACATTCACTTCAGAAAGAATTTCGGAATTGCAAAAGGTTACACAGGAATTGGAGACCCAACGCACACAGGCATTAAATTCTGCAGATTCATTATCTCAAGAGATTTCCTCTCTGCAGCTTGAAATTGAGCCTCAAGAATTGGTGCTGAAGAAAATGGAAACTGAATATGATCAACAGCTTTCCAATCAAATAGCTATTCAGCAGGGGTTATCCGTTGCAGAAAGATACTTCTCGCAGGCTCAAATTGAGTTAAACCGAAAGAATGAAGAGTTAGCTTCACTGCAGCGAAGGGTGGAAGATGACTTTGGATTGGTAGCTTTCCAATATACTTCTGAAATCACCGGACCAACTCCCTTGCCTTTTGGCGAGTTTGTTGAGCAACTCCCTGAGGTGAAATTACTTAAGTCAGATCTGGAAGATAGTATCACCAGGCAAAGGGCACTTCTTAAAAGGATGGGCGCGATCAATCCTGAAGCTCAAAATGAGTATGAAGAAGTGAAAACGCGCTATGACTTTTTACAAACCCAGATGGCTGATCTTCAACATGCTGACGAGGATTTGCGCCAGGTCATTCGAGAATTGGATGAATTAATGCAGCAAGAATTTAGAAAAACATTCGACGCGGTTGCTTCTGAATTCAAGCATTTGTTTACCCGATTATTTGGCGGTGGAAGTGCCCGACTGGTATTAGTAGAAGGTGAAAAGATTAACGAGGAAGGCATTGATATTGAAGCCCGACTTCCTGGAAGAAGAGAACAAGGTCTATCTTTGCTCTCTGGTGGTGAAAGAAGCTTGACCGCAGTTGCCTTGATCTTTGCACTATTAAAAGTTTCACCAACTCCATTTTGCATCCTCGATGAAGTGGATGCTATGCTGGATGAAGCAAATGTTGGCAGATTTTGTGAATTGTTACAGGAATTAAGTACCGACAGCCAATTCATTGTCATTACCCATAACCGAAATACTGTTCAAATTGCTGATGTGATTTATGGTGTTACCATGGGACGAGATTCTGCCAGCCAGGTTATCAGCTTGAGAATTGATCAGTTATCAGAAGAAATGGTACGCTAACCTAAGAATTGATAGGTAAAGCAGGTTGCAAATCTCTATTATGCAACCTGCTTTTTTTCACAAATATAATAGCTCTTTTTGCTTGCGAAAATGCCATGGCAACTGCAAAAAGGTGAATTCATTTATAAGATTGGGGATATGTAATGCTTGAAGAATCTGCTTGAGCATTTTATCGATGGCGTTATCCTTTCGGATATCCTTAACAACCTGATCCTTGATGATGCACTTCAACTTCTGGAGAATAATCAAATGGTGGTAGTGAACCATGGGAAAGTTTTTCTTAAGCTGAATTCTTATCTTTCAAAAAAACAGATATAGGATTGAAATATTAAGGTAATTGATGGGAATTTTCTTGACGATGGGTTATACCTTTGGAACCAGACAACTGAAGAATGGCTAGTTTTAAAAAATATTTTTCAGTAACAGGTATTAAAAAGATTTACTATCCAGACCTTGAACAATACAATCGATTATTCTTACTACAAAAAGATTTTTTACATAAAATAAGAAAGCCATCTTCTCAAAGATGGCTTTCTTTTATCATTTAGCTAAAACAATTATTGAACTGCAGGAACACCAGGTTCAGTCGGAACTACTGTTTGCCAGAAATCCAACTTCTCATACTTGCTGGCAGCAGTTTTTTGTTCATCAAGCCATTTAGTGTATTCATTTGTCTTGAATGAATTGAATTCGCTTTCGGTTAAAGTTCGAGTGCTATGATCGATGCACTGGATCAAATGCCAGCCAAAACTGGTTTGAACAGGAGCACTAATTTCGCCAGGTTTCAAGGCGAATGCTGCATCTTCAAATTCCTTGACCATCGCGCCTTTACTGAACCATCCAAGGTCACCACCATTGCTGGCGTTGCTGGTATCCAGAGAATATTGCTTGGCAAGCTCTGCAAAATCAGCACCTTCCATGAGTTGGCTGATAAGATCATCTGCAGTGGCTTTATCTGAAACGAGGATATGACGAGCCCAAACCTGTTCCTGTACGGGGCTTGCATCCGCAGTGATTTTCTCTTTTAACTTGATTTCCGTCAATTGAACACGATACATATAACGAAAGTCTTCAACAGTAAAACCATAATCAGCGGCTGAGGATACATAATCCGAAACCTTCGTTGCATACCCTTCTTCTGTCATAGGAGTAGAAGTAGGAGCAGGTGTATTAGTCGGAATAGACGGATCAACTGTAGCAGTTTGAGTCGCAGTTGGAATAGGGGTCAAAGTAAAGATTGGTGTAGGAGTGATAGTTGGTGGTAGTGAAGTAGGTGTGGCAGTGATGATATCAAATACTGCCGGATCGAGGGTGGCAGTTGGAAACGTTGTTGAAGTGGCTGTTGGTACAGGAGTTCCATTTGGAAAATAGCCAAAGGCTTCTTGCATAGCGGTATCTACTTCTTGATCACTGACCGTAATACCTTCTTTTTCTGCTAGCTGCATGATCAGACGTTCTTCCATCATCCGGTCAAGAACCGTTTGAGCCAGAGTAGATGCATAACTGGCGCTTAATTGAGTTTCCAGTTGTTGAAGACTACTTTGTATCTGGCTACTGAAGGTTGGATCGCTACCAAACCATTGGTAATACTGGACATACTGAAGGTACTGTTGACCTAATTGGGCACGTACATATTGAACACGTTTTACAAATTCCTTCGCGGTTATTTTTTCGTCATTAACCTCTGCAACGGGTTTAAGATCGCGCAGAACAAATTGGTCGAGTAAACCATATCCAATCAACCCAAGTACTGCGATTCCAATGACGATCAATCCTCCAAGTAACCACTTTCGCTGACGCTGTTCACGTTCCACACGAGCAAGATGTTTTTTATTGAATTCTTTATGAGATGGCTTTTCTTCGACTTTATGTTCAGATTTCTTGAAAATGAATGGGAATCGTGCCATATATTGCTTCCTCTGATTGAATTAATGAGCATAGAGAAACCTTCTCTATGCTCTTATTCTTCGAATTTATAAAATAGGCTTATTTATCACCCATATCAAGGGTGAATGGAAGCAGGGCGATATGTCGGGCACGTTTGATTGCATTCGCTAATGCGCGTTGATGTCGTGCACAAGTTCCTGTCTGGCGACGAGGACGAATTTTTCCATCTTCTGTCACATATCGTCTCAGGAGATCGATCTGCTTATAATCAATTTCTATATTTTTATCTGCACAAAACTGGCAAATTTTTGGACGTGCGATAAAGCGACGCCCACCACCATATTGCTCGGTTTCATTGCCATAATCTTCAGACATACTTTCCTCCAACAATTAATACGGATATTCATCCTGATGCTCAGAATCCCCGGACTCCATCGATATTGTCGATGAAGAATCCCGTCGTTCTCCCAGCATCATCATTTCATTAGCCACAATTTCAACAGTAGAATGTTTCACTCCTTCGGTATCTTCCCAACGTCGCGTTTGCAACCGTCCTTCAACATATACTTGTTGACCTTTTTTCAAGTACTGGTTACAAATTTCTGCAAGGTTACCCCAGGTTACAACTGTGAACCATTCCGTTTCTACATGCTTTTCTCCGTCTGCGCTATTCCAGTTGCGGGTTGTAGCTACAGTAAAAGTAGTTACTGGCTTACCTGCAGGGGTATACCGCATTTCGGGATCACGACCCAGGTGACCAATGATCATTACTTTATTCAGTCCACGGCTCATAACGTTCTCCTTGCCGGTTTCCCGGCGGACTGGATGAAATTATTTTGCAGTAAGCATAAAGCGTAAAACCGGTTCCGATAACCGTAGATTACGTTCCAGCGTAGTTGTAAATGCTGGTGCCATCTGTGCGTGCAGCATGAAATATTGTCCTTCGCGCTGCTTCTTGATCAAATATGCCATTCGCTGTTTACCCCAGAGTTCTGTCTTCAAAACAGAGCCGCCAGATTCAGTGATCCAACCTGAAACCTTTTCGACGAGACCCTTAAAACTTGTCTCATCCAGTTCGGGATCAGCGATAACTACGACTTCATATTCGCGCATTTTCGGAAAACCTCCTTTCCCTGGAATTACTCTCATTCATGCCGTGGGCATGCCGAGAGTGGAAAGGCAGCAGAAAATTCTGCTAACCAAGTTGGTATTTTACCATAAAATTCTGGATGATCGGCGAGAAGAATTAATTTCTCATGGCAAGTGGATAACATTATTGGATTTGGCTGATTCATGTAGTCGTAAAATAGTTTTTGCTATCTCTTTTGATTCAAGTAAACTAATACGAACGGGTAAGTTTCCGCGAGAGGCTTGAACCATATTCTCTACTTCACCAAGAGCTACATCTTTTGTGGAAAATGTAAACGTCTGATAACTTTGACCTTGTCGCAGAATGATCATAGTTCGACCACGGGGTTTAAAAGGTGAAGCGATCGTCATGATCCCTTCTGTGCCGTGAATTTCGAGCATTGCATAAGCAGGCAGGTCGAATGAACAAGAGAAATGGGCTGTAATTTCGTTAGGGTAATTTAATGTACCAAAGAAAGTGGTGTCAACACCGGTTGGACCAACGATCCCAGTACCAAAGCTATCAAGTGGCAGCGTTTTTGTGATAAGTTGAAAATAACTGATGGGGTAACATCCCAGATCCCATAATGCCCCACCACCAGCTTCAGGTATTAAACGAAAATCACCTTCACGATGATGAAAATGCTGGAACCCACTACGTAAATAACGAACCTTCCCAACCGCACCAGAGGATACCAATTGAGCGACTTTATCTGTCTGGGGGTTAAAACGATACATGAATGCTTCTTGAATAATCACTTTGTTCTTTTCGGCAGCAGCAATCATTTCATCGATTTCTTCAATGGATAATGCAAGTGGTTTTTCGACCAATATATGTTTCCCCGCATAGGCTGCTTTAATGGTCCATTCACAGTGTAAATGGTTTGGTAAAGGATTGTAGATAATGTCGATATCGGGGTCATCTAAAAGAGCCTCGTAGCTACCATAAAATTTTGGAATTTTCCATTGCTTTGCAGCTGCTTCTGCTTTTTCAACAGATCGGCTAGCAATGGCAACCAGTTCTGAATCTCGATGCCCTTTTATGGCAGGGATCAATTGACGATTAATTGTGGCGGTACTGAGAATTCCCCAGCGAGTTTTTGTTTTCATTATCATCAATCCTTTTTTACTTTATGGAGGAGCTATTAATTAGATTCTCCGGTTTTACACGTTGATAATACAATCGGAATGCGTGGGTTTCATTAAGGGAATGGAGTAGTTGAGATTGCAGTATCTCTGCAGTTTTTATATTAGCGACTCCATATAATAATATCCGAAAATGGTTATTTACGTCTTCAATAAAAGTATAAAGACCGCGTGCCTGGATCAGTTCTAAACCCAATCGGATGCTTTTTTCGTTTTGACCTGTAACTCTCTCCAGATCTGATAGATTTATTTGCTGGTCCTTATGATTGATCGCATACTTTACCATTCCCAGAAGAGTTTTTAAAAATTCTTTTGGATCATCATCGTTTGAGGTAAATCCAAGAAGTAGAATCTGATGAGGTGATGCTTTTTCAATTGCCTTGTCTAATACTTCTCGATTGGGCGGACTTCCAACAATGACCAGTATTTTTGCTGGGATGATTTGATCTCTTCCTTTTCCTGGAAGGATCTTCTGATTTGAACCCTCACTCCAGATCAGCATATTCTGATCTTTATGATCATCGATCCAAACACGCCCAGCGTTATTATCTTTACGAAAATCAAGTATTTCGATTGTAGAGTGAGAGGAGTCATCATTACTTATTAACTTGATCGGACGGGCGTCGATCCATTCCAGCTGAGGAGCTCGTGTCCCCTTGAATTCAGAAATGCGTAAAGAAAATGCCAGATCAAATGTACTTTCTGGTATTTGTAATGAACCAGCCTGCCAACGGATGACACGAACCTGATTTCCGTTTTCATCCATAACGAAGAATTGAGCATGTTCGCTATTCTTGCCTAAGGATGTGTGTTTTACAATGGTCAAATTATGGCACGCAAATATCGGAGGTGGATTCCCTGAGCCAAATGGTGAAAGTTGATCCAGTTGTTCAATCATTTCAATCGAAATATCTGGAAGGTTAATAAAAGCATCTATCTGAATATTCTCGGCAAGTGGAGTTGTAAGAACCAATTGATCAACTGTTTGCTCCATAGCAAAACGAAATTTTTCAAGATTCTCTGAAGAAAGAGAAAATCCTGCTGCCATTGGATGTCCGCCGAAGGTTGAAAGTAAATCATGGTTTTCTGCCAGGCAGGCAGTGATATCTACTCCATCAATAGATCGTGCAGAACCTCTGGCAAGTTCGCCTTTGGGTGATGAAATGACAAGGGCGGGTTTGTGGTAAACATCAACTAGGCGACTGGCAACAATCCCTACGATGCCGCCAGGCCATTCTGGATGGGATAGGATCAAAACGGATTTCTTTTGCAATTCGGGATCGTTCTCGATTTGAGTGTAAGCAGCCTGAAAAACCTGGTCGGTAGTGAATTTCCGCTTGGCATTCATGGCTTCAATCTGGCTGACAAACATTCGACATTCATCAGGGTTGTTCGATAATAGTATTTCTACAGCGGGATTCGCATCACCCAACCTACCAAGCGCATTCAACCGAGGTGCAATTGTATAGCTAATATCTTCTTCGTCTATTCTATCGGGGTTTGTTTCAGTAATGTTGTATATCTCTTGTAGCAAGCATGAGGGCTTTGAGCGAATATACTTCAATCCTCGTTGGACAAAATAACGATTGTCTCCTGTCAAAGATGCCAGATCAGCGATTGTTCCCAGTGTAACCAGATCAAGGAATTTTGTGGCCTGATGCGAAAACTTCGGATCATTCAGTAAAGCAGCTGATAACTCAAAAGCAGCTCCCACACCACATATTGATCTAGCCTGGTGTTCTTCTGGTAACAGGTGTGGATGGATAATGAATTGCGCATCAGGCAAGGTTTCAGCCAGGGTATGATGATCAGTGATAATAACAATGACCCCTTTTTGCCTAGCGTATGTGACTGCTTCATGAGCAGTAATCCCCGTATCACAGGTGATTAAAATCTGAATCCCTTTCGAAAGGAAAGTGTCAAGATACGGGATAGTGATACCGTGACTTTCTTTTGCGCGGATCGGGATGTGATATTCTACTTTTGCATTCAATAAACGCAATGTTTTGACCAGCAAGGCAGTCGCGGTCTGGCCATCAACGTCAAAATCACCCCAGATGCCAAATATCTTTCCATCAAGAATCGACTGCTTGATACAGGTTACTGTGTCAGCCATTTGAGGAAAATCATAGGGGCTTGCAGGAGTGTAGCTTTCTTCGTGGAGGAAGGGGAGTAGTTTATTCAGTGAAGTGAAGCCACGCCTGTATAAAACCTCTGCAATGAAAGGGTAATCAGGGTAGAGAGCAGCAATATCTTTCGGAATCGGATGATATTCAGGTTCAAGCCATTGCAAATTTGCAGGTATCAATGGGAAATTTCTCCAATCTGATCGATATCAAGACTTAAGAAAAGATCCTCCGATGCATTTTCAAAGAAAATCTCCTCATCCATTGAGCCTGCATTTATTCCATGATCACATAAAGAACGATACATACAAACCTGGCAAATTTTCTCATTCTCTGTCTTTTCAAAGGAGTCCTCGGATAGGTTGGAAATTTCTTCGATTAATGATGCTAAATGATTTTGTTCATAACGCATAGTGACCGATGAATAATTAAAATTTATTGGAATATTGGGGAATTCAACAAACCAGTAGGTCATGCGAATATTATCCGGATGAAGAATACCTTCTGCCAATAAATTTGAACCAGCGCTAGCCAGAACATAGCGATACACCTGTGTTTGCAAGGTCTTTTCTAACTTAAAGGGTGAAGGTAATAATTTGTTTGTTTTCCAATCGAATATTGTGATACTCGAGTCAGGATGAATAACCAGCAGGTCAAATTTCGCATCCAGATGATATCCTGCCAGACGGGTGGAAAGCGTATATTCAGCCAGTTTTTTCCCCTCCACACCTTTCAAAGGATCAACTTGAAGGAAATTTTGCCACCAATGTAGCAGGTTTTCATTCTTTATTGTTCTTGTAAGATTTGTGGCAGGAATTCCAGCAATATATTGCTGGATGAGTAGGTGAAAATTGTATCCATTATCAAGCTGTTGTTCACGCAATAGGATTGGTTCAGTAACAGGTGCTGGCCAGTTTACCTTTTTCATATACCGTAAATAAAAATGCTGTTTACACTGAACATAGGCTGATAGATTCGATTTCGAAAAACGAAAATTAAGATCCAAGTTCACATGTGCTCCTGTCTGGTGATGGCGTCCAACGCTAATAGTGCCAGAGCAGGCTGGCAATCCCCCCGTGAACCGGTGTTCCAGGTAAGGATTACTTCCTTTTTAGCTCTGGTAATGCCAACAAATAACACACGAAGCCGTTCTGAAGCCGTTGCCAGCCGCGCTTTTTGAGTTGGGGTTAATTCATCATTGTTATTTTGATTAGTTGTTCCCAGTAATTGCTCTAATTGTGCCAGGGTTTCTGCTTCCAGGTTTAATTGATCTTTGACAAAATATTTTTCAGAAACGTAACCATCTTGTGCATCACCTGATGGAAAATCAAAATTATTAACGGATAACAAATAGACTCGGTCCCATTCCAATCCCTTCGCTTTATGATATGTGGAAACGATTACCTGTCCTTTATATTGATCTGGATCGAAACCAATATCCTTATCGGAAAACCCGATGAATTTTTCCTTATTTTGAGCTATAGGGATAAGAACAGCAATAAAATCGGAAAGACAATGTTCTGGATTATCAGAAGATGCATGTTCCAATGTCTGGGCAATTTTATGAGCTAATGCCAGATCGGTCATTTCGGTAAACAGATCCATAGCAATAATCAGGATCAATTGATCAATTGGCAGCAGACTGGCATTATGCCATCGTTGTAGCAGTTTTTGAAAATCTTCCAATATTTTACAGATTTCTTCGTTATCAAGGTTATCAGGGAAGGCATCTTTCCAGGTTTGAGTGGAGGTTGGCCACAAAAAGATTTCAGGTCTTTTCAAGCCTTTCAAAAGACGAATAATGTCTGTTTCAATCGGAGATAAACCTTCATCACGATTTTTAAATTTAGTAATGGATGAGTACGCTTCTGCCAGAGAGGATGTTCTTGCTGGAGAAGCCAGGTGTTGCAGGATGTGTATAAAAAGATTGACCGTTTTTCGGGTAGAATCGGTAGAGCGTAAAAGTTCATGGTGAGGGACATTGTTCTTTTTTAGCTCTTCAACCAGTTGCTCGCCATAATAATTACTGGGGATGAGCATTGCAACCGTCTCATCAGGATGTTTTGGCAACCAATTTTTTACTGACTTCACAACAAGAGCCAGTTCTTCTTTTGAAGTATTTTTTTTCAGGTATAGCGTAATTCCTGCTGGATTATCGGGAGGATTGGGGTGGGGGTCGTTGGGATCGGTGATTTTAATCAGAGGTTCACGAAGAGAATTACGGAGAAGTACATTTGGGTGACTTGATCCAGTCCACTTGATTAGATTGTTGGCAAGGTTAATGATACTGGCTGTTGAACGCCCGGATTCGGGCAAATTTGCAGGAGTAACACCTTTTTCCTGCATGAACCGGATCAGATAATCAGGATTCGCGGTGGTGAACGTCTCATAAATTGCCTGGTTGGGATCACCCACACGCACCCAGTTGCCATTTAAGCCGCTTAATTTCCGTAGAATCTCCTCCTGCATACGGCTTGAGTCCTGAGCCTCATCTTCCAAAATATAAGGCCAACGTGATTGCAATTCTTGCAAGTAATCGGGATCAGAATTCAAGATATGCAATGCCATTCCAATCAGATCATCAAAGTCAACTGCCCCTCGATATGACAATCCTTGTTGATAATCGTTATAGATTTCCAATCCCATTTGAAGTAGCTCATTCTGCCAACCGAGTGCTCTCATTCGTTCTTCGATTGTAGCTGGTTCAGCTCTGAGGTCTTTTGCTTGACGGATGAATGCGATAGCGACGCTATCTACCAGATCATGCCAACCATTGCGGACTTTAAAATTATTTAAACTATGAAGTTCTGAAGTAAGTCCTTGTATCACATCTGGATGAAGCCTGAACCATTTATTGACTGCTGCATCTCTCAGGTTTTTCTGAGTATATTCATCTGCAACATCATAATTACTTGATAAGCCAACCAAAGCAGGTTTCTGCCTGACAATATCGTTTGCCAATCCGTGCAATGTGCGAACACGATATCCCATTCCGGGAATTTGTCGAGCATCCCGTAACATTTCTTGAATGCGTGCATTGAAGTTGTCAACAGCTGAATTGACCAATGTAACTATCAGTATCTCTTCATCTTCATTGATCTTCCCGTTTTTAATCAATTGAACTGCCAGCATGGAAAGGGTAGTGGTTTTTCCGCTTCCGGGAACAGCGGAAACCCCCATTTTACCTCCCTGATAACTCACAACTGGTATTTGAGAGATACGTGGTTCAAACATTTTCGGTATCCTCGATTTGAACCAAACTGCGGTTAAGGCGTTGCAATGCTTTCAAAAACGGGCTACTTTGTTCCTGACCCTGTTCGCTTAATCCACTTGCATACAGGAAAATGTGTTTATTACAACGGGCACAAAGCCCTCTTATGAGTGATGAGAGAGTTTCATTATTTAATTGATTTTCATGGGCATGTGTCCATTTTTCTTCAACGTTCCAATTACGACTTAAAACGAAGGGATGAGTAAGAGGTTGTTCCAATCGCTCTGACCAGGAAATGCTGCTGATATCTAACCAGAATTGATAATCAACAGGCTGGTTAGACATTAGAAATGTAAATGCAGGCGTTATTAGAACAGCATTATCATTGTTTTCATCATCAATATCCTGTTCAAGGTATTGGGCGGCCAAAACACCCCGGTTCACCATTTCTACATATTCATGACCAATCTCTTTTTCATCTATGGTGCCAGCTATGGTAACTACTTTGCGGAACTTCTGCACTGATTCAATCAGTTTCGCACAGATTGCTGCATTATCAAGGTGATCATGAAAACCAAAACCTTCTTGGGATAATAATTCACCGAAGATACGACTGAAGAAAATATCAAGATAAACAGGCGACTCTTGTTGATAATCATTGAGCCAGAGGCGCAGAGTTTCATATTTGTTGCCAAGTTCATAAGTGATCTGATCATTGCGCGAAGGCTCTTTAATATCATCAAAGGAGGATAAAGAAACCATATTCTGCTTCTTATGCAAGACAATGTCGCTAAGAATTGCGGCGCGGACCATATCCATATTTTTAATAGCCACCATCAATGCGTTGCGAAACTCAAAAGTATTGATAGGAAGATGCCATTGTGGATGAGCTAACTTTGCCAGGGTGAGGAGACATTTGGAAGCTGGTTCTGCATTAAGAGGTCGAGATGGACGATGTGAGCGGCAATGAATTCCTTTCTTTTCAAGAGCATCCGATAGAGTAAACCGGGTTGTGTCATTCAACAGTGGGGTAAGGACAGCTATTTGCGAGGGAGAAATCCCTGAATTTACCATGCTGAAGATCTGCTGAACCACTGCTTGATTAGCTTCGGGAGCAAGCCTGAAGAAACCAGTTGAAAAGGCATCAAGTATCTCTTTATTCACTTTAGGTCGCTCATGAATTATGCAGGAGGATAGAGCTAACGAAAATCTTTGAATTGGTTCAGAGGATACAAAAGAGTGTGTGAAACGAAAGATTTCTGGACAATATTGTTTGAACCGTTCAGCACTGATTGGATCAGCACCCATGAATGAACGATAACCTGCATCTTCATCTTTGATAAAGAGAGCTGTATCAAATTGGGATATCCAATCTTCAATTAAATCATGGGATGCTGGTGCATCTTCTTCCAAATTATCATAGATTAGATGTGAAAAGCTATTCTGAAGGTAAGCTCTTACAGATGGTTGGTGTGAAAGGAATTGACGGAATATTTCCATCTGGAGAGAAAAATCAAGTAGATTATTCTGCAAACAATAAGAACGAAACTGTCTGGCAATTTCCTCTGCCTGGTGATAAATGATGGTGTGCCCGCTTTCGCCGTTCCACGCAGCAGAAAGCTTCTCTCCTATGTCGTTAAGCGAAAATCCAACCAGGGCAGCTTTATTAAGGTTATCTAGAATCTGACTATAGAGACGGTTCCGCTTAATTTTTAGCGAAGTGAAATAACCGGATGCATCTATAATACTGTCAGCAATATTTGCAAGGTAATATTGTGCTGTTTCGAGGGTAAGAAATATGGGTGGAGAATCTTTTCGAGAAAAATCATATTGGGCATTTACCAGAGGCCAAAATAGTGTGATCATTCTCTGGGCAAGCCCTCCCAGGGTTGCCATTGTTGGTATGGATCCCGAAGGTAGTTCGAAAGATTGGATCAAATCATTGTAGGGTTTAGCCAACATCCTTTGAGGAATTATTATTAGTATTTGACTGGCAGCCACTCCATTTTTTACCAAATCAATAATATGCTGCAATGCAACACTGGTTTTGCCTGTACCTGCCCTGCCAGTAAGAAATGCTTTTCCTTTTTGAGCTAAAGTGAGTACGTTTTTTTGATCTATAGAAAAATCATCAAAAATAGTCATAACCCCTTCAAGTCGCAATTTCCAGAGAAGCTAAATATTTAAGAAGTTCATAGGTGAGCAAAGTGTCGTCAATTGCACGATGTGAATTAGGAATCTGTATCCCGCATTGCTGCCCTGCTTTTTCCAGTGTAACGTACCTGAAATCGTTTCGATAAGAATTCCAATCACCCAGATATGCGGCATAAAGTTTCATCAGACATACTGGTGTAAAAGTTTTTTTCCATTCCATCTGAAACATTCGATGGGTTTGAGCCATGAGGCGAACATCGAATTCAGAATTGTATATGGCAACTATCTTACCATTAAGGAGAGGTTCGATATCTGGCCATATCTGCTGCCATGAAGGAGCGTTTTGCACCATTTCGTTTGTGATGTTATTAATCCAGGTTGCTTCCATTGGAATGGAAATGGATGGGTGAACCAAGCTCTGAAAAATGATATTGCCCTTGTGATTTACCAGTGCAATCTCGATGATCTCATCAAAAGGTCCCAATCCAGTAGTTTCAGTATCTAGAAAAACTGGTTCTTTGGATAATATTTCACGTGCTTTCTGAATAATTATTTGTTTTGATGGCAAGAAAGCTGGTCGCATCAGGCGCTCGGATCAGAGGTGTGTACTTATTGGATTAAATTGTATCCCACGATGGATTTCACGGCAAATTCCAGTATGCGATTTCAGTTAATTCAACTGTAAAACCCGGTGTATTCAATCCAGCAATGAAAGCTCCAATATACCCTTCGTCTTTGATGCCAGGATCAGTAACTTCCTGAAGGAATTTGCCATTTGCGTATAACCGAAAGGAATCGCCATTGGCAAGTACACCTATCCGGTTGGTCTGGTTTGATCCAGTCAGTATTGCATTTGATTGAGTCAATGTAAGTACGTTCGATTTCCCGGATGCTTCCCATTTATCCAAGCTGTACCGTCCATCACAGGTGATGCCCAGATAATATCCAATTCCACTGGTGTAGTCTTTTGCTCGAAAAACCAATCCATACATATCTCCACCTGAACAGGATTGTACGGCAAATGTTCCTTCGAGATACATATTTTGGGGACGTGGATAAGTCAAACGCCAGGTTTGATATCCTCCAGTTGATTTACTGGTCATGATCATCGCACCAGAAGAAACCGACACTTTTGAATTGTCATCTTCATAAGGTGAACATAAGCCAAAAGAGGAACAATCATTCAGTTGATCTTCCCAGACAGGTGAACCTAAAGCATTTCGAATATCATCGGTAAAAATGGTAGGCGATAAGGTGATTGAAGGGGTAAGAGATGGCTCTAGTGTCTGAGTGGGTGGTGTGGGGATTTCATCTGTTTTTGTTGGAATTTCGGTTGTGGTCGGTATTGAAGATAAAGTTTGCTCTACAATCGTAGCAACCAAATCTTCTGTTGCTTCAAAGGATCTTGTTCTACAAGCAGTTAATATCACCAAAAGGATGATCATCAATGCTGTCTTTTTCATTATGCTCTCCAATTAATTTCTCGATGTATAGAAACCTTACTCAAGAATATCAGTATAGCGATGAGAAAACTTTCGCAATGCAGTAATTTCATTATAACGAATATTCTTAATATTTCCTTGCTATCCTTTTTGTGTCTTCAACAGATATGAGGGTTTGGGATATACAGTATAATTTCCAATGCAACTAAAATGATCACATGAAAACTCATATCCTTCAACCTGAAAGTCATGATGATGTCATTTCTGTGCTTGACCAAATCTCGTGGTCGAAAAGCACAAGGGTGTTGTTGGTTTTACCGAAGAAACAGCATGTCATAAACTCAAAAAAAGACCTACAGTTATTAACACGCAAGGCAAAATCACAGGGTGCACAACTGGGTCTGATCACAAATGATTGCGATGTACTTGATTTAGCGAGAGAAATGGGTGTGCCTTTCTTCTCTTCCATCCCTGAAGCGAACAATAAACCCTGGCGAAGAAGTAAAACGTTTATTCGAAAGTTGCCTGTACGTGAAAAAGTAGTATCTGTAGCAGAATTAAGGGAAAAGAGTGAAGTATTAAAACCGAGAAAGCAACCAAATTGGCTGAGAATGACGTCTTTTCTAATTGGGATAATGGCCATGCTTTCACTGGTGGTGTTATTCGCACCACGAGCCAAAGTAGTTATTCAACCATCCACATTACAGCAAGAAATCACGATGACTCTGCATGGAAGCAGCAAATATACCTCGCCTGATATTGCAGGGAATATTCCCCTGGAAGTAGCTGAAATCAGTGTGACTAGAGAAAAACAAATCCTAACCAGTGGTCAACAAATTGTGCCAAAAACCTACGCACAAGGCGAAATAGTATTCACAAGTTTAAGCAGCAACCCTGTTACTGTACCAGGTGGTACTATCGTATTAACTCGGGATAATCCAGCCATCCGATTTGCAACCACCAGTGATGTTCTCGTGCCAGGTGGAATGGGGGCTACACGGACAGTTGAAATCATAGCTTTGCAACCAGGAACTATTGGCAATGTAGAAGCCAAACAGATTGTTGCAGTGGAAGGAACCGTTGGGGTGTATTTGAATGTCAATAATCCTTCTCCCTGTACAGGGGGAGAAGATGTCATTTCTCCTGTGGGAACGGAGAGCGATCTTGCCAAATTACGCCAGCAGCTTAAAAATGATCTGATCTTGGCCGCAAAAGAAAAAATCACAGGAACAGATGATGATATTTCAGTTATAGAAGCAGAATCGCCTGTGATTAATATTACAAACGAGGAGATTCAACCGGGCATTGGAGTGCCTTCTGAATATTTACAACTGACTCAAACTGCAATTGTTGAACTTCTTTATTATCGAAATTCGGATGTGCAGCAAGCTATTCAAATGAGCATGGATGCGATTTTGGATAAGGATCAAAAAAGTATTTCAGGAACTTTGCAATATACTTTATTAAGCAACCCTGTAGGGGGTTCAGAACCCTATGAATGGGAGATCTTTGCTGTGCGTAATATCACAACTAATATTGACAAGGAGACTCTTGCGCTTCAATTGCGGGGAATGAAGAAAGAAGAGGCACTTAACTTCGTAAGACAAATACCAGGTAGTTTACCAACCAGTGAAATAATAATCACACCAGTTTTTTGGGAATGGATGCCCTACCTGTCATTCCAGATTGAAATCGAGATGCCATGAAGCAAAGATTTCTTGGAATTGACCCTGGTGATAAACGTATAGGAGTCGCAATAAGCGATCTGACAGGTACGATAGCCCGGCCACTGAAAGTTATTACCCATACCTCTCGTGAAAAAGATGCACAAGAAATCGTAGCTCTGGCGGAAAAGAATGAAATAAACTGCATTGTTATGGGACAGTCAATTCAAGATGATGGTTCATTATCCATACAAGGTCGAAAAGCTAACCGGTTAGCTGAAGTGATTAATAGAATGATCGATATCCCCATTGTTTTTTGGGATGAAAGCAATACTACACAATCAGCCCAGGAATATGCACGGGAGATGAGCGTGCCAAGATCCAGACGTACAGGTCACCTGGACGATTTCGCTGCCGCTATTATGCTACAAGATTATCTGGAAACAAATAGAAAGACACAGGACAATAATGACATTGAAACTTAAAACTACATCAAAAATTGTTGTTCTGATTTTATGCGTGGCTATGTGTCTGGTTGTAGCGGGGATTGGCTGGGTGGTTGTCTATCGATTACCCCAACAGGTTGAAAGTATATTTGGCCCAGCATCGCCTACTCTGACGATGATCCAAAAATATTCTTACGCGTTTCAACTTGTTGTTCATCAGGATGAATTGTTGACTCCATCAGGAATAGGAGAGAAGGAAATAGAATTTTCAATAGAAAGCGGAGAAAGTATTCAATCCATAGCGACCCGGTTGTATCAAGAAGGATTAATACCTAATGAAGATTTATTCATTGATTACCTGATCTACTCCGGTCTTGACATCAAGATCCAGGCGCGTACGCATAACATTAACAATAAAATGAATCCTGTAGCAATTGCTCATGAAATTGTTGATGCAACCCCAGAAGAAGTTACTTTTGGAGTATTAGCAGGTTGGCGGGTAGAAGAGATTGCAGCAGCTTTTACCGGATCTGGTTTGGCTTTTGGGAAGGAAGAATTTCTTGAATCTGTCCAGAATCCATCTGGAATAATGGATTTAAGTTTTTGGGGGAATCCGAGCTCTATTGAAGGGCTTTTAGCGGCGGGAGTATTTACTCTTCAGCGCACAGCAACTCTGCAAGAATTTCTATCGCTTTTGGAGAGAGAACAGGAAGTGCGTTTTTCAGATACAATAGTTTCTCAACTTGCAGATCAGGGGCTTACACCTTATGAAGGGTTGATTCTTGCATCGATCGTGGAGCGGGAAGCAATGTTGGATGAAGAAAAGCCATTGATCGCATCTGTTTTCTACAACCGACTTCAATCTGGAATGCGTTTGGATAGTGATCCAACTGTACAATATGCGATTGGTTTCAATACTGAACAGAATACATGGTGGACGAATCCGATCAACGCAGAACAGCTTCAAATTAATTCTCCATACAATACTTATACAATTTTAGGTTTACCTCCTACACCCATTTGTACTCCGTCTGAACAAGCCATTGAAGCAGTTGCGTCTCCAGCACAAACACCGTATTATTACTTCAGAGCTGCATGCGATGGAAGCGGAAAGCATCAATTTTCTATAACGTATGAAGAACACTTACAAAATGCCTGTCCATAAAAAAAGCTACTTTATAGAGGGATACTATGAATACATTAGGAATTGATGTCGGGGGATCTGGAATAAAAGGAGCGATTGTCGATATCAATGCTGGTCAATTGGTTGGCGATCGTATCCGCCTGGTGACACCAGATCCATCAACACCAAAAGCGGTGGCAAAAGTGATTAAAAAGCTGGTCAAGCAATTTGATTATCAAGGACCTGTCGGAGTGGGTTTCCCAGGAGTTATGTTACATGGAGTCTGTTATACCGCCGCAAATATTGATTCATCCTGGATTAACACAAATGTTGAACAAGTGTTCCAAGAAGAAACTGGCAATCCATTTTATGTAGCGAATGATGCAGACGTTGCAGGTTTAGCAGAAGTCAGGTATGGAGCAGCAAAAGATTTCAAGGGTGTAGTCCTGGTAATCACATTAGGCACTGGGATAGGAACAGCTATTTTTAATGACGGTGTTTTACTTCCTAATCTGGAATTTGGGCATTTAAAGATTCGGGAAAAAGATGCTGAAAAACGCGCTTCTGCTGCGGTGAAAGTAAAGAAAGATTTAAGCTGGAAGGAATGGGCAGCGAGTGTTGAAGAATACTTGAGGATTATGGAAGATCTCTTTTGGCCCGACCTGATTATAGTAGGAGGGGGAATCAGCAGGAATCATGCGAAGTTTTTCCCCTATATCAATATACGGACAAAAATCGTACCAGCCCAGTTATATAACCAGGCTGGTATCATTGGGGCTGCATTATTTGCTTCTATATCTCATTCCTTTAAGGCTTCGTAACCAGGTCCTTCAGAAAAAAATAAAACATTCACTTCAATGTCTGGCGAAAGATCTACCACTTCTCCAGCTGATAATATTCTTGTATGTTCAAGGTGCACTGGATTTCCTTCATAATCATATCCATCGAAAATTTCATCATAACCTGGTGTCCCTGATGGCATGGAGATGACCTTTGGATTCTCGGATACGAAACTATGAGGAACTTCATCTTTAGGAAAGATTGCTCTAACCGGGCACTCTGAAATGCATGCACCGCAATCAATGCAGGTTTCTGTGTCGATATAGAACCAAGGATATTTATCTTCAGGTTTGCCAGGGACAATGCATTCTACTGGACAAACCGTTACACAACCACCATCACGAACGCAGAATCTGGTAATAACATGTGTCATGGTTCTCTCCCAAAGTGTATTTTATTTATTGTACAACAAGAAACCGCCTTTCTACTTCATCCCAATTAACAATACTCCAAATGTTTGAAAGGTAATCAGTTCGGCGATTCTGGTATCGCAGATAATAAGCATGCTCCCAAACATCAATTGCCAGCAAGGGATATAACCCTTCAGCGAGAGGTGTGTCTTGATTAGGGGTAGAGTGGATTATAAGCGAGCCATCACTTTTCCGACTCAGCCATACCCAACCGCTACCAAACCTACCTAAGCCTGTTTTTTCCATATCTTTTGCAAAACTATCGAATGAACCAAAAGTACGCTCAATTAGTTGACTTAATTTCCCTTTTGGTTGCCCACCACCATCAGGTGAAAGGGTATTCCAATACAAGATATGGTTGAAATAGCCACCACCATTATTTCTAACAGCGGTACGGATTTCTTCGGGCACTTGATCAAGGTTTGCTAGTATTCTTTCAATTGGAAGGTTAAAGAATTGAGGAGCCTTTTCAAGAGCAATATTCAAATTATTTAAATATGCATTATGATGCTTGGTATAATGAATCTCGACAGTTAGAGCATCAATTGCTTTTTCTAATGCATCAAATTTGTAAGGTAAAGCAGGTAATTCAAAAGCCATTGTAAACCTCCAAGAATAAGTGAACTGCAATAATACAAATAATACCAAAATAGTCTAATATATTCAATAAATTTTTTATTAGAAAGCAGTAATCATTGTGAATCCATCGAAAACAACAACCTATTCAGGAATAATCATTGGGATTCTGGCGGTTTCAACTGCCTCAATATTCATTAGAATGGCTCAAGTAGAGGCGCAGGCATTAAGTATTGCTGCATACCGGATGACACTTGCAAGCATGATCCTTTTTCCGGTTGTTTTCATTCAAAGTAGGATGGAATTACGGAAGATAAGTTGGAGTACCTGGTGGAAAATACTGCTGGGTGGGGTGTTTCTGGCAATTCATTTTGCTTCATGGATCACTTCTTTGAGTTACACCAGCGTTGCCAGTTCAGTAGTACTAGTTACTACTACCCCTTTGTGGGTAGCAATTTTTGGGGCTCTTTTGCTAAAAGAGCGTCCTTCGAAAAATGTGATCATTGGCCTGGCGGTTGCTTTGACAGGAAGTACAATAGTCGGGTTATCGCGTGAAATTCCTTCCTGGTTCATGCAATCTGCAACAAGTTCACCAGGGGTAATTAAAACCTCAGGGAATTTATTAGGTAATTTTCTTTCTCTGTTAGGGGCATGGGCTGCAGCGGGATATATGTTGATTGGTAGGAAGGTACGCCCACAGCTTTCACTTCCAGTTTATACGTTTCTTGTGTATGGAGTGTCTGCTGTCTTATTATTGATCGCTGTATTGGCGACAGGCACACCTATGGCAGGTTTTCACATTCAAACATACCTGTGGCTGCTTTTACTCGCAGTTGTACCTCAAATTGTAGGGCACAGTGCATTCAATTGGGCATTAAAATATATACCAGCCTCATTGGTATCCATAGCGTTATTAGGCGAACCAGTAGGTTCGACAATTTTGGCAGCAGTTTTGCTACATGAGAATCCAATTTTTCTTGAAATTGTTGGAGGCGTACTTATTCTGATAGGAATATATCTTTCGAGCCGCTCAGGTGTTTCATCTGAACAGGATAAATAGATATTATCCTAACGATTTTGGTTAACGATCATAGAGATTATTCAGCTCTTTAATTCGTTCTGATATTCCTCTGGTGCAGTATGATACGGGTAAACGCCATCCCCAGTTGCCATCTGGTTTACTGGGGTAATTCATGCGAGCTTCAGTCCCTAAGTTAAGAATGTCTTGCATAGGTGTGAGTGCGAAAGCTGCTACTGATGCCCAGATAGTCCTGATCATATCCCAGGTAATATCACTACCGTCACGCCCGAGATACCGCCGGCAGAAATCCCGTTCAGATTCTGGTGCAGATTCATACCATCCTCTGGTGGTATCGTTATCGTGAGTTCCAGTATAAGCAACAGTATTTCTTTCATAATTATGTGGCAAGAAGCGATCTTTAGGATCGCCACCAAATGCAAATTGGAGGATCCTCATTCCAGGAAGATCGAAGTTTTCACGCAAGGCATCCACATCGGGGGTAATAACCCCAAGATCTTCCGCAATGATTGGTAATTCTCCTAGTGTATCTTGCAAGGTTTGAAAAAGATCAGAACCTGGACCTTTTTCCCATTTACCAATTTCTGCAGTTGGGCTGCCAGCTGTCACCTTCCAATACGCTGCAAAACCACGGAAGTGGTCCAAACGTATCCAATTGAATAGTTTTAATGATGCTTTCATCCGTTCAATCCACCAGGCGTAACCTGTGTTGGCATGAATTTTCCAGTTATACAACGGATTCCCCCATAGCTGACCGGTGGGTGAGAAGTAATCTGGTGGGACACCTGCTACAGCAGTAGGATTGCCCTGAGCATCGGTAAAGAATAAATCACGATGTGACCAGGCATCGGAACTATCCATGGATACGAAGATTGGAACATCGCCAATAATGCTTACCCCGTTCTTCTCAGAATAATCCTTGAGTTTTTGCCACTGTTCAAAAAAAATGAATTGCTTAAATGAGTGCTTGAGGATTTCTTCTTGATGTTCGAATGTGAAAGCCTTGAGAGCAGCTTCATCTCGCATTTTTAAGGGCAATGACCAGGTCAACCATGAACCACCACCTTGCGAATCTTTGATCGCCATGAATAAGGAGAAATCTTTCAACCAGAATGAATTATTTTCCTGGAAATCAGAGAACCTGGTTAATAATGCCTCATCATGATTTTGACGAAAGTGTTGGAAAGCTCGATCAAGCAAAGTAATTTTCCATTTGATTGCACAGCCATAATCTACATTATTTACTGGGAAATCAGGACGATCAATAAGATCAACTCTGGTTAGCAATCCTTGGTCGAGAAGCAAGGTAGGACTGATGAGGTATGGGTTTCCGGCAAAAGCAGAAAAGCATTGGTAAGGAGAATCACCATACCCAGTAGGGCCAAGAGGAAGGACCTGCCACAATTTTGTTCCCGAACTATTAAGAAAGTCGATCCAATGATAGGCTTCAGGACCTAGATCACCGATGCCATCTGGGCCTGGCAGTGAGGTAGGATGAAGGAGTATACCAGAAGCTCTAGGAAGTTTCATTATTTTTTCTCCAAATTGCGATAAAGTTGGACATATTTCTGAGCTGAATTGTTCCATGAAAAATCACTTTTCATTGCATTTTTTTGAATGTTCTCCCAGCTCGATTTCTGCGCATAGATACTAATTGCTTGTTGTATAGATGACGTGAGAGCTTCACTTGAAGCCTGTTCAAATAAAAATCCAGTTGCATGACCTGCATCTTGCGCATAAGAAGTAATCGTATCTTTTAACCCACCTGTGGCACGCGCGATTGGAATGCAGCCATACCGCATTGCAATCAATTGAGCCAAACCGCAAGGCTCGTATCTTGATGGCATTAGAATGATATCACCACCTGCATATAGCTGATGGGATAAACTAGCATTGTAACAATTTTCACTGCGAACTTGATTAAACAAAGTCATGGCAAGTTCCTGTGACCTTCTTTCGAGAGTGCTGTCACCACTGCCTAGAAGAATTGCTTGCCAGGAACCACCTTCCAATTGTTTTAAGCTTTGAATGATCAGATCAATACCCTTTTGTTTATCAAACCTGCTGATAACGACGATTAATACCGTATCGTCTTTTCTTGGGAGATCGAATTTATCTTGCAAGAAACGTTTGTTTAGAATACGCTTTTCAATATGATCTGCATCAAAGTTTTGTTGAATATTTATATCTGTAGCGGGATTCCATATCGAATTATTGATACCATTTAGAATGCCCGTAACTTTGTTCTGAATGGAATGGAAGAAGTGATCCAGATCACAGCCAAATTCTGGAGTCATGATCTCTCTGGAATAGGATGGAGAGACAGCAACTACTTTATCAGCAACCGCACATGCCATCGGGAGAGGAAGCTCTCGAGCCCATTCAGGTAATTCTGGGTGGGTGGAAGGAGAAATATGAAAATCAGGTAACATTCCCCGGGTTTCACTACCCATGAAGGGAAGATTATGTATTGTCAACACTGTCCGAACATTCTTTTTCCCCAGGGCAAACGTTTCGGGTATTGCCAATGCAGTATGCCAATCATTAGCATGAAGAATATCAATTTGCCACCCTAAGACATCAGGAAGCATTGCTACTGCTTTTGAGAACAAAATGTATTTTTTTGCAGCGCGATTTGCATCCTGGTCATAAACCCTTTCGCTGGAATGGATCCATTCACTTGAGAGCAAATAGACAGAAAGGTCATTTAGTTTAGTGAGAAAAACATCTACCGGAAGATCAATCTCCTGATATTTAACAGAAAATTGGCAGATATGCTTAAGCTCAAAATTGGATATGTTAGTCATCGCATGGTATGGAATGACCAACCGAATATCAATGGAAGAATTTGAGGGATCTTGAGAGTTGAGAGAAAGAATTGCACCTGGAAGGGAACCAGCTACATCACCCAATCCACCTACTTTAGAAAAAGGATCAGCTTCTGAGGCGGTAAAAAGAACCGAAAGATCCCTAACCATTGTACGATCTCCTATTTGGTAAACATCTCAAAATAATCATCCGTAACTGTATTTTCTGGTGAAATCCCTAAAGTAGTCAACAATTCGGAGATCAATCCAGATTTTAGCTCTGCATCTTTCTGACTCCATGTGCGACTCTTTATTTCAATAAACTTTCCGACAGTTGGTTCTTCGATGGTGTCCAGGTTAATAAAAAATTCAGTATTTTTGTAAAGGATCAAATACCTCAAGCGGTCTTTTTCGAATTCCAATTCTGAAGAAGGTTTGAAGTACTCTCGATAAAAGCGTAAGCTTTGCGTTGCAGGAGCAAAAAATCGTGATCGAGATAGTAAAACCTGGTTGGGAAATTTATGTTCACGTGCTGGACCAATATGAGTCAGCCGGCTTCGTACATTGGTGATCGTACCATTTTCATCGATGAAATGATCTTCACGATAACGAAGACGTTCTTTTTCTTCACCATCCTGAAAAAGGAAATAGGTATCGTATTCTCGATAATGTCTTTTTCGTATGACCCTTATCTTATCAGTGTTTGCAATAATTGCTTCTAGCACAGGCTCTAAGTTTTCTACTTTCACCTTCGCTTGTACTTCAAAACTTTCTTCTTCGCTTGCTCCACCAATGGCGATTAACTTAGAGAGGACGGATTTTTCACGCCGGATAAGGAAAATATCAATCTTTTGCGCATATTCCTGGCTATGAAGGAGTAGTTCTTTTTCATCCAGTGTGAGCAGATTGCGGTCTCTCATCACCCATTTTCCATTAATCATGACATCAGTGACATCGGTTGCTTTTGCAGAATAGACAATCTGGGCATAAACGCTATGAGGATCACGTGCAAAATGAGGTGAATTATGTAATTGATTAATGTCCACCAGGATCATATCTGCTCGTTTGCCAGGTTCTAATGAACCAGTAATATTTCCTATATGCATTGCCTCTGCACCCATTCTGGTAGCCATAACCAGAGTTTGTTGAGCAGGCAGGGTGGTGGGATCATTGCTTGCTGTTTTTGCCAAAAGTGATGCCAGACGGATCTCCTCAAACATATCCAGATCATTATTCGAAGCAGGGCCGTCAGTGCCAATACCAACATTCAAGCCAATGTCCAGCATGCGTTTAACCGGAGCGATACCTGAAGCCAGCTTTAAATTGGAAGTTGGATTGTGCGCAACTCCGGCATGAGCATGAAGCATGGTACGCATTTCACCATCATCGATATGGACACAATGTGCAGCTAATACTTTCGCTTCAAAAAGTGTCTGCTTTTTCAAATAAGGAACTACGGGCATCCCCTTTTCTTTCCGGTTGTTTTCCTGTTCGAGCGCAGTTTCAGCAATATGAATATGTAGAGGTACGTCAAATTCAATCGCAAGTTCAGCAGTGGCTCGGAGGATATCTTCTGTGCAGGTATATACTGCATGGGGAGCAACTGAAGGGACAATCAGGGAATGTCCTTTCCATCCCTGAATAAAGTTCCTGGCGTATGCCAACCCTTCTTCAAAGCTGGCAGCATCTGGGGTGGGAAATTTCATTACGGTTTGTGCACACAATGCACGCATACCAGCATCTGCAGTTGCCTGAGCGATATGATCTTCAAAGTAATACATATCTGCAAAAGTAGTGACACCACTGTGTATCATTTCTGCACAGGCGACCTGTGCGCCTAACCGAACAAAATCTGGAGAGACAAATTCGCGTTCGACAGGCATCATGTATCCCATCAGCCAAACATCCAGCCGAAGATCGTCAGCTAATCCTCGGAGTAGAGTCATGGGTACATGAGTATGGGTATTGATCAAACCGGGCATTAATATTTTGCCATGACAATCCACTATTTTATTTGCAGAGAATTGTTTTTGAAGATCTGATTCCAACCCAACTGCAATAATCTTGTCACCTTTTACGGCAACTGAACCAGAAGCAAATTGTGTAAGCAATGGATCCATGGTTAAAACATGGGCGTTAGTAAAAAGGAAATCTATTGTTGTCTTTTCCATAAATGTAATTATCCTATATATTGCGTCGTATGAAATCAAGAATCGAATTATTTGACCAGATAGTTCTATGAAGTGGTGAACCGCCATAGGATCGCTGATCTTCATACCACGTATCATTAAGCATCAACCCGATAAATAATTTCTGTTGATCGACACCTGGTTGTAAAGCACAGGCAAGAATGATGCAGGAGGGATTCTTCTGCGAAAGAAGGATCGCTTCTTTGTTCAACCGTTTTTTATCAAGAGGCTCTTTTCGTTTATACGATTTTTGAAGTGTAACACCACATTTTCGTAATTGGGTGACCAATGAATCATCCATACCAGAGGTCAATATAACGACCTTCTTCTGTTTTTCTTTCAATTTAGTTGCTACAACACTTTCTAGTGTATCAGAATCAGTACCGTAAATAGAATTTCCTAATCGTCTCTGAACGGTTTCAGCCACTGGTTGGATCATACTCTCCGCTTCTTCACGAGAATTAGCTTTGGCAGTGATTCGAATATCAATCTGACCCGGGTGAGCTAAAAGACCAACTGTGGGATTGGAAAGTAACTCGAGATCTCCTATTTGTTCGTCAACCTTTGATTCTCCCATGCCGGAAACGTGCAGAACATGAGCCAGGATCAATTGATGGAGATCAAACTTCTTGCGTAGCAAAGGGAGGATGCAGTTGTCAAATAAGTATTCCATTTCGCGCGGTACACCAGGCAAACTGATCACTATACTGTTCTCAATTTCAATATAAAAAGCAGGTGCAGTTCCAACCGGATTTTCTATCCCTATAGCACCAAGTGGGATGAACGCCTGTCTGCGGTTGTTTTCTGATGCTGGTCTGCCATATCGCTGGAACCGTGAAAGTATTTGATCCCATAAT
Source organism: Anaerolineaceae bacterium (assembly GCA_034429195.1). GTDB lineage: Bacteria > Chloroflexota > Anaerolineae > Anaerolineales > Anaerolineaceae > UBA4782. The sequence continues at coordinate 207,002 of DAOUGQ010000018.1, forward strand.
TCCTGCCGAAATTCCAAATCAGTATTAGCAGCCAAGGCAACCGCCTGCCGTGTAGGATCATCGACGGTTGGTCCTAATCCTCCTGTAGTGATGACAATGTCAGATCGTTTGATTGCATCACGGATGGCGTCAGCAATACGTTGAGCATTATCACCGATCAAAGTCGCTCGAAAAAGGTCGATTCCCGCATTTCGGACTGCTCGTGCCAGATATTGTGTGTTAGTATCTTGAATTTCGCCAAGCAGGAGTTCTGTTCCAATGGCAATGATTTCTATAGAAGGCATAAAGTTTATTTCTCTCTTTGTGAAGTGATAAAGTTTAGCATGGTATACCGTAGTTCGTCAATTAAATACCGACAGGGCGATCTACCTTTTCATCTCTTACAGGTCAGGTAAAATACATAGTATCATGAATGTACAAACCAGAGACAAGAAGAATCCAGAAACCCGTAATCAGAAACTTGCCCGGTGGGGTGAAAAATTAGCTGGAAATATTATGAGAGAAAAGGGATTAATAATTATTGCTGCGAATACTCATACCCCTTATGGTGAAGTTGATCTGATCGTCTCAGATGATGCTGGTATTCGTTTTGTTGAGGTGAAGACAAGGTCTTCTCAAGCATTTGGTCGACCAGAAGCAGCCATAGATATGAGAAAAATGAAACACATGCAGCAAAGCGCTGCATGGTATATCCAGACCCATCCAGAGGTAGAGCAGAATTGGCAAATTGATGTTTTTGCTATCCTTGTCGATCCGAAGAACTGGAATGAACATCAGGTGGAGTGGTTCGAAAATGTCTCAAGCTGATAAGAAATTGCCTTTGATTGTAATAGTCGGACCAACTGCCGTGGGAAAAACAGAGCTTTCCATAAGGCTAGCAATGCAGATGAATGGAGAGATCGTTTCAGCGGATTCACGTCAAATTTACAAGAAAATGAATATTGGAACAGCAAAGCCAACTCCAGAAGAATTGAGCATGGTACCACATCATTTAATCGATGTGGTGAATCCTGAAGAAATATTCAGCCTGGCATTGTTTCAACAAAGTGCATACAAGATTATTGATGATATCCTCCAAAGAGGAAAGCTGCCATTTCTTGTTGGTGGAACCGGGCAATATGTACGCGCTGTAGTACAGGGATGGAAACCCCCGGAACTTCTTCCCGATCTGGAATTAAGGAAGAAACTTGAGAAGGATGCGGTGTCCTTTGGCGGTGATTTTCTATATGAAAAACTTTGCGAAAAAGACCCTGAAGCTGCCAGTATTATTGATCCGCGGAATGTACGTAGAGTGATCAGGGCATTAGAAGTCATTGAACAAACGAAGCAACCGTTCTCAGTTCAAAGAGCGAAAATAGAGCCGAAATATGAATTTACCCAAATCGGATTAATCAGACCTAGACAGGAGCTGTACCAGCGGATTGATTTACGAATTGACCAGATGATTGCAAATGGATTATTACAGGAAGTCGAAAAAATATTGGCAGATGGTTGCCCAGTTGATTCGCCGTCATTATCCGCTATTGGGTATAGAGAAATGATTGCAGTTATCCAAAGAAAATACGAACTTGATGAAGCTATAATATTAATGAAAAGAGCTACACGTAATTATGTGCGCCGGCAAGCAAACTGGTTCAGTATGAATGATCCCAACATCAAATGGTTTGAGATGAACATTGATACTTTTGATCAGGTACTTGCATTCTGTAGAGATCGGATAAGGTGAAGAAAAAATCGGAAGCTTTCAGTCTTCCGATTTTCTTTATTTTGTAAAATGTATTAAGATATCCCATTCACTAATACTGGTGTACCGCTTTTCTTTGGGAATGGTGGCGGGAAGATCGCTTCGAATTCTTCTTTATTGATCGTTTCGACTTCTATTAATTTCTTTGCGACTGCATCCAATTTATCACGATATTTTGTTAGGATGTCTGTCGCTTGCTGATATGCTTCATGTACCAACTTGCGAACTTCCTGATCGATCTTTTCAGCCACAGCCTCTGAATAATCTCGTTGTTCAGAAATTTCGCGACCTAAAAAGATAAGCTCTTCTTTTTGACCATATACCATGGGACCAAGTTCTTCGCTCATTCCGAGCCTGGTTACGATAGTTCGTGCTAATTGGGTTACACGTTCTATATCGTTTGCAGCACCAGATGTAATATCGTCAAAAACCATAGCTTCAGCAGATCGCCCACCTAACAAACCAACCATTTCTGCTATTAATTTCTTGCGACCAGTTAATGTACGGTCATCTTTTGGTAAAGCTATTGTGTAACCAGCTGCCATACCACGTGCGACGATAGTTACCTTTTGCACTGGGTCAGCTTCGGGTAATGCATTCATTACTACTGCATGACCAGCTTCATGATATGCAATAATGAGTTTTTCTTCCTGACTGATGAGGCGGCTCTTGCGTTCTGGTCCAGCAATAACTCGTTCTACAGCTTCTTCGAATTCTGTCTGTGTAATTGCTCGTTTATTCCTTCGAGCTGCGAGAATTGCTGCTTCATTGACAAGGTTTTCAAGGTCTGCACCTACAAACCCAGGTGTACCTCTAGCAAGTACTGCCAGATCAACCGCTGGATCGAGTGGTTTCCCTTTTACATGAACTTTTAAGATAGCTTCGCGACCACGTACATCAGGTCTATCTAGAACAACACGACGATCGAAACGACCGGGGCGTAGTAATGCAGGGTCAAGAATATCAGGACGGTTGGTGGCTGCCATGATGATGATATTTGTATCAGTATCAAAACCATCCATTTCCACCAACATCTGGTTCAAGGTTTGTTCACGTTCATCATGACTGCCACCTAAACCAGCACCACGTTGACGTCCAACAGCATCAATTTCATCTACAAAAACGATACATGGTGAATTCTTTTTTGCCTGATCAAACAGATCGCGGACACGGCTAGCTCCAACGCCGACAAACATTTCCACAAATTCTGATCCAGAGATGGAGAAGAAGGGAACACCTGCTTCTCCAGAAACTGCTTTAGCCAGCAGTGTTTTACCCGTTCCAGGAGGTCCAACAACCAGAACACCTTTAGGAATACGAGCTCCAAGCGAAATAAATTTTTGAGGTTCGCGCAAAAATTCTACAACTTCACGCAACTCTTCTTTCGCTTCATCGACTCCAGCGACATCTTCAAATGTCACTGTTGGCTGATCACCACGGAACATGCGAGCTCGCGATTTTCCAAATGACATGGCTGCATTATTACTACCCTGTGCCTGACGCATGATAAAGAAGAACGCTGCACCCAAGATAATGAAGGGAAGGATATATCCCAGGGTAGTAAGCACGCCTACCACCGGACTTGGAGCTTTGATCTCAATACTGATTTTATCAGGCTGAAGCTCTTCAGGTGTAACTCCGAGTTGAATAAGCTGCTCTATTAATGTCGCACTGCTTTCTTTTATGGAAGTGCCCTGATTGCCTTCAGTTGCATAATAAATGGTTAACCGATTATCATTTTCAACAATGCGGGTAATCTCGCCATTTTTTATACCTTGTGCTACCTCATTAATTGAAAGTGCTTTCGTACTATTGTTTGATGAACCATAGTTATATACCAGCAAGGCAACAATGGCGATGAACAATAGCAGGTAGATAAGATATGATTGATTTCTTTGGTTCACAAATTCCTCCAGGTTCTATCAACTGAACCGATAGAACTCTATGTCCGATTATACCAAGCTATCCATACGATCGGAAGCATAAAAGCAAGCAAGTTTCATAAATATTAAGATAATTCTTATACAATTTAGGATTTATTGATATGATTTAGCATATCAACGACTTTTTTGACCTGACGTATAAGCTCTTGATCATGCAAAACAATTTTGTGGATCAATTTTTTAAAAGTGATCATTCCATATTTTGCTGAATTAGTTTGATATTGCCAGGTAGAATCGGGTAACGTTGATAGTAAATTGATTATCTGAATTCGTGAATCAATGAAATCTTGCAAAGCAAGTTGCCCATTCTGATGAATATATCCCATTTCATTGGACCAGTTTTCTGTCTCAATATTGGGGAAATTGGTATATGCTTCAGTGATCACTCGTTGAATTCCAGGTAAATACACTTCTTGATCTCGATCACGAAAATAGCAACATAATTCGTTTAATGAGTAATCATTATCATCTGGCTGCAGGCTCCACTTCTGAAAGGGTATATCCTTTGTTAGCGTTTCTAATGCAGCAGGAGTTGATTTCATCACGTTCAGCATTGCAGGTATGGTTGAAAAGTCATTAGAGAATTTTTCTCCACTGATCCTTTTCAACCAGGGAATTGCCTCTGATAGCTGCCCTGAGCTACTTAATGTATGTGAGGTAATATTTCTTTTGCCATCTGTACTTTGAATGAAAAATGTAGGAAAGCCAAGCGACTCTGCAGAAAGAATGTCTTGTCCCATATGATTGCCTATCATAACGGCTGGCGCAGAAGGCCACCCGAGTTGAGCAAGCAATTCAACAAAATAAGATGGATTGGGTTTTGCAAAATGGAAATCCTCATATGTTGAGACAATACTAAATGGATAATTCTCCATTGGAATTCCCGCCCAGGATAGGCGCTGCATTGTCGCTATGCGTGGAAAGAAAGGATTTGTTGCAATGGCTACCTGGTGACCCAGTGAAAAGGCAGTTTCAATTAGGGTTTTGGATTCTGGTAGTTGTCTGGTTAATCTTTGAAGCTGACCATAATCATTCCTGTAATAATCATCCAGAATATCTATTATTTCACTACGAGGTATATTTATAGCATCATAAAAATAAGCATTAAAAGTTTGTTCGAGAGTTAAAGCAGGCGAGTCTTTTGCTAGCATACGTTCAGTGATGATCTTCATTTCATGCGCAAATAAATCAGGATCAACTCTGCCTATTTTTTGTGCAAGTGATTTGATATAAGTGGGAAAAAATGTTTCTTCGGTGCAAAGAAGTGTGTCGTCAAGATCAATAAGAACAGTAATTTTCACCTGATATCTCCAGCAGGATCTTCAACTTGAAAATCAATCGATTTGTGACACTGACCGCAACCTATATGAGGTTCTTTCACATCCTGGTGAGATCTGGTGCAATAAGCTGTAACTTTAACTGATTTTCCTAAACGAAAAACACCAGGTTGAACTTCTGCAGAAAGATGCATATGTGTACATCCGTTCGCACGCAAGATTGATGGAACTTGACAAGATTTACAAAGAGTTGGTACCCAATTTCGTGGAGGTGAAACATTACCAATCAAATCACAACGATTTTGATTACGTCCACGATGGTATTCACCAAAAAAGAAGGGGCACTCTGTGCCGAATGGCGTGCGCATAGATGTACTCCGAAATAAAAAGGTTATCCCCACGGGGGGATAACACAAATTTGCTGAATTTAATTATCCATTTACGCGGGTAACATAACCACCCGTACGTGTGTCAATACGGATGATATCTCCCGTTACGACAAAGTAGGGTGTCATTACTTCCAGACCAGTTTCGACTTTAACCTTTTTTGTCACACCAGTCGCAGTATCACCTTTGACAGCAGTTTCTGCTTCAATTACTTCCATATCAACAGTTGTTGGAAGCTCCATGTCGACTACTTCTGATTGGAAGAAGGTCAGCTTGACTTCCATATTTTCTTTCAGCAATCCAACATACTCTTGAATTGTATCTTTCCGAACAGTAGTCTGCTCAAAAGTTTCGGTATCCATAAAATAATAAAAGTCACCATCATTATAGAGATAAGAGCTCATGCGGTGATCTAAACGTACATCCTGAACTCTGTCACCTGACTGGAAGGTTTTTTCCAGTGTAGTCCCGCTGCGTAAATCTCTGGCTTTAATACGGATGGTGGCATTGCCACGTCCTGGCTTATTATGGCTATATTCCAAAACACGATACAGGTTGTTATCGAGTTCAAAAGTAACGCCTTTGCGAAGATCATTAACGTCAATCATACACTATCCTTTTTTGAAAAATTGCAACATCCCATTATAGTCCAGCAAGTATGATGCTGCAAGGAAAAAATACTTTTACCAACAAACAGCTTCCTTTCTATACGCTTAAAGATTATTTTTGAATAGAAATAATGAACAGGCTGCATTAGCAGCCTGTTCGAGATGAATGACACATATTCCGTTATTTAACCAATGGTAGGCTCAATCAAACCATACGTTCCGTCAAGGCGACGATAAAGGATGTTGATCTTGTTTGTATTAGCATTATAAAAGACGAAGAAGTTTTCATGTCCTAATAATGCCATTTGTTCCAATGCTTCATGTTCATCCATGGGAACCAGGGTGAATGATTTTCGACGAACGATAACAGGTTCCTCAGTACCTTCCTCTTCACTAGCTACTGGTTGTTCAACTACCTGTGAAGCAGGGGTGCCATCGCCACGGCCATGGGCACGTTTCCCTTTATATCTTTCAATCTGACGCTCGATTTTATCTAGCGATTCATCGACAGCTTCAAAAATATCGTCTGCTCTTTCCTCCGTTCGTAAGATGAAACCTCTACCACGAATGGTTATTTGTGCTGAATATCGATCATTCGCACTTCTGGCTGATTTCGAAAAACCTAAATCAACCCTTGTTTCATCAATGTTATTTAAGAATCTATCAAGTTTGGAGACTTTCTTATTCACATACTCATTTATTTGGTCAGTCAATTCTAGATTTCGAGTGTAAACGTCAACTTTGAGAGTCATTTTAGCCTCCTAAAAAAGATGAATATTGGAGAGGAGAATCCATCTCCTCCAGAGAAAATGTATCCAAATGAATATCTTGATCAAGTACAGCTCTCGCAAGGCAAATGGCATACACTTGCTTTGCTCCTGCTGCCAGCAGCGCTTTACTGCATGAATCCATTGTAGAACAAGTAGTGGCAATGTCATCAACAAGAAGGATCGATTTGCCAGAAACCAATTCAGCTTTTGCCCAAAATGCGTCTTTTACATTCAATTCCCTTTGATGTGCAGTTAAGCCTACCTGAAAAGAGGTAGGCTTAATACGCGTGATTGCATCGGAAGTATATTGGACATTAATTAACCAGGAGAGAGGTTTTGCCAATAATTCTGCCTGATTGAAACCTCTGGTTTTTTGATGTTGTTTGCTCAATGGTACCGCTACCACTAAATCAGGATGCCAATCTAATCTTATTATACGACGTGCGAGCTTTTGTGCAAAAACTTCGCCTAATCCAAGATTATTTCTAAACTTTAATTGTAAAATCGCCTTTCTGAAAGATCCTGTATACGTACCTATTGCTTGTAATGCTGTGAAGGATGGAGGAGAAGATTTGCAAGAATTACAAATATCACTGGAAACGGAAGGCTGACCACAAATTCTACAAAGCGGAGGTTGGATAATTTGAATATTTTCTTCGCAAGCAGAACACCAGCGACTACCAAATGAGCCGCAACCTGCACAGTAAGGGGGGAACAACCAATCAACTGCCTGCCATAAGTAATGATAAACCAAGAAGGCTGGATGGATTTTTTTTCCCGCCAGCGGCATAAACATATTTTGGCTCTCTTTATTTAAACATACTTGCTAAAGACGAATTCATCAGCCTAAGAGCAGCAGGTGTCAACAATACTATTATTAATGAAGGAAATATCAATAGTACCATTGGGATTAGCATTTTGACAGGAGCTTTATGCGCTTCCTCTTCTGCATGTTGACGTCGTTTGATGCGCATCTGATCCGATTGAATGCGAAGGACTTTTGCCAAGCTGACACCCAATTGCTCGCTCTGGATAACTGCAGCAACAAAGCTGGTTAATTCGGGAATACCAATTTTGTCAGACATATCACGAAGGGCATCCCTTCTTAGCTTTCCAAGCTGTACTTCTTTGATCACTCTAGCAAAAGCGAGTGATAATTCCGTCTCCCATTTATCGCTTACTTTCTGCATTGCTGCATCAAAACCTAAGCCAGCCTCGACGCAAATTGTTAAAAGATCCAATGCATCTGGAAGTGCCCTTCGAATGGATTTTTGGCGGCGAGTAATCTTACTGGTCAACCATAACCGAGGGAAGAAGAAACCGAGTGCACCAAAAAGAAGGCTGAAAAGTAAAACTCTCCCGAATGGCATTTTTGTCTGCCCAACAGAAAATACCAACAAAATGACTCCACCAAAAAAAATGAGGGCGATGAATTGAAGTGCCAGGAATAAAGTGGGATCCAAACGACCTGGGTTACCTGCTCTTTCCAATTGAGTGCCGATGGTATTTAATGCATTTTGGGGTGTGAATTTTGCTGCTGCCTGACCAAGTTTTCTCGCGATTGGATAGAGTACCCGTTCTGTAAAAGGACGGGACATTTCTAGTTTTTCAAGGTCTACTTGTTCGCCTTTTTGAAGAAACTCTTCTAGACGCTCTTGTATTAGATTTTCTTCGCTATTCTGAGGGGCACGGATTCCAATATATACTAATGCGCCACCACCAATAAGGATAATGAGAAGAATGACAATTACACCAATCATACGAGCCTCCGAGGGGGAGTTAAACCTCAATATCAGCCAATTTATTCATTGCCAGGTAACCGAAAACAATGAGAATTGCAGCAAGGCCTAAAGCAATGTAGCCACAGATTCCACTGCCTTTTGCAAAAAACTCCATTAAATAGGGCCGGTTAACTAAATATAGGATCGCCATGACTATTAATGGCAAGAATGAAAGGAATCTTCCCGAATACATCACCTGGGTAGTTAAAACTCGAATTTCTCCTTTGATACGAACCCTCTCGCGAATGGTGTAAGAAATTGTGTCGAGAATTTCTGCAAGATTACCACCTACTTCGCGCTGAACATTTATTGCAGTAATGACCAGGTCAAGGTCATCACTGGGAATGCGGCGCAGTAAATTATCTAATGCTACCTCCATCGAAATTCCTAATTGCATTTCCTGAACCACCCGTCGAAATTCGTCGCAAATTGGGCTTGGCAATTCACGGCTTACGGATTCCATTGCTTGCATGGTGGAGTACCCTGCACGTAAACCGTTTACCATTAAGTTAAGCATATCGCCAAGTTGATCATTGAAATGAACCAATCGCTTTTTTTGTTGACTACGCACATACATTCCGGGTAAGAAAGCCCCAATAACTCCACCAATAAGCAAGACGAGGATGGATTTTCCACCAATGAAATAACCTAGAAATGCCATCAGGACTACACAAATGACTATGAGTGCAATGTACTCACCCGTTTTCATTTTTAGGTCAGCGCGAGCGAGGTTCTTTCTGATTTTATCCCCAGTGGTCGAACCTTCAACTCTGCGATCAATCCATTCGGTTACTACAGAAGTAGTTTGTTTTTTATCGGGAACTACCTGTGTTTTTTCTACATATTTTCCCAGGCGTTCATCTACCAGTGATTTGTCGCGTTTTACTGATACAGCGATACCTACAATCAGTAAGATTATTGCTAAACCACCACCGATGATTAAAATGAGAATGGGGTTGAGGTTCATTTATTCCCTCTATCTTATCTTCTTACACCTATTCCAAAAATGCTGGGTGGGAGCGAGATACCCGAAGCTTCGATTTTTTCCATAAACTTAGGCCGCAATCCAGTAGCGCGCAATCTTCCTAGAATGCGTCCATTATCAAGTCCAGTTTGTTCAAATACAAAGAGATCGGTCATCGTGATGATGTCACCTTCCATGCCTACGACTTCAGATACAGTCGCTATTTTCCTTGTACCATCTCTCAACCGTTCCTGGTGAACGATCAGGTCAATTGCTGATGCCACCTGTTCACGGATCGCTCGTACGGGCAGATCCATGCCTGCCATCAATGTCATAGTCTCAAGACGAGCAAGTGTATCGCGGGGACCATTAGAGTGGAGTGTGGTCATGGATCCATCGTGGCCTGTATTCATTGCTTGAAGCATATCAATGGCAGCCTCATCACGAATTTCACCAACGATGATCCGATCGGGGCGCATACGCAAGGCATTTACAACAAGTTGACGAATGGTTATTTCGCCTTTATTTTCAATATTTGGTGGACGCGATTCAAGTGTCACTACATGTTCCTGACGGAGCTGTAATTCTGCTGCGTTTTCTATGGTTACAATACGCTCATCTGCAGGAATAAAGCTGGAAAGGATATTGAGTAAGGTTGTCTTTCCTGATCCAGTACCACCGGAGATAACAATATTCAAACGGGAATGAACGCATGCTTTAAGAAATTCAATCACTTCAGGTGTAGCTGTGCCAAATTCAATAAGTTGATCAACAGTAATAGGATCTCTAGCAAATTTACGAATGGTAATAACTGGACCTACCAGTGAGATGGGAGGTATAATGACGTTGACACGAGAGCCATCAGGTAAGCGAGCATCTACGTAAGGGCTGGATTCGTCAACACGACGACCGAGAGGTGCGACAATCCGGTCGATAATCCGCATTACGTGAGCATTTGATTCGAAGCTTAATGGAACACGATAGATTTTTCCTTTTCGTTCAATATAGATATTTTTTGCGCCATTTACCATGACTTCTGTGATGGAGTCATCCTCCAGTAAAGGTTGAATTGGACCAAAACCTAGAATTTCTGCAGAAATTTGCTCGAAAAGTCTGGCTCTTTCAGGACGGGTGAGGATGATGTTTTCTTCGTTAAGAATGGTTTCAAAGAGCTCTTGGATTGTGGTACGTACTTCTGCAGTTTTGGTTACATCCATGCTTGGATCTAAGCCAGCAAGCAATTTATTCTGTACACGAGTCTTAAGATCCTGGTATGTGTCTTGCCCGATGTTAGAAGTTGGCGCTGTTATGCGCCGCGCCTGTAATGTTGGTTGTTGTGGCTGGTGGGGAGTTTGAGGCGGAGTTGCTGGTGCAGGTGTTGTCGAATTGACTGGCCTACTTTCCCCGTTCTGAATTCTTTTTAAAATAGACATTGATTACTACTCCCAAAATGGCAGATTAGAATGTTCCTTCTAGCGATTCGAGCTTCTGTGTGACCATTTCTGCCAGTGAAATCATACTTTTACTGAAAGGATGAGCTTTATTTTCAAGAAAAAGAGGTACTCCACGATTGATCGAATTGCTAATAAACCGATCATCCAATGGAATGGAAAGAACAACCTCTTGCTTTAAGTTTGTTGTAATTCGTTCGGGAAGAATGGCTACTCTACGATCAAATTTGTTGAGAATAAAGAGAATCCTTTTTCGCGAGATTCCCAGAGCATCTGCAAGCAGTAGAAAAGAACTAGCGTTTTTAATTGCAGGAATATCTTGAGTGGTTACCAGAATGATGATATCTGCGATGTCCAAAACAGTTTGTACTGCATCACATAGATAAGGTGTGGTATCAACAACTATATAGTTATATAAATTACGCATGTAATTTAATAACTGACCAAATGGTTCACCTTCCACTTTTTCAGCCAATTCTGGTCGGGGTGGTGCTGCAAGAACATATAATCCGGTTTTTTCTTGTTTTACTACTACTTCTTGAACCAATTCTGGATCCAATTCATCTGCATGCACTGTCAAATCAAGCACTGAATTCTTAATTTGCTCATTGATAAAAATCGGGATATCTCCATATTGCATGCTGCTATCAACTAGCACAATTTTATTTGCGTTTGTATCCAATGCCAAAGCAAGATTGGTAGCGATTGAAGTGCATCCTGTTCCACCCTTAGGACTATAAATAGCTATGATCTTCCCATTGAGTGCACCACCAAGCCCTGTAATGCCAGGTGTGGCGGCAAGTTGAATGCTTTGATTATATTTCGCAAACTCATCTTTTGCTGTTTCACCAGCCCGATGTACCGCAATGGTAAGCTCGTCAATGGTTGGAGGTTTTGTGAGAAAATCTCGTGCTCCTACCACCATAGCACGACGCATATATTGCATGTCATTTTGAACAGATAGAATAATTACCTGGCAATATGGTACTTTTTTGCGGATGCCTTCGGTTGCCTGGATACCATCCATATCTGGCATATTGATATCCATGACAACTACTTCTGGTTTTAATTTTGCTGCCAGCTCAATGGCTTCTCTTCCACCACGTGCTTCGCCGACAACTTCAATATTGACATCAAATTGAAGAAGTCTCTTTAGATTTTCTCTTGTTTCATTAATGTCATCGACCAGAAGAGTTCTAATTTTTTCCTGAGATGGCATACTACACTCCAAAGATTAAGATAGCTCTATGAAATAGTTTGCTATCTGTTATTGACCATTCTCAAGGGATGGGTAAATCATCTGATCAACCCTGGGCTGCATTCCGTATGGCAGTTTTACTGGATATGGGATGCCATATTGTTCCATCAGGAATTGCAATGTGACGGCTTCGGTAGCGACTTGTTGGTCATCTCCTGCGCCGCGTAAGGCAAGATTTAGCTGTGCGCCGGATAGCATTAAGTAATTCAGCGTGACTGCGTCTTGAGGAGTCACAATTAAAGTAATGATATCAGGATTCCCTGTACCGGTTGTAGTTGTTTGTTCTTCCCCTTCTGCAGATGGGGTGGGTGTTGGAGCAGATCCAGCAACCAGTTCGCCCTCTGGGAAGTTTCCAACCCACAATACAGTAACATCTTGGATCAAAGTCTGGCTGATCAGACGTGAACGTTGCGCTTCAGATGGAGTGACATATAAAGCCTGGTTCAATGTCATGTCAATGATAGTCCTGCCTGCAACACCTGTACCATCTCCACTTTGAATTGTGGCAGTACCAGTTATTCCTTCACCCAAAGGTGTGCCTGGTAATAGAATGACCCCGGTGGTGTTTGGAAGAATTGTTTGATAATCTGCATCCAGATCAACAAGCAATAACGAGCCAATAATATTTACATGGTCACCAGCTTGAAGGGCATAAGCAACGGAAGTCAACCGGCTGATTGGTATGGATACTGCTACCATACCTCTAGGGATTAAGTAAGACGCATAGGAGCCCGTAGGTGCATCAGTAATCAGGCCAGGTGTAAGGGGTGTTCCTTGAGCAAGGTCAAATTTCACACGTTTATCTAAAAGATTTACCACCTGGTCTTCTGTATAGAATAATCCTTCTGTTAAACTTTGCCGTGGATATTCTACAAAGAGCAATAAATCTTCGGTGATTTGAGTCCCATGAACTGCTGGTTGAGCCAAGACTGCTATCTTTACAAGATCGGATGAGGCTATGGGAGTTGCTTCTGAAGTAACAGTCGGTGATGGAAACAGTTGTTTTCGGAGCAGTAAGACTGCTGCAACAACTATTAAGATCAAGATCAAGGCTACCAGAATAAAAAGACGACCTGTTTTCTTTCCACCTGTTGCCATAAAGTCCTCCTCAGTTATGGGCATGGAATATACAAAATCATTATATATCAAAACAGACAAGATGCATGCTTTATGCCACTTAATAAAACTGTAGGGTTAAAAAGCTTTACGAAAACGAAAAAGCTCTGTTTTCACAGAGCTCTCTCGTAGCAATGAAAATATAATTGATGAAATTTAGATAGCGCCTACGATATTGCTGAATACATTACCAATGGTTGGGCTAAGCAAAGCAAGAATTACAATAACGACTACTGCGACTAAAACAAGAATTAAGGCATATTCAACAAGGCCCTGTCCTTTTTCCTTCGGTGCGAATAACATGTTTTTCACCTCCTTTCGCGCTTGAATATCAAAGCTTATTATAGACAAAACTCATATTCAATGCAAGTAGTAAACCTTGCAAATACCTTACAAGGAATTGTGCTACATCAGTGCATGTACAGATTTTCTGGATATTGGAAGAATGAAAATTGCTATAATAATAATGTTCAGAAAATTAGATTCTTGAAAATTGAGGAGGACTAATGAGCGATTTATTTGAACAGGTTACTGGATACCAGGATATATTTAAGAAATTATTGAGCAAAATACCTGGTTTCAAAGGATACGTTGAAAGAACCAATAGACGTATGGCTGATAAAATGCTCCGTTCGGAGGTCGCTGAACGATATGAAGAACAATGGCAGCGCATCTCCTCTTTGCAACGGGATTTGATTGCCCAAGGTGAGATTGGTTTGATCGATGATATGGAAGCTGCGTCTGTAAAGTTCCGTCAATTCATTGATAGAGTTCGAACTGCTACCTACGGATATTCCAGCTTTTTTGAAGCTGCAAAAGTCAATGAGGAAGAACTTGCCAGGATGTATCAATATGATCTGACATTGCTTGAGTTGGTTGAAGAAGTAAAACATAGTATTGACAATGTAGAAACATCCATAGGTTCTGATGGATTACCAGCGTCTATTCGTTCTTTGATCAACCTTGCTCAACGATGTGTGGATGCGTTCAACCGCCGTGGTGAAGTTATGCGCGGTGGTACTGAGGGTGAGCATTAAGTTCATCCATAAAAATAATGGAGAGAAATTATGGCTAGAATTTTTGATGTAGTTGAATATCCAAGCGAAATGGCAGATGAGCTTGTGCATCGCTTTCCTGAAACGGGTGTCGCAGACCTGCGCATTGGTTCACAGATAATCGTACGGGAATCGCAACGGGTGATCTTCTTTCGTGATGGCAAAGCGCTAGATACTTTCATCCCTGGTCGTCATACTATAGTTACAGCAAATATTCCTAAGCTAATCGATCTGATCGGAAAAGCATTTAATGATCGTACTCCATTCACTGCTGAAGTTTATTTCGTTTCGATGAAGGAATTTGCAGATCGAAAATGGGGTACTCCTCAGCCTATTATTGTACGCAATCCAGGAATGGGTATTGGGGTGGCATTAATGCAGGGCTTTGGCAGTTACAGTGTGCAAATATCTGATCCACAGCAATTTGTAACTCAAATTGTTGGAGCGCAGGGAATCTATCGCATGTCCGATATCGAAAACCGTTTGCGTTCTATGCTGCTTTCAAAACTTCAGGATCTGCTGGGTGAAACTGCTGCCAAGAAAAGTGTTGTTGAGTTGATTGGGTTGACCGAAGAGCTTGGTGCTGGTGTTCGGGCAAAAGCTCAAGATGATTTCGCCGCGATCGGGTTGCTTTTGAAATCATTTTACATTTCCAGTTTGAAACCTGCGGAAAAATCTCTAGAAGAATTAAAGCAAATGGGTGTATTGGATCTGGACACATATACTCGTCTGCAAGTTGCAGATGCGACACTTGCAGCTGCACAAAATCCAGGTGGTGGAGCAGGGTTAACTGCTGGTATTGGCGCAGGAATGGGAATTGGTGGGGTGATCTCTCAAACATTGCAGGGCATGGGCACAGGGCAACAGCAAGCCGCTGCAGGGGCTTCAGCAGCCGGTGCGGCTATTACCAGTGATGTTATGACGCCTTCTGAAGCAGCAGCAGTATTGAAGGTGTCTGAAGAGGATGTTATGGCTGCCATTACTGCAGGTGAATTAAAAGCACGAAAGATTGGGAATGCTTATCGGATCAGTAAACAGGCCCTTGAAGATTTTCTAAGGGGTGCTTAGATATAATTTATACAAAGAAAAGATACAGCCCGGTAATTCCGGGCTGTATCTTTGCAATGAATGGGCTATAATCTAAATGAATTAAGTAAGGCATCTCATCTATTTCGGGTGGAACTGAATGAGGTTGCACGAATATCAAACCAAACAGATTTTCAACAAGTATGGAATTCCAATTCCGAGGGGGAAAATTGCTCTATATGCAGGAGAAGTAAAGCAAATTGCAGATGAAATTGGGGGGCCTATCGTTGTAAAAGCGCAAGTTTTAGTCAGCGGTCGTGGAAAAGCAGGCGGGATACGCCTTGCAAAAAGTGCCAAAGATGCTGAGGAAATAGCAGCATATATTCTGGGAATGGAAATAAAAGGTCTCCCTGTCCATAAAGTACTGATTGAAGAGGCTGTGATTTTTAACCAGGAAATATATCTGGCAATAACAATCGATCGTGAAGCAGGATTGCCCGTTTTAATGGCTTCTGGATCTGGTGGCATGGATATTGAGGAAGTTGCCTTACGCTCACCAGAAAAAATATTACGTCTGCAAATAAATCCTCTTTTAGGAATTCAAGAATATCATGCCCGATTGATTGCGATTAATATGGATCTTAGCAGACAGCATTGGCGACAATTTTCCAAAGTTCTCGCTGAGATGTGGAAGGTATTCAGAGATTGTGATGCAACACTGGTCGAGATTAATCCGCTTGTCATAACTGGAGATAACCGTCAAATTGCCCTTGATGGGAAAATGATCATTGACGATAATGCCTTATTTCGGCAAGCAAATCTGGCTGAGCTACGCTGGTTGGAGGCAGAAAATCCCATAGATACGGAATCAAGGAAATTTGGATTGTCGTATATTCCTTTAAAGGGCAAAGTGGGTTGTATGGTAAATGGCGCAGGTCTGGCAATGACAACCATGGACCTCATCAATAGTTTTGGAGGAGAACCTGCAAATTTCCTTGATATTGGCGGCGGGGCAAATGCAGAGAAGGTAAGTGCCGCGCTTAAGATCATTCTTTCGGATCCGCATGTGACTACCGTTTTGATAAATATTTTTGGTGGCATAACGAGATGTGATGAAGTAGCCAGGGGGATTATTGCAACTTTATACGAAGTTGAAAGTCAGATACCGATCATTGTTCGGCTTAGTGGTACGAATGCAAAAGAGGGTATGCAAATATTGGCAGAAAGAAATCTAAATATTGCCAACAGTTTAAGCGAAGCAGCGCGGCTAGCTGTCGATTTCTCTCAGAGAGTACCAAATGGGAATACTCATTAATAAAGATACACGTATCCTTATTCAAGGGATCACAGGCCATGAAGGTCTGTTCCATACACAACAGATGTTGAAATATCCGATCCCAATAGTTGCTGGGGTAACACCTGGTAGAGGTGGAGAATGGGTTTTTGATGGAAAAGTACCTGTATTCGATTGCGTAAAAACTGCAGTAGAAGTAAGTGGAGCAAATACTAGTGTGATTTTTGTTCCAGCACGTGCTGCAACCGACGCGATATTTGAAGCAGCGGATGCTGGAATACATTTAATATTTGTTATCACTGAAGGTATTCCTATTCAGGACATGATGAGAATTCGTTGGTATATGAAACAACAACATATTACCTTGATTGGACCAAATACTCCTGGATTATTGATACCCGATGAAGCGAAAATTGGAATTATTCCTGGTGATATTGCTATCCCTGGAGATGTTGGGTTGGTTTCACGTTCTGGAACGCTTACGTATGAAATTGCCAGCATTCTCAAAGAATCTGGAATTGGGGTAAGTGCATGTCTTGGAATTGGAGGAGATCCAATTGTTGGAACCGGGTTTAGCGACATCCTTGATTTGTTAGAAAACGATCCTCATACAGAAAAAGTGGTGTTGATCGGAGAAATTGGCGGGCAAGAAGAACAATTAGCAGCAAAAAAGATCGCTAAAGAATATACAAAACCAGTAATTGCATTTATTGCAGGTCAGACAGCACCAACCGGAGTGCGCATGGGGCACGCAGGGGCGATTATTGAACGATCTAGCGGTTCAGCAAAAGAAAAAATCGAAGCTCTTGAGGCTGCTGGAGTAAAAATAGCAAATTTTCCAGAAGATATCCCTGGTTTGCTGATCTGATCGAATAGGTGAAAAACAAAAGCGCGATCATAAAACTTTACAATCCTTCAAAGTATCTGAAGGATTGTTAGTTTATTATCCCTATTAGATCAAGATACGAAGATAGGTAAATTTATTTCGATCTTTCCATATTGCTTTTTTACGATACGGTTAATTATTTCTTATGTTTGTTGATGTAGGTTACTGCATCTGTAACTGTTTTGATATTGCGCGCTTCGTCATCTGCGATAGTAAGATCAAATTTTTCACAAAAACCATCGATCAGAAAAAATTGGTCCATCGAGTCAGCATTGAGGTCTTCGATAAAACGGGTTTCGGGTTTTACAGCTGCTGGATCGCATTTCATCACATCAACAATTACATCTCGTACTGCTTCATATGTTTCGTCCATGTTAGATCCTCCGAAAGAATTCTCTATTGACTTTAATTGCATGAAGAAAATCTGTCAAGTGGTATTATAAAATAATTCTCACTAAATTGTATTTTGAGAGAGAGATTGTCTCTGGTATACTCAAAAACACACATTTGAATAAATCGTTTCGAAAGCAGGCAAAATGCCGGATAATTCCTTGCTTCCATTTCGTAAAGCTGATCATCTTCGAATAAATATTGAAAAGAACGTCCAATCAGGGTTGCAATCAGGCTTTGATGATTATTATTTTGTTCATAATGCCTTACCAGAAATTGACCTTGATGAGATTAATACTGAAATCACAATTTTTAAGAGAAAGTTAAAATCTCCCCTGTTAATTTCTTCAATGACTGGTGGAACACCCGAAGCAGCTGAGATAAATCGTACTCTTGCCAAAATAGCTCAAAAACATGGTTTAGCAATGGGGTTGGGTTCACAGCGTGCTGCAATTGAAGACCCTAATCTGGCTTATACATTTCAGGTGCGCTCTATAGCTCCAGATATTCTATTATTTGCTAATCTAGGCGCAGTTCAACTTAATTATGGCTTCACTATTGATCATTGTATCAGAGCAGTTGAGATGGCAAATGCAGATGCCCTTTTTCTGCACTTGAATTCTTTGCAAGAAGCATTACAACCTGAAGGAGAATGCAATTTTGGCGGATTGTTGAGCAAGATAGAAAAAGTTTGTATTAAATTGCCGGTACCTGTAGTGATAAAAGAAGTAGGTTGGGGAATCTCAGGTAAGGTAGCCAAGAGATTAAAAGATGTTGGGGTACAAGCAATTGATGTGGCTGGAGCGGGTGGAACATCCTGGTCGCAGGTTGAATCCCACCGGATCAAGGATGAAACTGACCGTATGATCGCTTCTGACTTCAATAAATGGGGAATACCAACCATGGTGTGTCTTGAAGAGATTAGAACTCAAGTGCCTGAAATACTCACCTTTGCATCTGGTGGAATAATTAATGGAATTGAAATTGCTAAAGCAATTGCCCAGGGAGCTTCTCTTTGTGGAATGGCCGGACCATTTCTTAGAGCAGTCAAATCATCGGAAGAGGCGGTTGAAAAGTTGATCGCATACCTGATAAAAGAATTACGAATCGCTATGTTTGCAACAGGCAGCAAAAACCTTGATGAATTAAGAAATGCTTCAATGA
The DNA here is from genome assembly GCA_034429195.1 of Anaerolineaceae bacterium. Taxonomy (GTDB): domain Bacteria; phylum Chloroflexota; class Anaerolineae; order Anaerolineales; family Anaerolineaceae; genus UBA4782. Next base: position 226,116 of record DAOUGQ010000018.1, read on the forward strand.
TTTTTCAGAAAGCCAGATAATCATGGACACTGACGAATTGTTTAATTTAATGCGAGAGAAAATCGAACAGACCTTAAAAGATGTGATCAATCGAGTTCCAGAAAGCGAGTTGCGCTTTATGCTTTCATACCATATGGGTTGGGAAGGCGAGAGCAATGGAGTAAAGGTACAGGGAAAGCGAATTCGGCCTCTGTTAACCCTGATCGGTGTCGCTGGTACTGGGGGAGACTGGGAAGAGGCATTACCTGCCGCTGCTGGGATTGAATTGATCCACAATTTTTCTTTGATTCATGATGACATAGAAGATCATTCTGAAATGCGAAGGGGAAGAAAAACAGTTTGGTCAATTTGGGGAGTGCCCCAGGCGATAAATGCTGGTGATTTGATGTTCAGCCTGGCTAGAAATAGTGTATTGGATCTACAAAAGTATATTCCCGTTGAACGAGTATTGATGGCTATTGAATTATTGGATCAAACTTGCTTATCTTTGACTTATGGGCAATTCTTAGATATGCAGTATGAAAAAATAAACCAGATCGATATTATTGATTACTGGAAAATGATTGGTGGAAAGACAGCAGCATTAACTTCTTGTTGTATGAAGATGGGTGGAATAATTTCAGGAGCATCATCTGAGACAATTTCTCATTTGAGCCGTTTTGGAGAATTTTTAGGTTTGGCTTTTCAGGTTGTGGATGATTGGCTGGGTATCTGGGGTGATGAAAGTCAAACTGGAAAGTCAACTGCCAGTGATCTGGTTGAGGGCAAGAAATCGCTACCAGTCATTTTTGGGTTAAAGAATTGTGATGGTTTCCTTGAAGAATGGAAATCTGGGATTGGGAATCTACAAAAAGCACAAAACCTTGCAGAAACGCTGGAACTATGCGGAGCAAAAGCTTTTGTTGAAAAAGAAGCTGAGAAGCAAACATTATTGGCGTTGGAAGCTCTACATCTTGCAATAAAAGATGAAAAATATGCAAACATTCTTGAAGAATTAACTGAAGGAATGTTACATAGGAAGAAATAGGAAATATGAGGGTATTATGGCGCATGCGAAAAATCGTGTTTATAAAGCAGCGGATTTAATAGATGATAAAGAAGTAAATTGTGATTTATTGGAGAAAGCAACCCGCGATATATTGGTAGCTATAGGTGAAGATCCAGAGCGTGAGGGTTTAAAGAGAACACCTGAACGGGTTGCTCGTATGTATGATGAACTATTATCAGGTTATCGAATTGATCCAGTGAAAATGGTTAATGAAGCCTTATTTGCAGTCGATTATGATGAAATGGTAATAGTTCGTGATATTGAATTTAATAGTTTATGTGAACACCACTTACTACCTTTTATCGGCAGAGCACATGTTGCGTATCTCCCGAAAGGGAAAGTAATTGGATTGTCAAAAATACCCAGAATAGTTGATATGTTTGCGCATCGATTACAGGTTCAAGAAAGAATGACAAAGCAAATTGCAGAATTTCTGCAAGAATTATTAAACCCTGTAGGTGTTGGGGTGGTGATCGAGGCACTTCATTTGTGTTCCATGATCCGTGGAGTGAAAAAGCACGATGCACGCATGACAACATCGGCTATGTTAGGTAGTTTCCGAACCAATATTGCCTCACGTGTGGAGTTTTTAGACAATATCTCTCGAGGATCAGAATCTTTACATTTTTAAAACAAAATGCCACCCGGATTATCTTCAGGCGGTCTTTGAATATAATAGTTTAAATTACTTCATTAGGTAAAGAATGCCAATTGTTTTGGGGCCACAATGACTGGAAACAGTTGCGCCAGCTTTTGTTATGCAGATTTCATCAATACTTGCAATCTTTTCTAATTTCTCTTTTATATAATTTGGATCAATATCTCCGCCACTATGAGTAATAAAAACTCTATGTAGATCTATCTTATCAACATTCGCTTTAAAAGTATCAATTTGTGCATCCATCCCTTTTGTTCCAGAACCGCGCACTTTTTGGCGGACACCAAGAGTACCATCATGGCGTACCTCAATAATTGGATGAATACTTAGTAAACTTCCCATAATGCTTTCCATTGCAGAGCATCTGCCACCTTTGTACAGGTAATCCAGGGTATCAATTACAAATGAGGTATTAACCCGGGGAACAAGTGACAATATGTAATTATAAATTTCATCTAATGAAGCACCTTTATCTCGCAGTTCGGCTGCTGCTAATACCAACAAGCCAATTCCCGTGGAAAGATTTGCAGAATCCACAATGCGAATACGTTGGTCAGGTAATGATTGGGCGGCAATTGTGGCATTCTGGTTTGTTGCGGAAAGCTTTGCTCCAATACTAATAAAAATAATGTCACCAGGGTGTTGTTTAAAAAATTCGATAAATTCTACGACTGAAGGAGCTGCAGTTTTTGGCAGCTGACCGCTTTTTTCAACTTCTCTATATAATAGTTCAGATGAGATATCATTACCATCAAAATAGGTTTTTTCGTTTACATACACTGTTAAGGGAATTACTTCAATACCAAATCGCTGGATCAACTCTGGACTTAAATCTGCGCAACTATCAGTAAGGACATGTACCACGGATACCTCCCGGAGGCATTTTTTAATGATGGAAAATATTATAGTCTATTAATTTGGGTGTGAATAGAAGTATATTCCCCAATTCAAGATCAAAACCAGCCACGCTTTCTAAAGAAAACTAACATACTGGCAATAATCAATAAGCAAAGGATCCACACCATGGGATAGCCAAATTGCCAATTAAGCTCAGGGAAGTAACGAAAGTTCATACCGTAAATTCCTGCCAGAAAGGTGATAGGAAGGAAAATCGTAGATACAATTGTTAAAGCTTTCATGACATTGTTTAGTTTAAGGGATGTCGATGAAAGATATATATCTAGAGCACTTGAAACCAAGTCTCGAATTGACTCACTCATATCCTGTATCCGTACAAGATGGTCGTATATGTCGCGAAAATATATCCTCGATTGCTGGTCGATTTGTGGAAATTGATCTCTACTAAGGCGATTAATTACTTCGCGTTGTGGGGCAATAATGCGTCTCAATTCCATTACACTATGTTTAAGAAATAAAATCCGTTCCAAAACACTGGGTTCTGGAGTTTCAAGAACTTTATCTTCCAACAACTCGATTTCTTCATCCATTTCGTCCAATATCGGAAAATATTCATCTACTACAGCATCCAGAATGCTATGGCATAGAAAGTCAGTACCAAACTGATGAATTCTGGCATCTCTTTTTAGCCTAGCGAAGACCTTCTCGATGGAGGAAAGGGAATCTTCTTGATGATAAGTTACCAAAAAGTTGCTGCCAAGGTAGATATTCAACTCATTCGTTTCCATTTTTTGAAAATCATGATCTGGTTGTACGGCATGCATGATAATGAATAGGTAATCTGCGAAATCATCAACCTTTGGAGGTTGGTAACCCACACTTTGACAATCCTCAATAGTTAAAGGGTGGAAGGAAAAAAGATCGGAAAGAATGGTTTTTGTCTCTTCCTGTGACGGATTAGACAGGTGAATCCAAAGCAGACTATCTTCTTTCGTTAATGCATTTTGCATCTGCTCAATTGTTAACTCTTCTTGTACTAGACCATCTTGTAAAAAAAAGATCGAACGTATCATAGCTAACCTCACATTGGCTTCTTTCTAGTACGAATTATAAGACACATGATTGCAGGTATATCAATAATATCAATGAATTCGTAAAGAATATACGAATACCGGAAAAGATTGGCGTATATATTAATTTACTGCAATCTGAAAGAATATTTGAAAATTGAATCCTGATGTATACTAAAAATAAGGTGTGAATTATTAATTGCAGAAACGAAAAAATATTAGGAGGTGTACATGACGGAGCAAAAAGAATCTTGTGTAAAGCCATCCAAGGGGCCAATCATTCCTGAAGTAACAAGTACTAAAGACTCTCTTATTGATATTAAGAAGGAGGCACATAAAATGCTTGCAAGAGTAGGAAAAACAGCTCCAGATTTTGAATTAAATGCTTATTTTGAAGGTAGCTTTAAGAATATTAAATTATCTGACTATAAAGGAAAGTGGATTGTTATCTGCTTCTATCCAGGTGATTTTACTTTTGTCTGACCGACTGAATTGTCGGCAGTTGCCGTCAAGTATAATGAGTTAAAAGCATTGGGGGTAGAAGTTTTTGCGATTAGTGTAGACAGCAGGTTTTCTCATAAGATATGGCATGAAGAGGAACTTTCGAAGATGGTTCCGGGCGGGATTCCTTATCCCTTATTATCTGATAGTGGAGGTAAGGTTGGAGAAATTTACGGTGTCTATGACGAAGAAGCCGGAGTGGATATTCGAGGTAGATTTATCATAGACCCAGATTTTAATATCCGTGCCATGGAAGTATTAACTCCAGAAGTTGGTAGAAATGTCAATGAGTTATTACGCCAGGTTAAAGCTTTTCAGCATGTTCGAGCAACAGGTGAAGTGACACCTTCAGGCTGGATGCCCGGTAAACCTTCCTTAAAACCCAGCCCTTCATTGGTTGGTAAAGTATGGAAAGAATGGACAACTGATAAAGCATTCTAATAATTGCCGATATTATGGTTAAAAAATAACGGGTTGCTCTGGCAGCCCGTTCAATTTTTGGATATACTCATCTTTGGAGGCAAAAAATGACTGAACTCAATGTCGAGCAATTTTTCCAATATCTTCCAACTGCATTTCAGCCAGAAAAATCTACAGGGATCGATGCAAGAGTCCAATTTGATTTGAAAGATAAAGATGTACGATCGTGGACAGTGGAGATCAAGGATAAGCAATGTAAAGTAAGTGAAGGTGCACAACCAAATCCTACTGTTACATTAACAGCAAACACACAAGATTGTATTCAAATATTTACCGGAAAATTAGATCCAGCTACAGCATTCATGCAGGGTAGGATCAAGGTTGGAGGAAATATGCCGCTTGCTATGAAATTGCTAAATATTTTTAAATTGGGATAATTAAAACCACCCCAAGTTTTCAGCAGCACCATCTTCCATCATTGAGAAGTCCCACATTTCCATTCCTAATTCGAGCCGGGCAGGTCTTTCAAGGATCTGCTCGGCTTTTTGACGAGTTGTTTCGAGCATTGCAGGGCCATAAGGACAGTAGATACTGGTTAATATCATTTTTATTAGAGTAAGATCTGGTTCAATTTTTACATCTCGAATTAGCCCAAGTTGAATAATATCCAGTCCAATTTCGGGGTCCGTAATTTCACGCAATCCTTCGCGTAGTTTTGCGGTGAGTTCAGGATCAGTCTCTTCTGAATGCCAATGTGCCTGATTACTGATGGGTTGTCCGGTCATTTTCGGTCTCCGTGGATTTGCAAGGGATCACATAAGTACATAGATTATCACCACTCAATACGCAAGTGATCTTTTGCGCAGGAACATTTAGAATATTTGCAATTATCGTTTGATCAAGGGTACATACTTCAGGATGGTTATGCCCGATATGCATGTAGGGGCAGGAAATTTCTCGGAGATGGTAGCTATCTTCATCTTTATCCCATTCCACAACAAAACCTTCACGTGCAAGTAATTCTTTTAAAATATTGAGTTTTTCTTCGATAGGCCTTGAGAAAGCGCGCTTTCCCTGTTCAGATGAGATATCATTTGCCAGTCCAGCAAAGATTTGTTGAATGGTTTCGATTGGAAGTACCTGCTTCATCTGTTCAATAAGCTGGTTTGTCAGGCGAAAGTAGCGAGTAGGGAAATGTTCCTGACCTTTCTCAGTCAGAAAATAGACCAACCTGGGGCGTCCTACGCCATGCCGTTCTTCTTCAGCATTTACCATCCCTTCGGATTGTAATGCATCCAGATGGTGCCTTACAGAAATAGTATTGATTCCTACTTCTTTTGCCAGTTCAGCAATGGAAGTACGAGAACGTTCTAATAAGGTTTGTAGTATCCGTTCGCGAGTGCTTTTCATTTTTAACCCGACACTTAGTATAACCAAAGTACTATTTATTGTCAATATATTAGAATAATATCATAAATATTGACCTTATTAATCTCGTGTGCTATAATTTTGCCGAAAATTAAGAATTCCACAGTTTCTCTGTGTTTCATAGGAGTTTATAAATGTCAGGATTGGAAATTTGTGATCTGCATGTCAATATTGGCGAGAAAGAGATTTTGAAAGGAGTCAACCTGGTTGTAAAAAAAGGTGAAGTTCATGCCATCATGGGGCCCAATGGAACTGGTAAGTCTACTTTGGCAAATGCTTTAATGGGGCATCCAGCGTATACGGTCACAGGGGGCGATATCCTCCTCAATGGAACAAGTGTGTTAGGAAAAGCAGCAGATGAACGATCCAGAATGGGGATGTTCCTGGCTTTCCAATATCCTGTCTCGATTCCTGGTGTTACAGTGGCAAATTTTTTACGAACCGCAGTCAACGCGCGAAGGAAAGCTGCCAATTCAGAAGATAAGGGTGTGCCAATTGTAGAGTTTCGAAAGACTTTGCGCGAAAAAATGGAATTGTTGAAGATGGATCCTGTGTTTGCGGGAAGGTATCTTAACGAAGGTTTTTCTGGGGGTGAGAAAAAACGTGCTGAAGTTCTGCAAATGGCGATCTTGAAACCTGAAATAGCAATTCTTGATGAAACCGATTCGGGATTAGATATTGATGCACTGCGTATAGTTTCAGAAGGCATCAACACCATTAGCGGGCCTGATCTGGGTGTTTTGTTGATTACACATTACCAGAGAATTTTAAATTACATCAAGCCCGATTTTGTGCATGTGATGTTGGATGGTCGAATTGTAGAATCTGGAGATGCAGAGTTAGCTTTGCACCTTGAAGAGCGAGGATACGATTGGGTACGTGAAAAATATTTAAACGGGGTAGCTGCCTGAATTTGTAGGTGACCTGGAGGTTGTTATGAGCAACGAACAAAAGGCAGATTTCCTGGAGAAACTCAGCGAATATAAATATGGGTTCGTCGATCCTGATGTTTCAGTGTATAAGACACGGAAAGGTTTGGATCGTCAGGTTGTTGAAATGATCTCGACCATGAAGCATGAACCTCAATGGATGCTGGATTTTCGCTTGAGAGCACTCGAACATTATCAAACCAGACCAATCCCTACGTGGGGAGCTGACCTTTCGCACCTGGATCTGGATGATATTTACTATTATGTAAAACCAACTGAATCTGAAAGCAGGAAATGGGATGATGTCCCGGAAACTATCAAGAATACCTTTGATAAATTAGGCATTCCTGAAGCAGAACAAAAATTTTTAGCAGGTGTTGGGGCGCAATATGAATCTGAAATGGTTTATCACAGTATTCAGGAACATCTTGCAGCACAGGGTGTGATTTTCCTAAGTATCGAGCAAGGCTTGCAACAGCATCCTGACCTTTTCCGTGAATACTTTGGTACGGTAGTTCCTATTGAGGATAATAAATTTGCTGCATTGAACAGTGCAGTCTGGTCAGGTGGGTCATTTGTTTATGTACCCAAAGGCGTGAAAGTTGATCTGCCTTTGCAAGCATACTTTCGATTGAATGTTGCTAATATTGGTCAATTCGAACGTTCACTGATCATCGTTGATGAAGGTGCACAAGTACATTATGTTGAAGGTTGTACTGCACCCCAATATTCAACTAACTCATTTCATAGTGGTGTAATCGAAATTATCGTTAACAAGGGCGCCCGTATGCGGTACTCAACCATCCAGAACTGGTCGACCAATGTATACAATCTGGTAACACAACGTGCGATAGTGCATGAAGAAGCTACCATGGAATGGGTAGATGCCAATATTGGCTCGAAAGTCACCATGAAATATCCTTCTTGCTACTTAATGGGAAAAGGTGCACGCGGTGAAATTATGTCAATGGCATTTGCTGGCAATGGACAGCATCAGGATGCAGGTGGAAAAATGCTTCACTTTGCACCTGACACGACAAGCAAGATCACATCAAAATCGATTAGCAAGGGAACAGGAAGATCATCTTACAGGGGATTGGTAAAAGTAATCGATGGAGCAGAACGGGTCAAATCTAATACTGTCTGCGATGCGCTTTTATTGGATCCACAAGCCAGGTCGGATACATATCCTACAATGGAAATAGGTGAAGAAGATGTTTCCATCGGGCATGAAGCATCTGTTTCCAAAGTTGGTGAAGAGCAATTGTTCTACCTGAAAAGTCGGGGATTAAGTGAAGAAGAAGCGACCACCATGATCGTTTCAGGATTTATAGAGCCTCTTGTAAAAGAGCTTCCCATGGAATATGCAGTTGAAATGAACCGATTAGTGCAGCTTCAAATGACAGGCACAGTCGGATAGAATTGAGAAAAGATAATGCAAGAAGCACCTACCATAATTACCCGAAAACGTCGTATTGAAACAAATATTGCACCTGAGTTTTCTCTTACAAGTGAGATGATCCCGGAATTTAGTGAGGATAAATTGATCGCCGATTACCGGAAAAGCTCATGGGAAGCATACCGAAGCATTCCGATGCCTACGTTGAAGGACGAAGCGTGGCGAAGAACGGATATTCATGAATTACAGAGTGAGAAATTTCACCTGGCAGGATTAAATGGACATTCTTCGCAAGATAGTATCCCTGCTTCGTTATTAAAACCTTTAGCAGGAAAAATACACGGCGGGCAGATTGTACAAAATGCAGAAAACACAAAGGGTTTCCTGGATGAAGAGTTATCTTCAAAGGGCGTCATATTTACTGACCTGCAATCTGCCGAGCAAAAATATCCTGAACTTTTATCAAAAGTACTCGGGAAAGCAGTCCAATCGGGGGAAGGTAAGTTTGCTGCTCTTGCAGCAGCATTTGCCAGGCAAGGAGCTTTTTTATATGTACCCAAAAATGTCCATATAGAAACACCTTTGCACAGCTTGATATGGGGGCAAGGAATAGACCAGGCATATATGAGCCATATCCTTGTTTATCTTGATGAAAATGCCAGTGTTACTTATGTTCATGAAGTAGCATCACCTGATAAAAATGACGGACAATTATTTCACGCAGGAATAGTTGAAATACTGATAGAAGCAAGAGCTCATTTAGGATTTGTTGAGTTGCAATCCTGGGGTCAGAATGTATGGAATTTCACGCATGAACGTGCGATCCTCGATCAAGGTGGAAGTATTGATTGGATTTTTGGCTCTATTGGAAGCCGATTAACCAAAAATTTCTCTGAAATTACATTGCGTGGGCAAGGTGCAGAAGGGAAAATGTCTGGTTTTTACTTCGCAAATAACCATCAGCACCTTGATCATGACACACAACAAACTCATCTGGCACCAAACACTACCAGCGATTTACTTTTTAAAGGAGCTCTACTTGATGAAAGCCGTTCGGTTTGGCAGGGGATGATCTATGTATCTCCTGAAGCAATGAAGACGGATGGGTATCAGGCAAATAGAAATTTGATACTGAGCAGGAGCGCCAGGGCTGATTCAATCCCTGGATTGGAAATTCTGGCTGATGATGTAAAGTGCACACATGGTGCGACTGTTGGAAAGATAGATCCAGATTTACTTTTTTATCTAATTAGCCGTGGTATTCCTCAAAAGGAAGCAGAAAAGTTGGTTGTTGAAGGCTTTTTTGAATCCATTATGGAGCGGATTCCATTTGAGGGAGTAAAAAATCGATTTCATTCAGCTATACATAATAAAATGAAGTCGTTAATATGATATACTTATATGATTAAATTTTAATACGGAGAGTGGAATGTCATCCATTTCTTTTATGCGAGCTCCTGATCCAGGATTAACATTTGATGTAGGGGATATTGTAGAAGTATTTTGCGATCATGAAAAAGATGGCGAAAGAATCCGCGGTTGGCTGAAGGGTATTGTTGTTCAGGTTGATTCGAAAATGGTGGCGGTACAATTCAGAACCGATGTTTTCCTTACGGATGGGTGGATGGTACCAGACCATATTCTATGGTACCCGGCGAACTCACAACATATCCGTTTTCCACAGAAACGGACAACAAAAAAAGATTTACCTCAAGCAGAATAGTGTAAAAGGGTGGTGTGCCCGTGAATCCTTTTCGAGATGATTTCCCGATTTTGAACCGAGAGGTAAAACCAGGGTTAAAACTGGTGTACCTCGATTCTGCAGCAACTTCTCAAAAACCAGTATCTGTTATTTTGGCAATGGATGATTACTATCGAACAACGAACGCTAATGTTCATCGCGGTATTCACACATTAGCAGAAGAAGCTACACAAGCTTATGAAAATGCCCGGGTAAAAGTTCAAAAATTCATAGGTGCTAATTCTTCTCGAGAAGTCATTTTTACGAGAAATACAACCGAAGCAATTAATTTAGTGGCTTATACCTGGGGGAGAAAATATCTGGCTGCAGGTGATGTGGTTGTTTTAACAGAAATGGAACACCATGCAAACCTCATTCCCTGGCAACTATTGGCTACTGAAAAGGATATTAGGCTTGAATTCATTCCGGTGACGGATGAAGGTTTACTGGATCTGCAAGTGTATCGTAGTCTACTGGAGATGCGACCAAAGTTGGTTTCTTTTACTCATATGTCAAATGTGCTCGGTACGATCAACCCAGCAAAAGAGATCATTACCTTGGCTCATCAAGCAGGAGCGTTGGCATTGGTAGACGCGGCACAATCTGTTCCACATTTTCCAGTATCGGTAAAAGATCTGGATGCCGATTTTTTAGCTTTCTCAGCACATAAAATGTGCGGGCCCACTGGAATAGGCGCTTTATATGGAAAAGAGAGGATATTATCGGAAATGCCACCTTTTATGGGTGGTGGCGAGATGATCCGCAAAGTATCTTTAAGGTCATTCACTCCAAATGAACTGCCATATAAATTCGAAGCGGGTACTCCTGCCATTGCTGAAGGAATTGGATTTGGCGCCGCTATTGATTATTTGAATACAATTGGTATGCAAAATGTTGCAAAGGTTGAAGAAGACCTGATCGCTTATGCAATCGAACAGGTAAAGCAAATACCGAGTCTTTCAGTATTAGGACCTTCAGCAAATAAAAAAGGTGGAGTGCTTTCCATGGTGACGGAAATTGCTCATCCCCATGATATTGCCCAAATTCTCAATGATCATGGCGTTGCAGTACGAGCAGGACATCATTGTGCCATGCCATTGCATACACGATTCAATATACCAGCGAGCACCAGAGCCAGTTTCTATCTATACAATACTAGAGAAGAAATCGATCTTCTCGTCGAAGCTTTGAAGCATGTAGTACAAATATTTTCATAAGTGAAAAAATATGGACGACCTTTATCGGGAAATTATCATAGAAAGATACAAAAGTCCGCTTTACAAAGGCGAATTAGACCCTCACGATATTACATTTGAAGATGAGAATCCTTTATGTGGTGACCATATTCGTATTGATTTGCGCGTAAATGATCAAGGCATCATAAAGGAAGCTGCTTTTAGCGGACATGGATGTGCCATTTCTCAGGCATCTGCAGACTTGTTGGTAGAATCCATTATTGGGAAAAAACTGGAAGAAGTGAAGAACCTTTCCAAACAAGATATCCTCGATTTGCTTGGAATTGAAATGGGTCCTGTACGATTAAAATGCGCATTGCTTTCATTAAAAGTGTTGAAAGCAGGTGTTTATGGTCTGGGTGAAGCATCAGATGAACTGGTGGAATAATCAAAATGGATGAAGCTGAAGTCACTTTCTTCCCAATTGGTTCTTTTGCTGACTTGCGACCAGGTGAGAGAATGTTCCTTGAAATAGATCATTCACCTGTTGTTATTTTTCGTGTAGGAGACCAGGTTTATGCAATCAGCGATGAGTGTACTCATGACCATGGTCCTTTGGGTGATGGAGATTTGATCGGATTTGAAGTGGTTTGTCCACGACATGGTGCCAAGTTTGATATACGAACGGGTGAAGCAAAAAGACTTCCGGCTACAAAGCCAACTTTACAGTACCCAACCAGGATGAAAGATGGGATGATTGAAATCGGGATTACAAAGAAATAAGTTTTCTCGTAATAAACAAAAAGGGCTGTCCATTTCCACGGACAGCCCTTTTTTACCTTTACAGATAAATGACACTAGCTGTTCGGATCAAGCATCTGGCCCATGAATAAAATTGAGCCTGATTCATTATCAAGGATGAAATAAATAAATGGTCGGTCAATCTTGAGTTTATTGACTTCAACAGGCATAGAAGTGAGACCTACAATAATTGAAGTAGCTGCAGCGGCTTCAGTGCCATTTTCATCCACATCAATAAAAGCTTTATGCTCGACAGCAGATATGTACAGATCTTTTGTACCATCCATACCGGATAAGTCTGCAATTCCAGGCTCAAAGGCATCAGGCATTCCCATTTCACTTAATGTATCTTTTAAACCAAAGGAGGATTCGACCGTAAATTTTGGCATGCTTAAATCTACTTCAGTATTTTGAAGGTTGTTCACTATTGATGAAAATTGATCCGCACTCAACTCAATCCTTATTTGGTCAAAATTACCCTGGTCAGGAAGCAGGACAAGCATGGATAATTTATCCCCCTTGTAGGGAAGGGATACTGCTTGAAATCCATCGCCCTGCAAATAAGGAAAATTTCCAGATTGGTTCATCATAGACACCTGGATTACATTGCCATCAAGGAGTGTAAAATTGTCTGGCTTGGTTCTATCTTTCTCAAACTGGTTCATCCACTCTGCTTTAAAATAAATTGCATTGGTAAGAACAAGACGGGTTTGAGGTGTGATTGTTCCCTCAGCTAAAAGGTCTTTGATCTTTTGTTCTGTTTCATCGCTGACCCATTGATTGATCTCTTTACGAGAGCCATCAGTGTTATTTATGAAATCCATCAGACGGATACCAGCTCCATAATTTTCTGATAAAAGGTCAAGGTATTCCGGCATGAAGGTGTATGTTTTTTCACCCCAGATGGCATTCACAATGTCAAGCTCAAAATCTTTCTCTGTTTTATTAACGTTATTTTGTTCACGAGAATTCAATATTATTTGTAGAGCATTAAACGTCTGATGCAGAGTTTCACCCAGCAAAGTAAAATGCAGCACTTCGTTCATCTGAGCCAAAGTTTGGTTGCGGGCACCAGCCTGCGCCATGGCAAGGGCTACAGAAATGCTATAAGGTGAAAAAATAATATTCGTGTTCTCTTTAGAGAGTGATTTATATAAAGAAATTCCAAATTCATCATTTCCATCGACGAGAGCCGTTAGGTCATCCGCGTTAACCACTGGATTTACATTACGTTCTTTTTCAGATTTAGCAATAGAAGATTGCCCGGACTGAATACCAGGATTGCATCCGGTCATCAGGAAAGCGATCAGACAAACCCAAATTCTCCATTTCATATTAGGCTTACCTTTCGTATATGTGATTTATTATAATGACGAAGAAGATGGATATCAGGTTCCATGAATTGTAAGTGACAGGTCTTAAAAAGAGAAATAGTGAAAGTATTCTTATGGGGAGGACACCTATTGACACTTGTGGATTATGTGGTCTGGGTTATTGCGTACATTCTTTACCATTGGATATAATCATTGGCTTAAGGCAGGCCAATCATGTTCGTTCTTGAAGAAGACCTGTCTTTCAGGCCTGGAAATATTTTTGATTCCAAATGCACATCCATTTTTTCAATCGTCATCAATACCTGTTAGGGAAAAACCACAAGAGGTAAAGGAAAGTGCCACGCGATTCAGCAAAAAATGCCGGTAACAATCCATAGCTGATTCTTTTAATGGAATAGGCACATAATGAGGACAAACGAAAAAAATGCATCGAAGAGCAAATCTAATGAAATAATTCATTAAAGTAATTATCTCTTAAGCACTTACAGGTCGAAGAATACCCTCAACACATGCGGAAAGGGATCATTTCATAATCCAACAGAGATATGGTTTCATTTTACTCATTCTCATTTAGCAACTGGTAAATAAGGGCTGATATCTCACTACATACCAGAGTAGGTACGCTATGATCGTGAGCCGATTCGATATTTGAGGCAACGATGCAGCGAATTTTCGTCAATAGACGACTTTCGCTGAAGTAGTTTATTTTCTAAAAAATACTTGTTTATTCTGGGCTGATTGCACTACTAAAATTGGCTATGATCCGTAATATATCAAAACCTTCAGCATAAGGTCGTTCAGCAATTGCGCCATGTCGGATCATCGTGGCACGAGTGATCGCCGGGTCAAAATAATACTTGTTTGCATAGGTTTTATACTGCGCCAGAGCCTTGACCTTCTTTTCAACATCTTCTTCTGTCACATCCACAAGAAAATTTGGGAAAAAACCGTAACTGGAACGAAGGACATCAAAACCCAATACTGTTGTGCCGCGGAATGCACGCAATACTTCTTCGGTAACAGTCGCATGATCTTGATGAATGTCAGCGCGGGTATGGGTGAAAACGATGTCAGGATGGAAAGAACGGTTCACTTGGATGAGATATTCTAAAATCTCCTGGCGAGCTTGGGGAAAACGCCGGGTTTCAAATCCACCAAAGGTAACATGATCATCTGGAATACCTAATATCTTCATACTTTTCCGGCACTCGTCTGCAACATAGAGCAATTCGGGATTTTGCTTATTATCTGATAATGTGATACATAATACCTCAGTTAATTTCGCAATATGAGCTATCAATGCGCCAGCTCCCAATTCAATATCATCGGGATGAGCTCCAATAAAGCAAACTTTCTTTCCATAAAAGGTAATGTTTTGGTTCATATGCACCTTATTTCGTTGCCAGGAATCCACCAACAACTTTAGTCATCACCAATTTGCCATCCTTTTCGAATCTTCTAATTGCCTCTTGTTTGATGGCATTCATTACCTTTTCGAAATCATCCTTCCCTTCAAACAAGCTTATCCAGATCTTTCTATCCTCTGAAAGAGAAGCGCGGGTGTAGTCAATAAATGGTTCCACACTGTCAAAGCTCAATGGATTTTCAAAAATATGAACATCAACCTTTGAAAATTGATTTCGAATCGTTGGTAAGAATTGACTTTCATAACGACTGCTGCCGGGCATAGGTGGAATGGGTTTATTTGTCGCTGCTTTAATAATCTCATAAAACAATTGTTTATTTTGTGGCATTGGGCCTGTAGTAAATAATTTTCCACCCGGTTTAAGAATGCGATGCATTTCACTAATGGTATATGGTACATCTTCAGCATAATAGATTGCAAAACAACAAGAGACCAGATCAAACTGGTTATCTTCGAATGGGAAATGTTTATTAAAATTCAATGTCATGAAAGGTATGGATGTACCACGCCGTTCATTTTCAGCCCTGGCTTTAGCAAGAAGATCGTCAGAAACATCACCACCAGTAATATTTGCATTGCCATGCAAATAATCGTAGTAAGAAAAGCATTGTTTTCCAGCGCCGCACCCTACATCTAGAATTTTCGCGCCAGATTGAAGTGCAAGCAGATCAAGCATCCAAGTATCGATATCACGACCACCGAATTTATTGTGTATGTCAATCCGAACTGCAAGATCTGAAGATGTTTCTTGATAGTTGATTTTCATAAATTCTCCAAAAAGAATGTATTAGCAAATTCGAGGCAGCATTTCTCCAGCCATCATATCCAAAATCCTTGTGCTGCCAAAACTGGTTTTCAGCAACACTGTACCAGGTTCTTCAGAAGCAATTTTACCAATAATGGCTGCATCCTGCCCATATTGGTGCTTGTGAAGGGTCGCAATTGCATCTTCAGCATATTGCTGTGGAAGGATGATGATCACTTTTCCCTCATTGGCGACGTAGAGTGGATCAAACCCTAATATTTCGCAGGCATTCCGCACAACTGGTCGAATCGGAATCCGTTCTTCTTCTAGCCAGATGCTTACCTTGCTTTGTCGGGCAATTTCATTGAGTGTAGTTGCCAGGCCGCCGCGGGTTGGATCGCGTAAAACATGTACTTCAGGTACTGCATGGATTAACTGCTGAATAAGACCATTCAAAGGTGCAACATCAGATTGTTGATCGACGATAATCCCCAATTCTCCCCTTGCTGAAAGAACTGCAATCCCATGATCGCCCAGCGTACCAGAAATAATAACAGCATCTCCTGGTTGGGCATTGGCGCCATTAATTTGCATTTTCGAAGATACCCATCCATACCCTGATGTATTAATGAAAATCTTATCTCCATTGCCTTTACTGACAACTTTTGTATCACCTGCCACGATTGATATTCCAGCTTCTTGTGCTGCTGATTGCATAGAAGCCAGAACACGATGAAGCAAAGAGATTTCTAACCCTTCTTCAAGTATAAAACCAGCAGTCAAAGCCATTGAAACTGCCCCCGACATACTTATGTCATTAACCGTACCACAAATCGCCAACCTGCCTATATCTCCTCCGGGGAAGAAGAGCGGAGTGACAATATGAGAATCGGTTGATACAACCAGCCTGCAATCGGGTAAATTTGGTGGTGGGAGAATTCCAAAATCATTCCCTGCATTAAGGATTGGATTGGAGAGGTAAGGACTGAACACTTTTTGTATCAATTCATAGGTCATCAATCCACCACTGCCATGACCCATAACAATTTGATCATTATGAGGTAATGGAAGCGGGCAGACAGGACCTTCTATTGCTGGCAAATTTTTATCATTCATCATGGATGAGATTGTAACATATCCCTGATTAAGTGCCGAAAATGAAGGCCAAGAATCCAGTAATCAAACCGATTCCCAAACCTATTGGAAGAGTAATCTTCATTACATTTCCTTCTTTTCCGGATAAACCAACTGTACTACATCCTATGGTGATTTTGGCTGGAGAAAGCATGCTTCCAAGTGCACCACCAGTGGTTTGCGCTGCGACTAACCAGACTGGACTAAATTTTAAGATCAGGGCGATTTCTTTTTGAATAGAGCCGAAAAGAATATTCGAACTTGTATTGGATCCTGTTGCAAATGCACCAAGTGTCCCAACCCAGGGTGAAACCAATGGATAGAATTTTTCAAATGATATTGCCAAGCCATTAGCAAGCTGTTGAGTCATACCCGTGTGTTCCATAATCGCTGCCAGAATGATTGTAGATACTACAGCAATACTAGAAGGTGCTGCAGATTTCCAGGTGATTTGAAAAACCCGTTTATTGGTTTCTTTGGAGAGAATCTGGCTCTTGCGAAGGAGAAATAATGTAACAATTGCGACCAGTAGAACGACTACGCCAGGATGTGAAAATGGTCGAAGAATTTGTCCATTTCCAGCGGGTGTAATAAAGCCTGTGTTTGTGATGACTTCGTCAAATTTTGGAATCCAGGCGATGCTCTGGAAAGCAGAACGGATAGGACCTGGCCAGAAAAGAATGATAAGAAGGATTGAAAGGCTGAAATATACTGCCATAGTAATTTTAAATAGTCTACTGGTATGATTAATCTCTGATACTTTTTTATGTTTATGTTTTAGAACTAACCCAATAAATACTCCTGACAAACCTGCCAAGAAACCACTGAGAGTTACCAGGTCAAAATAAGCCAATGTTGCCTGTACAACTGCCATCACTATACCGATGAACAAAACTTGTGGCAAATATTTCGTCTGTTTGAGAAGGAAAGCGACTGCGATCCCACATAGCAGACAGGCAATTCCTAAAAGTAAGCTGGATGGGAGAATGAGATCTGCTGCATCCATGTTTACCACCCCTACCAATGCCTGGAAAACCACTCCCATATCTCCAAACGTAACCGACCACGCATGACCAATTGCGGCTGCGGCTACTGCTGTGATGGGAGAAATTCCCAATGTTACCAGTATAGGAGCAACAATGGCTATTGGAATGCCAAAACCTGCAATCCCTTCGAGAAAGGAGGAAAAACACCATGCAAGGATGATTGATAAGAGTCCTGTATCGGGCACTGCATTTTGGAGTGTTTGCTCAACAGCGTTAATTCCACCTGAAACGGAAATCATCTGATATAACATCATAGCTGGCCAGATGATCAGCAATACATAGAATGACAATAATAGCCCTTTTGTAAAGGCTGTTATGATAACAGAAATATTCAGACCAAACGCAAATGCTGCGATCAATATGCAGATCAACAGGCTAACAGGACCTGCAATATTCCCTCCCCATTTTAAAATGATCATGAAGAATAATAATGCAATGATGGGTAATGCAGCCAGAATATATTCCATCGTATCTATTTCCTGGCATATCGATAATATGCTGAGCAAGTTCCTTCTGAAGAAACCATGGTGGCACCAAGGGGATTCTGAGGAGTACATAATGTACCAAAAGCCGGGCATTCAACCGGTTTCTTCAATCCCTGCAAAATCAAACCAGAAATACAGATTTCTGACTCATGTGTTTGTATATTTTCTACCGAAAAACGTTTTTCAGCATCATAAAGTGCGTATTCAGAACGTAAACGCCAGCCTGATTGAGGGATCAATCCTATTCCACGCCAGTTCCGATCGCACACTTCAAAATACTTTTGTATTAGCTGCTGAGCTTTCTGATTTCCTTGCTCAGTGACAATACGTGAATATGCGTTCTGAACGATGATTTGGTTGTTTTCCAATGCTTTAACTGTTAAAAGAATTCCATTCAACAGATCGACTGGCTCAAAACCTGTTACCGTAATGGGCACATGGTATTTTTCAGCAATAGGTGGATATTCCCAATATCCCATTACTGCGCAAACATGACCAGCTGCCAAAAAACCCTGTACCCGATTGGTGGGTGAACCTAGAATGGCATGCATTGCTGGGGGAACACAAACGTGAGAAACGAGTAAAGAGAAATTTTGCAATCCAAATGCCTGAGCCTGGGCTAATGCTGCCAGGTTTGAAGGGGCGGTTGTTTCAAATCCAATAGCGAAAAAGACCACTTGTTTATCAGGATTATTTTGTGCAATTTGGACAGCATCTAATGGAGAATAGACCACCTGAATATGTGCCCCTTTTGCCTTTAAACTGAAAAGATCTGATTGTGAGCCCGGAACACGCAGCATGTCACCATAAGAAGTAAAAATTACATCAGGTCTGGCGGCAATTGCTAAAGCTTTGTCAACCAATTCCAGGGAGGTTACACAAACCGGACAACCAGGTCCGTGGACTAATTCGATTTCTGTGGGGAGCAGCTGGTCAAGACCATAATGCATGATTGCATGTGTCTGTCCACCGCAAATCTCCATGATTGTCCAATGATGGGTGATGGTATTCTTGATCTGTTGAATTAAATTCCTTACAAGGGTTGGGTCGCGAAAGCCTGTGATCAGATCCACAATGTTATTCCTTGATATCGTCTAACTCACGTAATATGGCGAGAGTCTCCTGTGCTTCTTCTTCACTAAGGATATTTAATGCATACCCTGCATGAACGATGGTGTAATCACCAACCTTCACATCTGGTAATGATTCAACGCATACCTGGCGTGTAACACCGCCAAAATCTACAAGAGCCATTTTTAGACCTGGTTGATCCAGTAATTCGACAATTTTACCTGGTACTCCAAGACACATTTTTACTCCAATCAAGATAAATTTTTCGACACTTCTTGATGGGCGGCTATCCATGCCTGCCCCAATGAAATTCCACCATCATTCGTAGGAACCTTATGGTTTGTGAAAACCGTGAAGCCATCCGTTTCTAGTGCAGAAATAGTTTTTCTGAAGAGGAAACTATTTTGCCAGACGCCACCGCTCAGAACGATCGTATGGATACCTTGCTCTAATCGGATCGCTTTAGAAATCTCTCGTGTGGCCTGAACAATGCTATTATGAAATCTGGCAGAAATCACGCTTTGGTTGATGCCAGATAAAAGATCTTCCAGCACTGACTTGACCAGACTATTCACATCCCAGATGCCATTATTATGTGGTAATGGATAATACACATCTTCTTCTGTATTGGCTATCGTTTCTAATAGAATTGCAGCTTGACCTTCATAATTTACTTCTTCTTTGATTCCGATCAGTGCTGAGACAGCATCAAAAAGGCGACCCATGCTGGATGTGAGTGGGGTATTCAAATTATGCTCTAATTGAGCTAACAAGGTATTTTTATCTTCTATAGTTGTCGACAAATAAGGAGGGAGATCAGGAAGCCAATCCAGTCCAGCTTTCCATAGATAAGCCAATGCAATCCTTGAGGGGTGAAGGATTCCAGCATCTCCACCCGGTAAAGGATTGTATGCCAGATGAGTATGGCGGGTGAAGCTAAAACAATCACCAATCAAGACTTCGCCACCCCAAATTGCTCCGTCGGTGCCATAGCCAGTACCGTCAAAGCAAAATCCAATCACAGGTTCATCTTCGGGGAGATGATTTTCTGCCATCACTGAAACCATGTGAGCGTAGTGGTGCTGTACCTGAAGAATTGGCAGCTCATGCTCGCAAGCAAATTGATTTGCATAACGGGTGCTCAGATAATCAGGATGTAGATCACAAACTACTGCTTCTGGTGTGATGCGGAATAAGTTTTGATAGTGTTTAATCCCATCTCGAAAAGAACGATAAGTTTCATAATTTTCAAGATCACCTATATGGTGGCTGATAAAGGCATACTTTTCACGAGTAAGGCAGTATGTATTTTTAAGTAATGCTCCTGTTGCCAGGATCTGTGGAATAGATTTTGATAGAGTTATTGCGTCGGGTGCATAGCCCCGCGAACGTCTGATGGGGTAAATTGCATTCCTCTCTTCTTTAACAACAGAATCATCCACCCGCATATGGATGGGACGGTTATGATTGAGGAAGGCATCTGCGATGGGTTGCAAGCGAGAGAAACCATCTTCATCCTGGTATGCAATAGGTTCTTCACTCATATTTCCACTGGTCATGACAAATAGATCAGGAAAACCTTCTTCTGGCTCTAATAACAGGTAATGCAAGGGGGTATAGGGCAACATGATTCCCAGTGTATTTAATCCTGGTGCAACTGAAGGAGCGATAGTAATGTTATTTTTGGTGCGTAAAAGAACAACAGGTCTTTGCCTGCTTTCAAGGAGTTCTTTTTCTACGGGTGAAACCTCGCAGATTGAAGAAACTATTTTAGAATTGAATGCCATAAGGGCAAAAGGTTTATCACTCCGTTTTTTGCGTTTGCGCATAGACATGACCGAGTCTTCGTTACTTGCATCACATGCCAGGTGATAACCGCCTAATCCCTTTACAGCAATGATTTTCCCTTCTTTCAACCATTTTCTTGCCAATTGAAGTGCATCCTCTTTGATCGCAATCTCTTTGCCCTTTACTACGAATGATAGATGTGGACCACATTTTGAACAGGCAGTAGGTTGAGCGTGGAATCGTCTATCAAGTGGATCTCTATACTCTGATTCGCATTCAGGACACAAAGAAAAAGCTTTCATGGTCGTCTTAGGCCGATCATAAGGAATGTCTTCAATGATCGTGAAACGTGGACCACAATTTGTACAGTTAATAAATGGATATCGATAACGCCGATTTGTTGGATCGAATAATTCTTGTAGACAATCAGGGCATGTACAAATATCGGGTGATATGGGAATAAAATCACCGGGTTTTGGTTGACTGGTGATTATTTGGAAATCTGTATAGTTATTAGGCGAAATTTCAACAATATGAAGGCTATCTATTCGTGCTAAAGGGGGTAAACGATGCTGTAAAGCATCAAGAAGTGCATCTACTGCTCCAGGTGTGCCGTTCACTTCTATTTCTACACCTGCTGATGAATTCCTTACCCATCCAAAGAGGTGATTACTGACCGCCTGTTCATAGACAAAGGGTCGAAAGCCAACACCCTGTACTATTCCGCGTATGTAAATTTTTCGTGCAATTTTATTAGACAGCATTTTTATCGGTATCCAAATTGAATGGATAATAAACCTGTAGTTCTAAAGATCAACAGGTTATTATACCAAAATAGTCCGAATTATGGTTATTCCTGTGTGGTAGGAAGGGTTTTTGATGGTTGGTGTACAATGATATCAAATAATTCCAGACGATTGGTCAGCAACCGGCTGGCTATTACATTAGCAATCCTGCGCATTACAACATAGCCCAGTTGAGAATTTTCATCGCAAGCATTGATCAATTCATCTGCATCAAAACACACCATATGACAGGCTGTTATAGCCCGCGCAGTTGCTGTTCGTTGCCTAACAACGGGTGTCATACAAGACCAACCAATAATATCCAACGGTTCTGCCTGATAAATGCTCACAGTACCCCGAGTGGGTACGAAAGTCTCCAGGTCAAGTTGCCCTTCCAAAAGAATATAAAGCACATCTGTTCTTGAGCCTTCTTCAAATAATACTGCGCCAGCAGGAATATCACAATAACGAGCAATGGTAGATAGTGCTTCAAGCTGGTCTTGTGGCAAGTCATAAAACCAGGGAATACTTTTTAATGTCATCGCAAGGTCATTGTTGATATTCATAGATTGCTTCCATAAGGCAAGGTCGAGGGATCAGAACTTACAAGGGATATTTCCCATAATTCCTTTTCACAAATGTACTCTTTGTTGTAAAAGTGGTCAATTAACGAATGTAATAAAAATATCCTTGAATAATTTTATTATTTTGATAATATGTCTACCCAATCGATAATTTTCGCAGCTGCATTTTCTGATAATTGACGTGTAACGGGTGAAAGATCATGTGAAAATTGAAAAGAATACCCACGAACTGAGACGAGCAGAGCCACTGGAGTCTTTTTATACAAAGTTTGTGTTATGCTCAAGCAAGTTTCAGGTGTCATGTGATGTGTGAAAGGATTCTGCTGGAAACCAGGTTCTAACTGCTTGATATTAATATCTTCTGGTACAGCACCAGTATGGGCATCAACAAAACATACAGCATCGTAATTAGCAATTATGTCTGCCATTTCTGGCGTCAGTTGCAATGCTGAGTACAAATCTATTGATCTCTCTTCTGGATAGAAGCCATCAAGATAATTTTCAGGCACCTGAATGCCATAATGAACCGCAAGAAGTTGGAGTATATGCCAGGCTACACCGTCATCTTCTCTGTCAGGATTTCCATACCCAATGATTAAAATATTTGGCATAGTGAATATCTATAAGTGCAGGGGTTTTGACTCGATTGAATCAAAACCCCTGCGTAGTAATGAATGAATTTTTCAGTTACTGCGTTTTACCGTTTGCACTAAATCGCCGGATGCATCAAATACATCAACTTCAATTGGCATTTGACCTACTGCATGTGTTGAGCAGGAAAGACATGGGTCATATGCACGTATTGCGGCTTCAATTCGATTAAGCATGCCCTCGGTTACTGGACCATCAATATAGGTTTTTGCAACACTGTCGACAGCATTGCTCATTGCCCAGTTATTGTGACCAGTTGCAACAATAAGGTTGACTTTTTCCAATTGACCATTGGCATTAGCCCAATAATGGTGGAATAGTGTTCCACGAGGAGCTTCAATGACACCAACACCTTCGCCTTTGAATTCCTGGCGGGTGTTAATAATATCGGTAGAAAGAATGTCTGGATCGTCGCACAAAATTCGGATGCGCTCGAGGGCGAACAGGCATTCGATCATGCGAGCCAGGTGATAATATAGTGTATTTTCAACTGGTTTTCCATCATTGATCGATTTCCAGAATTTCATTTCTTCACCAGCAAGAGGTGTTTCAATTGTATCTGAAGCATTAAGGCGACCTAAAGGACCAACACGGTAGACACCATCTGGCCATCCCATCTTCTTATAATAGGGGAATTTTAGGTATGACCAGCTTTCGACGTGCTCTGCGATGACATTCAGGTAATTCTTGCCATCGAAGTGTTCCAACTGTTTACCATCAGCTCCGATCAATCGAATTTTTCCGTCGTAAAGCTCAAGGCCATTCTTAGGAGTGACAAGTCCGAAATAACCGGTTTTGAAAACAGCGAATTTATTTATATCTTCGGTATTTTTCGCTGCCCAGTCTTTGATGATCTGAATTCCAGTTTGTGCAGTTTCAATATTCTCATCAATTTGCGCCAGAATGGTATCGCGGTCTTTCAAGCTAAGTGCTTTGCTTACACCACCAGGAACTGCAAAATCGGGGTGAATTTTTCTACCTCCGAGAATTTTGATGATTTCCTGCCCAAATTTACGTAATTTAACAGCTTTAACTGCCAGGTCAGGGTTAGCACCGATCAATCCCACAACATTGCGGATGGCAGGATCGGCATCAAAACCGAGAAGCAAGTCAGGACCTGCAAGTTCAAAGAAATGCATGCCATGGCTTTGAGTTATCTGTCCCATGTGCATTAATTCGCGTAGCATTGTAGCTGGTTTTGGAGGCGGGCAACCCAAAACTTCATCACCTGCTTTAGCAGCAGCTAAATGGTGGCTGACTGGGCAAATTCCGCAAATGCGCGGGGTGATGTATGGCATTTCGAAAACCATACGGCCTTCGCAGAATTTTTCAAAGCCACGGAATTCATTAACGTGCATGTATGCATGTTCAACTTTTCCATCAGGTTTAAGATGCACGGTTACTTTTGCATGACCTTCAATACGAGTGACTGGCTCAATTGTTATTTTTTGCGTTACCATGATTATTCTCCTAATGCCAGTTAATCTTATCGCCCTTAAGGTCGGGCATACGACCTTGAGCCAATTCACTCAAGACATAGAAAATTACATCGGGATCTGGTGGGCATCCGGGTACAAACAAATCCACGGGTACAACCTCATTCACTGAACGAACCTTTGTTTGTGTGCAGAGTTCTGGATCATCAGGAATCTTTCCTTCTGCATCAGTGGATTCTGTTTCGATGTATCCACGTTTTAGAGTTTCATCTATTGAGAAGAAATTACGCATAGCAGGAACGCCACCGAATACTGCACAATCGCCCAATGCCACAAGAATTTTGCAACGTTCTCGCATCCGAAGAGCAACTTCTTCATTTGCAGTATTTGTTATACTGCCTTCAAGAATACCAACATCAACGCCACTTTCATCAGGCTGTTTTAAATCCGTAATGGGGGTTGCTCGTAGATCAGCAAGTTCAACTAACTTGATGATCCGCTCATCAATGTCCAATAAAGACATGTGACATCCTGCGCATCCACCCATCCAATCGGAAGAAATTTTTGGTTTTGCCATAGTATCTCCTGTATCTCTACGTTATCTACCGGTAACAACCGATTACGCTGTCACGATTTCTGTAATAGACTGGTGAATGGTTAATTCTTTCTTCCACTCATCACCATTTACCTTGATCCCAAGTTTATCAGCAATCACTTTCACTGCTTCGCTGCTGCTCTTCACCTGTTCTGGCATTCTTAAAGAAGCAACTGCTTCTTGTACATGGCCATCCAGATTGATAAAGTGGCCAGTTTCTTCCGCCCACATACCTGTTGGTAAGACAACATCAGCCTGAGCTGTGAGTTGAGAATGGTAAGCAGCAATAACGACCTTGAAAGGAACTTTATCTAATTGTTGGATGAGCTTCTGATTTGGTTCATCATCACCAAGAGCAACCAGTACTGATTTTGCTTTTGTCACATTGATAGGTTTTTCCATTCCCATTACGGTTGTTAATAAAGAGTTTGCGCCACCCAAAGTGCCAAGAACAACACCATGATATTTTTCTGCAACTTTGATTGCTGCTTTGATAGCATCTTCATTTGCGCAATTTCCAAAGACGATCACTGGCTGCACAGCGTGGGTAAGGATTTCGATTGCTTTAGCAGTATTATCTCTTCCCTTTCCTTCAGCGATAGTTTGCATCAGGGCTGCCTCGCCGCCTTTGGCTGTGGTTAAGACAACATCAGCGTAATTTTCGAATGGATTGGTTTCTGAGTCGACGATGATCAGATGTGTACCATTCGGGATGAGACGTTTTGTGATGAAGCCAGCTACCTGGTGGTCATCTGCTAAATTAGCATCAACCAATAAAATGCAATCAGATTGCTTCAAATCTGATAATTTGCCCTCAAAAGGTTTCTTCATTTCTGAAGACACTTTCGCAAGTGCAGCACCGGTGGGTTCAATTGTTGACACAAAGTCATTGCCAACAAGATTTTTGATCATGGAAAGTGTTTCTGCAGGTAATTTCGTCGATACCAGGGCTGAAGCATCATCTTTTGACCATTTTGTGGCGATTGTTGCCAATGCATTTTCCCAGGTGGCTGCTTTGGATTTACCATCTTGTTTCACAATTGGGGTGACAATGCGTTCGCGTTTTTCAATCATAGGTTCAAAACGACCTTTATCGCAGATCACACCCTTGTTGATGGAAGAATCCCAATTACCATAAACTTTAACGATGTTATTATCACGAGTGAATACTTCGAGACCGCAACCGACACTACAGGCGGTGCAAATTGTCTTTTGGGATGTGCTTTCTTCTTCTCTTCCGCGATATGCGCTCCAACGGTCAATTAATGCGCCCGTCGGGCAGACCTGCACACAAGTTCCACAGGATACGCAGGAGCTTTCACCTAGTGGGGTACCCAAATCAGCAACCAACATGCTATTTGCACCACGTTCTTCTACACCTAATGTGAAGTTTCCAACAAGCTCGCCACAGGCGCGTACGCAACGGCGGCACAAAATACAGCGATTATGCTCAAGAATTATGTATGGATGAGAGGCATCTACTGGAAAACTCTTCCATCCTGGTTGAAGCGGCCAATGGGTCATACCTTCGTCATAAGCAGCATTTTGAAGCTCACAGTCACCACCGCTTTGTTGGCAGTAAGGGCAAAAATGATTGCGTTCACTAAAGATCAGGCCAAGCACAAATTTACGTGACTCATGCAAGGCAGGTGTCTCTGTGCGGATAACCATGTTATTACTGATTGGTAATGTACAAGATGGTTGTGGGGTACGAAATCCATCAACCTCGACCAGACATAAGCGGCAACCACCGTATGGGGCTAATTCGGGGTGGTCACAAAGGGTAGGAATATGAATTCCATTCTCTGTGGCTGCTTTGAGAACAGTATAGCCCTCTGGTGCCTGAATACTTTTTCCGTTGATTGTGATGTTAACCATTACTCACCTTCTCCGTCAAATCTTTTTTTGAATAAGTAAAATTTATCGGCCACTCATGGGGCACACACCCGAAGGACATACTTTTAGTCGGATATGTGCTTCAACTTCAGCGCGGAAATAATTTAAAATATCGCGCAGCGGTGTTCCTGCTGTTTGACCCAGACCGCAATTCGAAAGTGTTGTCATTTGTTCGCTAAGAAGCTTGAGGTCATCCAGGTCTTTCAGCGTTCCTTTCCCTTGAGAGATCGAATCTAAAATTGCATAAGTACGTTCCGTTCCTATTCTGCAAGGATTACATTTTCCACAGCTTTCTCTGCGGAAGAATTGCAAGAGTGCTTTTGCCAAGTCAACAACGCATGTATCTTCGTTGCAAATAAGAAGTGCGCCTGATCCTAATGCCACACCAGCTTTTGCAAAGGAGTCAAAATCCATGGGGGTATCCTGCAAGCTGGCTGGAATTACCGAACCACTGGAGCCACCCGTTTGAGCTAACTTGAAGGAGGAATTATTCGACATTCCTTTTCCGTAGATTGCGATCACTTCACGCAAGGTGATACCCATGGGGACTTCGATCAGTCCTGTAACGTTGACATGTCCTAGAATAGTGTAGACTTTCGTTCCCGGACTGCTGGGTGTCCCAATCGAGCGGTACCATTCTGCACCATGTTGAATAATTGGTGGAATGTTGGCCAGAGTTTCGACATTATTTACGACAGTAGGCATTCCCCAAAGACCAGAAGTGGTTGGATAAGGGGGACGGTTGCGTGGTTCTCCACGCCTACCTTCGATGGATTCAAGAAGTGCGGTTTCTTCGCCACAAACATAAGCACCTGCACCAGAATGGATATGGACTTTGAAATCGAATCCGCTTCCGAAAATATTCTTTCCCAGGAAACCAAATTCTTCAGCTTGTTGAATGGCGTTGCGAAGGCGGTTCTGTGCGAGGGCGTACTCGCCACGAACATAGATATACCCTTCTGTAGCTCCTACAGCATAACCTGCTATTGCCATTGCTTCAAGTATCGCATGGGGATCGCCCTCAATGATCAGACGATCCTTGAATGTGCCTGGTTCGCTCTCGTCAGCATTGCAAACGATGTACTTTTGATCACCTGGGGTGCGGGCAACAAACGACCATTTGATACCAGTTGGAAAACCAGCACCACCACGACCTCGCAAGCCAGATTTTTTAACAGTATCAATAACATCTGCTGGCTTCATTTCACCCAGTGCTTTGCCTAAAGCCTGGTATCCATCATGAAGAATGTATTCTTCAATATTGTCGGGATCGATAATACCTGCTCGATCCAAAACAACTCGTTTCTCTGCAGGGAGAGTTCCTTTACGAGCAGAGATCCACGCTATGCGCCCGCTCAGTTCCCGTTGTGAAGCCTGCAAGCCTGCTGCAATGCGTCCTTTGTAGAGATGTTCTTCGACCAGGTATGGCACATCTTCAGTCTTTATCGGTCCGTAAACAACTGCTTCGGGATAGATAATGACCATCGGAATGGCATCATGTCGTCCAACATCTCCTACCATTGTCACTGAAATCTCACTTTCCAGACCGAGCCGGCGTACTTCGTGCTGGATGGATTGGAAGACATCTTGTGCTCCTAATTCAATACTGCGCTCATCACTGGATACCAGAACAAGTGAACGATATGTTTTCATTGTTCGCTCCTTTAATCGTACTTTGAAAGGATTTCCGGTATCTGGTCTGGTGTAACACTGCCATACATATCTTCATCGATGACAATCACCGGACCAACTCCGCACACACCCAGGCATGAAACTGTAACCAGCGACCATTTTCCATCTTTTGTTGTTTCGCCTGCTTTAATCTGCAATTCTTCTTGTAGCTGTTCCCAGACTTGCCTGCCACCAACCACATGGCACGGAGCGCTTTCACAAAATTGAATGATATGCTTACCGCGCGGTTTGGTTGATAGCATCTGATAAAAGGTTGCTACTGAAAGTACGTTGCTTTGAGGCAATTTGAGCTGTCGGCTGACTTTTTCCAGTGCTTCATTAGGTAAAAAACCGATTTTCCGATTAATTTCATTAAGAATCGGGATCAGTTCTTCACGTGAGGCTCCATATTGCTCAATAACCTCTTCAATCACTCTATCGGTGTTGCTTCCATGTTTTGCCTCTACTGCCATTATCTTCCTCCAGCAAATAAGAGTTTCGAGCGCTTGCTCGGTGAATCCAGGAAGTAACTAATTCCTCTATTCCTTACTTAATAATG
This sequence comes from Anaerolineaceae bacterium, assembly GCA_034429195.1. GTDB lineage: Bacteria > Chloroflexota > Anaerolineae > Anaerolineales > Anaerolineaceae > UBA4782. Next base: position 255,350 of record DAOUGQ010000018.1, read on the forward strand.
ATCGCATTAAAGTTACATACTTGCTTGCAGATACCACAACGGATACAAATATCTGGATCGATCACATGAGTTTTGCGTCTTTCACCAGAAATGGCATTTACTGGACAGTTGCGAGCGCAAACCGTACAACCAGTGCAAGTTCCATCCACGATCTCATAAGTGATCAATTTACGACAAACTTTTGCAGGGCATCGTTTCTCGCGAATATGAGCTTCAAATTCTTCGCGGAAATACCTAAGGGCGGTTTCCACAGGATTTGGAGCACCCTGACCGAGCCCACATAGACTGTCGCGTTTTATTTCAAAGCATAATTGTTGCAATAATTCAATATCGCCTTCGCGACCTTCACCATCACAAATACGGTTTAGGATCTCCAAAATTCGGCGGGTACCAACACGACAGGGAACACACTTTCCGCAGCTTTCGTCCTGGGTGAAGTCCATGAAGAAACGAGCCATATCTACCATACAGGTATCTTCATCCATAACGATCATACCACCAGAGCCCATGATAGAGCCTGCTGCAGTTAATGTATCGTAGTCGACTGCCATGTCAAGGAGAGTGGCAGGAAGCATGCCGCCCATTGGTCCACCTGTTTGAATGGCTTTGAAAGCTTTATCATCTTTAATGCCACCACCGACGTCATAAACAATTTCGCGCAAGGTGATGCCAAGAGGAACTTCAATCAAACCGGTATTCTTTACATCACCGGCAAGTGCAAAGGTTTTCGTTCCTTTTGCTTTTTCAGTGCCCATGCCAGCATACCATTCTGGGCCTTCCAAAATGATTCTTGGAACATCAGCATAGGTTTCAACATTGTTAATGTTCGATGGTTTTTGGAAAAGTCCTTTTACGGCAGGGAAAGGTGGTCGAGGACGTGGTTCTCCACGTTTTCCTTCAATGGAAGCCATCAGAGCGGTTTCTTCACCACAGACAAACGCTCCAGCACCCATTCGAACTTCCAGGTCAAAGCTAAAATTCGAACCCAGGATATTATTTCCGAGGAAACCAAATTCACGGGCTTGTTGAATACCAATGTTTAATGTTTTTACAGCTAAAGGATATTCAGCACGGCAATATATGTATCCCTGATTTGAACCAATCGCGTAAGCAGCGATAATCATTCCCTCAATGACTGAATGGGGATCGCCTTCCAATACACGGCGGTTCATAAAAGCACCAGGATCACCTTCATCTGCGTTGCAGATGACGTATTTTGTCTCACCTATACTATCACGGGCAAAAGACCACTTTTTGCCTGTGGGAAAACCTGCACCGCCACGACCGCGTAGCCCTGATTTTAGAATTGTATTGATCACATCATCAGGGGACATTTCGGTGATCACTTTTCCGAGAGCCATATACCCATCTTCGGCAATGTAATCCTCAATATTCGTTGGGTCAATTTTGCCGCAGTTGCGTAAGACAGAGCGAATTTCTTTTCGCTTGGGTAAACCAAGTTCTTCGTCGGAAATTACTTTTTCCTGTGCTACAAATTTTTGAACGACACGACCTTTAAGGAATTGTTCCTGAACAAGAAAAGGAACATCATCAACCGACAAATTCGCATAATGCACACCTTCGGGGTAAACCATGATATCAGGCCCAAATTGAGCTGGATCACCTAACCGTGATGTTTCGAGAATTTGAATTTCGTCGTTTAAACCTTGATGTACCAGTTCATCCTGTAATGCATCCATCAGTTTATATGCACCGCGTTTTACACACTCGGGATCAACTGATACTAAAACATGTGATCGAAAAAATGGCATTTTACACCTACCAAACACTCTCTTCTATTCGTAAGATATTTGCAACTACATGAAAACCTTAAAAATTATCCTTCAATGCGATTTTCTTTTAATGCAACACCGCCAACTACATGCTCTTTCATAATACGACGTGCAACTTCGGGAGTCACATGTCCATAGGATACTTTTGGCTGATCACCGATAACCACCTGAACAATGGGTTCATAAGAATCTAATCCTATGTTACCAGTTTGGCGGACTACAATGTCTGTCAAATTCTCTTTCTCAATGTACTCCAAAATTGCTTTCAAAGTTTCACGAGCACCAGCAGCAATACCTACTGTGCCCATACCAACAATTATTTCTTTTTGCCCGCTCATTGCTTTTGCGGTGCGTTTCTCAAGTGCTTCCTGACGAAGCTTTTTTAGATCCTCAAGAGACTTTACTTTTTCCATAGTGTCCTCTCTGGTTTTGGTTTCCGTTACATATAATCTTGCGGTCGAATGGAGTTGATTCCATCTGACAAATAAACTCGTAAGAAATTGATAACTAATGGCTCTGATAACGGAATATCGCCTAACTCTTTCTTTACTGGTCTGTCATCAAAGAGAAACTCTCTTTCATTGACTTTATAACGAAATGTCCAATGGACATCAGGTGTGCCAATAAGCAGGGTTAAGAATGTGGCTGCAAGATCTCCCAACGGCATACGATCGATATGGCTACGCTGAAACTCTGCTTTAACAAATGTACCTGCACCAGGTTCAGATTCGATTTTAAAAGAGCCATTACAAGCTTCTGCTGCTGCTTTAAGTAATGGAATTCCCAGACCAACTTTTCGAGTAGTGCGCGTAGTAACAAAAGGATCGACAACTTTGGAAACCATTTCAGCGTCCATTCCTTTTCCGTCGTCCTTTACACTCATGCATAAGCGGTCAGAAATTGTATCTTCCACCACTTCAATACTGATATTTTGTGAAAGAGCAGAAATGCTATTAGCAGCGAGGTCTAGAAGATGAAGCGTTAGTTCTCGCAAATCACCTACTTTTCAGAAACTTCCTCATCCATAGATCGCAAAGATTGAGGCAGTTTATTTGGTTTCATGCGACCAATAATTTCATCATCAACCACTACTACTGGTGCCTGGCTGCATGCGCCTACACATCGGCATAATTCCAAAGTAATTTTTCCATCAGGCGTGGTTTGACCCGGTTCAATACCGAGCAGCTGTTTTGCTTTATCAAGTAACTGCTGAGTACCACCAACATAGCATGCGGTACCCATACAAAACTTGATGGTATGTTTCCCACGCGGGGTAGTAGTAAAGAAAGAGTAAAAAGAAACGACGCCATGAACAGCAGATACCGGAATCTTCAATTGCTGAGCTACATAACGCTGCATTGGTTCTGAAACGAACCCAATTTTGCTTTGTAATTCATTAAGGATTACCATCAGGCCACCTTGTTTGTCTTTATTAGCGTCCAAAATGGCGTCTATTTTTGCTTTTTGATCTGGAATGGCTACCGGATCGTTGGCTGGAATGTTGTCGATCAATTTTTGCATATAGTACTCCAATATAATCTGATAAAACTAGTGGTAATTCAACTTCTTAATCTTAACAAGTCTAATCGCTCATCATCAAATAGGTCAATTATCAAATGTCATCGAATATCATGCAAGACGTCCATGACTAATTAAGTATACGATGACTTCTACCTTCCTGTTGATGTACAGCCATCCTGAGTTCCTGAATAGAAATATTGTTCAGAATAAATTCATTGGTTCCTGCAAAGTCTCCCAGGATGTGTACATCACCATCCTGAAGGAGTGGGTAATTTTTGATTTGCGGAAATTTTTTATACGCCTCTGCTGGTTGTAAATGCCTGGAAATTTCCAGAACATCAATAGGAATATCCATGGGTACAAACCCTAGAATTGAGAGGAGACCATTCATTTTACGATTGACATGAGCAGGTACCAACCATCCTCCCAATTCTGTCACTTTATTATACGCTTCTGTAAGGGTTAGATCTGATGAAGTAATTAGCAACCGTTCTTCTCGACGGATAAAATCACCTGTTTCGTCGACTACAAATTGCTCGCCAAAGTGTTCAATATCGTTCAAAATATCAGGCATTGATGCTTCAACAATTTTCTGCCATGTTTTTATCTGTTCTAATGTATCGAACAGACAGAGAACATGAACTTCTTCACGAGTCTGCAATTCCATTCCAGGAATAATTGAGAGGGTGGTGCCTTTAGCGGCTTTCTGAACGGATTCGATGTTAGCTGAAGAATTATGATCGGTGATTGCAATCAAATTTATTCCCAGATCAAGAGCTTCGCGAACGATTAATGGGGGAATCATTTCCACTTCAGCACAGGGAGACAGTACTGTATGAACATGCAGATCTGCCCGAATACGTATCACATTGATCTCTCTCGATCAGGCTCGAAGACCCATTTCCCACAATTTTCCCACAATAGGAAAACTTTGTTGAGGAGTAGAGAGCAGAACTATTCCTTCTTTATTCGCCCGTGATATTGTGCTTGCATCGGGCATTGAACCTTCGGTGATAATAACCGCACAGGTTTCTAAGAGTGCTGCAACTGCGACGATATTGTTATGTGCCTGCAGGGTGATCCAGATACTTCCATGAGCTGCGCCAGCCATGACACAACTTAACAGATCCGATGTATATCCTGATGTTGGTTCGATGCTGGAAAAATCTTTCTTTTCCGTTAAGACAGTGAGCTCAAGTTGATCGATTATTTGTTGAAGGTTCATGGGAATCAGCTCTCCTTATTAGCAGGCCATCCTTCGCCTACAGTTTCTTCTTTCTTTAAGAATATTCGCAATTTTAGGTGTGTACCTTTGCCAGGTTGCGAATCTAGTACCATGGTATCAACACAACGTGCTATATTCGTCAGACCCATTCCTGCACCAAAACCCAATTCGCGGATCTCTTCTGTCGCAGTGGAATAACCTGGTTTCAATGCTTTCGAAACATCAGGAATGCCAGGCCCATCATCTGTAGTTTCAATGGAGATACGGTGGGGCTCAATCTCAACGCGTAGATATCCACCATTAATTGTGTGAATAATAAGATTCATTTCTGCTTCATAAACCGCAATACCTACACGACGGGCAATTTGTGGGTTTGCGCCAAGCCGTAATAAAGCTTTTTTTATATTGGTTGATGCTGCGCCACCATGAGTAAAGTCATTTACTTTAATGTTGTAACGTAAAATTAGACTTGTACGATCTGATTCGATATCTTCAAACAGGTGACTGGCACGGTATCTGCGGATCTCTTCCTGTTTATAATCAGTCTGCAAGGCATTTAGAAGGCCGCGAGTGATATCACCTTTTGTTATGATCCCTACCAATTTTCCATCAGGTTCAACTACAGCAAGACGCCCAACACGGCTATTGACAAACAACTTCATTGCTTCAACTGTAGGATCTGTGGAACGAACTGTTATGACCTTTTTTGTCATGTATTTTTCAGCTATGGCATCCTGATCTGAAGCGATCAAGCAACGGATCAAATCTTCCATACTAATAATACCGACAAGTGTATTGTTTGATAAAACAGGGGCTCCTGAAATTCGCTGTTGTCGAAAATGCTCTATCACATCATGCATTGGCATATCAGGAGTTATCGAGAAAACATCTCGTGACATAACATCAGCGATCTTCAACTCATAGGAAAGTTCTTCAACCCGCGTGATTTCCTCGGCTGATTGATCGCTGACGACTACTTTCTTACCTGCAGGTGGCAGCACCATTTTATTTATCCCTGGTTCAGGAATTGCAAGGCTTTTCTGTGATGCATCCTTCTAGGCTTTTTAAACCTGCCTTATAAAGACGGCCACAAATTTCAAACATTCCAAAAGGTGATGAGATAAGCGGAATTTTTTCTAGTTCTGCCAGTTCGACAGTTTCTTGTGGTGGACATTTCCCCCTGACAAGTACGATGGCATGAACATCTGCCATCATGGCAGTACGAACTACCTGGGGATTGCATAAACCAGTTAATAGAACTGCACCAGGCTGGATCGAAGCTAGAACATCGCTCATTAAATCTGCTCCAAACCCACCAATTATCTCCTGTTCAAGATTAATATTATTTGTTAAAACTTTGCCTTGAACAAGGGATATGATATTTTCTACATTCATAAGCACCTGCCAAACGTAAATGGTAATTACCAGTCATCTTTCTTGTAATAAATTCTATCATACCTCTATTATTACGAGTATGTCAGGTAAACACATCCATCTTTTTAGCCCAATCTTAAGAATTTTTCTTGAATATTTATGCTAAAATTCATTTTTGATCATCGAAAAGGCAACAATTTTTATGAAAACACTTATTCCATCAGTAAAAGGCGCTCGGGATTTCTACCCTACAGAGAAAGCAATTCAGGGCTGGCTATATGAAAAAATTAGAGCCATATCTTCTCGGTTTGGTTATGAAGAATATGACGGCCCATTCCTTGAAAAAATCGATCTTTATGCTGCTAAATCAGGAGAAGAACTAGTTAAGGAACAGGCGTTTGTCTTGCAAGATCGTGGAGGAGAGCTGTTAACCTTACGACCTGAATTGACTCCGAGTCTCGCCCGTATGGTTGCACAGAGGCAGAACCAGCTCATTTATCCTTTGAGATGGTGGTCATTTGGACCGTTCTGGCGGTATGAACGCCCACAAAAAGGTCGATCACGCGAATTCTTCCAGTGGAATATTGACATGATTGGTATCAGCAGCCCTGAAGCTGATGCAGAATTAATCGCTATCTGTATCGATTTTCTCCGTTCAGTTGGGTTATCATCAAAACAAGTAGGGATACGAGTAAATGACAGAAGATTAATGGACGAAGCTCTAAGTGAAATTGGGATATCAGGTGAAATGAAAAAATCTGCATTCCGCTTGATAGATCGAAGTGACAAGCTACCAATTAAGGAATGGGAAAATTACGCTCTTGAATTGGGTTTTACCCAGGACCAATTGAATGGCTTAGAAGCAATTCTACAAGATGTTGAATTATGGAAAAGATCAGAATCTCTCCAACGACTTTTTACAGCACTAAAAGCACTATCTGTAGAAGAATTTGTAAAATTTGATGCTCACATAATTCGTGGATTAGATTATTATACGGGAACTGTATTCGAAGCAAATGACCTGGATGGGGGTAGGGCAATCCTGGGTGGAGGGCATTACGACAACCTTGTTGAAGCTGTAGGCGGTGAACCTTTACCTGGGGTTGGTTTTGCCATGGGTGATGTAATGATCACGTTGGTATTAGAAAAATACGGTTTATTGCCTGAAATCAAGCCTTTTAGAAAAACATGCCTCGTTGCGGTATTTGATGAAAATGCTTTATCTTCTGCTTTCGGTTTGGCTGCGAAACTACGAGCTGTTGGGCTCAATGTATTGTGCTATCCGACAGCAGTAAAATTGATCAAACAATTTAAATATGCAGATAAGCTGGGCGTGAGGTATGTGATCCTTCAAGGACCTGATGAAGTATCTCAGGGTATAGTGGCGATAAAAGATCTCACCAACGGCCAACAGCAATCGGTCTCTGAAGACAGGTTGGTCGATATAATGCAGAAATTGCTCGAATAGCTGCTTTTTTCTAAAATCGAAAAGATTTGATCGCTTCCACTACACGGGATTGCTCTTGCTGAGTTAGTGCGTTATGGAAGGGAAGCCTTACCAATCGATCGCTGATTGATTCCGTAACAGGACAATCACCAGGTTTTCCACCATAAATCTGACCCATATCCGATAAATGCAAAGGTAAATAATGGAAAACAGCATGTATTTGATGCTGTTTTAAATGTTCAATAAATTGTTGACGGGTATTGAGATCTGGCATGAGCATATAAAACATGTGGTATGCCTGCTGGCAATATTCAGGTATAGTCGGCAAACTGCAATTATTCGAGAGTGCCCAATCTAGGAGGTTATCATGATAATAATTCCAAATATCTGCTCGATGCTGCTGGATATTATGCCAGTTTTCTAGTTGGGCATAGAGCACTGCTGCCAGTATATCTGAAGGCAAATAGCTGGAACCGATATCCACCCAGGTATATTTATCCACCATGCCACGGAAAAAGCGGCTTCGATTGGTTCCTTTTTCGCGTATGATCTCTGCTCGTTCAATCAGTTGAGAATCATTGATGACCAGCGCGCCACCTTCACCCATGGAGAAATTCTTCGTCTCGTGGAAACTCTGTGTTGCCATGCAACCAAATGAACCCAGCGGTTTATCATGATATTTTCCGAACAACCCATGGGCATTATCTTCAACAATTGGAATATGATTTCGATTGGCGATCTCTTGGATTGCTTCCATTTCACAACCAACCCCTGCGTAGTGAACGGGAAGTATTGCTTTGGTTCGTTCCGTAATTCGGTTTTCTATCAAGGTTTCATTCACATTAAGAGTATCAGGTCTGATATCTACAAAAACGGGATGTGCTCCTCGTAATACGAATGCATTGATCGTTGAGACAAAGGTAAAGGAGGGAACAATAACTTCATCATCCGGCTGGATGTTCAACAGTAATGCGGATAATTCCAAAGCATGAGTGCATGAGGTGGTTAACAATACCTTTTTAGCATTGAGAACCTTTTCTAATATCTCATTACACTTTTTTGTAAATGGGCCATCGCCAGAAATATGCGCATTTTCAAACGCCTGTAAGGCGTATTCCATTTCTTTTCCCGTAATATGTGGTCGATTAAAATCAATCATACGTTTTTCCTGACGATGAGGGTAAAGTCATAAAGACCGTAGTCATGGTACAAGGCAATATTCTTTGAAAAATGCTTTTTACAATAATCAAAAAGAAAACAGGGATCTGCATAATATAATCTTTCTTGCATTTTCTCGGCGTCAGAATAACTGGTAAGAAAATTAACGGAAAATCCTTTTTTGGTGATTTCGTTAATGCTATTCAATGAGTTAAGAACATATTTAGTCCAATCATCATAGGATGTTTGAAGCCGGGCGTTAAAAACGCCACTTGCAACTGCGTAATCGACTATTGGTATCTGTTTAAATTCCGTAGTAAAGAAAAATCGAGTTCTATCAGGATGAAGCCGGTTAGCTTCATCGATCATAGGTTCGAGAATGTCACATCCAAAAAATTGCTTGAATTCATAACCCTGTGCAAGAAGATATTCAGCCATCGCGCCATAACCACAACCATAATCCAGGACAGTAAAATCAGATCTCTCAATAATTACTTTAATCAATTGAGCAAATCGTGTCTCTTGTGATTGGGTAGAATTCCAATCTGCTCCTTGTGCTGTACTGCCATGGACAGATAGTGCTTTACCAAAATATTTTTTTACATTTTCACAATTTGGAACATCATTCATTTTATTATCCAATGATATATTCTCTCGCATTCGAACCAGTCATAAACAGTAAATCAAGTATGGATACCTGACCATCAAAGGGGGGATATAGCTGTGTATATTCTGGATAATTATATTGCATGTATTCCAGTTTGATACCAGCGTTACGAAATTGATTCGGGTCAATATAATCTTTTGCTGACGGTCCTGAAATATAATGATCAGCCCCAACTAATTTGAGAATTGAAATTAAACGATCGGTTTTGCTTCCTTCTGCCTGTAGTTGGGAAGATAACAGGAAAGTGGGGTGAAATCCAAGAAGGTCGGAGATGAGCTTGGTGAGAGGGATTGTGAAATCGATCAGTTTCTCTGGTTTATGGGAATAGAACTCAATAAGGATATCAGCATATTGAGAGAAATGAGGTGCCTTCGCATAGTTATGCTTCAGGCTTGACCAATGCTCTTCATTCCATGATTTTGACCAATCGATGTCGATCTTATTGATAGGAATATGTTCTATTTGAGAGCCTTTTGAATGAACAGGTATGGTGATCCAACGAGAACCAGATGGTGTTTTGATCTTATTGCGATTACGCCATCCCCGGGAATCATATTGCACATCATCATAAAAAATAAAAATATCTGCCAGAGCAATCTGGTGAAAATATCCCCGCCAGGGGATATAAGAAGGTTGAAGAATAACGCATTTCATAATAATTCTTTTTGAGTGGTCTCATCTACTACATAGGGAGGCCGTTCCATGCTCCTATCAAAAATTCTCCCCAGATATTCTCCTATCAACCCAAGTGAGAATAACTGTACACCGCTAAAAATTGAAATTATTGAAGCAAGGAAAGGAAAACCTGGAATACTACCTGCTGCAAGAGTTGCCACCAGAACATAGAGAAATATTGCCAGACCAAAGAAGATGAAAAAGAAACCGACCATTGTAGCAAATCGTAAAGGAATGGTGCTGAATCCAGTCAAAATCAAAAGAGCTTGAGATGCCAATGAAAGAAAATTGTAATTAGAATGACCTTGCTGGCGAGGTTCTTCATTTACCTTGACAGTTCCAAATCGATTTGTACCCCATGAAAGCAATACATCCAGAATAACACTCGGACTCTGAAAATTAATAAAAGCATCTCTGATGGATGTATAAAATGCTCGAAAAGAACTGATATCTCGAATAGTTTTTACGCCCATAACTCTGGCAAGTGTACGTTTTGTGAACCATGAGAAAAAATTTCTCCATGCTGAATGGGGCATTTTGGATGGCAAGCCATATACTACATCGTAGCCTGTTTGTAAATGATCTAATAGTTTCGTAATCTCTTCTGGTGGGTGTTGCAAATCGTCATCCATCGTGATGACGACCTCATTATTTGCTGCACGTACTCCACAAAGTAATGCATTATGCTGACCAAAATTCCGCTTGAGGTTGATGCCGATAATGTGAGCAGGGTCTTTCAATGCCAGGTTTTGTATCACCTGCCAGCTATTATCAGGGCTACCATCATTTACCAGGATAATTTCGTAATTGCTAGAAATATCCGAAAGTGTGTTAGTTAATCTTTCTACTAATTCGATGATCGTATCAGATCCATTAAATACGGGAATGACAACTGAACAGGATAGGGAGGTGTCAATCATCGTTGAAAATACTCCATTGATTATTGAGAAGAACATTCATATTTGGTACTGATTTCATCGAGTGCAGCTTGATCTTCGTCTAACTGCGAAAGTTCTTTTGATAAATAATCTATCTGGCTGCATAGATGTGAGTGAACATTTCTGTTGAGAAGCATGGCATTGTTGAGTAATTGATCTACAGTATCCCAATCGCCTTTATGGGCAAAGCCTTCAACAAAAACAAGATATTCAGTGGGATCTGATGGTGTAAAGTTATTGTTTTTCGCATCATTCCACATGGAAACGATTGTATCCCAATTCTCAGATTGACGCGCCAGATCAGCTTTTTCAAAGTAGTAACACCAATTCAATTCTGTTTTTGAACCAAAGATGTCTTGAGGTGGAATTGCAGTGTCTTCATCGGATAATACCTGATTAACATTTGACAGGTAAAATGCTTTGTTCAAATCTTCAGGTAATTCGGGGACATCCCATCTTCGTGAAGGATCGAGAACACGCAAACAACCTGGAGGTGAGTAAAAAATTACTACCATGTTCGAGGTGTTTCCTGTAAACTCAGCACTACGATATGCCTGATATATGGGTACATTCCTCTTCAATTCTGGTATTGCAGCTCCAATACGAACGTCGGTAAATGCAAAGAGGTAAGGTATTTGAGTAGAGTGATTATCTGGTGCGTAGATCCAATTGAGGGGAGCTGTAAGAGAGTTATCGCTATAATACTTTAAAGGTAATCCAAAGGTTAGAACAGTTGTATCCTCTTTCAACTGAGGCGCCCGCCATGTGAGCTCCCAGAAAAGCTCTTTTTGAGTCTGCCATTCACGTTGAAAAGTAATTGCATTGACTACGTCACTTGCCATTGCCATGGAAAGGAAGAGCGCTAAAACAATTCTTACCTGGTATTCCGACCTGAAAAGCCAAATAAATATCCAGACGAGAATGATCGCACTTCCAGCCATAAAAGCCAGGTTAAAACGATCCCACGGGAATTGCAATTCGATGGGGAGATCCGTGATCCAATATGGAATGCCAGCCAATACTAAAGCTGATAAGCCAATCCAGAAAGCACTTTTAAGAAAATCGGGTTCAACGTTATTGATATCTTGTTTTTTATCTGGTTTGATCCGGTTAAAGACGAATAGTGTGAGAAGAGAAAAAACAATTCCAACCACAAAAATGATCCAGAACACGGCTTTAGAACGGATAGAAAAATCTTCAAGTAATGGGAAGCGGAAAGAATCAAACCAGGTTTGAATTCCTGAAGAAAAAGGATCACGAATGACACGATAGAGGATCTGACCAAGGTAGGATAGCGATAATCCTTGTTTGGATAATTTTGTAATGGTTTCGGGCTGATAGGTGGGGAATTTAAAGAATACAACCCGCCACAATAAGAAGGCGATCATACTTGCAAGGTAAGGCAACCAGAAAATAATCGCCTTCTTGATGGTTTTCCAAAAAGCTTTGGTTTGGGGAAGGAATAAAAAATATAGAATGACAAATCTGACGAGATTCAACCCAAAGTAATATTCTGTAGAAAAACTACAGAACAGATCAAGAATTATTGCCAGGCCTGTATAAAGCCAGAATCGCTTTCGATCACGAAATGCAAGAATGGTAAATCCAAAAGAAAGAAAGAAAGCAATCAGTAACAGGTACCCATTGCTATATATGACAGCAATTGGCTGTTGTTTAAAACCTGGATAAACAGCAAATAATGCTGCGATCCAAAATATTTCTTGTTGTCTATTCTTCCAGAGCTTTGAAAGTGCCCACCAGAAAGAGAGAGTAACACACCAACGTGTTAACAAACCAAAAATGTGCCATTGAATGGGAGAGTCTCCAAGAATACTGGTGCTGAAGAGATATACCCCTGCTAAGAAGGGTCTATCACCGGCAAGAACTTCCAGATATCCATTGGTACCCAGTAAATGTCCAAACCAAATGAGTGGCCAATCATCCCAATAAAATCCTAAGGAGAAAATAAGTGGAGCATAAGCCAGCACTGTGAGCCCAAGTAGGGTAATGGGTATGTACAGTGACGATAGAATTTTTTTCCAGGTTTGCTTCGATAAATTCATGAAATCCCATTTGTTCCGAGAGGATCGACCCTGATGGCAGCTTCACCAACGACAGGGCACTTATTTTCACAGATACCACAACCTATACATAACTCACGGTCAACAAAAGGTAATTTTACCCGAATATTGGCTCCATCTCGGGATAAGAATGTTTCTTCTTTCAGATAGATTGCTTTTTGTGGGATTGGGCACATTTCCTCACAAACGATGCAGTCTTGATGCTGTGCCCAGGCGATACATCTATTTGTGTTAATGATCGCTTTCCCAATAATAGTTTTTCGTTTTTCTTCCAGGGATAAGACAGGGATGGCCTGGGTTGGACAAACAAGACCGCAGGCATTGCAAGAATAATCACAATACCCAATCCTGGGAATGACCTCGGGTGATCCATAGTTCTCATCCATGACCGGTGCAGGTTGAATTGCATTTGTTGGACAAATTTTATAGCAAGCTCCACACCGTATGCAACGAGCTAAAAAAGAGTCTTGCATAGTTCCGGGTGGCCTGATAGGAGCATGGTTTGACGATGATATTAGTTTCAAAAATGCTACTCCCAATAATGCATAACCAAAACTAGAAAACAATTTTCGTCGGTTAGCGTCATATGGGAAATGAATCACTTCAGGTATTCCAGGTTTTATTTCATTAGCTGAAAATGAACATGCTTCGATACAATTCATACACATGATACACTCAGCAGGATCGCTTCGATATCCAGCAGTTTGATTAATGGTTCCGGTCGGACATTTTTGTGTACATCTCGAGCAACCTGTACATTTTTTAGGGTCTACCTGACGTCGGAATATTGAAAACCGGCTAAGGAAAGCATATAAACCTCCCAATGGACAGAGATAGCGACACCAAAATCGGCTTGTAATTACATTGAGAAGAATTAGGATAATGGGTACGGTAATGATCCATCCAATATTGGTGAAACGGGCAGGCTGCAAAGGTAAAAATACAGGTCTCAAAAGCTGATCAGCTTTGTCAATGATGGATGAAAGAAAAGTAATCGGATAAAGTATGTTTTCTAGCCAGGTGAATATTCGATCGATGAATGGCAGTATTCCTGTGATCAATAATCTTTGAAAGATGGATATTGGGTCAAGCCATACAAGGGTTTGAAATCCAAATAGGGCTGAGATAAGGATTACACCGAGAAGTAAATATTTGCCAATTCGTAAGGATTCGGGAATGTAAATTTTCTTTTTCGAATGAAAGCGAAAAATATCCAACAGGGTTCCCAGTGGACAAATCCACCCACACCAGAATCTCCCAAAAATCAATGCAAATATGAAGAGGAGAGCAGAAAATACAAATCCTTTGATCAACAATTTGCCAGCCAAAGAAGATGAAAAGGCTAACAAAGGATCCAATTGGATTGGAATTTTTGCCAATCCTTCCACTGTATTGTTTTTTTGATTCAAAATGATAATTGCAATAAATAAGAGTAGAAAAACTCCTTGCACTATCTTGCGGATAACCACCCAAGGTGTGGAGGGAATTTTCTTCATCAGTTTAGACCAGATCAGGTGTTAGATATTTCTTCGATCTTCAATTGTTGAAGATCAGCAGAGCCCAATCCTGCAGAGACACCTGCTTCTATATATGCAAGCGAAAGAGGATCCATCCCAAATAAGCTGTTTGCAGCATAACTATCTGCTGCAACGATATCTCTGGATGCAATAATTGTGTCCATTTTCTTCACATAATCCAGACTTCCACCAGTTGGACCATTTTCCATCAATACACGAATTCCATCAATAATCGTCAATTCAGGGCGTAGGAAACCAGCAAGGTCTGCAAGGTTATGTCCTAATTTTGTATGCAGGATTTCTCTCTTTTGAATCGTACCCATTAGATTCTTCATACCCAGGGTCAGCTTTGCCAGACCATGATCTTTTGCTATCGGAACATTGATCAAAACATCCGCATTAAGGATATCTTCATAAATTGCAGTTTTTTTCAAGCTGGTTGCGTTTGGGATGGTTGTATTAATAAATTTTCTATCAGTCATAAAGACCATTGTTCCCCCAGCAGTCTGTACCGCATCGCTAATTCCAGAAACTTTATATGCTTCTTCAGCTGTCCCTCCAAAAGGATTATCCATTACTTTTACACTGGCAGCTCCTGCTTCAAAGCAAAGTTTTACCAATGCCCCAATTACCCAGGGATTAGTTGTAGTAGCATATTCATATGTGTTATATGCTACACAGATATTTGGTTTTATTATGACACTGGCGCCTGAAAAAACAAATTGACCTATTCCACCTAATGCTTCAATTACCTGACGCACTAGAAGTTCGGGTTCACCATTTCGGGCAACAGCAAGGTCTGGCAATCCTATGGTTGGTGTTGGTTCTATTGTAGAAGTATCTTGAGGAACTTGCTCTGTATCAGTGGAACTAATATCGGGATTAATGCTTTTCGTAGGAGGTACTGGTTGAGGAGTTATTGTTTTACAGCCAGATAAACCCGCCAGAATTATGGCGCCTAACCCCAGGGATGCCTCTGTTAGAAACTTTCTTCGAGAAATGTTTTTCATTTTGCCTGCCTGAATAATAATCACTGGCAGGGAGAGAAAAGGGGCTGCAATATTTGCAGCCCCTTGGTTTCAAAAATGCTATTTCTTCTTTAGAATGATACGGGCGTCGACGACTTTCACTCCCTTGCCTTCTTCGTAGACAAGAATTGGATTTGCATCAGATTCACTGATATCATCACCAAGATCAAGGATCATTTTTGAATAACGGCAAACTGTATCAGCCAATTGAGCGCGATCGCGAGGCGATTCGCCGCGGACGCCAGCTAAAATTGGTGCACCACGAATCTCATCGATCATATGACGTGCCTGCCCTGTCGAAACAGGTGCAACTCGGAAGGTTACATCCTTCAGAACCTCTACAAAGATGCCACCCAGACCGAACATCATTGTTGGACCAAAGGTAGGATCATTGACAGATCCCATGATTACTTCAGTACCTGAAGGGGCCATTTCTTGTATTGCAACACCATGAATGTTCGCGTCTGCCTTATAATTTTTGGAGTTCTTCAGAATAATCTGATAGGCATCGCGAGCAGATTGCTCATCTTTGATATTCACTTTAACCGCACCCGCATCGGATTTATGTAAAATATCGGGAGAAACGATCTTCATAACTACTGGGAAGCCGATCTGCTTCGCTAGTGAAACAGCTTCTTCTTCAGATTTCGCAAGATAGGTCTTTGTTACAGGAAGTCCATAAGCTTCAAAGACCTGTTTGGCTTCAACTTCAGTTAGAGAATCACGACCTGCTGCACGAGCTCCGTCAATAATTTTCTGTGCGGTAGCTTTGTCTACTTTTACATCATTATTTTCTTTTTCAGACAGGGTTACGCGAATCTTTGCATACTCGCGCAAGGCAGCCATAGCATTTACTGCAATATCAGGTGCTCCATAAGCAGGAATACCGTTCTCGACTAACCATTGCATACCTTTTTCAGATTTTTCACCACCAACAAATGAAACAGTCACAGGTTTATCGGTTACACCGGATTCTTTGACTGCTTCGAATATTGCCTGGGCAATTTCTGAAGGATTAGTAATTGCTGTTTCACAATAGAGAACAATTACGCCATCTACCCAATCATGTTTGATTGCATATAAGACTGATTCTTTATACCATTCTGGTCCAGCCATTCCAGTTAAATCAACTGGATTCTTTGCTGAACCAAAGTCTGGCATATGTTTTTTCAATGCTTCTTGAACATCTTTTGGTGCAAATCTAAGCGGTATGCCATATCGCTCCGCAGCATCTGTAGCCAATACGCCCACACCACCACCATTGGTGATCACTAGAAGGTTATCACCCTTCAAGGGTGGTTCAAGCGAAAATGCAAGCGTGCGGTCAAAAAGGTTATCCAGGTCAGAAGCCTGCACGACACCAGCTTGTTGGAAAGCTGCTCCGTAAACTTTTGCAGCACCTGCAAGTGAGCCGGTATGAGAAGCTGCTGCTGCAGCACCATGAGCAGAAACGCCTGCTTTTAGTGCAATGATAGGCTTAGAAGTCTTCCGGCATTGTTCGATAAATTTGCGGCCATCTTTGAAACCTTCAATGTATAAAGAAATACAAGAAGTATCTTTATCGTTGTTCAACCACTCAATCATATCAGCGAAATCAAGATCCGACATATTACCGATAGAAAGCAACTTTTCAAAACCTACGCGGCGTGAATAGGTAGCTGCATCAAGGGCAATCAACAATGCACCGCTTTGAGAGATCAAAGAAGCTCTTCCACGTAGAGGAAGGAATGGTGCAAATGATGCGTTGAGTTTTTCGCCATTGGAGAGATATCCAACAATATTTGGGCCCAGTATCCGCATGTTGTACTTTTGGGCTATATCAACCATCTGCTGTTCCAGATCCTTTTCACCTACTTCACTAAAGCCGGAGGTGATGATGACTAATGCTTTAACGCCTTTTTTCCCACATTCTTCTGTGATAGGCACACAAATTTTAGCGGGTACGGTAATTACAGCAATGTCAACAGGTTCTTGAACATCAAGAATGGATGCATGACATTTAATGCCTAAGATATTATCCAATTTATTGTTGATTGGATAAATTTTACCTTCATATTTCCCCTCAATCAAATTAGCCATTACCGAGTAACCAATTTTCCCTGGGGTGGCTGATGCGCCAATTACTGCAACAGATTTCGGGCGAAAAAGAAAATCAAGATGTGAATTATTCACGTTATAGATCCTCCGTAAACGGATGTAAAATTATTAAAACCTCAACAAATATTGTACCGTAAATTATTTGCTGATAACCAATAAGTTTTGGTAATTTTCAGAAAATATAACACTTCTTGAATACAAGATGAATAATGAATTTCCTCAAAAAACCAGTATTTAATCGTGACATGGAAACTGACCACTGGAAAATTCCGGGCAACATTCCAATCGAACATCGTTCAAGTATTCTAAAAATCATTAAGGCTTCACTTGAAGCAGTTGATCCATATTCTGTGATAAAAAAATTCATTCAAAATGAAGCAAATGGATTTTTAATCGGTACTAGGAATTATAAACTAAGCCAAAATTCAAGAATAATGGTTGTTGCAATTGGTAAAGCATCAGTACCGATGACCAGAGGTTTGGTTGATGTATTAGGCGAAAAAATCAATAGTGGGGTAATTGTTACAAAAAAAGTAATTAACGAAACAATTGAAAATTCGAATAAATTCAGAATCATTTCGAGTAGCCATCCAATACCTGATGAAAAAAGCATTTTGGCTGCGGAAACAGTCATAGATTACCTAAAAGATGCTCAAGATGAGGATATTGTATTCTTCCTCATTTCTGGAGGAGGTTCAGCACTTCTTACTTACCCTGAAAACGGTTTGAAATTAGAGCATTTACAGAGGATGACTCAACTCCTTCTTGCTTCAGGTGCTACTATTCAAGAAATGAATGTTATTCGAAAACATCTTGATAGAGTTAAAGGTGGAAAGCTTGCACTAGCTGCACATCCAGCAAGATTCATTTCGATGGTTATTTCCGATGTTACAGATAATGCATTAGACTCTATTGCTTCTGGACCCACTGTTCCAGATTCGTCCACATTCGATGATGCCATTGATATCCTTTATCGCTATAACTTATGGCAAAGCATTCCTGTTGAAATTTCGAATTACCTTTTAGCAGGCAGAGAAGGAATCTATCCAGAAACGGTAAAAGAGAGCGCAACTATTTGGGAGAAGGGTTTTGCTCAGATCATTGCTAGTAATGCAACTGCAATGAATGCCGCATATCAACAGGCAATCATCGAAGGGTATGCAGCCTATGAAGTATCGAAACCTTTTATTGGTGAAGCACGAAAAGTGGGAAACGATTTGGTACTCCAGGCAAGAGAAATATGGAAGCAAAAACTTCAATTAGTAGATAACGCGTGTATTCTATTTGGGGGAGAAACAACAGTAACCTTGAAGGAGAATGGAATAGGTGGAAGAAATTTAGAAACAGCACTTGGTGCTGCCAAATTGCTATCAGGAAGTATAAACGAATTTTTCCTTACCCTTGCAACTGATGGAGAAGATGGTCCGACCGATGCAGCAGGTGCATGTGTAAACGGTTTGACTATTCAAGATGCACAAAGGCTTCATCTTGATATCGATGAAGCCCTTGAAGCAAATGACTCCTATCCATTCTTTGAAAGACTAGATACATTATTGAAAACCGGTTCGACAGGAACAAATGTGAACGACCTGGCATTCTGGTTTTCGCTGATCTAGGCTTTATTTCTCAGTTATACGAATAATCTGTCCTCTACTATTTATTTCCAATTCCCATTCACTACCTATCTGGCATTGGTTGAATTCATTGTATGAATTTGTTTGATAATCAAGTTTTCCTTGAGATGTCTGAAAACTGCAAATATACGACTCTGTTCTATTACCTTCTTGTTGCCCACTATCGAGAGACAGGTCTGGCCAATATGGATCAAGGTCATTTCCATTTACTACCGCTGTGTCGATCACGGACCATTCATAGTCCGTATAGGTACAGTAATCCATATACACTTCATAAACACAATCAACAACTTCTTCACCAACGCCACTTCCTGTGTCAACAACGTAGGGTGTGCCACATACTTCTACCGAACCTTCAACAGGAGCATCCTCTGTATGATGGTATTCTTTAGTGCAGGTACCAAGATCAGCGCTCTGTGGAATATTATCCAGCCAATCGGATTTTTCAGTCTGAACCAATCCGAGAATTGCGATTGAGCGTTCCCAATGAACTGAATTGACTGTTCCTGAAATGGTCTCTGTTTTCCCACCACCATCAGAAAATATCACGATAGAGAGAAAAATACAAATTGCAACCCCTGCAATGATCCCTATAATGATCCATAATGGATTGACTTTCTTGATTGGTAAAGCTGGGGCAACCTGGGCTAATTTTTCCAATGGAGCACCACATTTTGAACAAGTTTGATTTGTCTCGGGATTTGGTGTCTTGCAATTAGGGCATAACCGTTGAGGAACTTCTGCTGTTTGAACGGCACCTAATACTGTACCTGTCTGGCGCTTTTTACCACTGGACAAATCTGCTCCACATTGAATACATTTTTTTGTATCTGCAGGATTGCGTGCACCACAATACGCACAATGAATATCTGCGCCTTTTTTTGCGGCTTCAATGACTTTTTCATCAGTAATTTCATGGTCCTGCTCTGTTTTTTGAAATGCGACGTCATCAGGTTGTGGTTTTCCACAGCCCTGGCAGGTTCTTTGAGTCCCCAGGTTTTTTACTCCACAGGAAGGACAGTACCAGACAAGATTTACATAGCCTACTGTTTTTCTAACCATATTAACCTACCAAATCCAATCGTTTATCTCAGGCAGAAAACTGTATTATTTTTTCTTACCTGTAAATAGGGGATTTTTAAAGTACCCAAAGAAGGCATGATTGGACAACTAATTTCAGCATCATATACTGAGGTATATATCTCTTTCGTTGCATCCAAGAATTTTGCTAATGTCGAGATTGTGGAAATTCGTAAATAACCATTACAGAAAAAAGTTCCAATACCCATCGTGACCGGTATCATACTCCGGTTTGGTTCAGTCACATCATAATCAACAGGGTCTTGTGCAGGGGGAAGCATGTGGTATGCAAGGATATATTCCGCTGGGATATTGGTTTCCTTAAATGCAACTGGTTTTGGTTGTCCACCTGCGGTAGTGATCAAACCTTTTGCATCTAATAACCTCATATAATCCGGAGCAGCCTGTCCTCTCAACCAGGTACTTAAACGTACACCTTGCTTTGTAATGACGGTTCCCCAATAAATTCCGTGGGTAATATAAACCATCATTTGTGTTGCTTTTTCATCTTCCGCTATTTCAAATCTTGCAGTGATATCTTCCCCTGCCATCGCTCACCCCTTCTCATATTTATGAGTATCGTTTGCAGATCGTTGGAAAGAGATAATCATTGAATGCTTTTTCCTGATCAAAATCAGGCTTCCAATTCCAATCTGTACAGGCAGCGCTATCATCCAACCATGCAGGCCATGAATCAACAATCGCTTGCCGGCTGATATGCGGTTTATAAGTAATTTCAGCTTTTGGAAATGCAGATTTTACAATGCTGGAAATCTCATCAGCAGTTGGGCTAAAACTCGTAATGTTATACACAAGTCTTGATAGTTTTTCTTGAGGTACTGATTCGAGCATAAGAAGAGCTTTAATGGCATCCGGCATCGCCATGAAAGGCAAGCGGGTGTCAGGTCGAACAAAACAGTCATAAGGCAATCCCTGTGCAGCATGATGGATCATTTCTGGTGCATAATCACTCGTTCCTCCAGTAGGAACTGTAACTGCACTGATCAGCCCAGGGAATCGGATAGACCGAAAATCTATTGTATGGCTTGCTCTATCAGCAGCAAGTTGACGGTAATGGTATTGGTAGTATCTCCCAAGATGTTCACAATACAATTTGTTAATGCCATACATTGTTATTGGCTGCAGCCATTGATCTTCCTGAATTTTTCCAGCAGCATCTTTTACTTTCAGGTTGGGTAAACCATAAGCTGCAATTGAACTAGGGTAGATAAATTTGACGGATTTACCCTGCCATTGTGATTGTTCAACAGCAAGCCGAAGCAAGTTGAGTGTACCTTCGACATTCACTTTATGGGCAGTTTCAGGGTTGTATTCTGCTTTGGTGGATAAAATTGATGCTAAATGGAATATTGTGCGGATCTCAAATTCCGCTATCAGACGTCCTAATAACAAATTATCCAGAATGTCTCCCTGGATTGTACGTGCACAATATTGAGCAATTTCACTATCAATTGGTTGGACGTCAACAGCAACAATAGCTAGATTTCCTTGTTGCCCAAGATGAGCAATTAGACCATGACCCATCTCGCCATTTGCGCCCGTGATAAGAATCACTTCTTTTCGCATGAAATCTCCTTAGACTTATGGTTGGGATTGATCTTACATCTAGAAATATTATATAGAAAATTCATAAGTAGAATTCTCGAAAAATTACCTCCCTATAAAAAAGGGAGGTAATTCATATTGCTATGGTGTAGTGGATGTCTCGACAGGAGGTTCTGTTGGAGCCACAGTACTTTCCAAAGTAGGCGTCTCAGTTATGTAAGATGAAGTAGGAGTGAAAGGAGCAAGCGTCGCTGTTGGTGGTTCACATTGTAACTGCACATATGTTGCGGTAGGACCTAATTTAGGATCGTCAGCGATGCTTAATGCGATCCTGTATTGATCACGGGCTGAACAATAATCTTCGGAAGCCAAGAATTGATCTCCATATTGGATCAAGGCGTATCGATATCGTTCTGCAGCAGTCCAGCCATCTGCATCCACCATATTTGGAGCAGCAGGATAGATTTGACTGAAATATGTGACAACTTTTTCCCAATCTACTTTCCAAAAACTTGCACCTTGAATATATGCTCGTGCCCAGGAGCGGTAACCTTCTGCTTCTTTGTCGAGTGGGCCAAACCTTTCAACCAGGGTAAGATCATAGATGCCACCTTCAAGGTTACCCTCTACAACAATTTTATTGATCCCACGACCTCGTATTGCAATGTAGTACATACCATCCACATCGACTGGACGAAATGTGAGGTCTGCAGTGCGTAAGGCTTCAATGGTGATAATAGCATTAACCCAATCACCAGCTCGAAGGTAGTTTTGTGCAACATTAAAAAGTTCTTCTGAAGGGCGTGTATCTTTCGTGGGAGTTGGTGCGATGGTCTCTGTAGGCAGTGGAAGAGTGGGTGTTTTCTCTTGGGCGATTAGCATCATGACCTGGGTTAGTTTTTCCATTGCACCAGGAAAATTTGAATCAATTTGCAAAACATATTCAAAACGTTGTTTTGCAATTTCATACCGACCTGCTTCCAAATCTGCAACACCAAGCTCAAACTGCTTTGTTGCCTCGATCGCATTCTGTTCTTCTGCAGCAGCTTTGCGAGAATTATAAGCTGCCTGATATCCTATGAATCCGCCAATTACAGTCAGGATAATAACCAAAACGAAACCTAAAAGGATGATCCATCCTTTCTTGGGTTTTGTTTTCTTTCCTTCCTTATCAGTATTGGATGGAGGTGTACCAGTGAACTGATCATCAGGAGGCAATCTGGTTGGGATTTGCACTGTTATATCTTCATCAGTATCAGGTTCTATGTTAACCGGCAATGTTTTTTCATCTGAAATATCAGAAAAATCAGATGATGAATTTGTATCGTCTGTATAGTTCATGCGCCTATTATACCTTATCCAAAATTGCTAGAGGTGTAAAACGAACTTGATTTCTTTCCAAACTACAGGAATAAAGAAAATCACGCCTGCAATCAGGCTGAAACCACCAGAAATTAAAGGATGGAGAGTTGTTTTTTGAGCCAGGAATAGAACCCCATAACTTGCCAATGCACCAAGAAGACCTGCTACCAGTGCTTTTAATAAAACGATCTGTACAGGAAATTTTATTGCGACTGGTGAAATGGAAATATTATCTTCATTCAGTGGGGTTGGTTTATTACGAGAGAAAATCTTACGGTATTTACCTAACCAGGAACTCTCCTGTTGGGAAAGCATGAATAACAAGAAGATCGCCTGCGTTGAAAAAGCAATTGCATCCGTAAGGCTGATGCCCGTAGCACCCATTGATTTAAAAAGCAGGCTGCCCAGACTAATGTATACAAGGATATTGATTAAGGCAGCCAAAAGAGGCAAACGTGCATTCTGTTGTGCATAAAAAGAACGAGAAGCTACTTCGAGCAGGCAATGACCTGTTAACCCTACCAGATATCCCCTTGTTACGTTCATAAGAAGCATGGCACTTTTATCATCAAACCCAAATACCACTGGGAGAAGAGGCTGCAATCCTATGCCTAAAACAAAAGCAACTGGGATCGTCAACCCGATCAGAATATTCACAGCAGTTTGAATATTTTTTCGATATTCATCATTTTGACCTTTGGCAAGCAATTCAGCCAATGTAGGGAGCAATGCTGTGCCAATTGCAGTGCCGATCAGGGTTTCTGGTACCTGCTGGATCATCCATCCATATGCGAGCGCAGTTACTGCGCCTGATTCAAGACGTGAAGCCAGATTATCACGGACGATGAATATCAGTTGGATTAATAACATAGTGATCACGCGAGGACCCAGTAAGGATAGTACTTTTTTGACAGAATTGTCGCGCAATCCCAGGCTGAACGACCAATGGAATTTATACTTGATCAATCCCGGTACCTGGATGAGCAGGTGAAGAGCAGAACCCAGGATAACTCCATAGACCAGGCCATCCACCCCAAGACCAAGAGCAGGTAACTGAAATCCTGCAATCTGATAGGGTTCAATGGGAGAGAGGATTAATGCTCCAAATATCTGTCCGAGATTGTAAAGCAATGGTGCAAGTGCGGGTAAAAAGAAATGCTGGTTGGCTTGCAGCCCTGCCATAACAAGCCCACTGATGGAAAAGATGAGGGTGGCAATAAGGTTCAGTCTCATCAGGTGGATGACCAGAACCTGCTGTTCAGATGTGAATCCAGGCGCAATACCAAGATCCCAACCCACCAGATTATCAGCAAGAAGGGCAATGATAATGGATAGGACTGCAGTCACGAGAAATGCCAGGTTGGCGATACGGGAGAATAACAGCCAGGCAGCTGTTTTCCCTTTTTCCGTTAAAACAGCCGTGAGAACTGGAATAAAGGCCACCGCCAGTGCGCCGCCGGAGATCAATGCAAATAACAGGTCGGGGAGGTTGTTTGCGGCGTTAAATGCATCCAACGCTGCGGACAAGCCAAATTGCCTAGCGATGATGACCTGACGTAATAAAGCCAGAGCTTTATCTACAGCAAAGAAAACTGCAAGCATGATGGTAACGCGGGTCAATCGGCTCATAATATTTTTTGATTATAACGTAAAAAGACATCCCCATTTGGTAGGGATGTCTTATGCCTCCACAGAGATTCGAACTCTGGTTTTAGCCTTGAAAGGGCTGCGTCCTGGTCCCCTAGACGATGGAGGCGCCGCAATATTCTAACAGACGTTATCTCACGGGTCAAGAAATTGGTAGGTAAAATGTGAAAATTCGTCAGTTAATTAAATGGTTAGTTACTTTTATAAAGCCAATCTTCATCAATTTTTTTCCAGGAAATCAGCTCTTCAGGATTGAACCATAACGCGATCTCTTTTTCTGCATTTTCAACCGAATCTGAAGCATGAGTCAGGTTGCGGCTGACTGTCATGGCGAAATCATGCCGGATGGTACCTGGAGCTGCCTCAGTGGGTTTAGTTGAGCCCATCGTCTGGCGAATTGCAGCAACAGCATCTGCACCTTCCCAGACCATCGCCATAACAGGTGCAGAAGTGATGTAGTTGATCAATCCGGTATAAAAAGGTTTCCCTTTATGAATGGCATAATGGGTTTCTGCCAATTTACTATCCACCTGTAAGAACTTTGCTGCAACCAGCTTTAACCCTCGTTGCTCAAACCGCTTAATGATTTCACCGATCAACCCGCGTTGAACACCATCGGGTTTGATCAGCACCAATGAACGCTCCAAAGTGACCTCCAAAAAAATTATTTGAGAATTTCCTCAGCCTTCGTATAGGCATCAATTGCCTGCTGGATCTGGTTATTCTTGAAATACGCATCACCAAGCATTTGCCATAACTGAACATCTTCAGGGTGATCTTGCGTAAGCTGCGAAAGAGAGTCTATCACAACTTCGAGGTTTTGCTTTTGTTGGATCTGAATTGAGTTCTTTTGTAAAATATCTTCAAGAGTCTCAGGTTGGATGACTGGTTCAGGTTCAACAAAGGTCAGGGGTTCAGCAATAGTCTCGGGAATCTCTTCTTCCGTAGCAAATTGCGATTCAGGAATATTGATCTCTTTGGTTACTTCTTCAACTTCTGTTGTTTCTGTAACTTCTGTTAATTCCTGTGAAGGCAATTCCTGCAATTCTTCTTTTATTGGTTCTTCTATTTTTGCTTCCTGCGTTTCTTCGAAACCTTTCAGCCAATCTGGTAGATCCAGAGTGGTGGATTCACCTGCAACTTCTTCTGAAATGACTGTCTCATCAAGCATATTGCCAGTGACATTTTCCTGTGTTTCTTCCACATTTTCAAAGATTATTGGTTCTTCTTCAGTAATAGGTTCAACGGGTTCATGAAATGCAGGGATATCTTCTTCTGATGCTTCAAGCTCTCTGCGGAATAATTGATCAATACTTTCACCCTGAGCTTCTGATGAAAAAATTGTCTCGTTTGTTTCTGTCACAGGATGGAATTCGCCTTCTCCAGAGGCAGGTTCCGAGGCTGTTGGTTGGGTTAATTCAAGATTAAGTGGCTCAGTAATGGGTTCTTGTTCAGTTTCAGATGAGGAAAGAGTTTCAGAAGAGGAAGTAGCTGCAGAATCTGTAACCGTTTCTTGAATCCATCCCGGTATGGTTTCTGGTGGTATGGAAGAAGGTGTCTTTTGTGTGACATCCAAAGATTCTTCGTCTTCCAAAGCTGCGCGTAGCCAATCAGGAAGTTCATCGTTTGGACTTTTTTCGATATTCTCTTGTTCTGACACCAATTCATGAATGGGAGTTTTTGTTTCTGTTGGAGGAATTTCTTGTGTAGTCTCTTCCTCACTCATATCTGCAGGAATTTTATCTGTAGATGCGACCGATTTCAGCCAATCGGGTATTTCACTTTCTTCTGATGCTGTAATTAATGGTTCATCCAGCGATCCGGGTTCTAAAAAGTCAAAAGTTTCGTCTGGAGTCTCCTGCAATGGTTCGATTTTCCCAGTACCAGCCGATTTCTCTTCGATAGGTGCCATAGATTTTAACCAGTCAGGCAATTCTGCAGGAGCAATCTCTTCAGATTCTTCCGTAGAGGATTCAAATGGTGCAGTTATAGGTTCTTCTGATTTTCCAGTTTGCCAGCCAGCACTGCTCATCCACTCAGGCATGATATTATCAGGTTCGATTGAACTTTCAGGAGTTGCTTCTTCTGATGGTAACTCTTCTATCAAAAAGTTCTCAGGTGAGGGGATCTCGTCTTTTTCAAACGTAGCTATAGATTCTTGTTCTACATTCATAAAAGAGTCTTCAGAAAGTATGGGGTTAATTGGTTCTTCAAATTGGATAGCTTCAGGTGAAGGAGTATTGGAAGCTTCAGCTTCTGGGTATCTTGCCTCGTAGAATCCTTTTTCTTCTTCACGCCATTCTAATTTTTCAATCAGAACAGAATTGTCAGGAACCTGCTCGATTGTTGGAATGCTTGCAGAAATGAACTCGTAATAGGGATCCAGTTCAACTAATTTCTTCCGGGAAGCTGCAGCTTCATCGACACTAATGAGAGCGGTGTTTGCGATTAATATTCGATGTGATTCCATACAAAAAGGTAGTGAATCAAGCATTTTCTTTGCCAATTCTACTGCCTCAACTTTCAAACCTGCGAGATTTAATGCACGTGCAAGAACAACTTGCAAGTCCATTCTGGTCGGGTCTTCAGCAAGCGCAGCACGAGCTTCAGCAATTGCTTGAGTAAATAAATTTCCTCGCAGATACATGCGTACCAGAGCACCTCTGGTAAGCCGAATTTTTGCTGGTTCAATGCCTTCTTTTCGACCAATCAACCGCTTTAGTTCATCTTGAACTGCGCTATTGGAAGGTTGAATATCAAAAGCGCGCTCCATATGCCAGATTGCAGCATCAATATTGTTTTCATTCTCTCTTACGATGCTCATACCAATATGGGTAATGAAATCATCAGGGGAAACTGAAAGGATACGCTGTAGAATATCCAATGCATCCGGATATTTCTGGGCTTCGAGATATGCCTTTGCAAGCAGACGATATGTGTCCAGATGTTTGGGATATGTAATCAGGATATGCCGACAATGTGCGATGGCTTCTTCGATCTGATTATTGTCGATCTGGCTTTCAATTTCGCGATTATATGCGCGCAAAGATAGATTGCTCATATGCACCTCTCATCATTAGTATGCACCAAATATTACAGGAATGCAAGAGAAATGCCAGAATAAAGAAACGACCATGAATTATGGTCGTTTCTTTTTACTAATCACCTAAATAGTCGCGTAATTTTCGTCTAATGGAAGGATGACGAAGGCGGCTAAGAGCCTGCGCTTCAATTTGTCGAACACGCTCACGCGTAACCCCCATCTTTCTTCCAACTTCTTCGAGGGTATAGGCTTGCCCATCCAGTAAACCGTAACGCAATTGCAGGATGCGAACCTCTCTAGGAGGTAAAGTATTCAGTACGTCATCTAAATGCTCTTTCAGCAAATTGTAGGTGGCTGTATCATCAGGTGGTGGTGCTTCATCGTCCATGATGAAATCACCCAACACAGAATCCTCTTCGTCGTCTGTAGGAGTTTCCAAAGATAGAGGTCTTCGTGCAACCTGGATCATGTTCTCAACTTTCTTTGGTGGAACATCCAAGGCAATAGCCAGCTCATCTACTGATGGATCACGGCCAAGGCGTTGTGTAAGTTGGTGCTGAATACGAAGTAATTTATTAATTTGATCACCCATGTGAACTGGAACACGGATCGTGCGTCCCTGATCAGCGATTGCACGGGTTACCGCCTGACGGATCCACCAGGTTGCGTACGTGCTGAATTTATGTCCACGACGATAATCAAACTTTTTGGTGGCGCGAATAAGACCAATATTTCCCTCCTGGATTAAATCAAGGAAAGGAACACCACGTCCCATATACTTTTTAGCAACACTTATCACCAATCGTGAGTTTGCAGTTATCAGGTGCTCTCTAGCTGCCCAGCCGTCTTCGATCAATCTTCTTAATTCGATTCTGCGACGTGCGCTTACATTGGTGCGCGCTAATTCTTCGCGAGCCATACGCCCACGCTCAATACGTTGCGCTAATTCAACTTCTTCTTCAGCAGTTAATAAAGGAACACGACTAACTTCCTTTAAATAAAGCCCAATGGTATCGTCTGTGTCGATATTTGCCAGGTCATCCATCGAGGAGACCTGAGTCTGTTCTTTGACAACTTCCTCATCCTGTTCGAGTTCTTCGTCAGAAGGTTCTTCTGATGGAATATCCTCAATATAAGGAATACCAGCACTAAGTAATGCTGAAAAAGCTTCTTCTAGCTGCTCAACATCTTGTTCAGCGTCAGGGAAGAAATGCAAAATATCATCGATTGTGACGTAGGTCTTTTGCCTGCCAAACTCCAACAATCTTGCGATGTTCGAAAATTCTTCATCTTCCAGTTCTTGTACCAGTTCATCTTCCATTCTTTATTTACACACGTCCTTTTTAACAGAGGCTAAACCCTCTGGTATTCTTACCAAATATCAGCATACACTTTTTTTTACACAATTACAAGTTATTTTTTACAATCAGGGAGTAGGCGTTACCTCCATTTGTGTTGCTTCAGGTGTTGGCGTCTCTGCCATTAAACCTTCTGGATTTACGAACCTATTCAAGCTTTCAACCGCATAGGTGCTGATCACAATAGGTGAATCCTGATTGATCTGGGCAAAATATCCACTTGAGGTGGGTGTAATACCTCCTATGGTAACTTTTTGTTCTGTACCATCTTGCATAATTATCGTAAAGACAATTGATGGTTCAACCAAACCCATCGTTTCCATGGGGGTGGTTGGATCAACCACTGATTTGGTGTCCAAAGAAAAGAGTACATCCACCATTTCATTTGCGGCTGATTGCATTACCGCCACAGAACGATTGTTTGAAAACACCCAGGTATCACCAGCTTTTTCCAGACTAAATGATTCAGTACCAGTTTGAATTTTGATGCTGGAAACTTGAGCTTTCAATGAAGAATCTAGCAGTGCAGGCTGTTGTGTTGGTGTTGGAGTACCTTTGAGTGGCCCAACTGGATATTTTTCAACCAACAGTAGTGCAACCACAAGCATAACAAAGATGATGATTAATACCCAAGTACTTTTCTTGACCATACATTATCCTCTTTTCTTGCGAACAATTGCGGTAACTACACCTATTACGAGGATCAACCCAGGTATTACAAAAATGGATGCCAACAGAATTAAATTCATTACCAAAGATTGTGGTGGCTCCAGTATACGTTGAGTGGTATCTTTCGGGGTTAATGTGATCAAATCTTCTTGCTCGGATGCCCAATCTACACTGTTGACAATAAAATCAAGGTTGCCATAATAATCGACGTTGCTATTTGCAGCAAATTCACTATCACCAAAAGCAACAATTCGGCCTGAATTCGCAGAGTTTTCAGCAGCTACTACAAGAGGAAGAGGACCAGTTATATCGGTTGCTTCATCATATGAAACTGAACCTGATTGGAGGCTTGCCAGATCAGTTTCTCCCCAATAATCTTCAGGTGTGATCACAAGAGTTGTTTGAGTAATATCCTGTGGCTGACTGCTGAATGAAATGCTGCGAGAATATGGATACACCGTGACGAGATTATTCATTTTTGTTGTTATTGGATGAGATGAATCATAAGCACCTGCATAAGCCAAAACCGATGCTTCCTTCTCAAGATGAATTACCAGGTCATTATTGAAACTGATGCCCCAATTGGCTGACAGATATTCAGCAAACGGGTCAGCTGCATCACCAAACTGGTTTTGTATTGTTGGATCATACATAACGATTACCGATCCGCCAGCATCAAGATATCCACTCAGTAAGGATACTTCGTCTGTGGAGAGTGGTTTCATGGGTGATGCAATTACGATCAGCTTTGCATCTTCAGGAATATTTGGATTTGTAACCAGGTTCAAAGTGGAGACAGTGTAATTCTTTTCCTCAAGTTTTGATTTGAGTTTAGAGTAACCATCGTCTCCAGAATTATCGATATCAAACTCACCATGCCCCGATAAGAAATAAACAGCCGGAGAGGACGGGTTGATCAATTTTAATAAAGCAGTATCGATCTCTTTCTCTGAGATGATGTTTACCTGCTCTTGTTGATCTCCCATAGTGAGAACCAGTGTTTCATCTTTTTCGACATGTGCGTTTTGCGCTGCAACTGGATTTGAATTTGGGTTAATGAATTCAAAGTCAAATTTGCCATTTGATGCACGTTTAAAACTCTCTAATAAAGTTCGAGCGCTATCACTTGAAGATGTCGATGTGAAAAATGCCTGCACGGTGACTTTTGAAGGTAATTTTTCAAGCATCGCAATAGTTTCTGGGGCAAGAGTGTTCTTTTTACCTTCGGTTAAATCCCACCGGGGAGCGTATTTATAACCAATTACGTTGATTACTACAATAATCCCGATGAATGCAACCGTCATGATAAGGGAATTGCTGCCATATTTCACTTGCCGGCCTTTAATCAATTCCATCACATGATTGGGATCGATGAGAACCCAAAAGGCTATACCTAAAACAGCGACTGCCAAACTGATTTGAATAGCAAGGTTAAAAGTGCGATAGACAATATATAACCCTGCTGCTGTAATAACTGCTAATAGGGATAGATACAAACCAATAGATGCATATTTACGAATTTGAGGTTTCATTATCGCCACCTCCGGCTTTCAACAGAGACACTTCCAAGGAACAGACTAACTGCTGTTAAACTGAGGTAGTAGATGACATCTTTAAGATCGATAAGCCCTTTATAAAATGTTGAATAAAAATGCTCACCCAGATCAAGATATCGAACTATTTCACCACCACCAGCTCCCATAGACTGAGCAGGATAACTAATCATCCAAAGTGCCATGATAATACCTAGGGTAAGGAAGAAGGCTGCTATTTGGTTACTGAATAATGATGATGCAGCAATACCAATCGCCACAAATGCAGCACACATTAAAGCAAGCCCAAGATAAGAGGCAAGGAGTTCTCCCTGGTCGATACCGGGAGATACGAGCTGGTTAAGTATGATTGGGAATATCCAGCTTGCCAATAAAATGGTCAAGATGAAAAGAAAACCACCGAACCATTTACCAATGATTATTTCATGATCACGTACTGGTGCTGTTAGCAAGAGCTCCAATGTGCCAGTTTTTTGCTCATCAGCCATTGTGTTCATGGTAACAGCAGGGGTTGTAAAGAGGAGTAACGTTACCAGGGGGCCGATAACAATCTGAATACCTGGTGCCATGCCATAATTCGCATATGAAACAAGGTTGACATAGAACAAGATGCCAACGATCAACATAATCACAAATGCCACTGCATAAGCAATTGGGCTAGAAAAGTAATGCTTATATTCGCGTATTCCGATTGTCCAAATATTTCGCATATTGATCACCTCATTTCCTCTGGTTCAATTTCAGGGGAATCAGAGATTTCAGTAGAGTGTTCGGGAAGAATTTCATCTCGTGTTAATTCAAGGAAAATATCTTCCAGGCTCATGGATACTTTCTTAAGTTCAAGCAAATCATACCCAGCTGAAATTACATTTCGAGCTACTGTGGATCGAACATCCTCACCCGGTTTAGATTCGAATTCCAGTGAATCGATACCCGTGGATGATACGTTAATTACACCTGGTGTAGAAGATACCACGGGTAATACTTCGCTCGCATCTCCTCGGATAGATAAATGAACTCTTTGAGCGCCAGTTAGTCGAGTTTGCAATCGTTCGGTGGAATCTTCAGCTACAAATTGGCCTTTATTGATGATGATCACCCGATCACATACTTGCTGTGCTTCTGGCAAAATATGGGTCGAAAGCATAACGGTATGTTCTTTTCCAAGGTCTTTGATTATGTTACGCACTTCAATAATTTGACCTGGATCAAGACCAATTGTAGGCTCATCCAGTATCAATACATCTGGTTTGTGAAGAATTGCCTGAGCCAAACCAACCCGTTGGCGCATACCTTTTGATAGCTTGCCAATATATCCACTGGAGCGATCTTCCATTGAAACCATTTCCAGTACATCATCGATGCGATCTTCTGCGTTCTCAATATGTCTGATTCTGGCCATATACATCATGTAATCAAATACTGTCATATCGTTGTATAGCGGAACTGTTTCTGGCAGATAACCAACCATACGGCGAACTTCCAGGGGATTTTCAATAACATCATAACCACCAATTTCAACTTTCCCAGAAGTTGGAGGCATATAGCCGGTTAAAATCCTCATTGTTGTAGTTTTTCCGGCGCCATTTGGACCAAGGAAACCAACAATTTCACCTTTTTTAACATCGAAATTTAAATTGGTGATGGCGCGTCTTTTGCCATAATCCTTGGTTAAACCAGTGACATGGATCATACAATACTCCTTTTAAGTATGATGTAAATGGTGTTGATTAGAATGTTTGAGAAGCGGATTTAATGTCCGCTTCTCAATTTTTTCTCTGATTCTTATAACACCAATTTTTAACCGCATAACACTATACAATATTTGTTATGTGAAAGTCAACAGGTATTTCAAACTCTAATACAATCCTTATTTAATTTAAATAATTTCTAAATGGAAATTCCATAGAAATTGAGTTGCTTGACTAATTATTTTCACAAATATATACTCTTGAAGCTTAAAGAAAATCATCGGTAAACCATTCCACGTATATAATATTCTTCTATGACTCCAGATTCCCAACGAAACTTTATTAAAATTGGCCTGCTCGTTTTACTCTTGCTTATGTTATCAGGTTGTAAGAGGCAATCTCCTGCTGCCCAATCTGTAGAAGCATACCTGAATGCGCTTGTTTCAGATGACGTAAATGATGTAGCGATGCTTACTTGCAAGGAATGGGAAGAAGAAGCCATCATCGAATATGATTCATTTCAATTAGTTTCTCCCAAATTGCAAGATGTACAATGCAGTGAAATTGATCAGGCAGATGGCTCTGCCACTGTTAAATGCACTGGTCAAATATTAGCTACTTATAATAATGAAATTACTACTATATCGTTGGAAAACCGATTATTTGATGTAAAAAATGTGAAAGGGGATTGGTTTGTATGCGGCTACCATTAAAGCTAAAAGAATGGCTTGACCCAAAAGAAAACATTTTAGTATTTGTGATTTGTTTAATCATAATTCTGGTCATTATCCTTACTACTGGACTATCTCCCTTATGGATTTATTCGGGATTTTAGATGAAGATTGAAACAATTCTGCTGATAATCGCAATAACTTTATTATTCCGAATTCTTATTCATTTTTGGGGAAAGACCTGGCTATTAACTGCTGCTTCTGTTCTATTCCTTTTTTGGATGCAGCCGGCTTTACCTGTACGATATATCGGTTTTTGGTTTTCATGCCTGACTTTGATCCTGGTGATCCTATGCTGGTTGTTCATTACTCCAATAAATGATCGTAGGTTTAAGGGTAATTGGCTCACACTATGCATGATTGTGAGTGTGCCACTACTTCTATCTGGATGGCGTTATATTGATATTAATGGAATTATTGTTGCAAATCGTCCCCCATTATTATGGCAGGTCGCATTATTCTTATTCTTTAGCTCAATAATTATTGCACTCATTTGGAGATATGCAAAAACATCATCGATAGCAGCAATCACTGGCGTTGTTTTTTTTGTATTGATTTTCATTTTCCTAAAAACCCCAACCTTATCTGAACTTCTCAGTGTCCAGGTGCGCCAATGGGTTGGGCAATCTCCTCAACTTGCAAGTTCATTGGATATTCGATGGTTAGGTTTTTCCTATTTTGCATTTCGAATGATCCATACTTTGTTTGAATATAAGAATGGAAAACTGTTACCCATATCTCTTAATGAGTACTTTTGTTATGTACTTTTTCCTCCATCTTTGACTGCGGGACCGATCGACCGGATCGAAAGATTCCTGCCAGATCTCCATAAAGAGCTGAGAATATTCGATAATCCTGAACAGTATATTGGCGCCTTTAAGAGAATTTTATTTGGATTATTCAAGAAATTTGTAATTGCTGATACCTTAGGATTAATATCATTGAACCAACAGGTAGTTGGACAAACTACATCTGTTTTCTGGTTATGGGTTATTGTTTACGCATCCGCATTACAAATTTTCTTTGACTTCAGTGGGTATACCGATTTGGCGATTGGATTGGGAAAGATCCTCGGAGTTGATCTACCAGAGAACTTTAAGAAGCCATATTTAAAAACCAACCTGGCACTATTTTGGAATAGCTGGCATATAACATTAACACAATGGTTTAGAACATATTATTTCAATCCAATCACACGAAAATTTCGAAAGTCAAAGATTGGAAAACATCAAAATCTTATAATGCTATTTATGCAAGTGACAACAATGTTATTAATAGGGTTATGGCATGGTGTTTCTGGTCACTTCGTCGCATGGGGGGTATGGCATGGATTGGGGATGTTCATTCACAACCGGTTCAGCCCATTTTTACAGAATGCACAAAATAAATTCCAAAACAATTCATTGCTAACAAAAGTATGGAATAGTGTTAATTGGTTTATTACCTTTAATTTTGTTTCTTTGGGTTGGATTTGGTTCCTGATGCCAGATATGAGATCTGCCATCGATGTATTTGCCATATTGTTTGGGAGTAAATAATAATGGAAAATCAACGGTGGTCTACAATTATTCGAATTATCGCGAAAATAGCTATTTTCTTTGTAATTCTCAATATGCTGTTTTCGATTGTACATATAGAAGCATGGTTGGGAAATCTTTCTGGATATAATCTATTTTTCCCTGGACGATCAAGATTTCCCTTTGGTGAGTATCCCGAGCAAGCTTATAACCTGACCATGAACAACATCAATGCAATGTTTTCTTCACATGAGGTCAGTAAAAAAGAGAATTCAGATGAGTATCGTGTATTCCTCATAGGAGATTCTTCATTGTGGGGAACATTGCTTAGACCCGAAGAAACGCTTTCATCTCAATTGAACAAGTTAAACCTGCAAACCTGTGATGGACGCGTCATGCATTTTTTTAATCTTGGGTATCCAACACTTTCGTGGATGAAAGATCTGATGATCATGGAAAAGGCAAAGGAATATCAGCCAGACATGATCATCTGGATGGTTACCCTGGAATCAGCAGCAGTAAGCAATCAACTTGATAATCCATTAATACAGGCCAATCAAGATCTCGTGCAGAAAATTGTCGAGAATTATGAATTGCGCCGGTATAAGGTTTCTACTCAAAAATATAATCTCATAACCAGGAACATCTTTACAGAACGTAGGAACCTGGCTGATTTATTCCGACTTCAAGTATATGGAATTCTCTGGGCAGCAACGGGAATCGATCAGTACTATCCTGAAAGATACGATCTGGCAAAGCGTGATTTTGAAGAGGAAGATGATAGTTTTCACACTCTTGAATCGCCATTAAAAGAAAGTGATCTTTCATTTGATATTATTGCTGCTGGCAGAAAAGTTTTCTCAAATATTCCATTTCTCATCGTTAATGAACCCATCATGATAAGTTCTGGTGAAAATAGTGATATTCGATATGACTACTATTATCCTCGTTGGGCATACGATGAATATCGCGAATTGATGGAAGATGAAGCTGAAAAAAATAGCTGGGATTATTTGGATATTTGGAATCTGGTGGATGAATATGAATTCACCAATACAGCTATCCATATGACACCCAGTGCAACAGCAATGGTAGCTGAGAAAATTGCTCCGATCATTCAAAAAATGACTTTCGCGAAAATGAATTGTTCGGGAAATAATACTGGGATTACTTATTCACTTATAGAAGAAACCAAAGAACCTATAAGTACTCCCACCGAAATGGCTGTTACTGCCCCAACGATCACTCCAACTATAAAAATTTCTACAGAAAAACCGATGTGTGATGCTGAAAAATGGCAAGATATGCCTATTGTTCCCAACTATGTATCACCGGAATTAAAGAAATTATATGAGGAGGGACTTACCAGAGGCAATAACGTGAATGCATTCTCTGTGATCGGTGATTGCCAGAATGTCCCCAGCGTTTTTCTAGGGGCGTTTGATGATCCCGATTCATATAACCTTGGCGAATATCGCTATTTACAGGATGTGATCGATTTCTATAAAGGATCCTTCTCTAGAAGAGGGGCAGCAGTCAGTGGTGGATTCAACGTGGCGAGAGTTCTGTCTCCTCTTGCATCTGATCCGGCAATTTGCAATAAAGATGAAACACCATTGGAATGTGAGTTGCGACTTCAAAAACCCAGTGTAGTTTTTATCAGTATGGAAACCTGGTGGTCAAAAAGACCTGCAGAGACCTATGAACAATATATGCGTCAAATCATAGAAATCGTCATGAAGAATGGAGCCGTGCCGATTCTGGCAACAAAAGCGGATAATTTAGAGGGCGATAACCGCATAAATTACACAATTACCAAACTGGCTTGTGAGTATGATATTCCATTGTGGAATTTTTACGCAGCTGCCCAGTCTTTACCTGGGCATGGTGTATGGTCAGACGGGTTTCACTTAACAGTAGGTTTGAATTACTATGATGACCCTGAAAATCTAAAAACCGGTAGAGCAGTCCGCAATTTAACAGCATTACAGTCTCTTTACTTCATCTGGACAGCACTTCAGCAGTAATGCGACTTAATAATTACACAAATCACGGTTTCAAAATAATTGGTGGCACTGTCTACTATTGAGATGTTTAGACAATATTTACTCATTTTTTATTAATTTCCATTGACATAAAAAATAGATAGAGTACAATAAATAGGTTTAAATTTAATGCATTCAGAGCTCATTTCCATCGAAATATGATGAGATCATTAAATCTATTTGGAGGAACTATGAATCTGTTAGGGCTAGCCCGGCATGGGTTGAACAACTTTGAACAAATAGCAATCACTCTCGTTATGGTGACCGCGTTTGCCGCATTGTTGTATGCGTGGCTTCTTCGTGGAACTGTCTTAAAAAAAGACAAAGGCACTGAAAAAATGCAGGAAGTTTGGAATGCAATAAAAATTGGTGCAAATAGCTACTTACAAAGCCAGTTAAAAACAATTTTGCCAGCAATTGGGCTCTTAGCTGTAGCGTTATTCTTTAGTGTGTATATTGTTAAACCTTCTGCTGAAGCACTGGAAGAATTCCCCAATAATACTGTCATCATTATGGCTGTTGGACGTACACTCGCCTTTATTATGGGTGCAAGTTTTTCCTTAATGGTAGGCCAATTGGGAATGCGTATGGCAATCGAGGCAAATGTAAGAGCCTCATCTGCGGCAAGACGTAATTTTAATGAATCACTATCCATCGCATATTATGCTGGAACTATTACTGGAATGCTTACTGATGGTTTAGGCTTATTTGGTGGAACGCTTATCTTCATAATTTTTGGAAAAGCAGCCCCTGATGCGTTACTGGGTTTTGGTTTTGGTGGTACCCTGTTGGCATTATTTATGCGAGTAGGTGGTGGTATTTATACTAAAGCTGCAGATGTGGGTGCTGACCTGGTTGGTAAAGTTGAAAAAGATATTCCAGAAGATGATCCACGAAATGCCGCAGTTGTTGCTGATCTGGTAGGCGATAATGTAGGTGATTGCGCTGGTATGGCTGCAGATATCTTCGAAAGCTATGAAGTAACGATCGTATCTGCGTTAATTCTTGGTTTAGCTTTAATGGCAATTGATCCTACAAAGAGTTTGAAATGGATTGTTTACCCATTGATCATTCGTGCTGTTGGTGTGATCTCATCCATTCTTGGAACGTTTACAGTCCCAATCTGGGAAAGATTCCCAATCAAATTCCTGCGATCACATAATGCTGAAGAGTCCATGTTCCGCTCATATGAAGTATCCAGCGTGAACACGGTTGTTGTATCATTCTTGGTTGCAATCCTATATGCTGGTGATTGGCGTTTAGCATTGTTAACGAGTATTGGTGTTGGCTTGGCAGTAGCATTTAACCCATTGACATCTTACTTCACTGCAACCAGCAAAGCTCCAGTAAAAGAAATTGTGAAATCAACCAAAACCGGTGCAGCAACTACTATTCTCTCAGGCCTTTCTGTAGGAATGGAATCAAGCGTTTGGGCACTTGTAGTAATTGTCATTGCCTTTATTGGCGGACTGCTTCTGTATGGTGGCGAAACCGAGCCAACTTATGTATTGTATGCGGTTTCCATGATCGGTATTGGTATGTTAAGTCACACTGGTAACAATGTGGCAATGGACTCTTACGGCCCGATCTCCGACAATGCCAATGGTATTGGCGAAATGGCGTGGCACGGAATGGATGATGAAGAAACGCAAAAAGCACGCCAGATTATGGCTGACCTTGATGCTGTAGGAAATACTACGAAAGCTATTACAAAGGGCGTTGCTATTGCTTCTGCAGTAATTGCAGCGGTAAGCTTGTTCGCTTCATACATAACGGATATTGCAAAAGTACAAGCTAGCCTAGGAATGCCTGTGATCGAATCTATCCGAGTATCAGAAGTAAAAGTATTTGTAGGCTTCCTGCTTGGTGGGGCACTCCCATGGCTATTCAGCTCGCTTTCCATCAAAGCAGTTTCTCGTGCAGCAGGAGAGATTGTTGAAGAAGTACGTAACCAATTCAAAATTCCCGGAATTATGGAAGGTACAAAAATACCTGATTATGCACGTGTCGTAAGAATTTCTACTCGCTCTGCACAAAAAGAACTCATTCCACTGGCTGTGATTGCAGTCGCAATGCCATTGCTGGTCGGAATGATTCTGCAAGTGGAAGCTCTGGGTGGTTTCCTGGCGGGCGTAATTCTCAGTGGTCAATGCCTGGCAGTATTCATGTCAAACGCAGGTGGGGCATGGGATAATGCCAAGAAATCAATTGAAGATGAACCCCGTGATTTAGTCGCAAATACGGGTAAAGGTTCAGAGCGGCATAAAGCAGGCGTTGTTGGAGATACTGTAGGTGATCCTCTGAAGGATACCGCAGGCCCAGCGTTGAATCCAATGATTAAGGTAGTAAACTTGATCAGCCTTCTGTTAGCACCGATTATAGTTTCAACCACAAATTTCCAGAGCGAAGGCAAGTTGTGGATTGTGATTGTAATCAGCGTGATCTTGTTAGCTGCGATCAT
The DNA here is from genome assembly GCA_034429195.1 of Anaerolineaceae bacterium. Lineage (GTDB taxonomy): Bacteria > Chloroflexota > Anaerolineae > Anaerolineales > Anaerolineaceae > UBA4782. The sequence continues at coordinate 295,228 of DAOUGQ010000018.1, forward strand.
CTGGGCAATTTCAACAAGCAAGCGCCCAGTAAAAGATGTAGCCCCAGAAAAATAAAGCTTGGATATTTATATGAATCAAAACAGGAGCCATTTCTGGCTCCTGTTATTTTTATATCAATGATAATGTTTGAAGTGCATAGTGAAAATCAGGCGGGATTTTGGCAGAAAATTCCATTTTTTCTTTCAACTTTGGGTGTTCAAAGCTGAGTGAAAAAGCATGTAATGCAACCCGTTGAATAATATCCGCTCGAACTTGATCACTTCGAGGGATGGATTCATGATGATACAGTGGATCCGACAAGAGAGGCATAGCAATGGCAGCGGCGTGAGATCTGATCTGATGCGTGTAGCCACTTAATAGAATTACAGACAAATAATAACTTTCTTCAAAAGAAGTTATCTTACGAAAAATGGTTCCCGCTGGCTTTCCATTAATTTGATCTACAATAGTGCGATGGCTTCGATCACCATTTACACGAAGGGGAAGTGTGCATGTAAATTCCTGCCATTCGATCTGACTTGCGATTGCAATTGCACGATATTCTTTTTTGATAATCCTGTTTTCGAATTGATAGTTCAGTGCTTTATGAACCTCTACTGTCCTGGCGAAAATGAGAATCCCGCTGGTATCTTTGTCCAACCGATGAACGGTAAAAACTGTACTGAATTGGCTGGATAATAAGTTCTTTAGACAGGGGTTTTCAGGATGATAGCCATCAGGAATGGTCAACAATCCTGATGGCTTGTTTATTACCAGAATAAATTCATCTTCATAGATGACATCAAAATCCAAATTACCAGGCATAGGGTTTTGGCGCTTCGCCACCTGGTCCTGGGAAGATAGAATCCAGTTGTTTTAACATTTCACTGGTAAGTTTTACTTCCAGGGAATGTAAATTCCCCTGAAGTTGCTCTAAAGTACGCGGTCCAATAATGGGTGAGGTCACAGCAGGGTTGTGAAGTACCCAAGCAAGAGCGACATTGGCGGGTACTTCACCAATTTCCCTGCAAAATTGTTCATACGCTTCATATTTGCTACGATTCTGCTCAACTTCCTGCTGAAGACTTTCCTTGGATCGTCTTCCTAGTTTTACTTTTTCTAGAATACCACCCAACCTGCCACCAGCAAGTGGACTCCAGGGGATCAATCCAATACCATATGCTCGACAGGCAGGGATTACCTCGAGTTCTATGGTGCGAGTAAGCAGGTTATAATGACTTTGCTCTGAGATAAGTCCAAAAAAGTTACGTTTTTTTGCTATTTCCTGAGCCTGAACGATATTCCAGGCTGCGAAATTGCTGCTGCCGACATAAATGACTTTCCCTTGTTGTACAAGGGTTTCCATGGCTTGCCAAATTTCTTCCCAAGGGGTTTCTAAATCAATATGGTGCATTTGATAAAGGTCAATATGATCTGTTTGCAACCGCCGCAAACTATCATCACATGCCCGCATAATATGATATGCTGAAAGGTGTTGCTCATTTGCTCCTTGGCCCATACGACCGAAAACCTTGGTTGCAAGAACGATCTTCTCCCTTCTATTTCCTCCTTGAGCCAGCCAACGCCCAATGATCTGTTCTGTAACACCTTCGCCTTCGACCTTACCGTAAACATTAGCAGTGTCAAAGAAATTGATTCCAGCATCAATTGCATGATCCATGATTTGATAGCTATCTGGTTCAGAGGTTTGTGGCCCAAAGTTCATGGTACCCAAACACAGCCTGCTTACCTTTAATCCAGATCTGCCCAAATGTGTGTATTCCATGTATACCTCCAATAAAGTAAAAAGTCATGCTACCCAACCCCAAAGATAAAAAACACAAAGCAAAAGCATTTGGCTAAACAATGATAAAGTAGTGAAAACTATTCTACCAACTTTCTTGAAAATAATTGCAAGCGAAAAAAATAGTGGAAAAATCGACAATATATATCTCGATGTACTTACGAGAAATCCACTTTGATCAAGTTTTACAGAAAACAGTAGCAATAAAATTATGGAATAAATCAAATGCTCTCTATTTAATTGTGTTCTTGTAATAATCAACAGAATTATGCTTCCGAGAAAAACCAATGCATCAAAGAAGGTGGCAATATAAGAATTCGAGCAAAGGGGAGAAATTCCCACTAGTATTTTTATATTGCCGATCAATCCTTCCCAGGGAAAACCAATTTTTTGTGACCAATTACTTTGTAATGTCATCCAGGGCCATTCTCTTCCCAGAATAAAATGCACGGATAGAAAATAAAGAAAAAACGTTGCCGATATTACACTAATTGGAATCAGCAATTTACCATTCAGTTTTTTAGAGGTTTGTCTTCTGCTGGTCAGGCTTTGAAGGAGTGTCCAAATTAATGGAACAACAAGGAATACTCCTTGCAAACGGGTCAATACAGCGCAGATTCCCAACAATCCCGCCATCCACCATTTTTGTTTTCTTACTGCGAGGAAAAATCCTACAGAAAGAGCGAGGAAGAGTGATTCCGAATAAGGTGCAACAAAGAAAAATGCGGTTGGGAAAATGATCAAATAAATCAATGATCTTCGGGCGACTTCTTCAGAATATTGAGTAGAAGTTAATAGATAAAGCAAGTACAAAGCGCAAAAAAATGCCAGATTTGAAACAATAATTCCTGATAACAAATACGAGTTAGTGATAAAAGTAAAGAGTTTTATTAGCAGGGGATACATAGGTGGCCATACCGTTGTATTTCTATCAGCCATATAGCCATTTTCTGCAATATCAAGATAATGAACGGTGTCCCATCGATACCATGGGGTTATGAATAAGTTAAATAATTTGCCTTGAGATTGATAAGTTGAAAGAGCAGAAGGAGAAATCAACGGCTCAGGTGCCGATACTGGATCCATCGTATAGCTGAGGATCAGAAAGATCATACTTGTGAGTAATCGCAGCGTGAGAAAGCAGCAAACAGAATAGACGATCGCTCGTGTATGGATATTGGTCTTCAATTGCGATTTTATCGCATTCAGTATTTTTACCATTCGTTTCCGGCAATTTGTTAAATTGGTGAAAATTTGCTTGTGAAAGCCTCAATAATTATATAATACACAAAATAATCAATTTTCTTATTGGTTCATATCTTCTGCTAAAAAAATTAGTTGGAGTTGATGGAGGCTTTTATGATAATTACTCATGTTATGATACATGTAATCCCAGAATTGATCTCTGAATTTATTAATGCAACACTTGAGAATGTGCAAAATAGTAACCTCGAGCCTGGGATTCTACGATTTGATTTCATTCAGCAACAAGATTCTCCTGAACGATTTGTTCTTATAGAGATTTACAAGACACCAGAGGATGTTGATGCACATAAAAATACATCTCATTATCAAAAATGGCGCGAAAAAGTCGCCCCAATGATGGCTGAACCTCGGGTAGGGGTCAAATATAATGCAATTTATCCTTTGGAAATCAGTAAATAAAAAGGATCCTTTTTATAGGATCCTTTCATTATAAATAAATCAAGCTGCTGGTACAAAATAACTGATAGCTAGCACACCAGGCCCTGCATGTACCATAATGGCAGGTGGCAGATCAAAATAGGGTACTTCATTTACGTGTAGTAAATCTCGGCATTCTTTTGAAAGGATTTCAGCTTCGTCTTTAGCTGCTCCGTGCATGATGGTAACAAAGCATTCTTTTCCTTCAGGGCATTCTGAATGTGCGAGCTCTTTTAATCTGGCAATTGCGCGAATCTTTGTTCTTTGTTTTTCAAAGGCTTCAGCTTTACCATCATTGATTGTTAAGATTGGCTTGACTTGCATGATCGAACCCAATAAAGCAGCAGCGCCGCCAATTCTACCGCCTTTCTTTAAATATTCAAGAGTGTCTACGAGAAAATATACATGCTCTCGCTTGGACATTTCTTTTACTTTATCAACAATATCACTGGCAGATAATCCTTCTTTTGCCCATGCTACTGCGCATCGTACAATACTACCTAAACCCGAACCAATTGTGCGCGTATCCACAACATGAATGTCTGCATCTGGAAAATCCTGGGCAGCCTGAACTGCACTACGCATTGTTCCACTCATTTCAGTCGATGGGCAAATTACTACCATACTGTTGCCGGCTTCAAATTCTTTTTTATAAATTGGTGTATATAGGGCTGGAGGTGGCGCAGCAGTTTTTGGTAATGCTGATGATGCGGTTAATTTTTTCAAGAAGGTTGCGTGGTCAATTTCTGTATCATCACGGTAACTTTCATCGCCAAAAATAATTATTTGAGGTAATACATAAACCCCCATCTCTTCCAATTCACTTACTGGAATACTACAAGTGGTATCCGCAATAATAGTAACCATGATTTTCCTTTCACGAAATTAGATTTGTATATGCAGGTAAACCAGCCTCAGGCAGCGCAAAAGTTACTGCATTGATAATCGCTTGCGCCACAACAATTGGTGCAAACGCGCCAATAATGTTCACATCAATTTTCTTTTTCCCAGTAGCCATGGTAAAAAGGGTATCACCATCCATCATCGTATGAGCTGGATTGATGGTTAATGCGAGCCCATTTTGTGCCATCTGAGCTACTTTATTTGCCTCTTCTTTTGTCAGACGGGCATTGGTGATTACAGCCCCAATAGTGGTGTTTTGACTTGATGCGAATTTCATAATCGTCTGACCAGTAAAAGTACGTAATACATCAAGTGTATTAGCAAATTTATTTTTGCCACCCAGTTTAAGTGGTCCTTTTTGTACAGGTCTTGCTCCAGCAAGAATATCCCCAGAAGAAGGGTCAACAACATCACCGAATGCGTTCACTGCTACGATAGCTCCGACAAATACTCCAGACGAGATCTCCAATGCTGCTTGACCAATGCCAGATTTCATGGCACTCAGCATTCCAAAGATTTTCCCTACCGTTGCTCCGCAACCTGCGCCATAATTGCCCTGCATTGGAGATTCTGTTGACGCATTGATACAAGCCTGATAACCCATTTGAAGGTCTGGGCGGATGGAAGGATCACCAATTGCAAGATCAAAAAGCACAGCAGCTGGAACGATGGGGACAGGTATAACACCTGTATTGAATCCAATTTTATTCTCTTCAAGGTATTTCATTACACCCGTTGCTGCATTTAATCCAAATGCTGATCCGCCGGTGAGCAAGACAGCATGGATGTTTTCAACCATATGCATAGGGCGTAGAAGGTCGGTTTCCCTGGTGCCAGGAGAACCTCCTCGCTGGTCGACACCGCCAACTGCCCCATCTTCAGCAATAATTACAGTACATCCTGTAAGGGCTTTATTATTTTGTTCCTGGCCAATACGAATTCCTGAAATATTCGAAATATCGCAAAATTGACTCGCATCCCACTTCATAGTAAACCAGCCACCCAGATTTATGGATAAAAAGAATTCCTGTATTATCTCATAAAAATTAAAGAAAAATGAACGAATTAGTTCAATATAGTATTCAGGTATACATAAAAAATGTTTATTTATCTCTTTAAGAACATGCAGCTTATTTAATAGTAAGCAGCTCGTTAATCAAACGATAATGTCAATAAATTTTTATTGATGGAATTGGGTTTCCACAATTGGGGCAATAAACTTCGTTCTTTACTAAAACAAAACCACAATGTGGACAAGTGTAAGGCTGCTGTTCACCTAGAGGAGCTCCGCATGCGATGCAATGAGATTCACCTACAGGATTGGCAGTAGTACAATAATCGCACGATATTCTGCGTAGGCGTTCTGATAATTCCAGTCCCGCTCCTTTCGCGCGGATAATACTTTCAATAACCTGGATCACTTTATCACGGATCTGTAATGATTCAATATCTTGAGCAAGATCATCCAGTCTTCCTAATAAACTAAAGGGATTTCGCAAAGCGGCAATAGCTGTTGCACCTAGGCTGGCAGCTACACCAAACCAGGCTTGCTGACCAATTGTCACTGAAATTCCATCTTCGACGTTTTCCATGCGCACAGACATGGCAGTCTGCCCTCCGCTTATCGGATGATCTATGGTAGCAATTTGCACAGTGATCTGATTTTGATCGCCAACTTGTTGAACGCGATAGTTCCCTCTATCAAAATAAGCCATCAAACCCTGTGCTATTTCTGAAGGTGTTATATTTCCGTGATATATTTTTGTGTCCATAGAATAGATTATAATCAAAAAACACTGGTTTCATCCCAGATTTTATGGGAGTAATATTATGAGGAATAAAGTATTTTTCATTCTCTTTGTTTTGATTTCAGGTACATTTGTTGCCAGTATGATCTTTTCGCCCGTTCAGGCAAATTCAGATTTGCTACAGGTTACAGACAGTGCCCCAACAGTTACCAGTACTCCCATGTCATCCTGGATCACTGTTCGAAATGATGCAGATATGCCACAGATCAATGTTCGTTCAGGGCCTGGTACAGAGTATGATGGAATCGGCGTATTGCTGATGAATCAGCAGGCTCCTGCATTGGGTAGAACAAGCGGTGGTGATTGGATTTTAATAGAATATCCTGGTGTACCAGGCAGCCAGGGATGGGTGTACTCCCCTCTGGTAATCCTGGGAGGAGCCGACCTTCCGATAGTTGAACCACCTGCTACACCAACCCCAGTAGTAACTTCAACAATTAACCCTACTCTGGCAGCTCAATTTATTGTTACCAGTGTGCCTACAAGGTTGCCAACTTATACTCAACCAGCGGAATTGGTCATCCCTACTTTTCACGATGAAAGTGCTATTTCTTCTATAGGTTCACTACCTATGGGATTGATCATTAGTATTTTGGTTGTTACAGGTGGAATTTTGGGTTTGATCACACTTTTTCAAAATCGTTAGATTAGAATATTTTCCAGATACGATTGAAGTTTCTTTTGGCAGGTTGGTGATAATTTATGGGTAGTGCTTTCTTCGCAATAGGTTACCTGTGCTCCTGCTTCTTTCAAAAGGGTTGCTGCAAGTCTAGCTTGAGAAACAGGAATAATTTCATCCTTGTTGCCATGTGATATGAAGAAGTGGGCATTTGCTACTTTTTCTGGAGTAATCCATGATTCTATACCGTGGGGTAAAAAGCCTGATAAACAAATCGCTGAATGAAATTCTTCAGGAAAGAGGAGCATTAACAAATAAACCATTGATGCTCCTTGTGAAAAGCCAACCAGATGGATAGGAAAACCTGACATGTCGTTTGATTGTAAAAATTGGTTTAACCAATCATGAAATTTGCAGGCTTCTTGCTGCAAGTCAAGAAGAATTTTCTCTTTTGATTGGTTGATATTCACCCAACTGAAACCCGTTGTGGGAGCATTTAATGGTGCTCGAGGTGCAAGAATTGCGGTAGTGTCAGGTAATTTGGACGCAAAAATCCACATGGAATTTTCATCACCAGTTAAACCGTGAACAAGAACCAATACTGACGAAGTTGAACCAGCGGGGGACTTTTTATATCGGACAATTCTTTTATTAAATTCAAAAGTAACTGGTTCATTTTGGTTTTTCATGGAATTAGGCTTTCCTTCATTCAAATAAAGGGTTGTGAATATGATTATTAAAAAACACCTTTGATCTAGAAAGTTTAAGAAGATTTGAGGTTCGAAATTGGAATTCCAGGTGGTTCAGGGCGTCGGAATTTACGGAATAGACTACTTTTCCAGGATAATTGATCCTTAATATTTTCGAGAGATTTCATAACTGCTTTTTCACCTGATTGAATCAATTCATGGGGATCAACATTATCGAGAAGTCCAATATTTTCAACTTCTGGCCGAATAAGCACATCCGGCTTATCAATTTTCATTCTTTCTTCAGCCAATGAACGACTGATGATATCCATTGAGCGGTAAAAAACCTGAAATGCCTGCAAATACTTTGAACGAGAAACCTGATTTATGATCATCTGAGGAATCGGAACGACAGGTGGAACTGTAAATGGTGGAAGGTGCCCCCATTTTTGAGGTTCTGGCGATAAACATACTGCAACCACAGGAAGGGTAGGTGTAAGCCATCGCGCAAGTGCAACAGGAACTGGGTCCAGGACTCCACCATCAACTAGTGTGCAACCGCCAATCTTTACTGGTGGAAAAACACCCGGGAACGCTGCTGTTGCAAGGGCAGCTTCAATTACCCTGCCTTGGTTAATGATGATTTCTTGTGCGGTATCCAGATCAACTGCAGTACATGCAAAGGGTATTTTTAATGAATCAAACATTCGATCACCAAGTAATTCGGTAAGCATCTTGGTCAAACCTTGCAGGCTGAGCAAGGAGGGGACATTACTTGAGGATAAAGAGAAAAAGGCTTTCTGATTAACGTTATAAATAATGTCTTCAATTTCATCAGGAGAAAAACCACCTGCAAAAACTGCACCAACCAATCCTCCTGCACTTGTCCCGGTGACTGCTCTAATAACGTATCCATTTTCCTGAAGCTTCTTTAATACTCCAATGTGAGCTATACCGCGTATGCCGCCTCCTCCCAAAGCTACAGCAATTTCTTTCATGAGTCACCTCCTCATTAGAACAATTTTACAGGGTTTAATTTCGATAGTTTATTTAAGAATTATAACTGCTTATGATATGGATACTGAATCCGAGAAAAAACACTTTCATGTTGGAATAATCGATTATTTTTTTCGATAGAAGAAGTTCTATGCTACAATAACGCAATGCCTGTGAAAGTCGTTGCAACTAACCGCAAAGCTAATTTTGAATATTTTCTTATTGAGCACTTTGAAGCAGGAATGGTTCTTTTAGGGAGCGAGATCAAATCCATTCGTGCGGGGAAAATGAGTTTGAGTGAAGCCTATGTGCAGATCGAGAACCAAGAAGCCTGGCTGATAGGTGCACATATTGCACCATATGAAAGTGCCAACCGTTTCAATCATGACCCTCTACGGAAGAGGAAACTTTTGTTGCATAAAAAAGAAGTATTAAAGCTTTGGAATGCCGTTCGCCAAAAAGGGGTGACAATTGTTCCCGTGAAGGTTTATTTAAAAGATGGATTGGCGAAAATGGATATTGCTCTTGCTAAGGGGAAGAAGTTATATGATAAGAGGGCAGATATTGCTGAAAAAGATTTAAACCGTGAAATGGATAGACGAAGAAAAATTCGTTAGCTGGAGTCATTTGTGATTCATAGTGTATGGATTGCATTTTTTATTACATTGATGATAGCTTTAGTCTGGTTGAGATTGGTGGACTTCATTGCACATCGTGGTTGGATCACTTCGGCATTGAGCCGGAAGATCATTCATGCTGGAACTGGATTGATCTTCGTTTTATGCTGGCTTCTTTTTCCTGATCATCCTTCATCTCGCTTTTTAGCCTCTGTGATCCCTTTGGGTATCAGTATTCAATTTGCTCTGGTTGGTCTTGGTGTGATCAAAGATCAAGCTTCAGTGGATGCAATGTCACGCAATGGTAATCGGAGAGAGATATTACGGGGACCGTTATTTTACGGGATTGTTTTTGTAGCATTAACTCTGATCTTTTGGAAAACAAATCCAATTGGTCTTGTTGCATTAATGATGCTTTGTGGTGGTGATGGATTGGCTGACATTATTGGTAGTAGGGTAAAAAGTTTGACTCTTCCCTGGTCAAAGAAAAAATCATTGGTTGGAAGTCTTGCCATGTTTTTTGGTGGGTGGATATTCTCATTTATCGTACTAGCCATTTTTGTTACAACAGGTACTTTCGTAGGACCACTTAAAGTATTTATCCTTCCGATTACCATTATCTCTCTGATAGCAGCACTCGTAGAATCAATTTCAATTAAAGATTCCGATAATCTCACTGTTCCAGCAATCTCGATTCTCCTGGGATATTTCCTTTTTTGAGGGTATATGACAACTATTGATGGTCAATCGCTAACGCTTCAGCAATTGGTTCAGATCGCTTGTAATCATGAAAACGTAAATCTTTCACAAGCTGGAAAGGATAAACTAGAGCGAGCAAGGCAATGGCTGGATGCAATTGTAAGTAAGAAAAAACCAGTATATGGTATTAATACTGGGTTTGGAATCTTCGCAGACTGTAGAATTGACGAAGCTGATTCTGCAAAATTAAGTAGAAATCTGGTTTTAAGCCATTCTGTAGGTGTTGGAAAACCATTGGATGAAGAGATCGTTCGGGCTGCAATGGTAGTAAGAGCAAATGCTTTAACAGCTGGCCATAGTGGTGTAAAAACAGAAATCGTTGAAACAATTTTGCAAATGTTGAATAAGAATCTGATCCCGGAAATTCCATCTCAGGGATCCCTGGGCTCGAGTGGTGATTTATGTATGTTAAGCCAGCTTGCATTAGTTATTACTACCGATGAAAACGACCTTGATGAACAATCTGGCTGGGCATTTTGGGATGGAAAAAGATATTCCGGAAAAGTTGCCATGACAAAAGCTGGACTACAGCGAATTATTCTAGGCCCAAAAGAAGGGCTCGCACTTACCAATGGCGCATCATTTAGTGCAGCTTTAGCTGGATTAACTATTAACGATGCAGAATATCTGCTGCGATGTGCCATCGGTGCAATGGCATTGACGACTGAAGCATTATTGGGTTGTACGGATGCTTTTGATAATAAGTTACAGCAGGTAAGACATCATGAAGGGCAGTTATTTATTGCCAATGCGATTTTAGAAATGATAAAAGGCTCCACCTTCGTAGATTCAAGCGGGAGAGTGCAAGATGCATATTCTATTCGGTGCACTCCCCAGGTACTTGGGCCTGTCTATGAATTGCTTGCATACATCAAACCGCAGATTGAGAAAGAAATAAATGCAGCAACTGATAATCCTTTGCTATTCGAGAATGGTATAAGTTTATCCGGTGGTAATTTTCATGGTGAGATAATTGGTATGGCAATGGATTTTCTTTCCATTGCATTATCAGAAATGGGGGCTATTTCGGAACGGAGAATTTACAGACTACTAGACAATACTATGAATTCAGGATTGCCAGCAATGCTGGTAGATAGAGCGAGTGATGCTGGGTTAAATAGTGGATATATGATGCCGCATTACACTGCTGCTTCTCTCGTTCTGGAAAACCAGACCCTTGCACATCCTGATAGTATCCATTCGCTGCCCACATCAGGCGGACAGGAAGATCATAATGCCAATGCTTGGACGGCTGCAGTGCACGCCAGAACAATACTGGAAAACGTTCGTACTATCATAGGAATTGAAATGATTTGTGCTGCTAAAGCAATAGATCTGCAGTATCAGAAGCATCCAGATATGAAACTGGGAGAGGGTACAAAAGAGCTTTACCGACAGATAAGATCGCTGGTGCCAGCAACTAATGGTGATCAATGGTGGAAACCTGATATCGATAGAGTAAGCAACGCGTTAATGAAAAGAGAGATCATCCTTCCAGAATCTCTGCGGTACAATAATTAGATTAAAATTATCCAAATTAGTGTGACAATAATGATGAATCGTCGTGAATTTTTAAAAAAAATAATGTTAGGCGCTGGAGCCGTAATGCTTCAACCCATGTTGACTTCACCGATATTTCAAAATGAATGGCCTATGGGGGATTTACTTGGAAGAAATTGCACAGGCGGGATGATCAATATCAGGAAGAGGCCCAGTGCTGATAGCGAAGTTATCAAAACGATTTATGAAGACACCGTATTAACATGGTATCGGGAAGTAATCGGTGATGCACCTGCCGGCAGAACCAGTAGAAGATGGGTCGAGACACCTGAAGGGTATATTTTTGCGCCAAGCTTCCAACCTGTAAAAAATATTCCAAATTCTGTATTGACAGAATTACCTCAGACCACAGAAGGTCCTGGTATGTGGGCTGAGGTGACAGTGCCTTATGTGGACCTGAACCTTTCAAACCCGCCGGCAAGGTCTCCCTGGCTGCAAGCAGTTACCATGCCGAGGTTATATTATAGCCAGGTAGTTTGGATCGATGAAATCACCACACATTCAAGTGGGCAGGTTCTTTATCGGGTAAACGAAAAATATGGCACTTATGGAGATCTATTCTATGCGGCTGGAGAAGCTTTTCGTCCCCTGACGGAAGAGGAGATTAGCCCCATCAATCCAGATGTGGAAGAAAAGAAAGTTGTTGTCAATCTGGCACAACAAACACTCTCATGTTTTGAAGGCAATCGAGAAGTGTATTTTTGTACAGTCTCAACCGGAGCAATATACAATTCCTCTGGTGAACGAGTGGAAGAATGGGGCACTCCAGTTGGTCAGCACCCCATTTGGAGAAAATTAATTTCTCTTCACATGAGTGGTGGTGAATCTGGTGCAGGATGGGATACGGTTGGAGTACCATGGACAAGCTTGTTTGTTGGTTCAGGTGTTTCTCTCCATTCTACATTTTGGCATAATGGTTATGGCGAAAGATTATCTCATGGCTGCGTCAATATGCGACCTGATGATGCTAAATGGGTATTTCGATGGGTCAATCCAGAGGTTTCTTACGGTACAGGTGAGATTACTGTTGAAATGCCTGGCGGAACTATTGTTGAAGTTGTGGAAGTGTAGAATGGGAGAAAAATAATGCATGTGACCTTCGGGCTTTCATTGCTTGCAGGACTGGCATCTTTTCTCACACCATGTGTGCTTTCTCTTGTACCTGCGTATATTGGTTATTTAAGTGGTCAATCAGCTACACTAAAAAACAATAATGGTACTTTACGAACTTTTATTCATGGATTAGTCTTTGTAGTTGGTTTTAGCCTAGTATTCATTTTGTTTGGTATTGCTGCTGCTTCTCTTGGAGGTTTATTAAGAGATATCAGAACGTGGCTGACAAGAATTGGGGGGATTGTAGTAATTCTCTTTGGTTTACACATGACAGGGATATTACGTCTTAAATTCCTGGAGTACGATTTCAGATTACAGGCAAATAACAGAAGAGAGTTAGGATTAGTTTCATCCTTTTTCATGGGGATATCATTTTCAGCAGGGTGGTCTCCCTGTATAGGACCAGTTTTAGGGGCAATATTAGCACTTGCACTTCAAGAAGGTTCAATAAAAAATGGCTTTCTATATTTGAGTGCTTATTCATTAGGGATGGCTATTCCTTTCCTTCTTGCAGCTCTAGCTATTGGGTGGGTTTCAACGATATTACAACGCTATGGAAAGTTTATGCATATTGTTGAAATCTTCATGGGAGTGGTTTTGATTATTCTGGGACTATTATTATTCCTTGGAATTTATGAGCGTATGGCTCGATTAGGTACAATAATTAACCTTGGATTATGAGAAAAGAGAACATGCCAGAAGAGATTATTACCGTTACCCTTTACTATCGCCCAGATGATCCAGAATCAATGCGGGTGGAAGATGAACTGGCTTCAATTCAAACATTGATTCCACACCGGTTGGTGAAGATCAACGTAGAAGAAGATGAAATAATCAAGAACCGATATATCAATTTTTGTCCTGTTGTCGAAGTGGGACCTTATTTGGTGAAATCTCCTGTTACGAAAACAGACCTGGTAGCAACCCTGGGTGCAACTAATGATCGTCTAAAACAATTAAATTCAATGGATGATAAAAAGCATCACAGAAGAAAAGAAAAAGGTTCAAAAATCAGCAAACTGGACAGCTTTTCTTACTGGTTCAGCAAATGGTATATGATCTTCTTTAATCTGTTGATCCTTCTATATGTTGGAATTCCATTTCTTGCCCCTGTATTTTCAAAAGTTGATTGGGCAGGTGGAGCAAAGGTGATCTATGCTATCTATAAGCCATTCTGCCACCAATTGGCATACCGTTCATGGTTCTTATTTGGTGAGCAATCTTATTATCCCCGTGCGGTGGCAAAGATTTATGGAGTTGCGACCTATGAACAGGTTACTGGGAATGATAGCAAAGACCTGGTTGCTGCTCGTGAAGTAAATGGTAATGAAAAAATGGGATATAAAGTAGCACTTTGCGAACGCGATGTTGCTCTCTATGGTTCCGTATTACTTTTTGGAATAATATTTATGATATCTGGGCGTAAAATCAAGGGAATTCCCTGGTATGTATGGGTCTTCTTGGGGATTCTTCCCATCGGTTTGGATGGAGGTTCTCAATTACCCGGGTTGACCAATTATGATCTGCCTGCATGGTTGATTAGAGAAAGTACTCCATTTTTACGAACTTTGACAGGTGGTTTATTTGGATTCTTAACCGCATGGTACTTATATCCAATGATTGAAGAAAGTATGCGTGATACAAGGATTATCCTTTCAAAAAAAATCGCAACCGTAAAGCAGTGTATTCAAGAGAAAGTAGAATAAGATGGTATTAATCACTTCGAATGGATTGGAATATTATCAATTCGATAGTTTCGCAGACTTCCCTATAGTGCATGGTGTTTTTAGTCGCAAAGGAGGAGTAAGCCCAGAGCCTTGGAGTAGTTTAAACCTGGGTGGAACTGTTGGTGACACACGCAGTAATGTCATCGAAAATCGTAAGCGGATATTTGATGGGATTGGCAGAGAAGTGTCCAGCCATTTTGATGTATGGCAGGTACATGGCACAGAAATCCTCATTCCTTTGCAACCTCGCGGGTATAACGAGCCACATTTGCGCGCTGATGGTATTCTGACTGATAAACCAAAGATCACATTACTGATGCGATTTGCAGATTGTGTTCCCATCATGCTATACGATCCCAAAAAGCATGTTGCAGGGCTAGTTCATGCAGGATGGCAGGGAACAGTGAAAAAGATTGCAGCCAAAGCGGTTGAAAAAATGCAAGAATCATTTCAATGTGACCCAAAGGATATCCATGCGGGCATTGGACCTTCAATTGGACCTGATCATTATGAGGTTCAAAAAGACGTTATAGAACGATTTCAAGGCGTTTTTGGGAAAGAAGAAACGAAAAATTTTATTTCATCTTATGAACAGAAATTAACTTTGGATTTATGGAAAGCGAATGAATTTGTTCTTCGCAAAGCTGGTGTTGAAAATATCGAAATTTCTGGCATTTGTACTGCATGTGACTTGACCCGTTGGTATTCTCATCGCGCAGAAAATGGTTTAACCGGAAGGTTTGGAGCCGTTATAGGGTTAAAATAAACAATTGTTATGAATAATCACATCGCTGAAGAAATCAAGAATAGATGGTTGGCAGTACAAGATAGTATTGAACAGTCAGCCGTTCGTGCACATAGAAAACCGCATGACATCAAAGTCATTGTTGTAACGAAATTCCAACCTATTGAGAGAGTTGAAGCAGCAATTCAATGTGGGATTCGTGATTTTGGTGAGAATTATCCAGAAATGGCAATAGAAAAAATAGAACATTTCAGCAACATTTCTCATATTCGCTGGCATATGATAGGTCATTTGCAAAGCCGAAAAGCTTCAATAGTTGCAAAAGAATTTTCAATGTTTCATGCACTTGATAGCTTGAAAATCGCCCAAAAATTAGATAATGCACTTTCCATTTATGACAAAGTTATGCCTGTGTTGCTTGAAATAAATGTCAGTGGCGAAGAAAGCAAATTTGGATGGAAGGTTGATGATAATTCCTGCTCCAAGTGGATGGAAATAGTGGCAAAAATAAGTCAATTGCCACACCTCAGAATCAACGGATTAATGACCATGCCACCCTTTTTCGACGATCCGGAATTATCACGACCTTATTTTATAAAACTGTATGAATTATTCGTTAAACTGCGCTGTCAATTTCCAGCACTACCTCTTGATCATTTATCCATGGGCACCAGCCAGGATTTTAGAGTTGCAATCGAAGAAGGCGCAACTATGGTGAGAATTGGTACAGCGATCATGGGATCGCGAAACATATCGCAACGAATAGAACAGGTATAATCAAAGAATGAGCTATTTAATCCAACTAATTCATCTCATCGCACGTGTATTGATCTTTATTGTGATCATTCAGGCAATACTTTCTTTTTTCATGTCGCCATTTCATCCAATCAGACGTACATTGGATAAAATAGTTGATCCATTACTGGCACCTATTCGAAGGATTGTTCCGCCATTAGGAAATATTGACTTTAGTCCATTGGTTCTTGTGATCCTGGTACAGGTGCTTGACTCGCTATTGACTTATCTGTTATCTGCTATTGGATAAAATGATACAGAAAAGAAAATCCGCCAGGTTTCATGAAGCAAAAGTTGGTGCTGCTTTGGCTATAAGAGTAGTCCCCAACGCTCCGAAAACTCAGATTGTTACTATTATGGAGGATGGCACTATAAAGGTAAAAGTTGCTGCACCTCCATTTGAGGGGAAAGCAAATATCGTATTAAAAAAATACCTGGCAGATGTATTATTAGTTTCAGAATCGCAAATTGAAATTATTTCGGGGGCGAAGGGACATAATAAGCTGGTTTCTATTGTTGGTATCTCTCCAATGGAAGTTGAAAAACGTATTCATGCTGTTTTGCTTCCTGAAAAAAGTTGACCTTAAATTTTCTTTCCACGAAGATACTTGATTACCAATATATATAGAGCATAATCCCGCAATAAAGATTCATTACTCCTTACGAGCCCTTTCATTAGTTGAATAATGTCAGGCTCATCTTTAATCATTAGATACTGTAGTGCCTGTAAAGCATAATGCAAGTTTGGTGAAAGTGATGCTTGGATAAGTAATTCCATTGGGTAACTGCCAGAAGGAATACCTCTTCCTTGCTGGCTGGCAAACTCGATCAACCAGGCAGCTTCAGAAGGTGGGATGGGGCGTCGGGGAATGTATATTTGCGGGTTATTTTGGTATTCCAAAGCCTGGGTGGCAGCATTCTTTACCATCCATTCACTATCCTGAACAGCGGTCTCTTCTAGAAGGTTTTTACTCCATTCTTTGCGGACATGAGAAAGCCCAAAAACAGCAGAACGGCGGATCATCAAATCTTCAACCTGCATTGCTTCTTTCAACACATTCATTCCAGATGTTGAGCAGTTGGTAAGGGCTTCTGCTGCAGCAAAACGGTCCTTTTCATTTCCTCCAATCAGAAGGTCCATGAGTATTTCAAGTGCTTGTTGCTGGTTTGATGTGCTTAAAACGAATATGGCAATCTGTTTTACTGTTAGCGAAGTGTCTTTCATGCTTGATTGAACAAGCTGAAGCACTGGTAGAGAATTGGTGTATGGTATTAATCCTATAAGTGCCAATTTTCGAGTATCTTCAAAAGAAGATTTTAATAAATACTGGAAAAACTTGAGCGATAGAGTTTCATCCGCATACCAGAACGCTGGAATGATTCGATATCGCAAACCAAATGGGATATCGTTATTGGAAATCAGATTAGATAGATATTGAAAATAGCGATTCTTCCAATCCGAAGAGTTGGAGGGCAGATTCATTAATTTACAAATACTAAAAGGAATTACCGTGAATGAACTGGTATTCCTGACAATAGCTTCGAACCATTCTTGTGTTTGCTTGCGAATTGCAGAAAGTCCAAGTGCAATAGACCGAGTTTCCCATTGAGGGAATATATTGGGATCTTTTAAAGCGTTATCGTTAATCTGGAAGGATGCCAAAAATGCAAGAACCAATGGGTGCGAGAAACGATATTCCAATTTTTTATTCTGGCGAACAAAGCCATTTACAATCAATTGCTCCATATACTCAGAACTATTTTGTGGAAGAAGAGAAGCTGATTGCCCATCAGGATAATTTTTTTCTTGTGGGTTTGTATTTTTCCCTTTTAGTTTCTGCGCTCCTGGAAATGTGGCAGCTAATTCACTTGCGGTGATAGATAAATTACCTGAAGTTAGCTTAGAATGACACAAAGTTGCCCATTTATCCAGGTTAAAACATCCAGCGGTAATACGGTTGAGATATGCAAGCAATAACTCGGGCAGCGTCTCTCCACTTAAGTCACTGCTGTAGTTGCCCCAGGTCTGTAAAGTCCACTCCAGCGGAGTCTGGAATGATGGATGGGCAATCCAGCGTTCGATATGCTCGGAATTGATTAGTTTTTCATTCTGTATTAGCTCTTGATGCTGCAGACGGCTTCGATTCCATACCATAGACCATTTTGACAACCATTCATGGTAGTTCTCTTCTTTCCAGGCAGACAATCCCATCAAGCTGAAACCACCCTCTGGAAGGTAAGCCATATTTACTGGTGAAAGGGTAACTACAACCTGGAGGTGTGGAAAAGCCTTACACAATCCCAAAAGCCAAACGGCAATTTGCGCATAGTTATCAAGAGAGAGTTCATCCAATCCATCAAGGAGAATAATTGCAATATTTTTCTGTATAGCGCTTAATATCATTGACTTGAGGAATTTTTCGCTTAAAGACGGGTATTCATTCCCTATTGCTTGTATTAATACATCTTCTGGTGCATTGGCAGAATTACCAATAATGATATTAGATGCATGAAAATAGAGAGGAATTGATTGTGAATCTTTCCCAACGGAGATTTCTTCTTTTGCAAGCCGGCTGGCAAGAGAAGCAAGAGCGACTGATTTACCAGATCCTGAAGGAGCTACAATCGCCAGCCTTTTAACACGAGAAATTATTGAATATACCGAGATTGTAGGGTAAGGTAACCTTGCTGATAGTTGCGGAACATCTGGACAATATGGAAAAAGTTGAATTGTGAAAGGAAGTTGCTCGATTGATATATCTGCCGGAATTGGATAGGGCGAACCAATCAGTGAAGGTTCAATGAGAATTTCATCCAAAGGGCAAAGTGCACTTAACAGGTGTTCAGATTGTGCTTTTTGCAACACGAGGTTCCGAAATTCTAGCGCATTTTCATGCTTTTTCTCGTGTTTTTCTCTGACTGGTTGTGAAGAGCGTACAACCTTCTTCGATTTTTGGTTGTAAATGATCTGAGTTAACAAAATGGTGATCAGAACCCCTGCGACAAAACCCAGAAGAGTAGAAAGAGGATCGAAGTTGAGGAATGATGGCGGCATTAGTTATTCTGCGTAGATAATTCTTCCACAGGTATCACAGAAAACAAGTTGATTGGATGATCGTGCAGCCTGTTTTTCTGCTGGGCGCACAGGGGCTCCACAACCTTCGCATGAATCATCAATAATTGCAACAACTGCCCTACCGTTTTTCGCCTTTCGAATACTTTCATATTTTTGTAAAGCATCTGGAACTATAGAAGCGGTGGTTGCAGGTCGTTCTTTATTTAACCGGTCAAGCTTTTTCTGAAGCGTATCCTGCTCACCCTTAAGTAAAGAAAGTTCACTTGCTTTGTTATCTTTTACTTTCTGCAGGTGATCTTCGGCCTGTTTCGCTTGTGCTTCACAGGTTTCAAGGGTCATCATCTGCTCCAATTGTAAATCTTCTGCTATGGAGAGCCTTTTCTTCAGAGATGCGATTTCAGTTTGAAGGTCTTGTAATTCTTTTGGATTATGAATTTTCCCACCATAGAGTGATTGTTCACTGGTTGCGATTTTAATTCGGATTTCTTTAACTACTTCTTCTTGTTGCTTCAATCCTTGCTCTGCCTGATGTGTCTGTCTCTTTGATTCATCAAGATGTTGCCTGGCTTCCTCAATTTCTCGATTAGAGGCAATTAATTGTGTTATGTTGATCAACCGAACCTCTATTCGATCAATCTCATTATCTAATTGCTGTAGTTTGTACAAGTGGGGAGCCTGATTCATATCTTGATTATAGAGTCAGGTTGTTATCCTGACAAGTTTCAAATTATCCAAATCTGGTCTAAAATATGTAACTGGATTTGTATATGGGAAAAAACCAATTCATTCTGATCTGTGCATTTCTCATCATAATTTGTCTCCCTATGATAGCTGGCTATGCATGGGAGGGAAATAACACCAACTATAATGGATTGCTCATTGCACCGATTGATGGTAATTCCTATTTGGCAAAAATGGTAGAAGGTCAGAGGGGAGAATGGAAATTTACTCTGCCTTATACCAGTGAAAAAGGAAAAGGTGCATATATATTTCTGTATTACCTCTTCCTGGGTCATGTGAGCCGTTGGTTTCATTTACCAATCGTCTTGGTTTTTCAAATCGCCCGCGTCATTGGAGCATTGTGTCTGGCTTCTGCAGTTGGTTTATGGATAAGGCGAACCATTCAGGATCAAAGGATCCAATTTTTCACTATGATCCTGATCTTGTTTGGGTCAGGTATGGGATGGCTACTTCTTCCTTTCAAAGTAATTCCAACGGATCTATGGGTTTCAGAGGCATATCCTTTCCTCTCTTCCCTGGCAAATCCACATTTCCCTCTTGGTATAGCCTTCATTCTATGGATCATCTATTTGTACACGCTGCCAGAAACCTGGGCGAGGATAACTTATCTATTTGACTTGACTTTATTATTATCACTGGTGATGCCTTTTGGAGTAGTTATCGTTTGCATGATCGTTCTTTTGATTGAAGTGGCAAATGGTATTAAGAAACAAAAGGTACAGATCATAAAGCTTGCAATAACCACTATCGGTGGTGGGGCTTATTTACTTTACCAATACTTCACCATCCTTTCTGATCCCATGTTGTCTCAATGGAATAATCAAAACATTACTGCTGCACCTCCAGTATGGGATGTTGTCATTTCTTTTAGCCCAGCTCTTCTTTTGGCAGTCTATGGAATAGGAAAATTTCGAAAAGATCAAGAATTTATTAGCCAATACCTCCCATTCGTAATCTGGATCATTGGTGGAGCGGTTTTATTGTATCTGCCATTCAACCTTCAACGCAGATTTTTAGTAGGTTATTTTGTGCCAGTTGGATTAATGTCGGGAATTCTTCTCGAAAAATTTCGAAAAAGTAGCAACGCTGATAAGTTAAAAAAGCTTCCGGTAGTAGTGTTGGCATTATCTTTGATCACTAATATCATTTTCTTGACTGGCATTTTGGGAACATTGAAAAAAAATGATCCTTTGTATTATCAATCGAATGATGAAATAGCTACCCTCCAGTGGCTTAATGAAAATGCACGTAGTCAGAGTGTAATACTGGCTTCTCCGCAATTTGCGAATCTAATTCCTGCAAAGACCAATATGCGGGTGGTTTACGGGCATCCTTTTGAGACTATTGGAGCGGAGAACCAAATAAATAAAATAGAATCCTATTACAAGGGCAAAATGTCAGTAATTGACATTCAGCAATGGTTTAATGATCAGAACGTAAGTTATGTAATTATTGGTCCATGGGAAAAAATGTTGGGAAATGATTTGAATTCAACAAACTTATCTCTGGTGAAGCAGCAAGGTGATATCCAAATTTATATGGTAACCAATGAATAGATACTGGTATATCTACCTGGTCATTTTCCTTGTTTTATGCTGGTTTCTGATTGCAGGAATCAATAAATTTCCCTATCCGGCTACTGGTGAATACTCAGATTACACTATCAGTCATTACCCCAACCTCATCTATACTAAAAATTCTATAACTACCTGGCATCAGATTCCTCTTTGGTCACCTATGATCATGTCAGGTTATCCCTTCATGGCAGATCCTCTTTCTTCACTTTGGTATCCATTTTATTGGATAGCGATTGCTTTGCCTGCACCATGGGGGTTGAACATCTTGACAATCCTTCATCTGGTAGCAGGTGCATTTGGTATGATGTGTCTATTACGAGAAAAAGGGATATCGGAAATACCGGCTTTTGCAGGTGCGGTGGTTTTTCTTTTGATGCCGAAATTAATTGCACATCTTGGCGCAGGTCATATTACATTGGTATGGGCGGTAACATTAACCCCCTGGTTGCTTTTTATTGAAGAACTTGAAAAGAAGAAATCTGGTTTTTGTAAAAAGTATTTTCTACCTGGATTAATAAGTGGTCTAGTCATTCTGGCTGATGTTCGATGGGCAGCTTTTTGTTGGATTTTCTGGTGGTGTTATGGACTTTTTAAAAAGAATACAGGGGGTAATTTAGCAAATTGGATAATTACATTTTCGCAAAAGCTCGTAACGAAAATAATCCAAAGCCTGATTGGGTTGTTATTTGCTAGTCCATTATTACTCCCATTATTCCAATTCATTCAACTCAGTACACGCCGGTTGATGAATACAGCTGATGCGCTTACTTTATCTCTTCCTCCGGGAAACCTGTTTGGTATGGTCTTTCCAAATCTATGGGGTTCTGCTGAATGGATCACCTATTTTGGAGCTTTACCAATTCTGTTGATGATCACTGGATGTACCTCAAAGCCAATTTGGAGAAAAAACAGATTCTGGGTGATCATCTTTTTTGCCAGCATTTTTGTTTCATTGGGTTCAAATCTTCCAGGACTGCAAGCGCTTGCATCCATTCCCGGATTTGACCTGTTAAGAGTTCCTCCAAGAGCTCTTTTCCTGGCAGGTATCAGTCTTTCAGTGATCACTGCAAATGGGCTACAAGAATTTCAGAATTTGGGTGATGTGAAGGTTAATAGGATTACGCGATTGATCCTTGTGGGGTTTATTTTACTGGTTCTAATGTTAGCGATTGTTTTTCGAGCAAGTTCGGATTCTAGACAACCAGGATTTTTATGGGGTGGATTTGTATTTGTTTTGGTAGGAAGCATTTTATTTTTGGTATCCTACAATAAAATTGAAAAATCTTCTCTCTACATTCTTGTGATAATTCTTGTAGCAGACTTGAGTTTTGTGAGCGTTCATGCGATCCGGTTAGAAAAGCAAGAAAAAGTATTTGCTAAATCGGCTGAGGTTATTTCAATAATTGGAAAAGGAATATTACCGAATTCAAGGATCTACTCGCCTTCGTATAGTATTCCTCAAGAAATTGCTATAAAAGAAGGGTTGCAGCTCGCTGATGGTGTGAATCCAATGCAATTAGAAAATTATGTTAAGTATATGGCTGTTGCTTCTGGAATTTTTTGGAGCAATTATAGTGTTACTATTCCTGCTTTTTTGACAGGTGCTCCTGAAATTGATAACAAAGATGCAGTACCAGACGCTGAAATGCTTGGAATACTGAATGTACAAATGATCCTTTCAGCATTTCCTATTCAAGCTGATGGGTTGGTTTTATATGAAAAAACATCCAATGCGTATATTTATGAAAATACGCAATACCGTCCTCGGTCGTGGATTCAAAAAGGTTCAGTTATCAAGGTGGGTGAAGCTTATGAAGAGGCAATTATTACTCAATATTCACCCAATCGTATTCAGATTGATGTAATCGGTCCGGGTGTGTTGGTACTTGCAGATCCAAATTATCCGGGTTGGGTTGCCAGAGTTGATGGTAGAAAAACACCCATTCTGGAAATCAATGGACTTTTGCGAGGAATATCTCTTCCTGAAGGTAAGCATACCGTTGATTTTTCTTTTCAGCCTATCCTTCTTTATATCGGTTTGATTTTACACGGATGTATTTTGATGGTTGTAATCATTTTTGGTTTTTTTCGCCGAAAAAGGAATGATCCATGACGAAACAAGAAAGAAAGTGGATTTGGGTCACAGCGACAATTGTCATGGCGATTACCACTGTCCCGTACATCCTGGCATTGTCGATGGAGGGGGATGGCTGGAAATTCACGGGATTCTTATTCGGTGTTGAAGACGGAAATTCTTATATTGCAAAAATGCTCAGCGGAGCATATGGAAGATGGTTATTCAAAACACCTTACACCACTTTTCCTCAAAAGGGTGAATTAGCTTTTTTGATATACCTGCTTTTAGGAAAATTGACTTCCCAATCAGGGCAGCACGCACAATTGGTTGCTTTATTTCATTTATTCCGGTTTATATCTGGTTGCCTGGCAATTGTTGCTACCTATGATTTCATCTCAATTTTTATCAAGAAGATCTGGGTACGAAGGATAGGGGCACTTTTCGCCAATGTTGGGGGAGGTTTTGGTTTTCTTTACTTGCTTGGGCTTAATAATCTATGGGGAAGCAGATTACCGCTCGAGTTTTATTCACCAGAGACCTTTGGTTTTTTAAACCTGTATGGGTTACCACATCTTGCATTAGGAAGAGCATGTTTATTATGGAGTCTAAGTGCGTTCTTCAATGGTTCCCATCCTATACGAAAAATAAAATTTTCAGGGATCTATCTGGTAATCCTTACTCTTGTTCAACCTATAACGGCTGTATTGGAATTTGGATTGCTATTTTTGGCAGTTGCAGGGAATGTTTTCCATTACTGGCTGGTGAATCGAAAAGATAATTCATTACTTTTGCAGATTATTAAAGAAAATGCGAAAAGACTGATATGGATTGTTGGTATTGCACTACCTATCTTGGTTTATATTTTCGTTTCTTATAAGCTGGATCCTTTCATGCAGAGATGGGAACAACAAAATATAATCACTTCGCCACCTATGAGTGATTATTTGCTTGCATGGGGATGGGTTATTCCATTTGTTATAGTTGCAATTATTAAAATGAAGAAACAAGAAATGCCTTTTCAATATTTTCTTCTTGCATGGTTGCTGGTGATTTTTTTGTTGGTTTATTTCCCTATAAATATTCAAAGAAGGCTGGCTGAGGGTGTATGGGTGGTATTTATAATGTTTGTTTTACTGGTTATGGAAAACCAGAAAAATGGGAACGTGATACTTGCAATCCTTTTATTTGTCTTTTCTTTGCCAGCCATATCTATTCTGGCTGGTGGGATCAATAGCGCTTTACATCCTCAATCTCCCATTTTTCGATCTTCTCAAGAGGTTGACATATTTGAAAGAATAGCTCAAGAAGCTGATGCTGGTGATGTTGTTCTGGCTTCATATTCTGTCTCTAATGCATTGCCAGCATGGGCACCTGTACGCGTTCTTTCAGGGCATGGACCTGAAAGTATTGATGCTGTTTCTATTAATCATGAAGTAAAGAACTTTTTTAGCAATTCTTATTCACAAGCAGAGCAAATCCAATTCATCCAGAAGTATCAGATTTCGTATATTATCCTTGGTCCAGAAGAACGCTCCTTAGGAAATTGGGAGCCTGCTACATGTCATTTTCTGCAGCTTTTTTATAACTCAAAGGATTACGAAATTTATGGGGTGATCAAACCATGAAGCAAATCTTGCGATTGCCAATCTGGGTATTTTTTATTTCGATCATTTTACCTATTGTTTTTTGGGCAATTCCAATTTTTACTGGACAGTCTTTATATTGGGGAGCGCCAATTTTGCAATTCATCCCTTGGAGGATTGAGGCGCTAGAGCAGTTAACAAATGGTCTCTTCCCATTGTGGAACAGCAGCAATGGATTGGGAAGCCCACTAATGGCAAATTATCAGACTGCACTATTTTATCCTCCAGGATGGGTAATCAATATCTTCGGTTTGTTGAGTGGTTCGAGCGGTGTTGCATGGGGATTTACATTCATGTTGGCTGTGCACGGAGCATGGTCAAGCCTGGGGATGGCTTTTCTTGTAAAAAGATATACCAGCAATTCATTATCCATGGTAGTGGCGGGAATTTCTTACAGCCTGGGAAGCTATTTTATTGCACGGGCTGGATTCTTTCCGATGATATGGGTTGGTGCCTGGTTCCCCTGGATGATGATCAGCATTGCTAACGATATCGAAAAAGATAGGCAAATCTGGAGAATGAAGCATTTTCCTATTGCCAGTGTATTGGTCATCTCATCTGCTCTACTTGGCGGTCATGCTCAATTATGCTGGTATATGCTTCTTTTTTCTTTCTTTTGGATGTTGTTGACAGAAAACAATGATGGAAAAAAACCAGCATTACTACGAAAAACACTTTCGTATTGTTGTTATGTCGGAATTGCTGTAATGATTTGTGCTGTGCAATTGATCCCTACGGCAGAATTGCTCCTTAATTCACAACGAGCTGGTTCGGTAGCCTATGAAAGCGGTTTAGCATATTCCTTTTGGCCTTGGAGATTGATCACATATTTTGCGCCTGATTTCTTTGGAAACCCCGGTTATGGTGATTGGAATGGTTATGGTAGCTTCTGGGAAGATGCGATTTATATTGGTGTCATACCCATTTTCATGGCGATAGATACAGTAAAACTATTACTTATGAAGAAAGATAAGGGGATTAAGGATTTTAGAAGGATTGTCAGATTTTTATGGGTGATGATAATCATTTCTATCGTTTTTGCTTTGGGTAAAAACACTCCCTTTTTTCCATTTTTATATCGGTACATACCAACATTTGACATGTTCAATGCGCCAGCAAGATATATGTTGTGGGCGCATATGAGCTTATGTTTACTCGCTGCAATCGGAATTTCACAATGGAAAACTCCCTCAGGAAAGGGGCTATACTGGCTCCGATTAGGAACTGCCGGTGGGTTCTCAATATTGATCACTACTTTCATCATCGGTCATTATTTCCCAAATATTCGGGATAGTTTTGTCAGAGCTTCGACCACATTTGGCGTGCTAGTAATCATTTTTGGAGTTTTTTCACTAACTCATGATGTTTTCTGGAAATGGAATAAGAAGAATATTTGGATAGGGATGGTTGTTGCAGTGACTTTTATTGATCTGTTCCTGGCAAATCGACTATTAAACCCAACGATCGACGCTGGCAGCTATTCGAATTTTGAAAACAGCAACAAAAGCCATAGGGGAAGGGTGTATCTGGAACCTAAATCCGAATATTCACTAAAATTCACCCGATACATGCGTTTCAATGATTATCGCCCTATTGACAAAACTGAAAATATATTTACCAGTGGTCTACCCAATACGAATCTTTTTCAGAATATTGATTACGTAACTAATTTTGACCCTATGTTATCAAGAAATTTTGCACAGTTGATGGATCTTTTACCTGTTATGGACACCCAAGAACGTGAAAACTGGTTAAGGTTAATGGATGTAACTCTTGTTATCAATTCTGACTTGCAAAATGACAAAGGGGTGTCACAAACAAATCTTAATGGCTCAAAACGAATCTGGTGGTTTCCATGTGCAAACAATGTGAAAAATAATGATGCGGCTCTGAAAGCTTCGAGAAGTTTGTTGAAACATTGGGTAGAGGGTTCTGATCTAGTAAGAATTGTAATTGAGGGTGAAAATATTAACTTACCTATTGAAGAGGAATGTATCCAGAGCCAGCTTTCTTATTCTATTATTGAAGAAAATCCTCTGTCGATGACGCTTAAAGTCAGCATATCAAAAGATGGTTGGCTAATGATCGGGAATAGCTGGTATCCAGGCTGGAAAGCAACCATCGATGGAGAAAAAACAGAAATTTACCGTGGATTTAGTCTATTCCAGGTAATCAGATTACCTGCGGGAAATCATAATGTCGAATTACAATATAAACCTTTGAGTGTTTTGATTGGATTGATTATCAGTATTGCTGGACTGGCTTTTTTGATAGCTATAGGAGTTTTCAGCCGAAAGAAACATATTCCTGTTGATAAAATTGCTATTGATACACGCGACCTAACTTAACCAGGCTTTTTATGTCCCAATTCGGCATCGGCGCTGTCTTGCATGAGTTCCACTGCATGGGGCAGAACAGGTAAAATAAATTCCAGGCTTTCGCAAGCACCACGGGGGCTACCAGGAAGATTTATGATCAAGGTTTGTTTTCTGATCCCTGAAACTGCCCGTGATAACATCGCGTGAGGTGTCACTTTCAGGCTGTTCATCCGAATCGCTTCGCTTATCCCGGGTGCTGATTTTTCGATTATTGATAAAGTTGCCTCTGGAGTCACATCTCTAGTAGAAAATCCAGTTCCTCCACTGGTCAATACCACATCTGCAAGATGTTCATCTGCCCATTGAGACAAAACCTGAGCGATCTGGTCTCTTTCGTCTGGAATAATTTTTATATAGTTGACGGAGTGACCTTTTTCAACAAGATAGGCTTGCAGAGCAGGACCAGTTAGGTCTTCCCGTATTCCTTTTGAAGAACGATCAGATATGATTAATATGCCAAAGCGTATCATTGTAAATCTTTCCCATAAGTGACAACTTTCATTTTCGAAAACCCCCGTTTTTCGTAAAAATCAATTGCTTTTTGATTGTTTTCGATTACTAATATGTAAGTACGGATACAGCCTTTTGCTATTAGTCTTTTTTCCAGCTCTTGTACCAATGCTGAAGCGATCCCCTGTTTCTGGAAGGGTTCTGCCACGGCCAGATGATACATGATACCTCTGCGACCATCAAAACCACCTAAAACAGTTCCTATGATTTGGCCGTTACTTTCGGCGATCAAAAACAGATCGGGATCGCGCTTGATCTTCTTTTCGATTTCTTCTGGCTCATCAGATTTTGCGAAATGAATCCCTTCTCCTAAATGAGTCCAGAGAAAACGAACAGCATCATAATCTTGTGGGAATACGAATTCTCGAATTATATACTGGTTATCCATGATTATTTTGGGTTTAGCGCCCCAGGAGCGACTCGAACGCTCAACCATCGGATTAGAAGTCCGGTGCTCTGTCCATTGAGCTACTGGGGCAGATATATCAATGAGAAGGTCGAATTCCTCGATAGATCTTCGGACCAGCCAATGTACGAAGAATTATATCCGGAGATCGATTGATTCTTTGACCAATTTCAATGGCTGTCATTGGCCGATTGCCATTAGTTAGTAATACTTTAAACGCAGCATCAACTATCGTATTATGCTCGCTTATAAAGTCAGGTTGTTTTGAACAGTGATTAATCAGCGTGTTCAAAATGCCATCAATCTGTTTTACTTCTCCAGTTCTAGGATCGATCCAATCGATTTGAAGATTTTCATCAAACCCCTCAAAAGCAGATTGATGCTCAGGGCATAGGTAGTTTTGTAGAAAAACCTTCCAGTTATTGTCATTTTCTCGCCACCAATTGTAATCAATTCGGAAAGGGGTATTTTGCGTAGGTTTTACCATGCTAAAATGCCCGGTTTCACTCATCATTTCCTCCTATTGTTGCTGATTCATCGATGCGAAAATAGAGATCACCTAGATGTTTTGCCCAGGGCTTTTCCAGAAGAATTGAGAGCATTAATGCTGGAGGACAACGGCGGACGGTGTTTAACGCCGCATATAGTTCTTCAGCATGTACATTACCCTGTGGACTGAGTTTAATCATGTTGTTCATAATCTGGTGAATTGTTTTTTCAAGAGCAGGTTTACCACCTCTTGATTGTTGCCATACTTTATCTAACGTTTCAGGATCAGGAACAGCAATTGCCATACGCTCATCAATGATGGTAGAAATATTCTGTTTCAATAAAGCAAATACTACTCCACCATCTGCGCCTACCAGGGTAGTGTGGATATATTCTTTTGTTGGTCGTTTCTTTTGAGCGGTAATAATAACTTCACCAGGTTTATTTCCTTTTTTGATCTGGATCAGGCTCCCAGGAATAATTTCATTCTCTTCATACCATTTCGAAAGCCCATAAATATAGTGTTGTGCCCTGACTACCCAGCCAGCGAATGCTTTTCCAGTATTGCCATCAACAAAGGTAAATAGTACCCGTGGAGATTCATACGCACTTGGTATCAAATTGGCAATGTTTGCTGCCAATGGTAGCGTTCCAGAGCGCCAATGTGGATAAAGGATAGTAATAATCGCTTCATCAGTTTTCGCAGATGAGTCTTTTTCAGGAAGAGGTTCAAGTTCATCTACGATGTTTTGCGAAAATTGTTTAAGATAAGGTATTGCTGATGAATAGTCATATTCAAAAGCGCCGTATTTCAATTGTGAAGGTTGGTTCAGTACAGCTTCTGGTTCAAGGCGATGTAAAAACCATAATACTTCACCTGTTGGGCCAACTTCATCAAAACGTTCGTCTTCCTGTAAGGCATAATTCAGTGAAAATTCGGTTAATTTTATATTGGTATCAGTTGGGAGTTCAATAGATTGAAGGATAGTGGATGTGGATAATGGGCCACCACCTTTTTCATCCAATAAAGCTTCTGCAAGATTGAGATATCCAATATTCACATCAACTAGCAGTGATCGAGGGAACCATCGCCCAGCGATTTGAACTAACTCGTCATTATCCTTCAATTTACTTTCTAGTTTTTGTGAAAGAATGTTTCGATATTTACCTAATACAAAGCCAGGATCCAAATTTTCATCCGGTCCCGCAATTGGAAGTGGCTGGTTAAGAATATGATCTTCGCATTGACTGGCAAAGGATTTAATACTTTCGTCATCGAATTTGACTTCTATCACTTTAAATGGAGCAATATCTGGGTTTACTCCATCTCGGATGTTAACGATTTGTCCAGATTTCCATTCCATTGCTGGAAAAACAAGCCTGGTTCCCACTGAGTAGGTTTCTTTAGGTAGATACAAAGAGCCACGTCTAGCCTGTGTATTCTTCATATTCTCAATTTCATCTTTAATCCTTTTGGAAACCAAAGATGAAATCAATTCTAATGACGTCTGTGGAGTTTCATTTTCCAACAAACAATTATATAAAAATTCAATATCTTGATCTGTAACTTGGAAATCGTTCCAATAGGTTTTGGATAGGCTGATATTAATACTCATCCATCTTACTCACAGCAATAGTTTTTTTAGCCTAATAATTATACCTTACTTTGGAGGAAAGGTTTGGTTTATCCATTGTAGTGGGTCAACTGGGATACCGTTGATCCAGACCTCCCAATGCAAGTGTGGACCAACAGAACGACCTGTACTACCGATAATACCTATCGTATCACCCGCCTGAACAGTTTGACCAGGAGAAACAAATGTCTCTGACATGTGCGCATAACCAGTATAAACTCCCCAGCCATGATCAATAAGGGTGAACAACCCTTTAATGGGTAGTTCGTCAGAAAAGATAACCACGCCGGGTGCAGCTGCGTATATATTTAGATTATTCGCCGCGCAAACGGTGAAATCTACCCCTGTGTGGTAATAATTATAAGCTCCGCTGTTATATGTACGTCGTAAACCGAAACCAGAACCAAGACAGGGTTCATCGACTGGGTAGGAAAAGGTATTATCCCAATATTTCACATCAGTATTCTTGACCAGTTTTGAAAGGATTGCATTTTCCTTCTCTATTGTTTCTTGCTCAATTGTAGAGGAATCTACGCCTGTTACTGTTTCGGATGGATAATTACCACTCTCTACTAGAGCTGATTGCTCCATTTCATAAATTAAAGAATCTCCATCATAAACCTTAATACTGATAGGAATCAAACCAGGTTCCTGCAGCGCAAGTGTTCCCGCAAAAGCAATCATCTTTCCATCGTCATATTCATGAAAAGTAAGTGGGAGAGAATTAAATTCTGCAGTAATGCTTGTATCTTCTGCATTCTGAATGGAAAGAGTAATGGTTTTTCCCTGAACAACAGGCAATGGGTCAATGGATACTTGTGGTGTATCCGAAGCGATTAGCCTGTCATCAATTGAACTCCCTGAGTAATAAAGCATATCACCAGATATGATGTGTTTTTCGCCTTCATATGAACTATTTAACCGGATGTTCCAGGGATTGACCGCTGTCATTAATGCCACTTCCTCTATGCTTTGTGCAGAAGAAAGCATACCTAATGATGTTCTAACGTTTGCTTCATCGGGCTCTATTAAAAAAATTTCTGTTCCAATAAATAATTCTGATGGAGAGGTTATGCGGCTCAGCCTACTTAAAGTAGGAATATCAGCTTGTGATGAAATTACGAGATTTCGGAAAGTTTGCCCTGGTTGGATAAGAATACTGGTGATCATCCCATTAATCCCATCATAACCAGGAATCTTGATTTCATCACCAATGTTCAAGTTATTCGGGTCGATTGAAGCATTTGCGTCGATCAGTGTTTGCAAGTCAATTCCAAATCGAATGGCTATTGAGTAGAGCGTATCACCGGATTGAATAACGTAGGTAGGTAATACAGGTTCTGACTGTGCATGTACAGGATCAGGTATGCTTGTCAGCAGGAGAATGATCAGAAATAGAGAAAGCCTAGTTTTCATTGAAAATGATTCTATCACCGACCTGAAAATAATTCAGAACTTCAGGATGAACTTCAATGACATAGCGAGCTGGTTTTTCTGAAGAATATATCAATTTCCAGGGTTTCGCAAAAACCTTTGAAACAATGACATGATCTGAGTTCACCCATAAGACGCCAATAGGAAATTTCATAAACAACATGTGAATTGTTGTATTTATTTTTGTGTCTCTAAATTCATCAAAGACCAATCCCTCTGATGGAATTATCTCTTTTTGAAACATCAACCCCTTGAATTTTTGAAAAAATGTATTACATAATTTAAGGTTTATGCTATTGGAGTGCGGTGTTGTGGCATTAATTAGCGTTAAAATCTTTCTCATTTTCCACCCATTTGGTGCATTAGAAATTAGCTTTATTGAGAATTACTCTTTCAATACTACTAATCAAATCTTGTTGGCTAAAAGGTTTACAAATATAATCATCAACTTTGGCAATATGCAATCCCATTACACGATCAATAGCCTGAGATTTGGCAGTGATAATTATTACTGGAATCTTGTTGGTATTATTATTTGTTTTTATTTTGTTGTAAACATCCCAACCATCAAGATCAGGCATCATTAAGTCGAGAAGAATCAAATCGGGTTTTTCTTTCTCAACAAGGAAAAGACCTTCATAACCACCATTTGCACCAATCACTTCAAAGTTTTTCTTACTGAGAATCACCGAAACCAATTCGATCATCTCGGGATCGTCTTCAATGTATAGTATTTTGATGGAATTGCCATTTGCCATTATTTCACCTCAAAAGTATTATACAAGAATTGCGCAAATGGATAGTTTCCTGTCAACCTGAGTTTAGAATTTTCTGTCTGAGGTGGGAAAATGGATGAAATTTGTGGCAAATGTGACATGTGTCAGATATAATGATGTCAGGAGATTTCTATGCAGAAAAAAAGAATCGTGATTGTTGACGATCATGAAGTTGTAAGGATTGGGCTTCGTGCGTTATTAGCGCAAAATCCTCAATTTGAAGTAATTGGTGAAGCCGGTAATTCAAAAGATGCGCTTGAATTAGTAAGCCGGCTTAATCCTGATATAGTGTTGATGGATATTCGCCTTCCTGGCATTTCTGGTATTGAAGCATGTGAGCAAATAACCAGAGACTATCCACAAAGTAAAGTAGTCATGTTAACTTCTTACGCTGAAGATGAGATGCTCTTTAATGCAATCCGCGCAGGAGCTTCAGGATATGTCTTAAAGCAAATTGGGGGTGAAGACCTCATACATGCGTTAGAAGCAGTAGGACGAGGTGAGGCATTACTTGATCCAGCAGTCACCCAGCGAGTGTTTCAAGAAGTTCGAAGAGCTGTAAAAGAAGAAGAAGCATCAGCATTTGCCTCGCTTAGCCAACAAGAAAAGCATGTACTTAGCCTTGTTTCTGCTGGTAAAACCAATCGGGAAATTGCCAAAGAACTATTTCTTGGTGAAGGTACCGTTCGCAATTATGTTAGTAGCATTCTTTCGAAATTAGGAGTTAGTAATCGGGCTGAAGCTGCAGCATATGCGGTTGAACATAACCTGAAAGAATATTTATAATTCCTCACCAGAAATTTCTTGCCAGGTCTGTTGCATAAAAAGAGCATCCTCTTCAAGAATTGGGCTTTCACAGAGGATTCTGCCTTTTGTTTGGAATTGCACAAGCGCTTTAAATAGATCTTTTAGATTGAGATCTGATTCTTGTATTGGGAGATGATTTCGTTCGCCTTTTAAAGAATATTCGATACCCGAAAGGTGAATATGGATCTTATTAAGAAGGTCTTGTCCTAATTCTTTTCCGTATTGTTCCAATAAACGACACCATTCATCATAGGTGTTCATTCCACCATTGCCAGTACGTGCATGAAGATGGGCAAAATCAAGACAAGGTAGCACTTGAGGAACAGCTTTCGCCATCTCCAGGGTATCTTCAAGAGAGCCAAGCATTGCAGATTTCCCCATTGTTTCAGGGCGAAGTATCACAGGGTTTCCTAATTTTATTAATTCATCAATACAGCCTTTCAATCTTTCAATTGCAATCTTGAGCACAACAGATGCAGATTGTCCAAAATAAGAGCCGGGGTGAAAAATGATGTCTGTAGAGCCTGCCAGATTTCCATATATAGCCGAATCCATCAAACGTTTTCTTGATTTAGGCCATTCATCATCATTCGCATTCAAGTTAATAAAGTATGGAGCATGCACACTGATACCAACATCATTTATTTTTGCAGCCTGCTTGATTTCAACACAGGTCGCTTCAGAAACTCTTACTGACTGTACCCATCCCAGTTCAAAAGCGTTTAAATTAAGTTCCTTTATCCTCTGAATTGCACCAAGACTTCCACCGGGTTTCTTGGGAGTGCTCATAGGTGAACCTACTGTTCCGAAGCGATAACTGAGTGTCATAATTATTCTCCCGATGAAGTTATTAGAAGATATATATGCCGACCAAAAATGATTATCCCGACCAATGCAGCACCGATCGCCAGGATCAATACGCCAGCAGCGGCTGTGTCTTTTGCGATTTTTGCAATAGGGTGCAGTTCAGGCGAAGCCAAATCTACTACTGATTCGATTGCAGTATTGAAACATTCAGCAGACCATACTAATCCTATAAAAATGATCAAGAAAAGCCACTCATACCAATCTATATGAAGAAAGATACCTGCAAATAGTACAAGAATGGTAACTGACAGGTAAATCCATGTGTTCCGTTGAGTGCGTATCACATGGAATATTCCAGCAAAAGCATTTTTAAATGAAATAATACGCGAATAATTATTGTTCATTTTCTATGAAATCTTGCATTTTTTTCAAGACCAAATTCTGTTTTTCCCACATTACTTTTTCATCTTCCACATCAGCATGGTCATAACCACATAAGTGAAGAATTCCGTGCACAATAAGAAGTGCGATCTCTTGTCTCAATGGATGATTTGCAGCAATGGCTTGTTTTTGTGCTTGGGGTACTGAAATGATAATATCTCCCAAATGGTTCAAGCCAGTTTCGGGATTGGGATAATTGCCTTCAAAGGATAGAACATCTGTCGTCGCATCAATATTCCGGTATTTTAGATTGAGGTCCTTTACGGTTTCGTCTTGTTCCAGGGCAATCGATAACTCAACTTCTTCACCTTCGTTAACTTGATGTAGAGTTTGGTCAGCAAGCTTTTCAATCCATGTTTGAGAAAGAAGAGAAGAAAAATCGGGATGAATATTCACTTCGACTATCATTTCGCTGTACTTTCTTTTGTAAGAGGTGTCGTAGGTCGTTCCCCGTCAGGGTAACGTATACGTGGATGATAAGTATTTCGCAAGGTAAAAACAAACGATTCTATTGTTCGGTTCAGATCTTGAAACGTAAGGTTGGTATCATTCAATTGACTTTGCTGAAGGCAGATATCCACGGCTTTTCGCACGATTTCACGGAGTTCATTTTCGTCTTTTGGTAAATCAGCACGGGCTTTAGCTTCAGCACAATCCGCCAACATCAAGAGAGCGGTTTCTCGGGTTTGAGGGCGAGGACCTGGGTAGCGAAAATCTTCTTTGTTCACGTAATTACCATTTACTAGTGAAAGCTCTTTTGCTTTGTTATATTGAAATCTCGTAATGGTAGTACCATGATGTTCAAGGACGAAATCACGAATGCGTGGGGGCATCCGATATTTTTTCATGAGAGCCATCCCATCGGTTACGTGTTGAATAATGATTCTAGAGCTATCTTCAGGAGTTAAATTATCATGAGGGTTGGCTTGATTTCCAATTTGGTTTTCAATGAAGTAATGAGGATTCATTGCTTTTCCCACGTCATGATACAAAGCACCAACTCGCACCAATAATGGATCTGCGCCGATTATCTTTGCTGCCTGTTCTGCAAGGTTGGCTACTTGGAGGCTGTGTTGATATGAACCGGGTGCATTTTGTAAAAAGAATTGAAGCAATGGGTGATCGGATCTGGAAATCTCGAGCAGATGGAGTGGTGTAGCCAACCCAAATATTTGGGTTAACATGAATTGGAATAACAGTGCCAGGCTGGCAGAAGCAACTCCATTCAAA
Source organism: Anaerolineaceae bacterium (assembly GCA_034429195.1). GTDB lineage: Bacteria > Chloroflexota > Anaerolineae > Anaerolineales > Anaerolineaceae > UBA4782. The sequence continues at coordinate 331,052 of DAOUGQ010000018.1, forward strand.
AAAGAAGTACCTACCAATGTCGCAATACCGAGCCAATCGGTATATGGTTCTGTCAAACGATAAGCAATGATGACCAGACTGCCTGCCAGCCCAATTGCCAGACCTGCCCAGATATAACTTACAACACGCCTACCTCTTCCCATCACCCAAATGCCGCACATGCTAGAAATTGCATAAAAAAGCGTCAAATCCAGGGAGAATGTCATATCAAATGCGGTAGTGATGGAGAGAATTAATGAAAAAATAATCCCTAATTCAGTAGAGAACAAACTGGCTATAACAAGTCCAAATGCCGCAAGCGGGAAAAAATACGGTAAAACAGTATGCCCCGGTATAAGAAATCGCCCCGCATACAAGAAAATTAAGAAAGCGATGGAGATCATTACCAGGCTTGTTATACTGATAGAAAGATTTAATTTTCTATGTGAAAGAAAAACAACAACAAATCCAGCTGAAACAAGAGTAATGGCAAAGGCAGCAATCAAATTATTCGTTAATGGATTCGATCGAATAATTCCATATTGTTTGAGGGCTTCTTCAATCTCAGGTGTAATTATTTCTCCACGTTGAACGATCAACTCATTGGCAATAAATGATTTATAGATGGGTTTAACAGCATCCGCTGCTTTTTGTTGTGCTGCGGTCGTTAATTCTTCACTATAAAGACTATTTGGAACAACATAGGGACTGACAATTGCTTCTACCAACTTGGATTGCTCGGTTGTCAGTGAATAACTTACCAGTGTAGCTACAGATCGGCGAGCTTCTGATACCTGCGTGTCACGAATAGAATTCCGCATTACCTGTTCCAAAACAGAAAGAGCTTCTTGTTGGATTAGATACCATCTTGTATCTGGCATGGATAAGATAGATGCGATCGTATCATCTTGAAGATCCATTTCAAGCAGGTTTTGAAGATCATCATGCCTTTGTTGTTCTGTTGCCAGAGAATCCACTCGCACCGTGGAAATATAGGCAAGAGCTGTTCGAAGTTTTTCAACCTGGGTTCTCGATATGAGAGGATCAGCGGGTAAATAAATAGGTTGAATAGATTGCCGAGCGTTGTCTTGTGCTTTGGCAGTGGATATTTCACTCAAATAAGAATGCGCGTAAGGAGCTTCAATTGACCGGGGTGAGACATCACCGACAACCAAAGAGTATGAACTGGAATCAAGATAGAGCGGAAGAGCAACGCCGATGAATGTTAGTATTGAAATTGAAACAAGCAGGATGGTCTGAAGGACTGCTATCCGTTCATTTTGACCAGGTGTTTTTTCAGGATCAAAGTCCATTATGCTTTTGATTCCAGAACCCTCTTCACAGTTTGACTGATGAGTGCATTGGGTGCCTGTCCTTGAACTCGTGGGAGGAGAACTTTCATTACCTTTCCCATATCTGCTGCGCTTGAAGCCTTAACTTCCTTTATAGCAGCTTCGATAAAAGGAATTAGCTCTTCTTCTGAAAGTTGCTTTGGGAGATAACTTTCAAGAATGGCAATTTCCTGCCTATTCTGTTCTATCATGTCTGGTCTACCCGCTGCTTCTGCATCTTTTATTGAATCCAATCGAATTTTCCCTTCCTTCTGGATGATCGTTAAGATGGCGGCATCTTCAATTGGAATACCTTTTTCTGCGTCTCCCAGCTTGATCGCACTAAGGATCAAGCGTAAAACACGCAGTTTCATTTCATCTTTACTTCGCATTGCATTTTGAATATCTTGCTCAATCGTTTTTCGTAAACTCATTATAGAAATAAACCTTTCTAGGGACTGACAGTTATCAGGTCTTTTATTTGATTATACGTGGTTTCACCAATTCCAGACACGTTCATAATATCTTCTTTATTAGTAAAAGGTCCATGTTCCTGGCGATAGCGAATGATCTCTTCTGCTTTGGTGGGGCCAATTCCAGGTAATTGGGTCAATTCTTCATTTGATGCTTTGTTGATATTCAAAGGATTTGCTTGTGAAAAATTGCTTGTTATTAATGGAGTGCTTTCATAACCGACACCAATCTGATCTGAAGATAAATTCTCTCCGATTCTAGGAATATAAATTTTACTGCCATCAATTAATGGAGCTGCCAGGTTGATTAAACCTGTGTCACTGTTGCTGCATAATCCACCTGCTGCCTGTATGGCATCGATTACCCGGCTAGTTTTCGCTACCTGATATACTCCTGGGTTTTTCACAGCTCCATCGACGTGAATTGTAATGGGAGCTGGTGTTACAGGATCACTCAAGGAATAAGGAATTCCATGAGGACGAGTCGAAACTATAATAATCAATCCTGCACAAATAAGCGCTAAGAAAGCGCCAAGGGCAACAGCTTGCCAGGTTTTCATTGCGATGTTTGTAGTTTTTCTTCCTCTTTCAACATTGCATTAAAGGCAGCAATAGAAACTTCCAACATTGTTTCATCCGGTTCGGCTGTAGTCAGACGTTGTAAAGCCAGATTGGGCTTTACCATCCACCAAACAAATGAATTTTGTAAATGGTTTGCAGTCCAGCGAATATACTCATAAGCAAGTCCAGCAATGACCGGAAGTAAAATAATCCTGCTTAACAAACGCCAAAAAACTGACAATGGACCTAATAGTGTAAAGACGATGATAGAAAGCACCACAAGAGTAAGCAGGAATGCTGTTCCGCATCGAGGGTGTTGTGTAGAAATAGGTTTGAGGTTTTTAGGAGTAAGCTCTATACGAGATTCATACGCATTAATTGTTTTATGTTCAGCGCCATGATATTGAAATACACGATGAATATCAGACATTTTTCCGACTCCCCAAATGTAAAGAATCAGGAAAATCAAGCGAACAAAACCTTCGACCAGATTTCCCAGCCAGCTACTCCACTTGAATAGAGAGTCTGTCCATTGACCGATGAGAGCTGGCAAAAGGAAAAATATCACTACTGCAATCACAATTGACACAGTAAATGTTAAATAAAGCGTCGGCCCTTCAATTTTCGGATCGTCATCGCCTGTTTGATAATTTGCTGAATAAGTTAAGTAACGCATCCCCAAGCCAAGTGAATCCCATAAAGATATCAATCCACGTAATAATGGGATATTCTTCAAGTTTCCGGTATAAATCCCAGAGAGCTTTTCTGTGCGAATAATTATCTCACCATTTGGTTTGCGAAATGCAGCAGCGAGGGAATTACTCCCTCGCATCAGCACACCTTCTATTAATGCTTGCCCACCATAATTAGGTAATCGTTGCTGTTCGGGCATGAATGATTTATTTCCTTAACTCTTGCATATTTATGAGAAAGTGGATCAATGAATTGATACCTGTATACCAGGTAGGGAGATCCAGTTTTTCATTTGGCGCGTGGACATGGTCATCTGGTAGTCCGAAACCACCCAGAATTGAATCGCTACCGATTGATGATTTCATGTAGTATGCAATCGGAATACTTCCACCTTCACGTTTGAAGAGAGGTTTCTTTCCCCAAGCTCGTTCAAGAGCGTCTGCAAATGCATTAACCTCTGGTAAATCTGTCCGCGTAATTGAAGCAGGAGCACCAGACATAGGGGTCAATTCCCATCGCACAGTATCAGGAGCGTGCATTTGAAGATATTTCACAAGTTGTTGCTGCACTTCTGCTGGGTCTTGCTCAGGTACAAGGCGCATGGATATTTTTGCCATTGCCCAGGAAGGGATAATAGTTTTTGATCCATGCCCAATGAAACCAGAATACAAACCATTCACATCCAGAGTCGGGCGGGCGCCAGTTCGTTCGGCAGGAGAAAAACCCTCTTCTCCCCACAATTCTGGTACACCTGTTTGCTGTTTGTATGTTTCCTCATTGATCGGTAATTCTTCGATCTGTTTACGGTCTTTTTCTGTGAGGGGAATGACAGAATCATAATACCCGGGAAGCGTTATGCGGCCATGTTCATCATGCATGCCAGAAATAAGATCACATAAAACTTGTGCAGGATTATGAACAACGCCTCCAAACATACCAGAATGTAAATCAGTTTTGGGACCATAAACACGCAATTCAAAATATGCCAAACCACGTAGAGCATATGTGATTGTTGGCGTGTTTTTAGCAATCATACCTGAATCGGGATTGAAAACTATATCGCTTTGTAGTAATTCTTTATATTCTTCAAGTTTTGGCGGCAGGCTGGGTGAACCAATTTCCTCTTCACCCTCAAGAATCCATTTCAAATTGAGATGAAGATCAGTTGTTTTTATCACCGATTCTATGGCACTCAGGCAGGCAACGATTTGACCTTTCATATCCGAAACGCCACGTCCAAAATAGCTGTCATTTCGTACTTCTGGTTCGAATGGCGGTGTTTCCCATAGTTCCAAAGGATCAGGGGGTTGAACATCATAATGACCATAAAACAGAACCGTGGGATAAGCAGGATCAATTATTCTTTCAGCATAAACCAGGGGGTATTTTGGCGTAGAAATCAGCCGTGTTTCAAATCCAAGCTTTTCTAATTTGGCAATTAACCAGTTTGCGGCGTCTAACATAGAGTTAGCAAGATCAGGATCAGTCGACACAGAGGGAATACCGACAAATTCACCCAAGGTATTTAAGAATGCTTCTTTATTTTTCTGTGCGTAATCAAGGGCAGAATTGCGTATTGATGTCATAGAGTCTCCTTATACATATAAAATGAATTATATGCTATTTTGCTTTTCTAATGGTGAAATCTGATATTGCTTGTGCTTTATTTGATTAATTGTTAAAATAATGGAAACGGGTTCGGTGGTCGATCCTGGTAGTGCCAGGGTCGGCGTAGGGTAATAAAAATAAGCCCTTCGAAAAGTACCGCCATCCGATGTCCACCGATCCTATGCCCATTTACCATTCTATTTCCATACCTGATTCACTTGATAATCTGCGAACTGTGTTACACACAGCTCCAGAAAACACCAGGATACTTGCTGGTGGTACGGATATCTTATTAGAATTGAAACAAGATATCGAACCATCCATTGATTTAATGGTGGATGTGACTTCAATTCCAGAACTACAACGGTTTGAAGAAAATGAGGATCAATTATTCATTGGGGCTGCAGTTCCACTTTCCACTATTGCAGCTTCACCGGTAGTTGGAAAGTATGCCCTGGCATTGCAGGAAGCCTGTAGGTTGATCGGAGGTCCTCAGGTAAGAAATGTTGCCACCCTTGGTGGGAATGTTGCACATGCTCTTCCCGCTGCAGACGGAAGTATATCGTTGTTATCCCTTGATGCAAGTGCACAAATCATGGAAACCAGCGGAAAAATTACCGTACGGAAACTTTCTGACCTCTATCTTGGACCAGGAAAAACTGCATTACTTCCAAAAGAGGTCATCATTGGTTTTCTTGTGAAGAAAACCAATCCGGGTCAGGGATCTGCATTTAAGAGAATAATGCGCCCACAGGGAGTTGCCTTACCAATCCTCAACATTGCTATTTGGGCAGAACGCACTGGTTTAACAATCCACTCCATCCGGATTGCTGTAGGACCGGGTGGTCCCATACCTACCAGATGCATTGAAACAGAGAGCTTCCTGTCTGGGAAAAGACCCGAAGAAGCAATCATAGATGAAGCTGCAGAAATTCTTTTGCGTAATATCAAGCTTCGTACAAGTGCACAACGCGCATCCGCGTCATATCGGAAACATCTATGTGTCCAGCTTTTTAAGGATGTACTTCTTGAAGCCTGGAATCGTTCTGGACAAATGAATTCATAGGGCATTACATTATGAATACCGAAAAATATTCAATACACTTTATTGTTAATGGAAAGGAAATTGATGTAGAGGTTAATGCATCAGAGATGCTTTCAGATGTGCTCCGCGAAAGACTGGGTTTGATCGGAACTAAAATTGGATGTAATGAAGCCGAATGTGGTGCCTGTACTGTAATCGTTAATGGCAAACCAATTCTGTCTTGTACATATCCTGCAGTTCGTGCAAATGGTAAAACTATCTTGACGATCGAAGGATTAGCAAAAGAAACAAATGATGGGTTTGTCCTTCATCCTTTACAAGAAGCATTCATGAAGCATGGAGCTGTTCAATGTGGTTTCTGCATCCCCGGGCAAATAATGACTTCATACGCTTTATTACAGGAAAATCCTGATCCTTCTGATGAAGAGATCCGTTTTGCTTTGAAAGATACTCTCTGCAGGTGTGGCACCTACCCATCTATTGAAAGAGCTATACACTCTGCCGCAGAAACAATGAAGACAGGAAAGCCTGTTGCTTCTCCAGCGATAGACGATTCAATCCGCGCACAAAAAGTCATTGGTCATACACATATTCGACCTGAAGCAATGGATAAAGTAACCGGTAAAGCTTTATTTACAGATGACTTGAAGTTTCCTGGAATGTTGATTGGTGCCACGAAACGTTGTGGCATTCCACATGGAATTGTTTTAAAACTTGATGTTGAGGACGCCAGAAAAGTACCTGGAGTGGTTGCTGTATTAACAGCCGATGACATTCCCGGACAGATCAACCATGGATTGGTAATCCAGGATTGGCCAACACTTATTGGGGTAGGTCAAAAAGTTCGTTATGTGGGAGATGCTATTGCGATTATAGCTGCAGAAACAAAAGAGGCAGCACAAGAGGCACTAGATAAGATCAAAGTAGAATTCCAACCATTACCTGTGATTACAAGTGCGGTACAGGCAAATGAACCAGATGCTGAAAAGGTGCATGAAAATGGCAACCTGCTGAAACATATCAAGGTTCGTAAAGGTGATATCGAAAAAGGCTTTGCAGAATCCGAAATCATCATTGAGCGGACATATCATACTGGTATTGTTGATCATGCATTTATTGAACCGGAATGCAGTATTGCTCGTGTGACTGATGAAGGTCGTATTGAAGTGTATGTTGGATCACAGATCCCTTATCAGGACCGCAGTCAGGTGGCTGCGGTGATGAATATGCCAGAAGATCGCGTTCGGATCAAAGGAATGATGATCGGTGGCGGGTTCGGTGGCAAGGAGGATATCATGGGGCAGATCCATGCTGCGTTATTAGCATGGAAAACAAAACGTCCAGTAAAGATCCTTTATGATAGGCACGAATCTCTTGTGGTGCATCCAAAACGACATGCCACACAAATTACAGTGAAAATCGGGGCAAAACTAGATGGAACACTGATCGCTGTGAAAACTGAATTATATGGTGATACAGGCGCTTACGCTTCTTTGGGCGAAAAAGTAATGACTCGTGCCACTACGCACTCAACCGGTCCATATTCTATTCCTCACGTTAAAGCTGATTGTTATGCAATGTATACCAATAATCCTCCGGCTGGGGCATTTCGTGGGTTTGGTGTACTACAATCCGCCTTTGCCGTTGAATCAACCATTGATGAATTAGCAGAAGCCTTAAAAATTGATCCAATAGAAATAAGATTAAAGAATGCATTAAAAGTTGGAAGCATAACAAATACTGGTCAGCTTTTAAAAGATAGCGTAGGTCTGATTGAGTGCATAGATAAAGCCTGTGCTGAAATGAAGCGATTAGGTGGACATGAACCATTTAAGGCAAAAATTGATCCACAGAATCCCAATCTCGTCCGTGCATGGGGGTTGGCAGTTGCATTCAAGAATACTGGACTGGGTGGAGGTGCTCCTGATAAAGCGGGAGCAGAAGTTGAACTCTTCCCAGAAGGTATAGTTGAAGTAAGAACATCATCAGCAGAACTTGGACAAGGCCTGGTAACCGTGCTACAGTTAATTGCTGCTGAAGAATTGGGTATGAAAGCTAAAGATGTAAAGGTGTATCTTTCTGATACTGATAAAACTCCTGATGGAGGTCCTACCACTGCTTCAAGACAAACTTATGTTACTGGAAATGCTGTGAAAGGTGCAGCAGCTGCATTACGTGACAATATCACAAGTGTTCTTGCTGAACGTTATGATATTGCACCAGACAAGGTGAAATTCATCGAAGGATTGGCACAAGTTGGCGAAAAAGTCCTTACTTTGGGTGAAATTGCGCATATTATGCAGCAAGAAGGGAAAAAGCTCACCGGTTTATATGAGTATTGGGCACCGAAAACCATGCCATTAGGTGAAGGTGGGGATATGCATTTCGCATATTCATATGCAGCGCAAGCCGCTGAGGTGGAAGTCAATACCATCACTGGTGAAGTAAGAGTATTGCGAGTTATTTCAGCAAATGATGTCGGTACTGCCATCAACCCTCTTGGTCTGAAAGGGCAGGTAGAAGGTGGTGTGATCATGGGGTTAGGAAATGCATTAACGGAAAAGTTTATTGTCAAAGATGGATATGTCATTACCGACAGGTTGGCAAAATACAGGATCCCATCCATAGCAATAACACCTGAGATCATTCCCATTATCGTGGAGCATCCCACTAATGATGGGCCTTTTGGGGCAAAGGGCGTGGGTGAAGTAGTGAGCATCCCCACAACTCCAGCAATTACGAATGCAATTTATAATGCAGTAGGTGTGCGCGTGCGCTCGTTACCCGTAGATCAGGAATTAATAGCAAGCGAATTGAATAATTTCCAAATAGGAGGGTAAAGATGCTGATCACCAACGGAAAGCTCATTACCTGGGATGAGCCCAACCAGATTCTCGAAGGAAGCGCTATTTTAATCCAGGATGGCATGATAAGAAAAATTAGCAACCAGGAAGAATTAATCCAGAAATATCCTGCAGAGGAACGTCTGGATGCCAAAGGGCAATATGTGATGCCAGGGAATATTTGTGCACATACCCATTTTTATGGAGCATATTCCCGCGGGATGGCGATCCCTGGTTCTGCACCCGATAGTTTCCCAACAATACTTGAAAAATTGTGGTGGCCATTGGACAGATCATTGACGCTTGAAGATGTGAAATATTCAGCATATGTGTGCATTCTCGAAGCCATTCAACATGGTACGACTACTTTAATCGATCATCATGCTTCGCAAAATGCTATCAGGGGTTCTTTGGAAGAAATCGCAAAAGTTGTTGGAGAAACAGGTGTCCGGGCTTCATTATGCTATGAAGTGACTGACCGTGATGGTGATGAACGCACACAGCAAGGAATCGAAGAAAATCTCGTAAATGTTGAATATGTAAAGAAAGAAAAACCTTTTGACGGAAGGCTGTCTGCCACATTTGGCCTACATGCAAGCCTGACTTTATCCGAGAAAACTCTTGAAAAATGCCGAAAAGCCTGCCCAGATAATGTTGGTTTTCACATTCATGTTGCTGAACATTCTGTTGATCAATACGCAACTTTAGAAAAAACTGGTGTAAGAGTCGTAGATAGATTAAAAAAGCATGGAATTCTTGGACCAAAAACTATTGTCGTCCATGCAGTCCATATCGACGGCCGAGAAATGGAATTGCTTCGCGATAGTCATACCTGGGTGACTCACCAGCCGCGTTCGAATATGAATAATGCGGTTGGTATTTCACAGGTGGAATCGATGTTGCGAATGGGAATACCAGTTTGTTTGGGAAATGATGGCTTTTCTAACGCGATGTGGGAAGAGTGGAAGACCTGTTATCTGGTTCACAAGTTGTGGAACCTTGATCCAAGGAGAATGGGTGGATACTCTATTCAACAGATAGCTGCATACAATAACTCGTTGCTGGCTACTCAGCAATTTGGTGGAGAGACGATCGGAAAACTTGTTGAAAATGCCAGGGCAGACATTATTCTTGTCGACTATAAACCCTTTACCCCTGTTACTGCAGGAAATCTTCCCTGGCATATCGTTTTCGGATTTCATGAAAGTATGGTAACAACAACTATTGTGAATGGAAAAATTTTGATGAAGAACAGGGAAATATTAACGGTGGATGTGGAAAAAGTATTTGCAGAAGCGCAAAAATGTGCTCCTGAATTATGGCATCGATACCAACAACAATTTTCATAAACACTTGGAGGCTGATGTGACTGATTTACCTGCAATAAAAACAATAGGTATCTTGGGCGGCACTGGAAAAGAAGGAAAGGGTTTAGCTTTTCGTTGGGGGCGTGCAGGATATAAGATTCTCATTGGTTCACGAAATTTAGAGAAAGCATTAAATGCAGCAAATGAGATAAAAGGTATTTTGGGGCAATCTGCTAATGTTTCTGGCTTAACGAATGCTGAAGTTGCAAAGCAAAGTGATATTGTTGTTCTAACCGTACCTTTTGCTGCACAGAAAGATACTCTGGAAGCAATAAAATCAGATCTGCAGGGAAAAATCCTGATCAATGTATCCGTTCCGCTTGTTCCGCCAAAGGTTACCAAAGTTCAAATGCCTCCTGAAGGCAGTGCTGCAATGCAGGCTCACTTGGTTTTAGGAGAAGGAGTGGAAGTTGTAGCAGCCTTCCAGAACATTTCCTATGAAAATCTATTGACACAAGAAGATGTCAATTGTGACGTGCTTGTATGCGGAACCAGTAAAGCTGCACGTGAAGTTGTTTTGAAACTTATTGAGGAAGCGGGATTGATTGGTTGGGATGCTGGACCTATCGAGAATGCAGTAGTAGTAGAAGGACTGACTTCTGTTTTGATTGGAATCAATAAGCAATATAAAGTCGAAACCTCTGGTATTCGAATTACTGGTGTTGATAGAAAGGTTTCTTTATGAGTTTAACTTTAACCGCAATCCCGAATTTCCCCCTGGTTAAGCCAGGGGATGATATTGCTGGACTGATTCTTTCAGCGACATCTGGTGCAGGTATTGAAATACAAGATGGTGATATTCTTGTTTTGGCACAGAAGATAGTGTCAAAAGCAGAAGGTAGACTGGCAAATCTTTCGGAAATAACACCTTCGGAACAAGCGCTAGCCCTTGCAGAAAAAACAGGGAAAGATGCCCGGATGGTAGAATTGGTATTAAGTGAAAGCAATAAAGTATTACGATATCGAACAAACGTCCTTATTGTTGAACACAAATTAGGGTTTGTTTGTGCAAATGCAGGGATTGACCATTCTAATGTAGAAGGTTTGTATGGGAATTCAGATGAATGGATGTTATTGCTTCCGAAGAATCCCGATGCATCAGCAGAAGCGATCCGAAGAAAGATAGAATATCAAACTCACACGCGAATAGGTGTGATGATCATAGATTCGCATGGTCGTGCTTGGCGAAATGGTACATTGGGGACTGTAATCGGTCTTTCAGGGATGCCTGGTCTGGTTGATCTACGTGGTAAACCAGATCTCTTTGGTTTCAAGTTGAAGATCACCCAGGTGGCTGCTGGTGACGAACTTGCTGCAGGTGCTTCCTTAATAATGGGACAGGCAAGCGAAGGTACCCCAGTAGTTCACGTAAGAGGTTTTCCTTATCCGTTAAGAGAAGGAAGCTTGAAAGAACTCATACGACCAGAAAATGAGGACATGTTTAGATAATGTTGGCAATCGCTTCATTGGTCAGTTTGAATACAGGTCCCAGAAGTAAAGCACTTTGGGACTCTATTGAAGATCGATGCAGTGCTTTTGGATATACTAGAACTCGAATTCCCCATTTCTCATGGCAAGTCGCAAAAGATTATGATCTTCAATCGATGCTTCCAACAATGGAAGACCTAGTATCAACTTGGAAAGAATTTTCGATAAACACAGCAGGTTTGGGTTTATTCACAGGAGAGTACCCTGTCCTATATTTGCCAATAATTAAAACACAAAACTTGCTTGAAAAGCATAAGGAGTTATGGAATCTCTGTTCCAGCTTTGGAACAGAAATAAGTTCGATGTACGAACCTGAAAACTGGTTGCCACATATTACCCTTGTTCATCAAGGATTTTCGTTAGATAGCGTGACATGTATCATAAAAGATTTATACTTACAAAAGATTAGCTTTGAATTTCTCGTTAAAAAGATCGAAATTATTTTTCAAGAAAACGGAAACGAAGGAATTAAAGCTGAAATATTGTTACAGAAAGGGTAGAAAGTGAAAATAACTGCTTTAGCTGGTGGAGTCGGTGGTGCAAAACTTGCAGATGGATTGGCAAGAAGTCTCTCAGCAGATGAGTTAACCGTTATAGTCAATATTGGCGATGATTTTGATTACTTTGGATTTCACATCTGCCCTGATCTAGATACTGTATGTTATACACTAGCAGGTATGGCAAATCCTGATACAGGCTGGGGGAGAGCTCACGAAAGCTGGGTGGTATTGGATAATATCAGCAAGTTGGGTGGGCCAGCCTGGTTCCACCTGGGCGATCAGGATATCGCCACACATATTGAAAGAACCAGGCGATTGAAAGCTGGAGAAAGTCTCAGTCAGGTAGTAAAAGCATTTTGTAAAGCATGGGGGATTAGAGTAAATGTACTTCCAATGAGCGATCAGGATGTTCGCACGATCGTGCAAACAAAAGGGTTGGGAGAACTTGAATTTCAAGATTACTTTGTGCGGAATCTTTGTGAGCCAGAGGTAACGGGTTTCCGATTTCAAGGAATTGAAACCGCCATGCCGGCCCCGGGTGTAATCGATGCTATCCGTCAGGCTGATTATGTCATCATTTGTCCATCAAATCCCTGGGTAAGTATTGCCCCTATTCTTTCTGTTGCTGGAATTCGGCAGGAGATACGAAAAAAGGTTGTCGTGGCAGTCTCTCCTATTATTGGTGGGCAAGCAGTAAAAGGACCAGCAGCGAAAATGTTCCATGAGCTGGGTATCGAAGCAAGCGCCATGGCTGTAGCTTCACAGTACAAAGATTTCTTAAAAGGGTTCGTGCTAGACACTTTGGATACCAGCAACATCGATGCAATAAAGCAGTGGGGTATAATTCCACTCGTATCTGACACTTTAATGAAGACCATTGAAGATCGTAAACGGCTGGCAACTGAAATACTCTCTTTCTGTTATGCAATCAACCAATAAGGTGGGCACATGAGCCATTGGATATGTGTTCCAATAAAACCATTTGAATATGGAAAATCGAGACTGGAAGAATTGCTGACCTTTGAGCAGCGAATTAGATTAAATCGCGCTTTGTTTTCTCATACATTAAAAGCTATCCAACAATCCAAATGGTCAAATAATGGAATAGTAATAAGTAAAGGAAGTGAAGCCCTCCAAATTGCAAGGAGGTTTGGATTTTTAACAATTATCGAGAATCCCCCTTACGGGTTAAATCGTTCACTAAGGAAAGTAATAAAAGAGTCAATTCTCGAATCAGCCACAAGCCTTACAATAATTCCTTCAGATTTACCCTTACTTACGACGGAAGAATTAAATGATTTGTTTGATTTAAGGATCAAGCAGAATGGATTGATCATCGTGCCAGATCAAAAAATGGAAGGAACCAATATTCTTTCTATCATGCCTCTGGATTCTATCTCATTCCAATATGGAAGAGATTCCTTTCAAAAGCATATAAATTCTGCCAGATCTGCTTCGATCCAAGTAACAATACAAGAATCAATATTATTAGGAATAGATCTGGATACAGAAGCTGACCTCATAGAAATACTTGCCATTAATCCTAACATTATTGATGAAATTCCTGAACTTGGTAGTTTACAAACTGTTATACAACCTAAAGGAGTGAGAAATGAATAAACCAGCAGCTCTCTATTTACAAGATGCACATGATCTACGTGATGGGTTAGATTATGTTCGTTACGCAGAGGAAAAAGGCTTTGATTCTATATGGCAGGCTGAAAGCCGTTTGGTTCGTGATGCCATCGTTCCCATGGCAGCTTATGCTGCTGTTACAAATAGGATAAAAATTGGCTCTGGTGTTATTAACAACTGGACTAGAAATATTGGGCTACTGGCAGCTACATTCCTTACATTAGATGACCTGGCTCCAAATCGTATTATCTGTGGAATTGGTGCCTGGTGGGATCCACTTGCAAGGAATGTTGGAATTATTCGTTCAAAACCTCTTACAGCCATGAAAGAGACAGTCACGGTACTTCGACGATTATTGAATATGGAACGTGTAACATTCCATGGAGAATTCATCAATGTAGAAGGGATTGAGCTTGATGTAGTGCATGGTAGAAAAGAACCTCGTCATGTACCGATCTATATTGGAGCTACGGGCGATCAGATGATGGAATTGACTGGAGAATTGTGTGACGGTGTTGTACTAAATTACTGTGTGTCACCAGAATATAACACCAAGGCTCTGGAATTGTTGGATAAAGGCGCAAAAAAATCTGGCAGAAGAGTTGAGGATATTGATCGCCCTCAATTGGTGGTCTGTTCTGTTGATTATGACCATGACAAAGCTATTGATACTACACGAGAATTGCTCACCCAATATCTTGCACAACAACCACATATCGCAAAAGCTTCTGGCGTTTCAATGGACGTGGTTGAAAAAATCCAATCGATTTTGGGTTGGCCTGCAACCCATGAGCAAATCCAGAAAGCAAAACATCTAGTACCAGAAGAACTGATAAACAGAATCACTGCATCTGGAACACCTGATGAGGCGAGAGCGAAAGTCGAGGAATATCGAAAGCATGGTTGTACACTGCCCATTCTGTACCCCGTTGGTGGTGATGTAAAATTGTTGATTGATACATTTCGCGCTTAGTGATACAGGAGGATCTTATGATCATTGAGTATCAGCGTCCAGGATCGATGGATGAAGCGATCAAGTTGCTTGGTCGGAAGAATCCAACAACTCTTCCCTTAGGAGGAGGTACTGTTATTAGCACAAAACAAAAACTGGAAGACTTTGCTGTGGTCGATATTCAGAATCTTGGATTAAACAAAATTGATTTCGATGAAAATTTGATCATTATTGGCTCAGCTTGCAGTTTGCAATCACTGATTGATGACAAGCAAATTGACCCTACATTGAAAAAAGCGATAAATAGAGAAGTCAGTTATAACATGCGAAATATGGCAACGATTGGCGGGACAATAATCGCAGCTGATGGATGTTCTCCATTGCTGACTGCGTTATCTGCAATAGATGCAAAAACTATATGGCAACCTGAAAGTACAGAGATTTTGCTGGGTGAATGGCTACCATTACGGGAAAACATGAAACCGGGGTTATTACTTGAGAAAATTCAGTTCAACAATCAGGTGAAACTAGAAATTAAATCGCTAGGGCGTAGCCCAAGAGATTATCCAATGGCTACGATAGCGATTGCTCAATGGAAGAATGGACGAGTGCGCATAGTGATAGGTGCGAATCGAGAAGGCTATCCTATTTTAGCAATGGATGGTACTGGTGTTCAAGGAGCTTATGAGGCGGTTAAACAAATTTGTAAAACTGCCCTGGTTGGTCATACACATGAAACATATTTTACAACTGTATTGCCTGAATTGGCTCGTCAGATGACTCAGGCGCTGTGAGCCCGCTGATGGAGGAGAAATAATGGATATTATTTTTACCCTGAATGGAAAACAGGTTCAATGGAAGATTTCTGCAAGTGATACATTATTAACCGTTCTTCGAAGTCAAGGATATTTCAGCGTAAAATTTGGAGGTTGTGAGAAAGGTGAATGTGGCGCTTGCACTGTCCTTTTAGATGGGAAACCAGTAAATTCTTGCTCTATGCTGGCAGCACAGGTTGATGGACATAAGGTTGAAACTATCGAGAGTCTGGGTGAACATCCTATTAAAGGATGGGCAATGTCAAAAGGTTTGCATCCAATTCAACAGGCTTTCATCGAAACAGGTGCGGTTCAATGTGGCTACTGCACGCCGGCATTTATACTTGCTGCAAAAGCATTATTAGATAAAGAACCCAATCCCACAGAGGAAATGGTAAAAGAAGCAATTTCGGGTGTTCTCTGCCGCTGTACCGGGTATATTAAACCAGTACAGGCAGTATTGCGGGCAGCAGCCATTTTGCGCGGTGAAACAGTGGAGCCTATCAATCCTGAGGGGTTAGAAGTACCACCAGAATGGATGATGCCAATAGAAAGCACTCTATCGCCAGAAGAACCGTACAGTGATGAAATCTCATCAGTGCAAACAAGGGTCCTCCCTAAAATTTGGGTCTCTCCTGAAACATCACCTCATGCAACAGTAGGGAAACCTGAACAGAAACTCGACGCAGCAAAACTTGCTCAGGGAAAACCATCATTTACTGATGATATTGAACATAGAGGAATGCTCTATGCTAAAGTATTACACTCACCGGTTGCGCATGCCAGAATAAAAAATATTGATACTTCAAAAGCGAAAGCATTACCAGGTGTAGCCGCAGTACTTACCTGGAAAGATCTTCCACGCGTGGCATATTCAACAGCAGGTCAATCTGATCCACTGCCAGGCCCATTGGATACTTTTTCTTTAGATAATAAAGTAAGGTTTGTGGGTGACCGGGTTGCTTTTGTAGCTGCCGAAAGTGAAGAAATAGCCACAAAAGCATTGGGTTTGATTGATGTAGAATACGAAGAGCTTCCATTATTATTGGATCCACGTCAATCTATGCAAGAAGGGGCTCCAATCATTCATGATGAACACGATTATGTGAATTTTGCGGACTCCGATCCAAATCATAACATTGCAGCAAAGATTAGAATTGATATAGGCAATGTCGAACAAGGATTCAAAGAAGCAGACAGGATCTTTGAAGCTGATTATGAGGTGCCCAAGGTACAGCAAGCTCATATTGAACCTCATATTGTTATCACTCACTGGGATGAAGATGATAGATTGGTCATTCGCACCAGTACTCAGGTACCATTCCATGTAAGAAGGATCCTTTCACCTGTTTTGAAATTACCAATGAAGCGCATCAGGGTGATCAAACCGCGCATTGGTGGGGGATTTGGTGGTAAGCAGGAAGTTTTGATCGAGGATGTGGCTGCCCATTTAACTATTGCAACCGGTCGGCCTGTGCGATATGAATACACTCGAGAAGAAGAATTCACATCAGCCCGGTCACGCCATCCGATGAAATTCCATATGAAGACAGGCGTAAAGAATGATGGAACGATCACCGCCAATGAGATGTACTGTCTTTCAGATACAGGAGCCTATGGCTGCCACGCGCTAACGGTTACCGGAAACACAGGCAACAAAGCTATGGCTATCTACCCTGGGGATGGAAAGTATAGAAAAAACCCAAATATACGGTTTTATGCGGATATCGTTTATACCAATACATCGCCAACGGGTGCTTTTCGTGGGTATGGAGGACCTCAAGGGTTCTGGGCGGTTGAGCGCCATATGGAAAAAATCGCTCATGAACTAAAGTTGGATCCAATTGATTTTCGTTTGAAAAATAGTATACGATCTGGTGAATTGCAACCATTCAGCACTGCCTGGAGTGAAGGTCGAGAACCAGTACCAGAGATCATTCAAACTGTGGGTTTGGAAGAATGTGTCAAATTAGGAAGAAAAGAAATTGGATGGGATGAAAAATATGCAAATGACGCCTGGCATACAATTCCTGGAAAACCCCATCTTCGGAAAGGAATTGGTATAGCCCTGGCGATGCATGGTTCAGCTATTCCATACCTGGATATGGGCGGGGCTAGCATCAAAATGAATGAAGATGGGTCATTTAATCTTCTTGTAGGTGCTACTGATTTAGGCACCGGTTCAGATACTGTTTTGGCTCAAATGGCAGCAGAAGTATTGGGTGTCAAACTGGAAGATATGATCGTTTATTCATCCGATACAGACCTGACTCCATTTGATAAAGGCGCATATGCATCAAGCACCACTTACATTTCTGGAACAGCCGCAGTATTAGCTGCTCAAAAAGCTGCTGATAGGGTCAAAGAGAGGGCGGCAGTATTGATTAATAAGAAAAGTGGCTCGAATTTCAACGCTGCAGATATCAAACTGGCAGATCGTAAAGCATTTTCCCCTGATGGGCAGTTTGTAAGTATGAGCGAGATTGGTTATTCAACCATTCATCATTTTGATCAAGAGCAAATCATGGGTGTGGCTTCTTATGTGTCACCGGTTTCTCCACCACCATTTGCAGCTCAATTTGCTGAAATCACATTAGATATCATCACTGGGGAAGTCACAGTGGATAAATTGTTAATGGCAGTGGATGCGGGTGTGATCATTAATCCACTTACTGCTTCTGGTCAAATCGAAGGTGGAATGTCTCAGGCATTGGGATATGCGGTTAGCGAAGAAATGACATATGATAAAAATGGGAAACCAAATGAAACAAACCTGATCGATTATCATATTTTCCGTGCCAATGAAATGCCAGAACTGACAACAATTTTCATTCAAACTTATGAACCATCTCATCCGTTTGGAGCTAAAGCAGTAGCTGAGATTCCTCTGGATGGTGTTGCACCCGCAGTAGCAAATGCCATTTATAATGCCTGTGGAGCATCACTTTCGCAAAATCCTGCCACACCTGAAAGAGTATGGAACGCAATACAATTATTGTAAGAGTTTGAAAGATTTATAAAATGACATCCGCTTTTGTTATAGGACATGTAAATCCTGATACAGACTCAATAGCTTCTGCTATAGGGTATGCATGGTTACTACGTGAACGCGATGGTATGGAGATTTCTGCTGGAAGAGCAGGTCCTATCAATATACAAACAAGTTGGGTTCTAAAGCGGTTAAATTTAGATAGCCCAACTTTACTAACGGATGCATCACCTCGTTTTGAATCTGTTACCAGACGGTACGATACCACAACACCAAATGAACCATTACGTGATGCCTGGGAGATTGCCAGTAAAACAGGTGGTATTGCACCCGTTTTAGATGAAAACCGGAAACCTTATGGATTGATCAATGGGAAGAGTTTGTTTGATTTTCTCAATCGTCTTGTAGGACCCAATCCACAAAACACTGGTGTTCAAATTTCTGATATGATGGATTATCCGTGTAAGGAAGCTGCTGATGTCAATGTGGCTCAATTTAATGGATCAACAAGGATAAAAGATGTTATTCATCGAGTATTGAGGGTTGAAGGTGATGAATTCTGGGTTGTTGATGAAAAAGGGCTTTATCAGGGCATCTGTAAGCAACGTGATTTGCTCAATCCTCCGAGATTGAAATTGATTCTGGTGGATCATAATGAACCTTCTCAGGCAATAGCTTCTCTAGAAGAAGCTGAGATCCTTGAAATATTAGATCATCACCGGCTTGGAAATCCTTCTACAAGAATACCAATACGTTTTACTGTGGACATTGTTGGGAGTACCAGTACTCTTGTTTCAGAGAAAATGGCTGATGCAGGATTGAGCGCACCACCAGCTATTGCGGGAGTTATGTTGGCTGGATTATTATCCGATACATTGGTATTAAAATCTCCAACAACTACTGAGCGTGACAGGAAAGCAGCAGAGAGATTGTCGCGATGGGCTTTTACAACTGATAGCCCTCTATATGGTGAAACATTGCAGTCCTACGGAAAGCAAGTATTATCAGCTGGCTCTGGCATTACTGTTCGTTCACCAGAAGAGATTGTAAGTAATGACTTAAAAGTCTATACTGATGGTGGATATAAATTTGCTATTGCCCAGGTTGAAGTTTCGGACCTTTATGAATTTTCAACGCATACAGAAGAATTTCGGGATGCTCTAATAGCATTAAGGGATAGCAAAGCTCTTGATTTCGCAATGTTAATGGTAACTGATGTAGTGCGCGGTTCCAGCAGGATATTGATCGTTCAACCTACTGCAGTGCTTGATGATCTTCCATATGCTGTACAAGCAGATGGGACATTCCTTGCAGAAGGTGTCGTATCCAGAAAAAAGCAGCTTCTGCCAGCAGTATTGGGCTTATTGGAGGCATAGATGCGTTCATTGTATCAAGATATCGTAGAGCTTGAAGAATCTGGTAAAGCAGGCGCACTATGCACTGTGATCAAAGCTTCTGGTTCGACTCCTCGACATGAAGGCAGTAAATTACTGTATTATGCAGATGGCAGAATGAAAGGTTCAGTTGGCGGTGGTGAAGTAGAGAACAGGGTGATAGAAGAAGCTAAAGCAGCTATACAAGATGGAAAGATCAGGGTCCTGCATTACAACATGGTCGATCCATTGCGTGGAGATCCAGGGATCTGTGGAGGTCAATTGGATATATACATTGAACCGATAATTCCTAAGCCAACCTTGCTCATTGTGGGAGGGGGACATGTAGGAAAAGCATTGGCGCACCTGGCAAAATGGTTGGGTTTTCGGATCGTGATTTCTGATGATAGAGTAGAATTTTGCACACCCGAATTTCAACCTGATGGCGAAATCTTTCTTCCTGTTCCTATGAGTGATATTAGTGAGAAATTTCCCATTGACCGATTCACATATATTGTTCTGACCACTCGAGGATCGGATGTAGATGTTGAAGGACTTCCAACCCTTTTGGAATCAAAACCCGCATATATTGGAGGAATTGGTTCTAAAAGGCGTTGGGCAGTCACCAGAAAGCAATTATTAGAAAAAGGGGTATCGGCAGATAAGATCGACCAGGTGCATTCACCGATCGGGCTTGAGCTGCAAGCTGAAACACCAGAAGAAATAGCGGTAAGCATCATGGCAGAGATACTCATGTTGCGTAATGGTGGAACTGGAAAGAAAATGAACGAACTTAAGTCGGAGGATTGAATATGTGGGAGAAGTACATCAATGCTGCAAGTGTCGATGATGTATTACCAGTTCTAAAACAATATAAAAGCAAAGCACGAATTATTGCTGGTGGGACTGATCTGATGCTTGAAATGGAAAGCGGAATAAAAACGGGTATTGATGTTCTCGTTGATATCAGTCGTTTGCCCAATTCTAACCTGATTACATTAGATGAAGATGGAATTATTCATCTCGGGGTTAACGTTACCCACAATGATTGTGTAGGTTCCAAGATTATACGAGAGCATGGTTTACCCCTGGCTCTTGCCTGCTGGCAGGTAGGATCTCCTCAGATAAGAAATAGAGGGACGGTAGTTGGAAATCTAATTACTGCTTCTCCAGCTAACGATACCATTTCAGCTTTAATGGCACTCGATGCTTCAGTCAAACTAAAGAACCTAGATGATGAAAGAATTGTGCCCTTAAAAGAATTTTATCTTGGTGTACGGAAAACAGTAATGCAAGATGATGAAATGATGGTTGAAATTCGTTTTCCTGCATTATCTGCTGATGAAAAAGGTATTTACACCAAATATGCGTTGCGAAATGCACAGGCGATTTCACTGGTGAATGTCTCTATAGTATTGAAGATGGATGGTGATACGATAAAAGATGCTTGTATTACTTTAGGTGCAGTAGCTCCGACCATTATTCATTCAGAATCAGCAGAAAAATATTTGCAAGGGAAACAACTTGAGGATACAACTATTGAACAAGCAGCAAAACTTAGTGCAATGGATGCAAACCCCATTTCTGATATTAGGGCTAGCGCTGCCTATCGGAAAAAGATGGTTGAAGTAATCACAAGAAGGTCATTAAAGGCTATTCGTGATGGAAACAATGTAAAGATAATGCCAGCAAAACCAGTATTGTTACGAAAATTTACACAAAACCATGTTCCAGTGATCCATGAAACGACAATTCATGGCATTCACGATCCCATTAAGCTAACTGTAAATGGTCAGGAAGTACAATATCAACCACAGAACAGCAAATCTCTTCTCAGATTACTTCGAGAAGATGGATTGCTGACAGGCACGAAAGAAGGATGTGATGAAGGTGAGTGTGGAGCCTGTACGGTAATCATGGATGATATTGCTGTGTTGAGTTGTATGGTGCCAGCGTACCGTGCTCATGGAACAAAAGTTACTACTGTTGAAGGTCTGGCAAATAACGAAAAACTGCATCCAGTTCAAGAAGCTTTTATAGAAACGGGGGCAGTGCAATGTGGGTATTGCACACCCGGTTTTCTTATTTCAGCAGCTATGCTTCTTGAGGAAAAAGAATCTCCGGATTGTGAAGATGTAAAACAAGCTATAACCGGAAATTTGTGCCGTTGTACAGGGTACTATTCAATTTTACAGGCAATCGAAAGGGCTTCGATTAGAAAGTAGGGGAGATGCCTACCAAATACACATATATTTCGGATAATGAAGATACCAGAACATTGAAACCGGATGTTCATCCGATTTGGAATGGGATCGGGTTTGCACTGATCATTCTTACGCCTATTCTTGCATATTATGGGGCAATTGAACTATTGACTTTGAACACAAAATATCAATGGGTAAGGATACCTCAAGAATTAATGATGTATAAATTGCCCGATCATTTGATTCTTGTGAAAGCAATTCTAATCGTTGCGTTAATATTATTGATTGGTGCCATATTTTCAGCGATAACTTTCTTTCTGTACAGTCTGTTTGTACCGACTAGATATGGCCCAATGGATGTGCCGTATTTACGATATCGTGGAAAACAATACAAACGCTGATTTATGTAAAAATGAAAATTCGAGGTATCGATGAACTATATAGGTAAGTCAATCTCAAAGATCGATGCAGTAGCAAAAGTGACGGGAAAAGCATTATTCCCAGGTGATTTTAACAAACCTGATCAGCTTTACATGAAAGTTTTGTTTGCTCATAGACCGCATGCAAAAATATTAAATATTGATACTACTGAAGCCGAAAAAATGGATGGTGTTGTTGCAGTCTTTACCGCAAAAGATGTACCAGTTAATGAGTATGGGTTAGGTACAAAAGATCAGCCAGTTCTATGTGGTCCTGGATCATCAAAACCTTATACCGATCGGGTAAGATTTGTGGGCGATCAGGTTGCTCTAGTTGTTGCAGAAACAGAAGAGATTGCTACTAATGCCCGTAATTGCATTCGTGTAGATTACGAAGACCTTCCTGTTGTTGATGACAGGCATGCTGCAATGGCAGATGATGCTGTGCTTCTACACCCAGATCGAGGTACTAATGTTTTCTGTCATTTTCGCATCCGGAAAGGTGACATAGATAAAGGCTTTCGGGATGCAGATGTCATCATAGAAAGCGAATATCGTACTCCTTTGCAAGAGCACGTTTTTCTCCAACCAGAGGCAGGTTTTTCTTATATCGATGATGAAGGGCGTGTAACTGTTGTCGTTGCAGGTCAATGGACTCATGAGGACAGGGAGCAAATTGCTCATGCTTTGGGACTACCTGAAGAGCAAATTAGAGTTATTTATCCTGCAATTGGTGGTGCATTTGGCGGTAGAGAGGACATGTCTGTCCAAATTATTTTGGCATTGGCTGCATGGCGATTGTCACAAAAAGGAATAAATCGACCAGTAAAGATCATCTGGAGTCGTGAGGAATCGATCATTGGGCATCATAAGCGACATCCGTATACATTACGCTGCAAATGGGGAGCCAAAAAGAATGGAAAACTAACAGCTGCAAGAGTAGAAATCATCGCTGATGGTGGCGCATATATTTATACCTCTCCAAAAGTTTTGGGAAATGCCACCTTGATGTGTACTGGACCATATGAAATTCCAAATGTAAGTGTCGATTCGTACGCTGTGTACACTAACAATATCCCCAATGGTGCTTTCCGTGGATTTGGAGGTCCACAAGGGGCTTTTGCTGCAGAAAGTCAAATGAACAAACTCGCAGAAGCGTTAAAGATGGATCCCGTTGAATTGCGTATGAAAAATATACTGCGAGAAGGATCACTCCTGTCAGTTGGTACTCCGCTACCCAAAGGAGCATCTATTGATAAAGTTATTGAGCAATGTGCAATAAAAGCTGGATGGACTCAAAAAGATGGAAAATGGGTAAAGCCTGAATGCTCCCCAGTCATTGGAAAAGAACATTTGAAACATGGTATTGGGTTTGGCTGTGCGTTTAAGAATATCGGTTTTTCATTTGGCGCGCCAGAACAATGTCAGGCAAAAATTGCATTATATGGTGATACTGAGATCGAAAAAGCAGTGGTCTTCCATTCAGGAGCTGATGTTGGCCAGGGTGCCCATACAGTATTTACGCAGATGGCTGCAGAAGCTCTTGGAATTTCCATTGATAAAGTCGAAATGGTTGTTTCTGATACGGCTTATACCCTTAATTCTGGTAGTGCATCGGCATCACGAATGACATTCATGGCAGGTAATTCAATTAAAGGTGCAGCTGCTCTTGCTCTTGAAAAATGGAGTAATGAAGAGAGACCAGCTATAGCCGAATATCAGTATCGAGCACCAAAAACTACACCTTATGACCCTGAAACTGGTAAAGCCACACCAAATTTCGCCTATGGATACGTAGCACAGGTAGTTGAAGTGGCTGTAGATACCGAAACTGGGCAGGTTCATATCCTTAATGTGATTTGTGCTGATGATGTGGGGCATGCAGTAAACCCAATGCTGGTTCAAGGTCAGGTAGAAGGAGCTATTGTTCAGGCTGCTGGCTATGCTACATTGGAGAATTTTATTCAGGAAAAAGCCATTCCCAAAACGACTAAACTGTCTACCTATTTGATCCCTACAGTTCTTGATATTCCAGGAAAAGTTGAATCGCTAATCCTTGAGTATGAAGAACCCAATGGCCCCTGGGGTGTTCGCGGGATGGGTGAAATGCCATTTTTACCTCTTGCACCAGCAATTGTTGATGCAGTTCATCAAGCAGTTGGTATATGGTTCAATGAATTTCCCCTTACAGGCGAAAGAGTCCTCAAAGAAATCGGAGGGCTCGACTGAAAGATGTTGCAGCGATCCTCCTGGCTGCAGGAGGATCAAAACGATTTGGACAATCGAAACTATTGTTTCCCTGGAAGGGGAAACCGATAATATGGCATGTTGCAAAGACGATTAACAACACACAAATTACACAGATTGTCGTCGTCTTGGGAAAAAATTCTAAACAGGTACAATCAGCTCTTAAGGATTTTTCCTTCACATTCATAGAAAACAAGTTATGGAATTCTGGCCAGGCAAGTTCCATTGCTGAAGGGGTAAAAGTTCTTGATAAGAAAATAGCGGCTGCAATTTTTTTCGTGGGAGATCAACCACTCATTTCTTGCGAGCTTATTGATCATGTGATCGATGCCTGGAAATCGCAATCAGGAGATATTTTTGTTCCTCATTGTGGCGAGCAAAGAGGAAATCCGGTTTTATTTTCACGCAACACCTTTTCAAAACTGTTAACCTTAACAGGCGATCGAGGCGGAAAAGAAATATTTCACGAATTTAATGTAACCCTGGTACCCTGGTCACGACCAGAAGAATTCATGGATATTGATACACAGGAAGACTATCAAAAGTTAATAAAAATAATATGAGTTCAGTAAACTAGAATGAACGTAACTGCGATTGTTCTTGCTGCTGGTTTATCAACAAGGATGGGAGAAAATAAACTACTGTTACCGTGGCGGCGGGGACGATCAATTATTCATTGGGTTGTGGAGCAAATTATCGCATCAGGAGTAAAAGATATTCTCTTGGTCACAGGAAGAGATCGAGAGAAGGTAGAGAACGAAACCACATTTGACGAGGTCAGGTATATATTCAATCCGGACTATTCTGATGGCGAAATGCTACATTCGTTGCAATGTGGTATTCGAGCTCTATCAGAAGATTGCGAGTGTATTCTCATCGTGCTTGGCGACCAGCCTCAATTGGACCAATTCGTAATTGGCGCAATACTTGAATATCATGAACTGTATCCCGAAGAGGTTTTAATTGTGCCCAGCTATCAAAAGCGAAAAGGGCATCCCTGGTTAGTTGGTAGACCATTATGGAAATCGATAATGGATTTGAAACCACCTCAAAATTTAAGAACTTTTCTCATCCAGCACAATGAAGAAATCAAATATGTTAGTGTGAATAACCCTGCCATCCTGGTTGACATGGATACACCAGAAGAATATCAAAATGCCCTGAAAAACATGGAAAAGGAAAAGAATAACTAATTATGTGATGGATCATTGGAAGATTCTTCTGAAGAATCTTCCAAGAAATCATTTGAAGATAGATCTATAGGATTATTCATAGAATTTGCTTGATCATTCAACATTTGCTCGATCAATTTGGATGCCCGTTCTGAATCCTTTTCATGAACGTAAATATGAGCTGCACCTAATTCACCTTGAGTAAAACCATATACTATGCCAGCAGATTCTTGATACACAACAGATTCAATTTCATACGATTGTAGAAATAATCTGATCGTTTCTGCATCAAGCATCCCATATGCAGTATAAATTTCAACCATTTTTGGATTTGCGTCCATCATTCAATCCTTTTCTTGCCAACAATTTGGACAATACTTCGATCTCTTATCCCTTCTTTCGTTAACCAACCATCATATATATGAATGATATCAAATTCAGAAAAGTATTGCGATACCATACCCGGCTCCATAAGATGGTTTGGATTGAGACCAGGTTTCTTCTCCATCATGGGAGTGGTAAGCACTTCAAAGAATAAATATCCTCCCGGTTTCAACATTTTGGTAAGTATTGGGATCAGAGTTGGTTGATAATAATAAAAATTTAGGATGACATCAGGTTGCAATTGTGGCAACGGAGCATTTTCAAGATCAGCAATGAATACTCTCAATTGAGGACAACGAGTTTTTGCTTTAATAAGCGCTTTTAGAGAAATATCAACTCCGTAAACTGTAAGACCTTGATGTGCAAGCAAGCAAGCATCCCTTCCAAGTCCCATCGCAATATCAAGCGCTACTCCGCTTTTTGGTAGTAAATATATATATTTTTGTAATAACTCCCGCGGATCAGTTGTATGGTACGTCTTGTCTTCCTGATAACGATAATTCCAACGTAAAGCATCATCGCGCGACATCTTCGGAATCTCCTAGCTTGATAACATGATTGATTTTTTTCAATAAACGGTTTAGCCTGTTATTTAAATTTGATTCTTGTTTTCTTGTTGAATAGATTTTGTTCTTTGGCAGGTATGATATTGCCTTCACTGTATAGGTATAAGCCATTTGAAGATCGCTGGCTTGATGTTCATAATATTTCGCTAGTTCCACACAGGCATCAATATTTCCCAGCGAAGCTGCCTTCGCCCATAGATGGATGGCATCAGCATAATATCCATTCCGCTTACAGAGTTCAGCATAACGTAAAAGAGCAGGCATTTCCAATTCATCTGGTAGTCCATTTTCAATGCCCTTGGCGTATAGTCTGGCTGCAATTTCTGACATCGAAATTTTCTCAAAGACCCTGGCAAGCCCAATATAATCAGCACCTGATGAAGAAATACGAAATGGCTGAAAGGGCGACTCAAGCATCTGGCTTGTTGTACAGAAAAGGGCTGCAAGAGATACGATGTCAATTGCATTGTGATAAAAGACACCTACCAATGGCTGTGGATCTCTCGATTGTAGATATTCAAAATAAAGCTGAGGCACCAACCAACCTGGAACTTCTTCCTGGCTGCGTTGATATCCCAGAATATTTACTTCCATATCTTTTAATGTGCGCGATTCCTGACTATATTTCCAGACCTGCCTGACCAAATGAAGAAGATCGATATGCTTCCATTCACCCATTTCGAATGGAAAATGGTTTTGGATATGCCGGCTACGTAAAAGTGGGATATCGAAGCTTTTACCGTTGTATGTCACAACACAAGAATAATTCTTGGTGATACGCGCCAGAACAGCCAATAAAGCCTGCTCTTCCGATGGGTCACGCATGAATAATTGCCTGACCACAAAACTTGATTGCTCAAACCACCCCAGACCGATCATGAAGGCGAAAGTACCAGTACCTCCAGCCAGCCCACTTGTTTCAGTATCAAGGAACAGCGTTGTATTTATATCAGGTTCATCTTCATCTCTAAATTTTGCCCATCGCGAGATGTTTATTAATGATTCAGTGGGAATAAGTGGTTGTTCCCCATGATTATATGGGAATGTATATCGGGTTGTTGCAATAAAAATTTCTCCAAATTGTGTACTTTCATACTCGCCTTGAATCAGATCTTCGATCGCAGGAAGTTTAACCTCTACTTGATGGTCAGGAAGTTGAGATGTGCCAACTTTTACCCCCAAGCCATCTAATTTTTTGAGCAGATCAGAAATATCATCCATGATCATCGACTACCATCGCCTTTAATAATGCTAAAGTCTCTTTCTTTCCACCAGTTCCATTTTCTCCTGCAGGTCCGACGCAACCAGGGCAGCCATCTTCGCAAGTGCAATGCTGAACCAGATCAAGACTGCTTCTCAAAAGGTCAGAGTGAGATTGATAAAGACTCTGTGCCAAACCAATCCCTCCTGGTGTATGGTCGTAGATCATTACAGTGGGTTGCCCTTCAGCAAATTCTGCTTTAGGATCAGCAAAAGAACCTAAATCTGTTGGGTCGCACATAACAAATAACGGTGCAAGATTAAGCAATACATATCGCAAACCAGATAAACCGGTACGGGTACGAACAATCATTTCAACTCGACGATGGCAGGCAGGACATAAAGTGATTAGATTGCCAGGCATGTTGGCTTCTTGATATGAAGAAAATGTTTTAAAAGGGGTTTTATGATGAATATGTAGCGTCTGGTTGGTACCTGATGTACCACAAAGGGTGCAGGTGAAGTTATCCCGTTTTAAAATTGTCAGGCGAATATTCTTCCAATCGGGTCCATATTGATTTTCATCGCCTGACCAGGAATTCAATTCACGCAAACTGTCAACCACCTTCTTTCCCAATGTCAACCAGTAACCAGTTGTATCCAATGTATTGGGTGGTAGATCAAGGTCATGGGTTGAAAGGATTTCATTATTCGACCAACGAATTTTCTTATATCCGATCACCTTATTTAATACCCTGATATCACCATAAAACCGGTTGATCTCTGCTGACCGAGTTTCATGAACCGGGATTGCATACTCAATTTTTATTTCATTGCGTGGTTCTGTATAGTAATCAAGAGATACTGGCTCTAAAAGAGCCTGCCCTTTTTCCAGATCCAGCTCTCGTACGAGGTAACTCTCTCCCTGGTGCAGGTAAACAGCATCGGGATGTACCATCCAGATTGCACTGGGGGCGTCTACTATACCGATGGAGAGAAACCTGTCTCCATCCGGAATTTTGAGGCTGACAATTGAACCAGCACTCGTTCGAAGATTAAGACCATCAGCCGGATATTTATCAGCAGTCCAATAATAAGTATTTGAGTTATTGTAGACTTGCTTATCTTTCACTAAAAACATCAATAATCCCTGCAGTAGAGTGTCTGGAACATTGCCAAAGTGCTCGCCATCATGGAACGGAAGCTCAAATGCAGCACAACGCAGGTGACCAAGTAAGATTAAGAGGTTATTGGGATCACATCTGGCATTCTCAGGAGAACGATCCAATAAAAACTCTGGATGTTTCATTAAATATTGATCCAGAGGAAATTGTGAAGCGATCAAGGCAGCCAACGCAGCCTCATTTTTTCGCCCGGCTCTGCCAGATTGTTGAACGGTAGCCGCAATTGTTCCAGGATAACCTACCATTACCACAGCATTTATACCACCAATATCGATGCCCAATTCGAGGGCATTTGTAGCCACAACCGCCCGTGTTTCACCAGATCTCAATTGTCTCTCTATGGCTCGCCTTTCTGCTGGCAAGTATCCACTGCGATAACCATGAATGTTCACATCTGGGAAAAGGGTGTGAAGTTGCCTGTATAAAATTTCTACTGAACGCCTTGTTTTCATAAAGATCAGAATTTGTTGACCATAAGCCATCAAATCTGATGCAAAGCGGATACATTCAGCCACTGGATTCTGTCGGATACCCAGGTCATGCTGTATGATCGGAGGGTTGATCATCAGAAAATATTTTTTTCCTTGCGGTGAGCCATTTTTTGAGATCCAGTGAACATTTTCTTCGATCAAATTACTGGCATGTTCAACCGGATTGGCAATTGTAGCTGAAGTCATGATAAATTGTGGGCGTGCACCATAAAAATTACAAATACGTTTCAGCCTTCGAATCACATTGATGATGTTTGCACCAAAAACACCTCTATAGGTGTGAATTTCATCCAGAACAACATACCGTAAATTCCTGAAGAATTGCTCCCACAGGGTATGGTGCGGCAGCATTGCCATATGAAGCATGTCTGGATTGGTGATCAATAATCGTACTTTGCTCCGAATTTGTTGTCTTTGCGTGGGAGGTGTATCGCCATCATAAATCCCAGTGATAATTTTTGGAGTACCATCATCAAAGCTTACTCGCTCCATAAAAACAATCAGGCGTTGCAATGATTGAAGTTGGTCTTGTGCTAAAGCCTTCGTGGGAAATATGAACAGCGCGGTAGGGTTTTCAGATGAGCTCGCAGCTTGAAGTACCGGTAGTTGGTAGCAGAGAGACTTTCCGCTTGAGGTTCCTGTTGTAATAACAATATTTTCCCCTTGAGATACCGCTTCCCAGGCTTCTGATTGGTGTGAATACAACTGATTGATCCCAAGACTCTGTAAAGCCGATTTCAATATACCATTTAGATCGTCTGGAATGTCAGTGAAGATTGGGTCACGCGCTGGTTGTACAACCCAATGCTGGATTGTCTCTCCCAAAACAGGGTCATTCTGCCATTGAGAAAAAATATGGTCAACCTGAGAACGTTCTTGTGAATTATTCAATAACATATAATCACTCTGCAGTTTTTATTTTACCCGAATTTATAGAAAATATATTCAGTAAAATGCTGATTTGTTTAAGTCCCTAATCTGGTTTATACTCATCACATTGTAAGGTAATATCGTATTGTGGAGATGAGGTGAAAATGAAGCTGACGATTCTTGGAGCAGGTGGTTTTCGAACTCCGTTATTGATGAAAAGCCTATATGATAAGTTCATCGCTTTAGGATTTGAGAAAATTGCTCTTTATGATATTGATCCTGAGCGAATAGGAATTGTTCGTGACCTGCTTCAATATGCCATCCATGATGATAAAAAGAGGACACATATTGGATTTGTTGAAAATGCAAATGAAGCATTGAAAGATGCTGATTTCGTAATCACAACTTTTCGGATAGGGGGAATGGAAAGCCGGATTTTGGATGAAAGGATACCGTTGAAACACGGCATTCTAGGTCAAGAAACCACAGGGCCTGGTGGATTTTCAATGGCTCTACGATCCATTCCTGTTATGTTGGATTACCTCGAGATCATGCGAAAAGTTTGTCCCAATGCATGGATAATTAACTTTGCAAATCCATCTGGCTTGATGACTGAAGCGATTATAAAAATAGGAGAATGGAAAAAAGTAATCGGGATTTGTGATGGTCCTGAATCAATTCGTCTATATGCTGCAAAATTCTTAAGAATGGACCAATGCGATATTGAAATTGAATATTTTGGGTTAAATCATCTGGGATGGGTGAGGAAAGTATTGGTTCAGGGACATAATATCCTTCCAACATTCATTGAACAGCTTCCATCGGATGCAAAAATGCCCGGTCAACCTTTTAGTGGTCGGTTAATAAAGAACCTCCAGATGTTTCCTAACGAATATCTTTATTATTATTACAACCGTTTATCAGCCGTTAAGTCAATTCTAGATGAAAAACAGACGAGAGGTGAGTATTTATTAAGATTGAATAACGAATTTATGAAGGAAATAAATTTGCTGCGCAGCGAAAATCGTTATGGCGATATGTGGGAAAGTTATTGGTCGTATATTGGTGAACGTTCACAATCATATATGAAGCACGCTAAAGAGCCATCTACTATCGAAACAAATATTGATTCGGATGACCATCTCGGATATGCCAATGTCGCATTCCGTGTGATCGAAGGATTAATCTCTGGAAATGGAGCTTCGATCATCAATATTCAAAATGCTGGAGCTATTGAAGGCATAGATGATGAAGATGTTGTCGAAATCCCAGCTCAAATTTCTCATGGACAGATAATTCCAAAATCAATTGGAGAAATTCCTGGTCACTGTCTTGCTTTGATGAAGCAAGTTAAGGAGTACGAAAAATTAGTGATCAAGGGTTTCCAAGAAAAATCTTATGCAGCTTGCTTACAGGCATTAACGATACATCCGCTGGTAATGGATGAGCAAGTTGCTAAAGAAATCTTGGATGAATATATCCTGGCTTTTAAGAATATTTATCCTTGCCTTGGGTGATTTTCAGTGGATGCACCATACTTTGATGTATTGGCTGTTGGTGATGCTTGTCTTGATGTCATTGTCACTGACCTAGATAAGGACATTAATGTCCATGAGATTGTGCATGGGAATTGCGCTCAGGTTCTACCCGGCGGAGGGTTTACAACACCTGCAGCCTTGCAACGTCTTGGTGTTAAGGTTACCTGGGCAGCTGATTTTGGTACGGATGAAATCAGTAAATATATATTGAATGAAATATCTAGCGAGGGTATTGACCTTTCATATTCTAAAATAGTAAATAGAAATCTGAGAAGAATATCCGTTTCTCTTTCTAAAGAGTCAAACCGTTCATTTTTAAGTTATCAAGATAAGAGCCCTTTCATTCCAGCAGCATTCTTCGGTATTCTGAATGCCAAAGCGAAAATTGTTTATATGCCTGGCTCTCTTTTTGGATGGATGTTTGATATTGGTGCGTTCATTGCAAAGAAACGGAAAATGAAAATCGTCGTCGATGGCAATGGTGTGGAAAAATATTTACTTAGACAAAAAAAGGTAAAACGAGCACTACAAAAAGTGGATATTTTTATTCTTAATGCTGCTGAAGCCTGTCACTTAGTCGAAGAAAATGATATTCAACTTGCCATGAAAATATTAGGTAAGTATTGCAAACTTATAGTTGTAAAAAATGGTAGAAAAGGTGCTTTGGCTCTGGAAAAGAACAAAATTATCGAAGTGCCTGCTATTCCTGTTAATGCAAAAGATACGACTGGAGCTGGAGATTGTTTCAATGCGGGGTTCATCGCGTCGTGGTTGAGTGGATTTTGTCTGCAAGAATGTTTACAGAGGGCAAATATTGTAGCTGGATTATCGACTACTGTTGCCGGCGGTGCTGCAAAAACTATACATATAGAAGATGTTCAATTTTGGATGGATAAGGTTTATTTAATGTCCAAGGGAGAAATGTGATGCCTCTACAGTTAGAACCCGTTTTATGGATTTTCTTTTTAAGTGTTCTCACTGGCTATTTTGTAAATTATCTCTCGGATGTACTTCCATATACTAGACGGTTATCTGCTCCTTTGTGCATCCATTGTCAATCCATTTTTAGCTGGAAATCATATTTGTTATTCAAGCAATGCGAAACCTGTAATAAAAAGAGAAGTATAAGAACCTGGCTGGTTTATGGGATCATTTTTACTGGATTAATGTTCATCTGGTTCTTCCCTAATACAATCGGAGAGAATACACTTATTGTTGAACTATCAAGGTTTGAAAATTTTGCCTTAAAAGGTTCCGCTTTTATATACTTATTTCTGGTTGCAGTGATCGACCTGGAGCATAAAGCAGTTTTGTTTCCTGTAGTAATATTTGGTGTATTATTCGGTGTTTGTTTCGGTTTGATATATCATGGATGGATATCAACACTTTTGGGTTTTATTGTAGGATTTGGCAGTCTTCTTATCCTATATTATCTTGGAGTGTTATTTATTAAACTTCTCAACCGAAAACGATCTGAGGCTATCGACGAAGAAGCTCTAGGTTTTGGCGATGTTAATTTGTCGGGTATATTGGGGTTGATGCTTGGATACCCGGGAGTATTTGCAGGATTATTCCTGGGGATTATTGTTGGAGGAGTAGGCAGCCTGATCTATCTTATCATTGGAAGACTACGGGGTAAATATCAAGTATTTACCCCGTTACCTTATGCTCCATTCCTAATAATCGGTGCAGCGTACTTTCTTTTTATATTTTAGGCATCAACTCTTTGCGCGTAGACATTTCTAAAATTACTAAACAACTCCATTGCCTGTTTATCATAAGCATCAACATCTTTCCAGCTTCTTCGAGGATAAATTAGTTCATCTGGCACGCCTTCGCAATGTTCAGGAACGGGTAATCCAAATATGGGATCTGGAATAAAGTTACTATTTTCCAATTTTCCTGATAATGCAGCGCGTATCAACGCTCGTGTATAGGGGATTGGGATCCTGTGACCAATACCATATGGTCCTTCTGTCCAGCCTGTATTCACCAACCAGACTTTTGTCCTATTTTCAGATATCTTCTCCATCAACATTTTTGTATATACGGCAGGTTTGAGAGGTAGAAATGGTGCTGCAAAACATGCTGAAAAAGTTGCTTTTGGTTCCATCCCTAAACCGACTTCTGTGCCAGCAAGTTTTGATGTGTATCCCAAAATGAAATAGAAATGTACTTGCTCCAATGTTAGTAGCGAAAGTGGAGGTAGCACGCCAAAAGCATCTGCTGAGAGAAAGAAAATATTGTTTGGGGTATTTCCTTTTTTTGATTTCTTTATAAAACTTAACCCATCCAATGAATACGCTGCCCGTGTATTCTCAGTAAATTCAGAAGAATTAAAATCCGGAATTCGAGTGTTATGGTTATAACTCACATTTTCTAATACAGTGCCAAAACGTCTCGTGGCTTTCCAGATATTTGGTTCATTCTTTTTTGACAAACGTATGGTTTTCGCATAACAACCACCTTCAAAATTAAACACACCCTTCTCTGACCAGCCATGCTCATCATCTCCAATGAGTTTATATGCTTTATCATTTGATAAAGTGGTTTTTCCTGTTCCTGATAACCCAAAAAAGAGAGCCGTGTTGCCATGGTTATCTTCATTGGCAGAGCAATGCATGGGAAAGACATTTTTTAGTGGTAAGTGAAAATTCAGCATTGTAAATACTGATTTTTTAATCTCACCTGCATATCCAGTGCCACCAATAAGAATCAGTTTACTTTCAAGATCAAGTGCGATCACAGTATCCATATCTGTTCCATCTGTTTTGGGAGATGGATGAAAATCAGGGCAATGAATCACAGTAATATCAGGAGCAATGGTCTTCTTGTCAACTGTACGAGGACGAATAAATAAATTCGTAGCAAAAAGCGCACTCCATGCCGATTCAGTGATCACCCGCAAGGAGTATTGATAGGTTTCATCAGCACAAACAATCAAATCTTGAATAAAAATATCTTTATTTTCCAAATAATTGGCAAATCGTTCCTTCAAATGAGTGAAGGTTGTTGGTGACATGCGTTTATTCGCATCCCACCACATAGGTTGATCTTTTACAATATCATTTTCGACTAAGTATTTTGCTTCGGGACATCGGCCGGTTTGTTTTCCGGTATATACATATAGTTCCCCAACGTCTGAAAATTTCCCCTCAGATCTTCGTATTACTTCTTCAATTAAACTAGCAGGTTCTAAATTCCAAAAAGCTTGCGCTACTTTCTCCAGACCATGATGTTCCAATCCATATGGACTGTTCATGCCATGTATCTGCATGGCCACCTCCATGAGTAGAATATTTTGTCATTTCGCACCTAAAAGGCGAGGATACCAATACCAAATTACATCAGCTGCAGGCTTTCCGTGAATGGACGGTGAGCAATCCTGAACTATAGCGGGTGAGTAATATCCCCGGCTGATTACTCCGTCGAGCCATGATAACTGATTGATCGCAATGAAAAATGCATTATACATGTCTACTTGTTCAGCCAGGTCTATTTTGCATTCCGTTCCTGCATATGTAGAATTTATTTCCCAATCGATAAAGAAACAATCATCTGAAGAAAGGATACAGTTGGTAGCAGCCCCATCTGCAGATGAAAATTGAACTCCAAGGATCAATGGTTTACCAAGATCATCTTTCAGAACCTTAATATCCTGATCCAAAAGTCGTAATAATTCATTGCTCATTTCTGCCTGAGTTTGTAAATCTGTAGAGGCGAGAGGAGCTGAATAAAGGACATAAATCCAATCAAATTGTTCAATGAATGAAGGATAGTGGTCAGTTAGAAATGGGTAAGGGATTGCCCATGCTATTGTTCCAGAATAGCGGGAACGAATTTCACTAATTAAATTCAACCATTGCTGCTCAGCATCTAACGGCACATTAGCATCAGACCCATCAAATAACTTTCCAAGTGGTAATGCCGGAATTACCTCAGTACCACCAAGAATAAATGCGTTTGCGCCAGCTTTTTCTGCCAGGCTTGCTTGATGAAGAATAAATAAGGAATAACGGTCAAACCAGGTTTGCCACCAATTCTGATCCCGGGTTGCATTTAACCACCATGATTGGTAATCACTCGGGAAACTTAACCTCGGAAAAACAGCAATCTGTAAATTTTTAGAATGCGTTTCTTGAATGAGAGTTGATATATCGGGTTGAAGAAGATCGGTACCCGCATTTTGCGTGATCACAGGAGGTGAATTATTGATGACTGACCATGTTGGAGATAGAAAAACCCAATTTGCACCAAGATCAGTGATATTTTCCAATGCTGATGGATAAGAGGATATCCATGATGGATGATTGAATCTGGCTAATTCAATGCCTGCAATATATCCAGAACGTTGTTTCGAAATAGTTGTTGTTACAACGGAAGTAGGGTCATTGATGGTTGAAAGATTCGCCCAGTTTTCTACTTCATAATCAATAGTTTGTTCGATCAAGGATGGTGTGAATGAATCCCAGCTTGCGTTTTGACCTAGAGTTTTTGCATCAGCAGTTACATCACATTGTTCATTCCTGCATATCCGATAGAAAACTTCGCCCACCATATTCATCGGGCTATAAAGGGTATACTCCCATAGTGTTTCACTGACCTGCCACATGGGTATTGGTTCCATCCAGCCAAATGGGTTAAGTTGCAAGGTAATGTGCTCTGTCTTTGGAGTATTTTCAGGAACGGTAATAGAAAAATGAATAGGTTTTGCACCGCTTGCTTCCCATGATGTTATCGTCTCGTAAAAGGTTGTATCTTCCTGTGGAACGATCATCTCTCGAAGGCGAAAATCACCATCGATCCCGTGTTCTGCATTCCAAAAACCATCTCCGAGACTATATTTATATTGAAAATATGCACCTGCTGGTAATTGGATAGATAGAATATAGCTCCCATCAGAACGGGGTGTAAGAGTTGGTGCTCGAACAGCAAGGGTTGACATTCCACCCCGCAGATCAGCGAAAGTATTTCCTAATTGAAAGAGATCGCCTATCAAACGAATAGGATGCATTACATCAGAGGATTGCTGAGATGGTGGTGTGACAATAAATGTAATATTTACCAGGTTAGAAGGCGTTAATTGAAGGGTTGCTGGAGTAGTAGAAGACGCCGCAATCATAGCGCCTTGTTGGAAAGGTTTATAGCTTCCATCGAGGCTATAAGCAACAAGATTATGCGTTCCAACGGGTACTCCATCAAGTGTATATGAGCCATCGATAGAGGTTATAGTGCTGATTCCTGCAATTGAAACCAATATATTTGCAGCTGCCATATGCGTAGAAGTATTAAATACTACACCCTGAACCCTGCCAGTTGAAGTTTCAACAGGTTGGTTTTCCCACTGGCTTACAAGATCGCGAACCTGAAAACCAGGAACGATGTATGCAAGCCGGTATCGAATTTTTGTACCTAGCGGGGTTGCTTCGGTGATGGGTGGATCTGATTGAAGAATATACCGGTATCGTATTATTGAATTTTGAGATAATACAATTTTACCGGTGTAAAATCTATCAGCCGCTTTT
The DNA here is from genome assembly GCA_034429195.1 of Anaerolineaceae bacterium. GTDB lineage: Bacteria > Chloroflexota > Anaerolineae > Anaerolineales > Anaerolineaceae > UBA4782. The sequence continues at coordinate 368,504 of DAOUGQ010000018.1, forward strand.
GTCAAACCATACCGTTTTGGATTGAAAGCCAAGCCGGTAACTTCATCCAGTATATCAACATAAATTTCAGCATCTTCGGGTGTAGATTCAGGTACAAAAACGCTGAATTCTACTTCCATGGAAGCCAAAACAGGTACAGTTAGCTCATTAGAATTAATTTCTTCCTCAGGGTAAATAAAGCTTCGTAAATCGCAGGCAGCCAACCCAGAACAAACTACAAGAATTATCACCGTATGAAGTATTCGAGTAAAAGTAGGGACGATGCGTCGCTGCATGAAATTACCCCAGAAATTTATTCTAATCAAGAGATCAGACTTGAGATTTACGAAAAGTCTGTTGTATTTGATTTTCATGTGAAGCTAATGCGCCTAAAACACCATTAATAAAGCGCGGGGCACTATCAGAACCAAATAATTTAGCCAGCTCGATTGCTTCGTTGATCGCAACTTTAACGGGTGTGCAACTCTCTACTCCAAACTCCCAGAGAGCAATTCTTAATATATTACGATCAATTACTGCCACTTGATCCATTGGCCATTCAGGGGCGTGTTTGGCTATCAAATCATCTAATTGATTGGTGAGTGGCAAAACTCCCTGCACAATTTGTAAAGCAAATTGAGTCAAATTATCATCCATTGGGATTTCTTCTATCCTATCTTTGAATACTTCACCAACAGGATGACCGGTAAGATCGATTTCGTAAAGTACTTGTAAAGCAACACTCCGCGCTTTTGTGCGTGATTTCATATTTTGTAATTATTTATCCATTTCATAGTCAATGTCTTCTACGTGGACATTGATCCAACCTATATCCATTCCGACCATTTCAGAAATCGCTCTCGATACTTGAGCTTGTATTTTATGGCAGACATCACGAACGTTAAGATCTTTCTTAATAATGACATGAATCTCAACATTGACGCAATCGTCTTCTATTTCAACAATGACTCCCTCATTCGCATTTTTTACAAAAATCCTATCGACAGTGGTTGGTACAGGTGCAAGATGTGACACACCTTCAACACTTAATGCCGTTAAGCGTGCAATCTGGGTAAGGACATCGGGTGCAATCGTAGTTTTCCCTGGAGGTCGATTATTTATTGTCATTTTCTCTCCATAATATTCTTCAGTACATTTCGCAACATTTCGTATGCTATAGCATTATAACAATAAATAGAATTTACGGTTACGGGAGGTTCAACAAAGGGATAGTATTTACTGCATTTGGCATGACTGCAATAGAAGGATCGGGTGAAAGTAAATCTTTAGCCTGATATATGGCATCCTGTAAAGAGGTTGCAGGTATCATATGCCATGTTTTTACTATATCTGATGGGAGATTGGAAATCAAAATAACAAGAATTCGTTCAAGTATCCGGGCAGTCAAAAATGCTTTATGAGGACCAATTTGAAATGGTTGGCTTGACCATTTCTGCAGAACATCGGAAGGGCTGGTTGTATTCTTCATGAAAGCCTCAAAACCTTCACTACCTGGACCTTCTCGACATTCGGCTGATAATATTAATATGCCATTATCTTTTGTGAGCATTGCACCATGTGTCATTGCTTTTTGTGCTTGATAAAAGTTGATATCTTTTGGATATCCACCAGCCGATGCAATAACAATGTCGTATTGACGTGAAACAGGTACCTGGCAGACCTTTTGACAAACAGGGATACCCTTTTCTATCACTGATAATGGGTCGCCAGCAAGAACATCAATGATTTCTCGATGTTCATTCATGATTGCATTTACAGCAAGGTCAACACCAATTATTTTTCCAATTTCTTCTACATCCTGGCGCATCGGATTGTTTTTATATCTACCTGTTGTGCAGTTGGGATGTGGCAGGAGCGAATGATTTCTTTGAATGGTTGTCAATCCTGTTAAACCAATAGAAGCTGTTTTATTTCCACCCGAAAAACCCATGAAGTGATGCGGTTCAATATTTCCTACAACAATTCGATAATCTGCAGAGTAGAAGTCTTTATTAACAAATACTGGTGTGTGATTTGCCTTTGTTTCACCCAGTTGAACAAGATGAGAGTCATCCTTACAGTTATGAGAAATAACCTTATATTTATTTGTTAAATCCTCAGGAAGCACTAAATTATACTCCTCAGGTTTCATGGGAATATGTGTACCCGTAGCAATAATAAATAAGATATTTTCTGGTAATATACCTTTTTGTGCCAACCAATCCAATAAGGGCGGAACAAGATCAGAGTGGGGGACTGGGCGAGTTTTATCGTTGATTGCAATGGCAACCTTTGCTTTAGGAGTAAGCTTTTCAGAATGAATATCACCCAAATAATAATTCAATGCATGTTTAACAAGAAGGACAGGTTTTTTTTGAGCAGAAACCAAAGGGGGAAGCACCCAATCAATCTTTTGTATCTTTGAAAGAGTAGCTGAAATCGACGTAGAACCATATTTTATGATGATATCTGTCATAATTTTGTCATCCCGAAAGAAAAAGCAGTAAGGGTATTATTGATCACTGTATAAGAAGAATGATAATGTGCTATTTTGCGCATAGTGACGCTTTATAAATCGCAAAAGAAAAGTTAAATTAATAATTTCGCTTGTGCGAAAAGATATGATAAAAGCCTGATAAAAAAGGGTGGCGTGCATTGAATTCATAAGTAGATAAAATATTTAAGAATAGTCTCGAAAAAAGAATAATACACCCAATTAACCAAAACACATTCGATTTTGTTACCTATAAAGCACTTACTGTATCACATCAAATATTTCATGGTACATACAAACAGGTGTTCTTATGACGATGAGTAATTATATATGCGTAGGAAATAGCTCGAATAGTGTTTTTTATCATGATTATTTGACAGGGGAAGGTAATTATTCACTCAACTTTCATAAAGTGCCCGTTGACAAGTTCAAGCTTTTGATAAGTACGATTACCAGAAACATGGTACAATAAAATAAATCAATAAAAAGGCCCCCTTTTGGAGAGAAAATGGAACAAACACTGAATAGAGAAACAGTATCGATACAAGATGCTACGCAACGTTATTTAGCAACGGTCAACACTGCACGTAGTAGTAACACTGCACGCACTTATGCTAACGGTATTTCTCTATTTCTTTTGATGTTGCAAGAACATGAGATAAAACCAGATGTTACTCCTGTTGCTGATCTTAATGAAGATGCAGTCGCCTGGTTTTGTGCCAGGTTAAAAGATTATTCACCAGCTACAGAAAGGCTTTATCTCACAGCAATTACAGGATTTTACGATTATCTTGCAGGTGAGAATCTTGCGACAATTAATTTACCGCGTATACACCTCATTATTCGACAACGAGCACGAAGACCTGGTGTGAGGTTACCACAATTTCCCCAAAACGATTTGGATAAGGTTTTAGAGTATGCATTGAGCTTAAATATCCTCCAGGCTGCAGACGAGGAGGAAAAACTCAGAAATCTACGCGATAGAGCCTTTCTAATTACTTTAGCTGACACGGGTTTACGAGTTCATGAAGCTTGTGGGCTTCGGAGAGGAGACCTTGATTGGAATGAAGGCCGTGCTATAGTCATTGGTAAAGGTAACAGGCAGGCAGTAGTGAGATTTTCGAAAAGAGCTCAAAATGCGCTAAAGGACTATTTATCTGCACGGGCACAGTTGGATGGCAGTAGCGGCCGACCACTACGCGCACTCCCCCTCTTTGCAAGACACGATCCGGGAGCTGGAAAAAAAGTCAAACCTATTACTACAGCAACGGGGAGAAATATAGTCAATCAACGTGTGGCAGAAATACTGGGACAAGAAGCAGTAGGAAGCATAACCCCCCACTCTTTCAGACACTACTTCGTAACCCGGGTTTTACAAGCTTCTGGCAATCTTAAGCTAGCACAGGAACTGGCACGCCATAAAAATATTGCAGTAACACAGCGTTACGCCCACTTGTCTGACGACGAACTGGATAAGGGATATATTGAAGCTATTGAAGATTAAATCTATCTTCTAACCCAAAAATCCGACTTGAATTGCTTGCCCGACAGGATTTAGGCCGCAAAAAAGCGGAATTGCACCAGCAATGCCGATAATTATGATAACAAATAGGATCGTAGTTGGTTTGGCGTTCTTTTTTGTTATCAAAAACCAGATAGTTAAAATGAGCAACAAAGGGATTAAGTTTGGCATGATCTGGTCTACTATGTTTTGTATCGCAAAATTTGTTCCGCCAATACTGAATACAATGGGTGTAGATAATTTAACATAATTCGCTGCAAGCAATCCCATAAGAAAATTACCTGCGACAGGAACACCTTCGATCACTTGATTGAGCTGCTTGCTTGAAAGAATTTCCAATGCGGCTGGCTGACCTCTCCGGTAGCCTAGATAATATATCCACCATGTGAAGCTCCATAAAAAAGCCGCAAATGTTACCAGGTAAAAAATCGGTCCCAAAATATTCCCTTCAGAAGTATCCATTTTCCCCCCAGTGGCGATACCAATGCTAATGATCAAGAAAACCGGCACGATGATACCCTGGATGATGGAATCGCCAATTCCAGCCAGTGGCCCCATTAAGATTGTTTTTACTTTATTTATATCCTCATCCGAAATGTCAGCTCCCGCAGCTCGATCTTCTTCCATAGCGATGATAGTGCCATGGATGATTCCTCCAAAATCTGGTTCAGTATTGAAGAAAATCAGATGCCTCTTTAGTGCCAAACTGACTTCTTCCTGCGTTTTATAGAGTTTTCGGATAATGGGAGCCATACTATGGGCAAATCCAAGCCCTTGTAATCTTTCCCAGTTGTATGATGAATGAGAGAAAAAAAGCCAGCGCCAATACGATGAAAATACATCATGCTTGGTCAGTAATCCTGGTGTCTTTCTTGTTGTATGTTCAAATATTTGTTCCTGATCACCTTTAAGGTGATTCTGATAATAAACATATAAATATGCAATTATTAACCCAATGACTGCAAACAGGAAAAAACTAATATTACCTTTTACCATGCTCGCAACTATAAAACTCAAAAAGAAAAATGGCCAAACATCTTTTTGAAGCAATATTTTGAGGTTGATGGCAATTCCTAAAGCTGTCAGCATTCCACTCGCAATAACCATGCCTTGTATCACCCACTCTGCATTGACTTGAAGCCATTGAACCCCTACCGCTACCAGAGGTACTCCAATATAGGTCAGTACTATTACAGGTACACCGTAAAGCAAAAAGAGAAACGGTTGAGAATAAAGGTAATCTGCTCTAGCAACACCCCAGATGTCGCCTTTTTCTGCTAACTTATCAGCTATGACAGGAATTCGTGAGCAATAAGTCATCTTAACAGACCAGGTAAAGTTACCTAATAATCCTATAGGAGCTGCCAATGCCAGAGCTGCACCTGGTTCCAGATGTGAACCGATAACAAGTGCAGTGCCAAGGTAACCAGCAAGAGATGGATCGCCTGGGAGCGAACCCCCAGCGGAAATAAACCCTAAATAAAAAACATTTATGACCGCTCCAATTGCAGCACCAAGTGATGGCTGCCCCATGATAAAACCAACTAGGGTTCCTGCAACAAGTGGGCGATAAAAAACGGTAAAGCTCAGGTTTGCCAGCCAGGGAGATTGAGCCAGATAATAAAACAACCCAATGAAAAATGCAGCAAGAAAACTTACTTTATTTACTTCTATTGGCGTTTCTGTAGCTGCCACCGCGTTTGTGGTGAAACTGATGATACAGGCAAAAGAAACCAATAATGCAATTAAAATATGTTTACATTTCATTGATATTGTTATTCTCCATTGATGACAGGCAAAAGGTATTCTTCTCAATTGTAGCAGATTAAAAATTGGTGAGTAAATTTATCAAATGAGTTTTATAATAAAGAGGCTGCAGTCATGACCTGCAGCCTCTTAGAAAATTGATGATCCAGATTACATATTTACCAGAACGCGGTAGGTATCTGGGCGTAATGCGGCTTTGATTGCGTCTTCAAGTTGTTCAAAGGGATAAACCTTTGATACAAATGGTTTCAAATCGACCAATCCGGTTGAGATCAATCGGCAGGCTTCTAATACATCCTGTCTACTCTGGCTTACAGTACCGGTCAGAGTAACCTCTTTACCATGGAATATATTAGGATCGACAGAAATCTTTGTTCCACGTGGGTGAATACTGGCATATACCATTACACGTCCACCTTTTGCAGCAGCGTCTATTGCTGATTCAACTGCACCTGCAATGCTGACTGCACAGAAAATGGCATCAGCACCACGACCATCAGTAACCATCTTTACAGAATCAGCGAATGGTGCTTTTGTTGGATCGATCACTGCATCTGCACCCATTTTAAGCGCAAATGCAGCACGTTCAGGGTTTGGTTCGCTGACAATAACACGGGCGCCACGAAGTTTGTTCACTTTTAGATGTAGCAAACCCATGATGCCTGCACCTACGACTACAACGTTTTCTGCGAAACGGACCTGTGCTTTGTTCACGCTTCGTACCACGCAGGCTAAAGGTTCTGTCAAAGCCATTTCGTCATAAGAAACTTCTTGACTACCTTTGTAGATCATGTAATCCTGAACCAGCACATATTCTGATAATCCAGATGGACCGGGCACATCGGTATTCCATTGGGGTTTAAATGAATTGTCGCAATTGCTATCCAGTCCTTTTCGGCAGGATTCGCAATATCCACAGCGAGTCAGGGTTGCTGCAACGACAGGATCGCCAATTTTTGCATCGGTGTGAACATATTTTCCAACCGATACCAATTCACCGGAAACTTCATGCCCACCAGAAAGAGGATAGAACTTCTCCTCACCGGTATACATTCGCTGTTCCCAGGTACAAATCGCACAAGATTTCACCTTAATCAATGCCTCTTTTGGACCTGGTTCAGGAATTGGAACTTCATCTATTCGAATTTGGCCGGGACCGGTAAACACTGATCGCTTATAAGTTCCACTCATTATTTACTCTCTTTTTCTATTCCGATATTATTTCAAGAATTTCATTGCTTCGTCGACTGTGGCACCGTGATGGACAATAGCAACAATTGCAGCAGTGATTTTTTCAGGATGTTCGTCCTGATAAATATTACGTCCAACTGCAACGCCATTAGCGCCTACCTGGATCGAATTGTAGATGTTCTCGAGAAGGTCACGAGGATTGCTGCCCTTGCTTCCGCCCAGAACAACCACTGGAACATATAACTGGTTAACGATTTTCTTGAAGGATTCTGGATCTCCGCTATATTGTGTCTTCAAGAAATCAGCACCCATTTCTGCACAGATGCGGTTTGCATGACCAATATTCTCAGGTGTCCACCATTCTTTTGGATTTTCAAAGCCAGCAGGCAATGCTTCAACCATTACAGGGATATTCCACTCGGTGCACTGTGAAATGAGGTCTGCAAGATAAGCTAATTGGTCAGCCTCAAATTTTGAACCAGGCAACCCCATAGCACCAACTGCATCTGCGCCGATGCGTAAAGCATCGTAGACATCCACAGTCAATGTACCGCATGCTGCTTCTTTGGCAAGCTTGCTGGTGCCGCCATCAGCACGCAAGACAATGCCCATATTACCAATTTCTTTTCCAAAGTTTTTGCAAATACCGAATGTTGTCAGGATAGCATCTGCACCACCATCTGATACACGTTTGACAACCTCACCTGGTTTTTCGAGACCTTCCATCATACCAAATGCACCAGCATGGTCCATTGCAAAGATGACGGTTTTACCATCTGCTTTGAAAATCTTATTCCATCGATGGGCTTTTAAATCTGCCATTTTGTACTCCTTTCAAATACTCATGTAACTTTAATTTTCGCCATCAGGCGTAAATAAAGGCCCAACCTTGATGGCCAGCTGGGCCTTTATTTATTAACACTATGTTCGAAACGTACTAATTGTTATTTCAACTACCCTAACAAACCAACTCGAATTGCTTGCCCAGCGGCGTCGAGACCCCAGAAGATCGGAACTGCACCGAGGATGCCAACAACGATGATCACAACCATGACCAAAGTTGGGGAAACATGTTTCTTTGCAAGCAACCACCAGACCAAAATGACCAGTAACAGTGGGAGCAGGTTGGGCATGATTTGATCCAGAATACCCTGAATTGCAAAGTTGGTTCCACCAATACCGAAAACTATGGGTGTAGACATCTTGATAAAGCTGACAGCTAATGCGCCCATGATGAAGTTACCAAGAACACTGGCGCCAACGATCAGTTTATTCATTTGGTTGCTGGCTAAGATATTGGTTACAGCAGCCTGACCCTGTTTGTAGCCCTGGTAATAAATCCACCAGCCAAAGCCCCATGCCCATGCTGCGACAACGAGGATGAAGAAAATTGGGCCAAGAGCGTTACCACGGGTAGCAGTACCCAGTTGACCACCAGTTGCGATGCTCATACCAATGGCCAGACCAAGTGGGATAACAATACCCTGTTGAATGGTGTCACCGATACCAGCGAATGGACCCATCAGACCAACTTTTACGCCGTTGATTGCCTCGTCAGAAATATCAGCACCAGCAGCGCGTTCCTCTTCCATGGCGATCACAATACCATGGATAACACCACCAAAATCTGGTTGGGTGTTGAAGAATACGAGATGTCGGTTCAATGCAGCAGAGATATCTTCTTTTGTCTTGTAGAGTTTTGCAATGATTGGGGTCATACTGTGGGCAAAACCAAGACCTTGCATACGTTCCCAGTTGTAGCATGCATGTGAGAAGAATAACCAGCGCCACCAGGATGCAAATACATCCTTTTTCGTTAACAATCCTGGAGATTTTCGTTCGACTGTTTCAACAGCAACAGCTTCTTCTTTCTTTGCGCCAGAGGTGAACAAGACATGCACGAAGGCAAGGCCACCACCAATGATCGCCATCATGAGCAAGTTGACAGAACCACTCATCATGGAGGTTACAACGAAACCAACGAAGAAATATGGCCACACATCGCCCTGAAGTAGGAACTTAAGGTTGAGTGCAATACCAAGTGCAGCCAACATACCACTTGCTACGAACAGACCATTCATTACCCATATTGCATGTTGGGCAATCCATCCAAGACCTGCAGCGACTGCGGGTGTACCTAAATATGCTGCCAGCATTACAGGAACACCGTACAGGATGAAGAGGAATGGTTGAGAGTAAACATAGTTAGATCGTGCGACAGCCCAGATATCACCCTTTTCGGCAAACTTGTCAGCCCAGTGGGGAATGATTGAGCATGCAGACATACGCACTGACCACGTAATGCCACCCAAAAGACCAAGTGGGGCAGCCAGAGCAAGAGTAGCTTGAACATCAAGTCCAGCACCTAATGCCAGAGCTGTGCCAAGGTAGCCAGCCAAAGCTGGGTCACCGGGAAGCGAACCACCAGCAGAAATCCATCCCAGGTACAAGACATTGATATTGGCACCAATGGCGATACCTTCTGCTGGGCGACCCATAACGAGACCAACGAGCAAACCAGCAACTAATGGGCGGTAGAACGCTGCAAAACCAACATTCGCCAGCCAGGGTGAATTCGCCAGATAGTATAAACAGCCAATAATGATAGCCATCAAAAGGCTTACTTTTGGTGGTTCATCTTGTACTGAAGGTGCAGCTTTTACTGCAACAAAGCTGACTGCGAGGAGGATAACGCTAATGATCATAGCGATCCCAAGTTGTTTCTTGTTATTCTTCATTTTTTGCTCTCTCCTTATAGTTTTTTTCAAGCAGACATTGGTTGAGAAAAATATTTAAGTGATCTTTTCTGCTACAACCTCCTTCTTTACTAAACGGTTACTAAATCAAATCTTTAAATGATTTTGATTTTTCACCTGGTACAGTTAATAGGGTTATGTTTACACCCTTAGCTGTCAGATCTTTCAAGTGACCTTTTTCTTCTTCGGACATTGCAATGTTCTTAAAGACATTCTTACGACCCGGACCCATTCCAATACCGCCAATATTCAATTCAGTGTATTGAACACCTGCCTCGTATAATCTCTTGGCAGTTAGCGGGGTCTTCATCAGGAGCATTACATTTTCCTTATTGGGGATTGCGTTCAATGGTTCTACACATGCCGCAACCTCCATGGCTTCCACTGTGATGCCAGATGGTGCTGCTAAACGCAATACTTGTTGCATAAATGCGTCTTTGGCAACAGCATCATCAATAACGATAATTCGTTTAAAAGTCTGATGCCGACACCATACAGCAATCACCTGTCCATGGATCAGCCTATCATCGATTCTTACCAAGCCCCAGTTGCTAATAGTAATCACCTCCTTTACAAATATCTACAGCATGAACTCTGCTGTAATTTCAAATTATTTTGATGGTTTAAATATTGGTTTGAGATTCTTGATTGATTCTTGCCCAGACTGAGCAATTGATTCAGCTAATTCTGAGAGAGAACTACCTTCACGGGACATCAATAATTCAATGAACATGGGTAGGTTTACACCCGTAACACATTCAACATTATCGCGCAGAACCTGTTTTACTGATACGTTATATGGTGTGCCACTAAAAATATCCATTAAGATCATCGTGTCTTCATTGCCGATTTTTTCAAGAACGACATTTAATTTTTGTTCAAATATTTCGGGTGTTTCACCAGGGTAAAGGCTTACTGAATATACGCAATCTGCTTCGCCGGCAATCATTTCAGCTGATTTAATAAACTGCGCCCCTAAATCTCCATGTGAAACGAGCACTACATTGATCATTTCTACCTCAGTAATTATTTATTTTCTGTATCAAGATTTACTACCATTCGATAATTCTCCCCGCAGTACGTTGCATGGGAAAATTCAACAACTTCATTCTTTTCGTTATAAGTAGTTCTTTCGCTATGTAAAACTGCAGAAGGATATGTAAGGTTTAGCATATTCAATTCTTCTTGATTTGCTAATCCTGCATAAATTTGTTCAACTGCCCTTACCAATCTGATCCCATATTCGTCAGTTAAAATACGAAAGAGAGAGTCTTTTGCAAGATTATGATCCAATATATGGGGGCAATAACGGTGATTAAGATGCACAATGTGTAATGCCAATGGAATATTATTGTTATATCGAATACGGACAATTTTTACAACTTCATCACCAGATTCTAACACCATTGATTTGAGTAAATCCTGCGAAGGAGATTGAATAATTCCAGCACTGACCAGGCTACTGGATGGAAAACCACCTTCTCGTTTGATATCTGATGAAAAACCATTCAGCGATACATGAATTGCAAGATTTCTCTGAGGTTCAGCAACAAAAACACCCCGACCTGCAGCTTTTCGTATCAAACCTTCACGTTCCAAGCGATGCAAGGCTTCGCGAACTGTAGTACGGCTGATACCATATTGCTCACACATTTCGCGCTCAGATGGCAAGCTTGATCCTGGCATATAAATACCCGCAGCAATTTGTTTTTTGATCAAAGCTGCGAGCTGATTGTGTAAGGATATCGGTGCAGTCCTGTCAATAATCATTTTATTCGCTACAGATAAAACCAGTATTAACTGGTAATTACCAGTTATACATTTTTATCATTTTAATGTTTTGAATGACCTTTGTCAATAGAGTGCACAAAATGTTAAGATTTCTAACAGCGCAATTTAAATTGCAGTGTAGAAAACCAGTTTAATACCATCGGGATCTGTAACAGAAAATGTTCTCTGGCCCCAGGGTTTATCAGCAATTTCTCCCTTGATCGGAATACCTTTTGATTTTACATGGAAGTAGAAGTTATCGACATCCTCTACTTCCATGTAAATTTCGAAATTCATTGGAGGTTTGTGTTCAACATTGGGTTTACATTCCAGGATTTCGATGGTTCCGTTTCCTACTTGAAACACACACCCTCTGTTACCAGTTCCATTATCCCAGGAATGGTCGATTGTGAAGTTCAGCATATCGCGGTAAAAATGCATTGCGGCTTCATAATCCCTGGAAACAAAGACAATACCAAAACCTGCCATTTGAACCTCGAAAAGAATCGTCTATAAGAAACTTTTTAAATAATATCGAACATCAGCAGTTGTAGGAAGTGAAATTGCGTGCTGAGCGATTTCACAGGCTGTACTTATGGTGAATTTTCGGATATGTTGTTTGACCAATGGGATGGCTCGCGGATTCATGCTAAATTCATCAAGCCCCAAACCCAACAAAACCGGAGTAGCCAGTCCATCCCCAGCCAACTCACCACATAATCCAACCCAACGATTGTTCGCATGTGCGGCATCGATTACCATTTTTATCAGCCGTAATACAGCCGGGTCGAGAGCATCTGCCACACCTACTACATTCGTATTTCCTCGATCTGCTGCTAATGTGTATTGTGAGAGATCATTTGTTCCTATGCTGAAAAAATCAACTTCTTTAGCCAGTGCATCTGCCATGACTGCTGCAGACGGTATTTCAATCATGATGCCCCACTCAATTTTCTCTTCAAAAGGAATACCTTCCTGGGTCAGTTCATTTTTGACTTTTCGTACATGCTCCATGACACTTCGCACTTCCTGCACAGTGCCAACCATCGGGAACATTACTTTCAGATTGTACCCAATGCCCGCACGCATCAAAGCGCGCAATTGTGTTTCGAATACTTCAGGACGCGCCAATGCCAGACGTGTACCCCGAAGACCTAAGAATGGGTTCATTTCTTCTGGTATTTTTAGATAATTAGCGGGTTTATCTCCGCCAATATCGAGAGTTCGTGTCACAACAGGATTTTTACCGAACTGTGAAAATATTTCCGAATAGATATCTATCTGTTCCTGCTCTGATGGAGGAGTTCCACGTTCCAGGAAAATAAATTCAGTTCGTAATAAACCAACACCTTCAGCACCGTACTCTACTGCAGATTTGGCATCATCGAGACCACCGATATTTGCTACGACTTCTACTTTTATGCCATCTTTTGTAATGGCATGTTCATGAGTTTTCTCCATAGCTTTGCGGAAACTCTCTTCATAAAGTGTCGAAGTCTCTTTGAATTTCTTTATCGTTGCCTCATCGGGATCCAGGAACATTTTACCGGTAAAGCCATCAACCACCGCTTCAGTACCTGGTTTTAATTCATCCATCCAGGGACCAATGCCAACGATTGCGGGAATTCCTAATGCTTTAGATAGAATAGCAACATGTGATGTAGGTCCACCTGAACGTGTACAGAAAGCTAACACCTTAGCCTTATCAAATGCAACAGTATCAGAAGGTGTAAGTTCATCAGCCACAACGATTGACGGCACAGATATGTTTTTGCTGGCGGAATTGTTGTTTCCGACTAATATCCGCAGAACACGTTGTGCTACATCCTTAATATCTGCACTTCGAGCTGCAAGATATTCTGAATCCATTGATGCAATGAGCCCTGCGTAATATTCAGTTGCTTCGTACCAAGCATATTCTGCTGTGTAATGCTTATCATAGAGTGAAGCATGAACTTGATCGAGTAAATCTGGATCTGAAAGTAACATGGCATGTGCTTCAAAAATTTCAGCTTCGTTTGATCCTGTATTTAACTCGGTACGTGCTTTTTGAAGTAAATTATCAAGATCTGATCCAGCTTGATGCAATGCATTTTGAAGGCGCTCATTTTCAACATCAGGATCTTTAGCAAAAGCCTCTTTAACCACAATGACTTGTGATTCGTATCGAAAAATGGGGCCAACAGCAACCCCTGCCGATATCCCAACTCCTTGAAATGTTTTCATCAGGAATAACTCCTAATTATTCACCAAAATTATTATCTATCAACTCTTTTAATCCTTGAAGGGCCTGAGCAGCATCATCGCCATCAGCAGTTATCCGAATATCATTGTCATGATCAACGGCAATGGATAGGATTTTAACGAACGACTTTGCATTTACTTTATCAGAATTTTTAGTAATGTTTTCAACGAGTATCTGTGATGCAAAACTCTGCGCTTTTTTCACAAAAGAAGCTGCTGGCCTGGCATGTAACCCAACTTTATTGATGACTTTAATGACTAAGCTCTCCACAATAATTCTCTCCTGTAAAAAATATATTACCTTGTTAAACCACTTGTCCCATTATGCAAACATATGACTTTTTTGTCAATGACAATAATTTTCAAGAATAGATAAAAAAACAAGAAAGTTCTGAAAATTGATGCTTGTATTTGATAATTTCATATTGTACAATTGTAATACAATCGAACAGTTGACTTATCAGTACTTACCTTGCTCTTAGAATAAGGTTTAAGCCGACCTGATGAAAAAGGACTTACTGTCCAACCCCCTTCAAAATATCAAGAATAGCTCTCAAAATGAGCTAAAACGTCTATCACTACGTGATGTTGTTATCGAACGTATGAAACAAGCAATCATCAACGGTGAACTGGTAGATGATCAAAAAGTGACCGAACTTGAAATGGCGGAATGGTTTGGTGTTAGTCGGGGATTAATTCGTGAAGTGATCCGCGAGCTCGAAAATTCAGGAATTCTTATTAATATACCCTATCGTGGGACATTTGTCAGAGCTTTAACTGCTGAAAGAGTCAATGAACTTTATACCCTGCGCGATATTTTGGAAGAATATGCAGTTGAATTAGCGGTAGACAAAGCGGATGAAGCTGGAATTAATAACTTACGAGAAATTATAGAAAAAATGTATCGCTATGCGAAATCAGAAGATGTAGATTCTCTTGTTGAAACTGATCTAGAATTCCATAAAACCTTATATGCTTTATCTCAACATCAGTTACTGATTGATATGCTTGAAAGATTGAGTGGGCAAACTCATATGTTCATTCAAGCTACCAAGGCAATTTACTCTCTTTTTCCATCTCTTGATGAAGTAGCTCGTTCACACGAACCAATTGTTGAAGCAATCGCCGCCAGACAAGGTCAAAATGCAAGGAATGCGATCCACTATCATATCAGCGATGTAGGACAAAAATTAGTGAATATCCTAAATGAAAAAGAACGCATTCAAAATAGTTTACGTGAAATATCCGACACTGTTTCACCTGATGCATCAGTTATTCCCCCAAATCATCCATTTTTTTAGTACGACGTGTTCTTTTTAATTATTTGATTTTCTGCAAAATTTTACAATCCTATACTTTTGCTGGAGGTAAAGATTTTATGGCATTCCAACCCGTTTTAAAAGTTCTTTCCGATGAGCAAATTTACCAGATCCACCAAGGTGCGTTGGAAATACTGTGGAACACAGGCGTATTAGTGAAATCAGAAAATGCTCGTACTCTTTTACGCCAGGCAGGCGCAGTAGTAGATGATGAGACTATGCGCTGTAGAATTCCAGGATTTATTGTTGAAGAAGCCTTAAAACGCGCACCTTCCTCTTTCACAGTATTTGCAAGAAATCCTAAGAACAACGTTCATGTATCCACTCGAGAACTTCATTATGAACCCATGATTGGTCGTTTGAATTGTTATGATTATAAAACTGGGAAAACGCACAGAACCACGCTACAGGACGTAGGAGATCTGATCAAAATTTCTGATGCCCTACCCCATTACCATTTACTACACTCTGGTGCAATCATGCCTCAGATTGATGGGGTAAAAATTCGCGCTACACATGTACATGGTTATCTTCAGTCAGTAAGGAATTCGAGTAAAGTAATCAAAGCCACCTCCAGAGAAAGAATACTCGCGGAAGACTGCTTGCGTATGGTGGCTGTGATTGCTGGTGGTGAGAGCGAATTGCGAAAGAAGCCATATACTTTTACCACAGATAATCCAGTGGCGCCTTTGCATCACGATCGCGATCAAATGGATGGCGCATTGCTATTTGCAAGTTATGGTCTGCCCATTGATGTTACAAGTGAACCTCAGGCGGGTGCTACTTCTCCTGTAACCCTTGCTGGTCTATTGGCGCAACAAACTGCTGATGTGATCAGTGGTATAACGATCATCCAATTAGCAAATCCAGGCAATCCCGTTTGGTATGGAACATGTGGCTCCATTATGGATATGAAAGTTGGTCGCATTGCCATTGGCGCTATTGAAATGGGATTAATCAATGTTGCCAGTGCTCAAATAGCCCATTTTTACAATATTCCATGTCGAGGTACTGCTTCGGCAACGGATTCGAAACTACTTGATATTCAAGCTGGTTATGAAAAAGCGATGACCTTAACGATGGCCGTTCTTGGCGGTGTTAACAAAATCTTCTATCCAGGAACTATGGAAGGAGCATTAACAGTAAGCAAAGAAAGCCTGGTAATAGATGATGAAATCATCGGTTCACTTTATCGAACCCTTGAAGGTATCAATGTGGATGCAAATACACTGGCGTTAGGCGTGATCGATAAAGTCGGTCCAGGTGGCCACTTCCTCGGACAGCGCCATACTATGCAATTCCTCAAACAAGAACAATTCATTCCACCGTTGGCAGATCGCATGACGCGCGACAAATGGGAAGCCGAAGGCTCTATAGGGGTTGCTGATAAAGCGTATGAAAAAGTACAGAAAATCCTGGCAGAACACAATGTTGATCCATTGGACTCCAAAATGGAAGCTGAACTGGAAAGAATAGTACGAGAAGTAGAAGAACGGGAAACAAAACACTAAACGGAAGGATTAATATGGCTGATATTGAGTTTCTTTATTTGAACCAGGCGGACATTCGCGCAACAGGTATTGATATGAAAGCTGCAATGGCTGCAGTTGAAGAAGCTTTCATATTGCATCATCAGGGAAAAGTACTTCTTCCACATAAAACCGTTCTGGACATGGGAGAACGTGAGCGCGGTCGATGCAATGCTATGCCTTCTTATGTTGGCGGCCAATATGACGCATTTGGCATTAAATGGATTGCTGGATTTCCACAAAATCCAAAAAAATATGGCATGCCGCGGGCAACAGGATTCTTTATTCTAAACGATGCTGAAAAAGGATTTCCCCTGGCAGTTATGGATTGCACCTTATTGAGTGCAATGCGCACTGGTGCAGTGACTGGCGTAGGTGCTAAAAGATTGGCACGACAGGATTCTGAAGTGGTTGCAATGATAGGAACCGGGGTTCAGGCACGAACGCAGACAGATGCACTCATGGAAGCGTTACCTAATATTAAAAAGATCAAAGGGTACGATGTAAATTTTTCTGCTGCTCAACAGTATGCCATTGAGATGAAAGAAAAATTTGGGGTTGAAGCCGAAGCTGTCCAAACCCCGGAAGCCGCTGTGCGTGATGCAGATATTATTGTTACAGTGACTGTTGCTGATGAGCCAATCGTCAAAGAGGCTTGGATGAAGAAAGGTAGCTTTTTCTCCGCAGTTGGTTCTTACCAGGAAGAGGAATTTGAGGTTGTTCTCCATTCAGACAAGATAGTAGTTGATGGATTGGAACATGTTATTCACCGTGTTACCCCCGTAATTGCCTTAATGATCAGGGATGGAATGATCAAAAAAGAAGATATCACCGAATTAGGTGAAATTCTATGCGACGAAAAACCAGGACGTGAAACAAGTGAAGAAAGGATTTTCTTCTCACCTATTGGTATGGGAACTGAAGATCTCTGTCTTTCATATCGTGCCTATCAATTGGCTCTTGAAAAAGGGATTGGTCAAAAGCTTTTCCTTTTTGGCAACATCTAAATCAATTATTTTCGGAGGCTGAAGTGACTACTGAAGAAATTGTTTTCTCAAAGATGCATTCTGCAATAGAAAATTATGATGCTGATGCTGCAGTAACCGCAGCCAATGAAGCGGTTTCTGCTGGTATTGATCCTGCGGTAGCTCTTGAAAAAGGGTTTGCCGACCCTATCCGGAAAATCGGTGAAGCTTTTGAGCGTATGGATATTTTCCTCCCTGAATTGGTAATGGCAGCCAATGCCATGAAAGCTGGTGTTGAAGTACTTGAAGGAGCATTAAAAGCAAGAGGCTCAGCAATAGCAAAAAAGGGTGTAGTAGTTTTAGGTACCGTTGAGGGTGATATTCACGATATTGGCAAAACAGTTGTTGGAGCGATGTTCCAGGCAAATGGGTACGAGGTTCATGACCTTGGAGTTGAAGTGCCAGCTCCGAGATTTATTCAAGCAGCAGAAGAGACCAAGGCTGATGTTATTGCGATGTCCGCCCTTCTGTCTACCACAATGTTATATCAAAGGGATGTAATTGAACTTTTGCAAAGCAAAGGGTTGAAAGATAAATATTTCATCATCATTGGTGGCGCTCCTGTCACTCAAAAATGGGCTGATGAAATTGGAGCAAATGGGTATGGGAGGGATGCGATTGAAGCAGTACGCGTTCTTGATTCCCATGCAAAGGAGTGGGCTAAATGAACTTCAAAGAAGTAGCGAAAAGAGCGGAAACTGGTCCATTGATCGAAGCGAATGATTTCTTGATGCAGCGTGTAGCAGCAAATGTCCTGGCATTAAAGAAAGAGTATGATGTCAAATGGGATGGAAAATCTCTCATCAATCTGGATGATCAACTTGCAGATCGCTGCTGGCAGGCTGGAAAAGAACTTTTACTTCGTTCTGGATTGTATTCAATGAATAGTCGACGTGTAATTCAATTTTCTAAAGAAGAAATTGAAGATGCAATCCGTCTCGCACCAAGTCAGATCATTATGGGTGAAGGCAAAGAACAAAAAACAGCCTATCATCGAGGTGTAGAAGATCCTCGGGAACCTTTTGTAATGAGCGGACCTTTCAACGCTGATACTCACGAGTCAATGTTTGTCAAATTGAATGAAGCATTTGCTCAAGAACGGTTGATCGACTGTCTTTTCTTACCCGGATATCTCAAAGAGTTGGATGGACAAATGATCAGACCAAATTCGGGTCTTTCCAGCAGAGCTGCTGTGTTGTATGGTGAATGGGCACGTGAGGCTGTCCGCCGTGCAGGAAGACCTGGTATGCCAATTATTGGTCATTCTGTGATGGCATTGAACGAAATTTCTTGCACAAATGAAGCATATGGTTTGCGAAGAACCGACCCACGAGCAATGGTTTTGCTATCTGAGCTTCAAGTCGATGATGTTACCATGGCTCGCCTTGGATATTACCTGGCATATGGAACCCCCATCTATATTGCGCATACACCATTAGTTGGCGGATATGGAGGTGGACCAGATGGCACCGCAATTATCGGAGTAGCCTCGTTTATTGCATCAATTCTCCTCGGAGCAGAGATTTGTCATGTGGGGCCTCAACATATCAAATACAAAACACAGACAAATAACCATTCTCTCTTCCTGGGAAGCCTTGTGAACCAGGCAACCAATCGCAACAGCCACATTATTACCACAACATCGCACACTACAGCTGGACGTACTGGATCAGACCAGTATGCTTATGAGTTTTCTGCTTTGGAGCTGGCTGTGGTGACTGGAGGAAGTAATATTAGTGGGCCAAGACCAGCAGAACCACTGGGATTCAACAATGTAAGCCCCCTGATGGGAAGATTGTTTGCTGAAGTAGGCCATGCAGCCTCAAAACTGACACGCGAAGCAGCTGCAGGAATAATCGAACAGCTTTTTGCAAAGTACAAAGATGCCATGTCATTGGAAGTTTCACCCAAGGGTGCCCCATTTGAACAGCTATACGACATTCAGAAGCTAGTACCAACAGCTGAACATCAAGCCTGCTATGATCGCGTGAAAGAAGAATTGACCAGATTGGGTGTTCCCTTTAATAACTAGGAGAAAAGATGGCAAAACGTCTGGTAATTGACCTGAACAAATGTACTGAGTGTAGAACCTGTGAGTTGAAATGTTCTTTCGTTCATTTTCAGGTTTACAACTCTAATAAAGCAGGCATCCAAATCATATCGCAATGGCCAGAAAAACCCTCAGCGCGTCTTTGCCTCCAATGCAAAGAACCTGACTGCCTTCCCGCCTGTCCTTCTGAAGCAATGGTTTTCACACATGAAGGCTCAGTAAAAATTCTTTATGATGTTTGTATTGGATGTGGAAGCTGTGTTGATGCCTGTCAATACGATGGTGTATGGATCGATCCACTGAATAATGTGGCTGTCAAATGTGATACATGCGAGAATAAATATCAGTGCATCGCTGATTGCGCTGTTGGTGCTCTGAGCATTGAAGAATAGAGGAGGTCAATATGTATGAATGCTACAACCGCAAGTTACTAAGAATTAATTTGACCGACCGTACTGTAAGAGAAGAACCAATCAGCGAAAAAATGATCCAGCATTGGGTAGGAGGTATGGGCTTTGGTGTCAAACTGCTAACTCACGAAGTTCCTCCCACAATAGATGCTTTTGATCCTGAGAACAAAATATTCATTTGTATTGGTCCTCTCACTGGTACCATTGCACCGCTTTTTGCACAGACCTGTATTGTAACGAAGTCTCCCCTGACAACAGGAATTATTAATACATATGCCGGCGGGCAAATAGCAACAGCTATTAAATCTACCGGGTATGATGTAATTGTATTTGAAGGGAAAGCTGACCAGCTGATATATGTTACTCTAACACCAGCTGGAGTCAAGTTTGTAGATTGTCCTGAGCTGAAAGGGAAACCAGTAAGAGAAGCAGAAGAGTATGTAAAAACAACCAGCGGATACGATAACATGCATACCATAGGGATTGGTTTAGCGGGCGAAAATCTTATCCGGTATGCTGCAGCGATTTCTGAGACTCGTGCATTTGGTCGAGGAGGCGCAGGAGCTGTTTTTGGTTCAAAGAATTTAAAAGTCTTTGGGGTCGTAGGATTAAACGATGTTAAAGTAGCTAATCCAAAAGGATTTGAGGAAGCAATTGAAAGAACGTATACTGCTTTTAGAGAAGACCTTTCTCATCCCTGGAGCTTACTAGGCGGATTTGGCAGAATTGGTACAGGTTCAGGGGTCGCACTCATCAATGATAAGCATGTTTTTGCGACAAGATACCATAAATACACGAGTTTTCAGCATGCCAATGAAATCGATGGTGAAGCATTTATGCGTAAATACGAAACCCGCCCCATCGGATGTCAGAGTTGCCTGGTTCACTGCGGTATGGTAAGAAAACCTCTAGAAACTAAATGGGGAACAATATGGACAAGAGGACCCGAATACGAAACAATGTATTCTATCGGCTCTCTTTGTTTCAATGACAACTCTGATATGCTTTATTATGCTAATGATCAAGCAGAAAAATATGGTATGGATACCCTTTCACTAGGGGTGAATGTCGCTTTTGCAATGGAATGCGTCGATAGAGGAATCCTTAGTAAAGACGCACTGGGAGAAGGATATACCCTTGAATTTGGAAATCCTGATGCGACTGTACGTTTAATTGATATGATTGCTGCGCGAGAAGGTATTGGTGACCTTTTAGCTGAAGGTGTGAAGCGTGCCAGCGAAAAGCTTAATCAGGGATCTCAAGATTTTGCACTTCAGGTCAAGGGAATGGAATTTGCAGCATGGATGCCGGAAAGAATGCGCGGCGTGGCTACCACATTTGCAACCGCAAATCGTGGAGCCTGTCATAAACGTGCACCGATCGGGATGGAATTGATGGAATTTGTTCCAATGGATTCAACCGAAGGAAGAGCTGAATTAGTCGCTCAAATCCAAAATGTGGTAAATGCAACATTTACCCTGGTATCCTGTAGATTTGCAGAATTTGTACTAAAGCCCGCTCAATTTGTAGATTTATTGAATAATGCAAGCGGTATGAGCTTTACAGCTGAACAATTTGAGTTGATGGGTGAAGCCATTTGGAATATGGAAAGGATGTACAACCTGGCTGCTGGGATCGATGCTTCACAAGATTCGTTACCCGAAATTTGTTTCAAAGTACCCCTGGATTTCCCAGAAGGGTATAAACCACTTACTCATTCTGACTTTAATATTTTGATCAAGGATTATTATGAGTACAGGGGTTGGGATGCCAGTGGTACACCAACACCTGAACGCCTTGAGAAATTAGGGTTAAAGGGCTGAAGCTAATGAAACTGGTTGTTCGTTTTTCTGGGCTGCTTCAATCCTTGTCAGGAAAAAAGGAAGTTGAGTTGGGATTGAAAGAGGATTGCTCTCTTAGAGATGCTTTAATTGAATTAAAAAAGAATGTTCAACCAGAATTTGTTTCACAAATAATTGATCCGCTCCTGGAGGAAAACAATACTGGACCATTACGTTTATTAGTTAAGAATCATAGACACATGCATTCTGTAGCTGAAATTGATTTACCGCTTAAAGATGGTGATGTTCTTTCTTTTCTACCACCTATGGAAGGTGGATAAGACTATCTCAATAAACGAAAATTCATGAGGAGGCTGTAATGGGTGCTTTGAGTCTGAAAGGTCGTGATGTTCTTTCACTGGCAGATTTTTCGAGAGAAGAAATTGATGTAATATTTCAAACCGCTTTGGAACTCAAACGCGGCATATCACGCGGCGAATATCAAGATCATATTCTCCGTGGCAAAGCAGCTGCGATGATATTCGAGACACCTTCTTCGCGCACTCGAATGTCATTCTGGAGGGCAATGCATCAATTGGGTGGTGCAGCGGAAGATCTCAGTGGAGGAAAAACATGGTCAGAATCAGGAGTTGAAAGTTGGGGCGACACATGCCGCGTAATGGACCGATATTTTGATATTCTCATTGCTCGACTACTGGCGCAATCAACATTGGAAGAGGCCGCTAACTTGTTGGATATCCCAGTGTTCAATGCATCCACCGATTTTGAGCATCCTTTCCAGGCATTAGCAGATTTCCAGACGGTGCTCGAAAAGAAAGGTCGTTTCGATAACATCAAATATGTCCTTACCTGGGCATACCACGAATATAACCCACCTCTTGGACTTGTGGTATCTAGTATGTATCTTGCGTCACGATTGAAAGATTTCCAGTTTGTTCTTGCCTGCCCTGAAGAATATACACCTCCACAAGATATCATTGATCGGGCACAAGGTTTCGCATCAGAAAATGGTGCAAGCCTGGAAATCGTTCATGATATGAAGAAGGCAGCAAAAGACGCTGATTTTATCAACGCTTACTGTTATGTAATGCCAGATGTATTCCGTGCAGGATCACCTGCCAATAACTGGCAATATCCTACTCCCCATAACCAGGAACCTGAACGATTCAAACATTGGAGAGTTGATTCAGAAGTAATGGGACTCGCAAAACCACATGCAAAATTCATGCATTGTATGCCAGCTGCTGTAGGTCATGAAGTGACTGCTGATGTCATTTACGGACCTAATTCACTCATTCAAGACGAAGCAGAAAACCGGTTACATGCTCAAAAAGCAGTCTTAGCTCTTACTTTAGGCGCATAAATTTTCATCGATGAACAATGGGAAGTGGCTTTTCAAGCTCACTTCCCAGACATAACTATTGCGAGGAGTATGCATATGAAAGAAGCATCTCTGAACCTTGCAGGTGTACCTTTTAAGAACCGTGTCATAATTGCTGCGGGTTGTCACGGCGCAGATGGTGAGACAATTGTCAGATCCAGTAAAACGGGTGTAGCAGCCATCGTTACCAAGACCATCGTGGCCAATGCGGTTGAGGACGTACGCCCCTGTTTTACGATAGTTGATGGGGGTTTCATCAACAGTGTATTTGGTACAACCCTTTCTTCGAGACAATGGTTTGATGTAGAGCTTCCTAAAGCAAAAGAAGCAGGTATCCCGATCATTGCTTCATTGGCGGGGCTTCACCCAGCAGAAGCAGCCGATCTTGCGAAACAGGCGGTAGCTGCGGGTGCTGATATGATTGAAATGCCTACAGTTTGTCCCCACATGGGAGAGATTCTTCAAGCAATGTTCCCCGGATTAACTATGCCGCCTCCAGAAGTTCATGATGTTGCTCCGTATATAGCAACAATCCATGCAGTCAAGGACGCAGTAACTATTCCAGTAATTTCTAAATTTAGTGCGCTCTTCCATGCCAATGTGGTGGAATGGGCTTTAGCAGTGGAAGATGCCGGAATCGATGCAATTGCCTGTGCAGATGCCATCGGTCCTGCATTGAAGATTGACATTGAGACAGGAGAACCAGCATTAGGTGGTCCACGTGGTGTTGGTGGTTTGACTGGTTCAGCTCTAAAACCAATTTCTCTAATGATGATCCTGGAAATGGCACAACATGTCAAAATTCCATTGATCGGCGTGGGAGGAATCTCCCGTGCAGAAGATGCAATCGAATATTTTATGGCTGGGGCAAGCTTTGTTGGTGTCGCTACTGCCGGTCACCTAAAGGGAAGGCATCATTTTGAAAAGATCATTACAGGAATCGATAAATGGGTTGCGGATCATGGCTTTATTGATGTCCAAGACTTTATCGGTTTGACATTAAAGAGAATTACTTCGCGAAAAGAACGCGGTTTGGTTGCTATAACAACCCCTCAGCCACCAGTAATAAATTCTGATCTTTGTGTCGGATGCAATCACTGCGTTGTCTCATGTGTTTACGATGCCCTGTTTTTGGGTGATGACCATAAAGTGCATCTCATGCCCGAAAAATGTTATGGATGTGGATTGTGTCGCTATGCATGCAATTTTGATGCAATCCACCTGACATATTTTGACTAGGAGGAAAACAAATGGCTGATATTTTGATAAAAGGCGGATTGGTAGGAACACAGGATTCCAATAGAAGAGTTTTTCCTGATGGAGCTGTAGCGATTACTGGAAACAAGATTGTTGCCGTAGGTCCTACTGCTGAAATTGAAAAAGCTTATTCGGCTGAAAAAGTGATTGATGCCAGTGGCAAGATTGTTATGCCTGGTATGATCTGTACCCATACTCATATGCCCAGCGTAGTTGGACATAATATGCCCGTTGATTATTCAAAATTCCGGGCTTTTATGGATCTCCTCACGAAATGGTGGTGGCCAGATATTGAAGAAGCAAGTACTTATGAAAGTATTTATTGGTGTTCACTTTGGGCAGGTGCGAAGATGCTTAAAACGGGTACCACCACCGTTGTCGACATGGTTGAAGCACCAACTGTGGTAGATGGGTGCCTGGATGTATCTGCCGATGCGGTTATGAAATTGGGGAGCCGAGCGGTTATTTGTTATGAATCCACTGAACGCATCTCCAAGGAAAACGCCCGGGCAGGTATCAACGAGAACGTTCGGTTCTTCAAGAAATATAAAGATGATCCCGAAAGTCGAGTTTCTGGAAGAATGGCTGTTCATACTGTTTATACTGCCAGCGAAGAAATGCTACGAGAAGTCCGTGGTTTAGCCACCGATCTTGGAGCCGGCATCAAGATCCACGTTGCAGAAGTTCCGCCACCACTTGTTATTGAAAAATTTGGCAGAACTGCACCCTTTGTATTACAAGATACGGGTTTCTTGGGGCCAGATGTATTGGCAGTTCATTGTATCAACATGAACTCAGAGGAAATTGCCTTATGGCGTGATCATGATGTAAAGGTCGCTCATACTCCAATGAGTAACATGTTGGGGGGGAATGGTGTTGCTCCTATTGTAGAAATGCTCAACGAAGGAATTACGGTCAGCCTTGGACATGATTGTTTCTTTACATTGGATCTATTCCAATATATTCGCATGGCATATTTACTACATAAAGTGCATCATCACAATCCGGGAGTTATTCCCTCTTTCCAGGCAATTGATTTTGTTACCACGAATGCAGCCAAAGCAATCCAAAAAGAAAACGAAATTGGCTCTCTTGAGGTTGGCAAGAAAGCTGATGTTCTCATCATTAAACCCGAACAACCTTCTCCTCTTTTACCTCAAGTATTCTTTGATACCTTAATCAATGATGTTGATGGAGCAAATGTGGAAACAGTATTGGTGGATGGAAAAATTGTTGTGGATCATCACAAATTGGTTAATGTGGATGAAGAAGAAATTCAACGAAAAGCAATTGAAGAAACCACTAAAATTTGGAAAAAGGCAGGATCAATACAATGAGCAATGTCACTTACCGGGTAGGCATTGATATTGGAGGAACCTTTACCGACCTTGTTGTCACTACAAGCAATGGAGAAATGTACATCTTCAAATCTCCATCTACGCCAGCAGATTCATCAATTGGGTTATTTGATTGCCTAAAAAAAGCTGCCCGATTCTTTAATCTGGAATTTGCTAGTTTTTTAGACAAGGTAGACATTATAGTGCATGGAACTACCGTCGCTACCAATACCATGTTGCAGTACAACGGCGCAAAAACTGGATTGATCACTACTAAAGGCTTTCGAGATGCTTTGGAGATGCGCCGTGCTCACAAGGAAAATATCTGGGATCTTTCTTTGGCGTCACCACCGCCGATTATTCCACGCCATCTTCGTTTAGGAGTGACCGAGAGACTGGACTATTCTGGAAAAGTAATCACCCCCCTGGATGAAGATGAAACTCGTCAGGTAGTACACCAATTGAAAAGTAAAGGGGTAATTGCAATTGCTGTTTGTACTCTTTTCTCTTTCATGAACCCTGTTCATGAAAGAAGAATACGCGAAATTATCAAAGAAGAATACCCTGATTGCTATGTATCAATTTCATCAGAAATTTTGCCTCAAATTCGCGAATATGAGCGCACTTCTACCACTGCAGTTAATGCCTATGTCGGTCCAGTTCTTGGACGATATCTTACACATTTACAAAATAAGCTCACCGAAGCGGGTTTTAAACATGAGGTTCTTGTCACCCAATCTAATGGTGGCATCATGTCAGCATCTTATGGAGTAGAGCATGGGGCTTCTACCTTGCTTTCTGGTCCTTCAGCTGGAGCAGTTGGTGGTATGTTTTTTGCCAAACAACTTAATACACCCAACTTGATCGTGATGGATATGGGTGGCACCAGTTATGATGTTACCCTCATAAAGGATGGCAAATATGCCATGACCACTGAAGGTGAAATCGCCCGATACCGAGTTGCTTTGCCAATGATCGACATTAATACGATCGGAGCAGGTGGTGGATCACTGGCATATCTCGATCAAGGAAATATGTTAAAAGTAGGTCCTCAATCTGCTGGAGCGATACCAGGACCGGCATGTTATGGAAAAGGTGGGACCAGACCAGCTACAACAGATGTAAATGTTGTGTTAGGGTATATCAATCCTGATTTCTATCTGGGTGGCGAGTTTGCGATAGACAAACAGGCGTCTTTTGATGCAGTAAAGCGAGAAATAGCTGATCCTTTGGGTATTGACACTATTGAAGCTGCTTATGGGATCTATACTGTTGTCAACAATAACATGGCCGATGCTACTCGTGTGGTAAGTGTTGAAAAGGGACATGACCCGCGTGATTTTGCTCTGGTGGCTGCCGGTGGAGCAGGTGCTTTACATGGATCAAAGATTGCTGAAATTGTTGGAATTCCAAAGGTGATTGTACCTAAAACAGCTTCTGTATTCTGTGCAATGGGTATGTTGGAAAGCGATCTGAAGCATGACTATGTTCGCACAATGTGGAAACCAGTTGATGCGTTAGATTTGGCTGAGGTCAACCAGGCATTTGATGCGATGGAAGCTGAAGCTCGAAAAACCTTGCTCAATGAAGGTCTGAAAGAAGAGCAAATTCACATTGAGCGGGGTTTTGACTTGCGTTATATGGGGCAGCATCACGAAGTACCAGTCATTATTCCACCGGGTAAGATTGATGAGGCTATGATGCCTGAAATCAAGAGACGATTCCATGAAGCACATAATCGGTTATTC
The DNA here is from genome assembly GCA_034429195.1 of Anaerolineaceae bacterium. Taxonomy (GTDB): domain Bacteria; phylum Chloroflexota; class Anaerolineae; order Anaerolineales; family Anaerolineaceae; genus UBA4782. Next base: position 396,085 of record DAOUGQ010000018.1, read on the forward strand.
CTCTATAGCGAACCTGACAGTCCTCTCGAATCGATCAATATCCGCCTGACTGGAACGGGTATTATCCCCAAAACATCTTTGACCAGTTGGGAATCTGGAGGTAAAGATGCCAGTCTAGCATTAAAAGAACCTCGCAAGACATATTTTGGTGAGGTTGGTGGTTGGGTAGAAACAAGAATATACGATGGCAGCAAGCTCAAAGCAGGAAATATTATCGATGGTCCGGCTATCATCGAAGAAGTGACAACGACAATTGTTATTAGCCCTAATGATAAGGCAACGATTGATCGCCTTGGGAATGTTGTCATTGATATCAATGCTCTAAAAAAGTAGCGCAGTGGCTATGACATCTATTAGGAGAAATATTCATGGCTAATCAATCCGTTGATCCAATCACAATGTCGGTAGTCTTTAATCGTTTAGGCACGATTAACAAAGAAATGGGTATCACCATGACGCGAACATCGCGTTCGCCAATATTTGCAGAAGTGCACGACTTTTCTTGCGCTATCTGCGATTGGGTACCAAGAATTGTTGCTCAAGTCGATGGTGTTCCTTCTCATACTGCTTCTTCTATGTTAGCTGCCAGAGCAGTAGTAGATAAATTTAGGAATGAAATGAAACCCGGTGATGTCTACCTAATCAATGACCCTTATGAAGGCGGAACTCACCTGGCGGATGTTACTGCAGTGAAACCTATTTATTACAAAGGTGAGCTGTTATTTATGGCAATCAATCGGGCACACCATCTTGATATTGGCGGTATGGTAGCAGGTAGCTATAGCCCAGAAGCGAAGGAAATCTTCCATGAAGGTCTTCGTATTCCAGCAATCCGAATATATGAAGATGGACGACCCATCCAATTTGTGATTGATTTATTAAAAATAAACACTCGCATGCCGGATCTATTTGAAAGCGATATCCGTGCCCAGGTAGCTTCCTGTAATGTTGCAGAACGACGCTTGATAGAAATGGCAGAAGAATTTGGTGCAGAACGACTCAAAGAAATTTTGAATGCCATAAATGATTACGCTGATCAGATGATGCGCGCAGAGATATCAAAACTGCCGGATGGAACTTACGAAGGTGAAGCGATATTGGATGGAGATGGCTTTGATGCGGTCAACATCAAAATAAAGACCAAAATCGAAATAAAAGGCGATGAGCTGTGGGTAGACTTTAATGGTACTGACCCGCAGGTTACAGGTTTCATCAATAGTCCTTTTGCAAATTCTGCTACTTCAGTTTATGTTGCGGTGCTTACTTGTGTAAGTCAGGAAGTGCCACACAATGAGGGGGCTTATCAACCCATCCACATCACCACACAAAAAGGAACCATTGTAGATCCATTACCTCCAGTGCCAGTTGCATCGTGCACATTGGATACAGCCTGTGCCATCCTGGAGGCAATGTATATGGCATTATCCAAAGCAATCCCCAATAAAGCTCCTGCTGCATGGAACCGCTGGTGTGGACCTGCTATTTCAGGTATGGATCCTCGAAAGAATGAATTCTATGTTGGTTATGCATTCTGTGGCATGGGTGGCGGTGGCGCAATGCCATTCCAGGATGGACAAAGCTATATCGGAGATGGTATTGATTTGGGCGGATTAACTGCCCCCAATATAGAGACTAACGAGATCGATATGCCACATATTACAGAATGCCATGAATTATGGAAAGATTCGGGTGGAGCGGGCAAATATCGTGGTGGCTTAGGTGTAAAGTATTCAATCCGTTTTTATGACGAAGCTCCTTTCCTGGCTTTGTTTGGTGATGGGACCGTGAATCCTCCATTTGGATTATTTGGAGGACAACCCGGTACTGTCAACAAGTTAATTGCAAACGAGGGAACTGAAAGCGAAGAAACTTTACCTGCAAAAGGAATGCGTCAACTTAAGAAAGGCGACCGGTATACCGTGTATTCTTCAGGTGGAGGCGGTTGGGGAGATCCATTGGATCGTAATCCTGAAAAAGTATTGGATGATTTGGTCAATGGTTATATTTCTGAAAAGTCGGCTCGCCATACTTATGGTGTTGTTATAGAAGATAACAAGGTTGATAAAGTAAAAACTGATCAATTGCGCAACGAACTACGTTCAAAATAAAGAAAAGGAGAACTCCATGGCTAGAATAGCAATTTTAGGTGCAGGAAATGGTGGTTGTGCAGCCGCTGGAGATTTAACCATGCGGGGACATTCTGTAGCTTTATTTGAAGTTCCACAATTTGCTGACAAACTCAAACCGATTAAGGAGCGCGGTGGATTAGAGATCATTGACGAAGGTTTTGCAAAAATCGATACCGTTACTTCCGATATTGCTGAAGCAATGAAAGATGCTGAGTTAATTTTCAATCCGGTACCTGCTTTTGCACATGAGACATTTGCAAAACTTTGTGCGCCATATGTTAAAGATGGTCAGGTTATCGTTATCTGGGGAAAAGGTGGCGCCTGCCTGATCTATGGGAAAGTATTTCATGATTTGGGCGTAAAAGCTGATGTAGCCATTGGTGATACAAATACATTGCCTTATGGTGCAACGCGCATGGGACCAACCCTTGTGCGAATTGAAGCCCGAGTTATGGAATTAATCACAGCAGCTTTTCCAGGTAAGAAACTGGATAGAGTTGTCAGTGGGCTGAAGACTGCATTTCCAACTTATTCCATTCGCCCAGCAGCCAATGTTCTGGAATCTATACTGGTAGATTACAACGCCATCACCCACCCTGCACCTATGATCTGTAATGCTGCTCGTATCGAGTTGGGTGATCCAACTTTTCACTTGTTTGATGAAAAAGCAAATACACCTGCAGTTGTCAACCTGATCAAATTGATTGATCGTGAAAGAATGGCGATTTCAGAAGCATTGGGTATTAAAGCTTACACTTTGGAAGAAGAAATCAACCATGTGGGATGGAATCCAAAAGGTCGTGAAAACGATGGAGTAATCCCCCTGTACGATGCTATCCATACCGAAAAGCTTTCTGTCTGCGAAGGTCCATTCAAGCTAAATACACGGCATTTGACAGAAGATATTCCATATGGGTTGTTCACATACTGTGAATTGGGTCGCATGTTGGGCGTTCCCACTCCTATAAGTAATGCGATGGTTGACATAGCGAGTGGACTACTCAACAGAGATTTTCGTTCTGAGGGACGATCGTTGGAAAAATTAGGGTTTGATCCCAAATGGACTGTGAAAAGGCTGTATGAATACCTCGAAAATGGGATTTAGCCTTCTGAATAGGCACCTGATATGATCAATAGCTATTTGTTCCCAGCTACTGTAGCAGAGGCATTAGAAATATTAAAAGAATATCATGGAAAAGCGCGCATTATTGCAGGTGGAACAGATCTGATGCTTCAAATTAATTCAGGTCAAAAATCCCCCGAGATTCTAGTAGATATTTCGCGCCTGGGAGAGCTAAAGCAAATAAAAGTAGAAAATGGATATATCTTTGTCGGTGCTGCCGTTACTCACAATGAGATAGCTTCCTCCACTTTCTTGCAGGAAAATGTCCGATGCCTTACGTTGGCTGCAGAGGAAGTTGGAAGTCCACAAGTGCGTAATACAGGAACCATTGGCGGGAATGTTGTAAATGCGCAACCTGCTGCAGATACAGCATTGGCATTAACTGCGCTGGATGCAGAAACAGAAGTAGTTTCAGAAAATGGATCTATTTGGACAAAAATACCTCAACTATACGAAAAGCCAGGTGTTTCTAAGATCGACAGCACTTCACAAATTGTTAAGTCTTTCCGCTTTAGGCTGCCTGGCAAAAACATTGGAACTGCATATCGAAGGTTGGGAAAATGTAAATCTATTGCTTTACCTGTACTTTGTTCAGCCACAGTTCTGGGTGTAACTGATAATGTAATTGACTATACAGCTATAGCCCTTGGCCCGGTAGCACTTGCTCCAATGCGTGCAAAACAGGCTGAAGCATTTCTGCTTGGCAAAAAGCCAACCCATGAGGTATTTGAAGAAGCAGCATCTATTGCGCGAAGTGAATCAAATCCACGAGATAGTATTCTCAGGTGCTCCAAAATGTATCGTGAAAACCTGGTAGCGATACTGGTCGAAACCACTCTACAACAGGCGTTATTAAACATCTCGGAAAGGAACATCTGATATGGCAATTATTCAATTTACAATCAATAATGCACATATACAGGTGGATATAACTCCTGATATCATGCTTTCCGAAGTGCTGCGCGATATGCTTCACCTGACTGGCGTAAAAATCGGATGCGGTGTTGGAGAATGTGGAGCTTGCACAGTTCTATTGAATGGCAAACCTGTTGCCTCCTGCATCACACCTGCCATGAAAGCGGATGGCGCTGAAATCACAACGATTGAAGGTGTATCTCCTGAACCACCGATGGAATTGGATATCATCCAAAAAGCATTTCTGGTGTCAGGAGCAGTGCAATGTGGTTTTTGTACCCCTGGGATGGTACTTACTACAAGAGCATTATTGAGTAAAAACCCGGATCCAGATGAAGCAACCATTCGAAAAGAATTCAATGGGCATCTCTGCCGCTGCACTGGATATGATACGATTATTAAATCTGTACAAATGGCAGGTAAAGCAATTCGAAATAACACGGATATCATGCTTCCCGAAGTTGATAGCCATAAGGTTGTTGGCCAATCCATAATTCGAAGAGATGGCATTCAGAAAGCAAAAGGTGCTTTTCAATATGGCGCCGATTTTTATCCCGAGGATGCTTTGTTTGCTGTACCAGTATTCAGCCAGTATCCTTATGCAATAGTAAGATCGGTTGATACAAGCAAAGCGGAAAAAATACCAGGATTTATCACTACAATAAATGCTTCTGATATTCCAGGGAAAAACATACAAGGCGTGATAATACCTGATCAATTAGTGATAGTGCCTGTCGGTGAAAAAGTTCTTTGCATCAGTGATGTTATAACGGTCGTGGTCGGAAAAAATGAAAGAGCTGCGAGAATGGCAGCAAGGCTGATTGAAGTTGAATATGAAGTATTGAAAGGTGTATTTTCTCCCGAAGATGCTTTGAAACCAGATGCACCTATCCTTCATGATCAGCGTCCAGGAGATTCTCCTTCAAATGTTATGTATAGCACTCACGTTGAACTTGGCGATGTTAAAAAAGCTTTTGCGCATTCAGATATTATTCTAACGCGTGAATACCACACACCTTTTGCTGAACACGCCTATCTTGAACCCGAAGCCGGTTATGCAGAATGGGATTCTGATAAAGGTATAACCATTCACATGGCCAGTCAGGCAATTACTTTTCATGTTAATAATATTGCATTGATTATGGGATTACCACCTGAAAAAGTCCGGCTAATTCATATTTCGCCAGGTGGTGCTTTTGGCGCTCGTAGCGATATGAGTTTACAGCCTTATCTCGCATTAGCCGCTCACAAAACAAAAAAAACTGTCAGGATGGTATTGACCCGGCAAGAAAGTCTGCGAATGCATACCAAACGACACCCCATGCGTCATAAATTAAGCATTGGATGTAATCGTGATGGCAAAATCACTGCGTTGGATTGTGAAATTCTGGCTGATACAGGTGCTTACTCAAGTGAAGGTATTCCGGTTCTTGATCAGGCAACCCTATTTGCCACCGGACCTTATGAAATTCCAAATATCTTGATCAAAGGGTTGTCTGTTTACACCAACAACATTCCTTGCGGTGCAATGCGCGGTTTTGGCATTCCGCAATCAGCCTTTGCTATTGAATGCCTGCTCGATGAAATGGCAGAACAGCTAAATATGTCTCCATTTGAAATTCGGAAGATCAATGGACTAAAAATAGGCAGTACAACTGCTACTGGTCAGGTGTTGCAATCCAGTGTGCCATTTGTGCAGACTGTCACAGATGCAAGGACGGCGCTTGATAAAATGCTGGCGGAACTTCCTGCCCCCTTACCAGGAAGAAAGCGGGGAATTGGCGTCGCCAGCAGTTACAAGAATGTTGGTATTGGTCTGGGAATGCCCGAGGCCACTGGTGTAATTATTGATCTTTTGCCTTCAGGGAAAATTCTCATTCGTTTCGGGGGTGCTGAACTGGGGCAGGGTTCAGATACAACCATCGCACAAATTGCCGCAGAAGCATTACATGTGCCTTACAAAATGATAGAGGTGTATTCTTGTGATACTGGAAGTACACCTGATGGGGGTATTACCAGCGCATCTCGAACAACTTTCATGTCAGGGAACGCAGTGGTAGAAGCTGCATCCACATTCCTCGACCTTTTAAAGCAAGAAATCGGGCTTACAACAGATTTATCTGAAAATAATTTAATTTCACTCGCAAAAAGGCTTCATACGGAAGGGAGAAAATTATCCTTATCTCATATTTATCAACCGCCAAGAACATTTCCACTTTCAGCCCAGGGAGAACCAGCAAATATTAATTTTGTCACGTTTAGCTACGCAACTCAAGTGGCAATTGTTGATGTCGATCCAACTTCAGGTGAAGTAGAAGTGCAAAAGATGATAGCAGTTCATGATGTAGGTCGGACGATTAATCCTATAGGAGCTAAAGGGCAGATCGTAGGAAGCTGTGTCATGGGAATAGGGTATGCATTATCGGAAGAACTGATCCTGAATAATGGGTATTTAGAGACAGATACCCTGGCAAAAGTAGGTATTCCAACGATCAATCATATTCCATCTTTTGAAGTATTTTTAATCGAGGATCCGGAACCTTGTGGCCCCTTTGGCGCAAAGGGAATTGCTGAAGCTGCTGTAATCCCAAGCGCGCCAGCGATCATTAATGCAATTCACGATGCAGTGAATATTCGTATTTATCGATTACCTGCTACCCCTGATCGTGTTGCAGGTGCGATTGTTCATCAAGAATATTGTCCACAATAAAAGAAAGGAGGTAAACGGGAAGGCGCGAATAAAAGTGAATCGTGTAGTTCAGAAGTGGATTTTGCTGTAACAGGAGGTGGTGTGAGTTTGGTATTGTATTACGATTTACCATTAAACCCCTCAACCTTTAGACATATTCGCTTGAAAAAACTATTCATGTCTCAAAAGGAGGAACAGCATGGCTGACAAACCAAAAACTGGCTTTACCACTGTCGAACTTGTATTCATCGCAATATTGGGTGTGGTTTTCGGGATTGTGAACAATCTCATAGGTATCGTGTACACAGGGATTAACGCAGTTAATCCTACTGCCGCCTTGTTCTTTGCGCCATTCGGAATTGTGACTCTGCTTGCTGCATATGTCGTACGAAAACCAGGAGCAGCAATTCTGGCAGGTGTAATCAATGGGCTCGTACAATTCCTTGCTGGCAATCCTGCGGGTCTTTGGGCTCTCGCATTTGGTATTGCTCATGGCTTGGGTACTGAACTTGTTTTCTTCCTGTTCAAATACAAGAATTGGGGCTGGCTTGCATGCTTGTTGGCAGCAGGCGTAGATGGGCTCTTCAATTACGTCGTAGTTGTCTTTGCGTTTGGTCTTTACAACTACTATGACTTCTTTGGGATTCTTTGGAGAGGTCTGGTAACGTTCTTTACCAGCGGCATTGAAGCTGGTGTTCTTGGAAAACTTTTAGGAGACCTGTTAAAGAAAACCGGATTGCTAAAGAGCTTTCTTATCTCAAAACAAGCAAGCTAAGCGCTGAAGGAGATGTAGAGTGTCCTCATCAATACCTTTGATAAGCATCCATAATCTATCCGTTACCTACGAAGATACTGATCATGCTGTTCTGAACAATATCAATTTAGAAATTGGTGAAGGCGAACTGGTTCTTGTTTGTGGACCAACAGGCTGTGGTAAATCAACCCTTGCACAGGTGCTTAATGGCTTAATCCCTTATACACTGCCAGCAACAATAACTGGTGAAATTGAAGTATGCGGTAAAGATCCAAGAGTAACTACTACCCCCATTATGGCACGTGAGGTTGGATTGGTTTTTCAAGATCCAGAAGGGCAGCTTTGTACTCTTTTTCTTGAAGACGAAATCGCTTTTGGACCCGAAAACTTGATGGTTCCGCATGATGAATTGAAAAAAAGGGTCGACCACCTTTTAGATATCATCGCCTTGAATAAATTCAGATATGGATCAGTATTCGAGTTATCGGGTGGTCAAAAACAAAAGGTGAATATTGCCTCTGTCCTCGCAATGCAACCGAAAGTAATGGTCTTTGATATGCCTACCGCAAACCTCGATCCGATCGGCAGTATGGAAGTATTTAAACTTATCCGCAAATTGGTAAACGAAGAAGAATCAACATGCATCGTCATTGAAAATCGACTGGATGAACTTGTTCCTCTAGCAGATCGGATTATTGTTTTAACACAAGAAGGATCGATTGCATTTGATGGTACACCGTCAGAGGTCTTTCAACACAGCCAGGAAATTATGGATGGATTGGGAGTGGAATTGCCACAGGTTGTAGAACTTGTAGCAAGGATCAAGGAAAAATTTCCATCAACCTTAGAAAAAGAAATTCCACTCACGATTGATGATGCAACCCAATGGATGAGGACACTCATCGATAAAAGAAAAGTTGAAATCTTCAAGGATATTAAATTTGAACAAGAAATTTCGATAAGTCAAAATGAAAACATTGTTGAAGTAAAGGATGTTCATTTTTCATATGGAAAAGGTCCTGAAATCCTCAAAGGTATTTCTTTTGATATGAAAAAGGGAGAAATGCTGGCAATCGTAGGAAATAATGGCTCTGGCAAAACCACCCTCGTAAAACAATTGGTTGGTTTGTTAAAACCAACTGCGGGAGCAATAAAAGTTTGCGGAATGGATCTAAAAACATCCAACTTAGTTGACATTGCAGCCAGAGCCTCTTATGTATTCCAGTATCCAGAGCATCAATTTGTAGCTCAAGGCCAATCAGTATACGATGAAATTGCGTTTAATTTGCGTACCGCAGGTTACGATGAAACGTATGTAAAGGAAAGAGTAGATCTGCTCATTGACAGGTGCCAACTTCATGGAAGAGAAACTGTCAGCCCGTTTATGCTTAGTGGTGGCGAAATGCGAACAGTCAGTGTTGCCTGCATGTTGAGTACGAAACCCGAATTGCTCATTCTGGACGAACCAACTTATGGGCAAGATCATCAACGAATTACCGCCTTGATGCTTCGACTAAAAGAATTACAGAAATCAGGAACAAGCGTGATCATGATCTCTCATGACATGAGGCTGGTAGCTGAATATGCATCAAAAGTACTATTACTGAGTTATGGAGTGGTAGAGTTTTTAGGAGACCCAAAACAGCTCTTTGAAATGCCCGAATTGCTGCAAAAAGCTGCTCTTAAAGAACCTCCTGTCTGCACCATTGTGAGAAATCTGCAAGAAGCTGGGTATGACTTTCCAATTGGGATCATTACGACTTCCGCTTTCATGAATGCAATCAAGGTTAGGTGATCATCATGTTTCAATATGCGCGGATTCCTTCAACTTTAGAAAAATTTGATGCCATGAGTAAATTCTTTTGGGTTATATGTGTGGCAGTTTTGGTCTTTATTTACCCACCCGAATATAACCTGATTCTATTCATTTTACTCCTGCTGATAGCAATTTTTCTTGGACATATCAATTATGGACGATTAAAAGGCGCTCTTTCAATTTTACTGGCGTTAGCTTTTCTTTTTCTACTGGGAGGTTTTTCTTATAAAGGAGAAGTACCGCTTTTCGCAATTGGCAACCTGGTTTATTACAAAGAAGGTTTAATTGTTCGAGGCGCCTCTGCTGCCAGAATACTCAATATTATGTTATCATCGATGCTGTTTGTCTGGGTCACCAATCCTCGAGACTTTGTTAACGGGCTTGTCCAGCTCGGTATGCCTTATCGGATTGCTTTTACAATTTTTGTTGGTCTGAATTACATTCCTATTCTTACGAATGAAATGGGTTACATCTCAGACGCTCAAAAATTGCGCGGACTCAGGCGAGACAAAAGCTTAAAAGGTCGCCTTATTCAATATAAAACCTTTCTTGTTGCCGTGCTTCTTCGCAGCTTACGGAAAACTCAGATAACTGCATTTGCCCTGGACAGCAAAGCATTTGGCGCAAACACCAAACGCACCTATCTGAACCAATTTCATTGGAGTATTGGAGGAGTAAGCTGGTTAATTGTTTGGATACTTCTTGTAGTTGCCAGCTTAATAGCAGGAGTAGGTTTACATTTATTTACTGGACACCTTTTAGCATACTGATTTAGAGGTGAGTTTTTTGTCCACTGTTTCACATATCAATCATAAGCAATCTCGTTTTGGTAAAGGGGAGGTATGGGCTTTGGTTTCAGCAATAGCCTATGCTGCGGATAATTTATTTGCATCTCATGCAGTTACAGGCAATGGATTGGATGCTGTAATGGGTGTAGTTTTACGTGCCTTGCCCGTAATGACATTTGCAATAATTATGAGTTTCTTTGCAAAGAAACGCAATCCTGAGTGTGTATCTATTTTTAGTAATTGGAAATTCATTGTGGCAATATTTGCCCACGGTTTATTAACATTCGTTATTGGCAATACTCTATTATTCAATGGATTTAAACTGGGTGGAGTGCTGGTTACCACACCATTATTAGGTACAAATGTTTTGTGGAGTGCAATTATCGCTTCCGTCCTATTGCATGAAGTTCTAAATAAACGGATGCTCAGTGGGATCCTTGTCAGTATTGCTGGTGTATTCCTGCTTCGAATTGGTCAGAATACCAATGCAGCCTTGCCAGCAACATGGCTGAATGCAGTTCCTTTGGCATTAACAACCGCTTTTTGTTGGGCGTTAGCGGGAGTATTGATCACTTATGCAATGCGTAACAATGTAGATCGGTTTCAAGCACTGGCTTTTTCATTATTCTGTAGCCAGATACTGATGAATATATATCTTGCTACAACTGGCAAATTTTCTTTATATTGGACTGCTCCAAAGAGTTTGATTTTTAGTGTTCTTGTAGCTGGATTGTTCAATACGGTAGCTTTAGTTAGTGTTACCACTGCTATGCAATATACATCTGTCGCAAGTGCAGGTACTGTGAGTTCTCTGCAGGTTGCTTTTGCACCAACCCTGGCTTGGATTTTCCTGGGCGAAAAAATGAATTTACTATATGTTTTTAGTATCGCACTAATCCTGTTTGGAGTCATACTAACACAACGCGCAAAACTCAATGGCGCTGTAAAAAAACCACCAAAAAAGAAGGAACAGATAACTACATGAACAAAATGATAGAAGCTTCTTCGAATATCGAACGCTTTTTTAATGCTCACGCAGTAGCGATCATAGGAGCTTCTACCAATCCCGAGAAATTAGGACATGTCATATTATCAAACATTATTGCAGGTGGTTTTCAAGGAAAGATCTACCCGATAAATCCGAAAGAGAAGGAAATTCTCGGATTTCCTGTTTATGCTTCAATAAATGAAATACCCGATAAGATTGATCTTGCCGTAATTGTTATCCCAGCTGCATCCGTGCCAGAAACATTACGGCAAGCAGTCGTAAAAGGTGCAGGTGCAGCCATCATTATCAGTGGTGGCTTTCGAGAAGCTGGTAGAGTGGACCTGGAAAACGAGTTGCTGGATATTGTTGCAGAGACAGGCATCCGGCTAGTTGGTCCAAATTGCCAGGGAATCAACTATATTCCAAATAAATTATGCGCATCATGGCCTATCATTACTACACCAGGGAGCATGGCAATTATTTCTCAAAGCGGTACAGTTGCAGCGACCATTGCTGGCTGGGCTGAAGAAGAGAATTGGGGTATTTCCGCTTCAGTTAGTCTGGGAAACCAGATAGATGTCAATGAAACAGATCTTTTAGAATATTTTGCGAGTGATCCAAATATTCGTTCGATTGCTCTTTATCTGGAAGGTGCAAAAGATGGCCGTAGGTTTCTTAATGTTGCGCATAAAATGGTATCTACAAAACCTTTGATCGTCCTCAAATCAGGACGTACTTCTGGTGGTCAACGAGCTGCAGCATCACATACGAAATCTATGGCAGGTAAGGATGAAATTTTCGATGCAGCCTGCCGGCAATTTGGGATTGTACGTGCTGCTGATATTGAAGGTCTGTATGATCTTTCCAAAGGCCTTGCCAGTTTGAAACCAGGTAAAGGCAGGCGGTTGATGATCATAACAAGTTCAGGTGGCTCTGGCATATTAGCGGTAGATAAGGCTGAAAAATGCGGATTGATCATTGAACCATTACCAGAGATTGTGAAAGAAAAACTGAAAAATACAGAAATTCCTGCAAATGCAACTTTGGCTAATCCTCTTGATTTGACTGTGGCAACTGCATCCGAGTTTAAAAACGCATTGCAGGTTCTTTCAGAATTCGATCTGGCTGATCTTTACCTGATCATTTTTGGTGATCCTATCCCAGGAGCAGCTGCTACATCTATTTGGTTGAGAGACAAAATTGGTTCAAAAGTAGCTGTTGCATATCTTGGCGGCGGTGAAGTAGAAAGACAAGAAAGAAAGATAATGCATCAAGAAGGAATTCCCGTATTTTCGACACCCGAACGAGCAGTGAATGCTTTGGGTGCTGTCGTCTGGACAGAACAATATAAGAATAACCATTGATCGATCTAATCTCTTCGTGAAGGAGCGAGAACTTTGAACAAGGTATCTAATCCACCCGCGGGTAAGAAGATGGTATTGCTTGGAAATGAAGCTATCGCAAGAGGTGCCATTGAAGCAGGAGTAAAAGTGGTTACTGCCTACCCAGGTACTCCAAGCTCTGAAATTGTTGAAACTTTGCTTGAGTGTTCGCAGGATCTGGGCTTTTATGCAGAGTGGAGTGTCAACGAAAAAGTGTCGTTTGAAGTTTCTATTGGGGCATCCTTGATGGGTGTTCGTGCATTAACTGCCTTAAAGGGAGCGGGTCTTAATGTCATCATGGATATGTTAATGACTATCCCATATACCGGTACACGAGGCGGTTTTGTTCTGGTAGTTGCTGATGACCCTGGAGCACATTATTCCTCGAATGAGCAAGACTCGCGATTTGCTGCTCAATGGGCAAACCTGTTGTGTCTTGAACCTGAAAGTCAACAAGAAGCAAAAGAAATGACAAAAGCTGCATTCGAGTTTTCAGAAAGGCTTGAATTGCCCGTAATTGTTCGCTCAGCAACTCGCCTTTCACATTGCAGTGGAGTAGTAGAGATTGGCAACATTGAAGGATCTCAAATGGAACCCGGGTTTAATAAACATTACAAGTTGCCTTTTCGATGGAATGTTTATGGCCCTCCTGGAACAGAAGGAAAGCATATCTGGCAATTAAACCAGCTTACTTATATTCGAGAGTTAGTCGATAAAATAAAATTTAATCAGGTAGAAAAAGGCTCATCACCCGTAGCCATCATATCAAGCGGTATGGGTACAGCGTATTCAAGAGAAGCAGTTCGGGAATTAAAACAAAATGGCAATCTTTGGTTTGTAAAAATTGGAACCCCCTATCCTTTGCCTGAAGAAAAATTGATACCTGTTCTGCAAAATTGTAAAAAAATCCTGGTGGTTGAAGATGGCGATCCATTGATTGAAACCCAACTTCGGGTATTGGCACAACAAAAGGGCATCTCAGTAAAGTTATTTGGTAAAACTGGTGAAGGAGTTCTTCAACTCCATGGCGAGCTGACAACAGATAAAGTTGTAAGTGCTCTTGCCAAGGTTTTAGATCTCAAATTACCCAATGATGATGCGAGAAAAGCTGTAAAAACCAAGCTGGAAGCATTAGTTCCTCCACGTTCTTCAACTCTTTGTGCAGGATGCCCACATTTAGGTTCTTATTGGGCAATTAAAAAAGCTTTGATATCTGGAAAAGAAAATGTTCCTGTTGTTAATGGTGATATTGGTTGTTATGAACAGGCAGGATACGGGGTCAAAGGAGTAGTACCTGAGACTAATGAGTTACCTTCGGTTCGATATTCTTCCAAATTACCATATGATTTTCTAGACACACTCCATATCATGGGTTCTGGCATTTCATTGGCACAGGGTGAAGCGCGTTCGGGTATCGAGACAGGCCAATATTGGGCGGTCGCAGGGGACTCCACCTTCTTTCATTCCTGCATGCCTGGGTTAGTGAATGCTGTCTGGAATGGAACAAAGATTACTTTTGTTGTTATGGATAATTCCTGGACGTCTATGACTGGGCATCAGGTGTGCCCGGCAACAGGTTTAAATCCCCGCAACCAGACAACAAAAATTATCCCCATCGAAGATGTGGCAAAAAGTCTAGGCATAGAGTTTATCGAAGTTGTTGATCCTTATGATCTTGCAGAAACGGGTGAAGCAATGAAAAGAGCATCTGCGTTTGATGGTCCTTCAGTCGTCATTGCCAGACGTGAATGTGTGCTTCAAGTTTTGAGAAGAGAGGGGAAGCAGCAACCAAAGACCTCAGTGGACAATGATCGCTGCACTGGGTGTAAAACATGCTTACAACTTGGTTGTCCAGCGATCACTTTTAACGACAAAAAGGCAGGAATCGATGGGCTCTTATGTGTAAATTGTGGTATGTGTGCTCAAATTTGTCCAGTAAAAGCGATCGTTGAGGAGAAAGCGTAATGAATAATAACTCTATTGTGACCAACATTATTGTTTCTGGGGTTGGAGGACAAGGAAGCATCCTCACTTCCCATCTACTTGCTGAAGCCGCATTGATCGAAGGACATGAAGTAAAGCTGGCTGAAACGTTTGGCGCAGCTACGAGAGGCGGCTCTGTTTATGCGCATGTACGCGTTGGAGAAGTCTGGGCACCTATGATGCGAGAGGATGAGGCTGATGCAGTAATATCATTGGAACCTCTGGAGGGATTACGAGTAGGTTTGAAGTTTCTAAAACCTGGCGGATCTGCCATAATCAATACGCATCCATGGTATCCAGTTGATGTAACGGTTGGAAGAGCGAAATACCCCAGTATTTCTACAATTATTGATGCGTTTAGGAAGATTAACGCAAATATTCACTGTATTGATGCCACTTCTCTTGCTTTAGAAGCTGGTGATTCACGTGCAGTTAACAGTGTTGTGCTTGGTGGTCTAATAGCATTAGATATCTTGCCCATTACCCGAGAGAGTATTTTTACAGCCATGTCGGAAAAATGGAAAGAAAAGCTCGTCCGAATTAATGAAAAAGCATTTGACCTGGGTTTTGATTATATAAAAAGCATCATCTGACAACAAGGAGAATGGATGCCTACATTTTCACTCTTACCTGAGCCAGAAGCAATTATGCTATTGGAAAAGAACCAGCTGCCATACCCGGAGAACGGTTATGCAAAATCTTCGGATGAAGCCATCGAATTTGCAAATAAGATCGGGTATCCTGTTGTCTTAAAAATTGTTTCAAATGATGTTATCCATAAAAGCGACATTGGAGGAGTAAAAACCAACCTGCAAACACCTGGAGATGTTCACCGTGCCTTTATTGATATTTATACTAATTTGCTTGAACACATCCCTAATGCTAAGTTTGATGGAATTCTTGTCTGCAAACAAGCTGAAACAGGTATAGAACTGATTGTTGGTGGTATTCAAGATGTGATGTTTGGACCTTGTCTAATGGTAGGCTTGGGAGGAATTTTTGCAGAGGTATTAAGAGACGTATCTTTTCGTATTATTCCTTTTAAAAAAATTGACGCTATAGAGATGCTACAAGAACTAAAAGGATATTCAATATTATTAGGTGTACGTGGCGGAGAAAAAGCAGATATTGATGCGTTGGCTGAATTTCTTGTAAAAATCTCAACTTTTCTTTTTGAAAACCCCTGGATAATGGAGGTTGACTTTAACCCTGTAAGGATTAAGGGAAATAAAATCACAATTTTAGATGCACGTATCTTTTATTAAGAGTTTCTTTTCAGAATCTTCTTATTGTCCATCCTACTGAAATTGCAATGTTTTATATTATTGAGAATTAATAATTTTTCTCTTGTAAGTTCTTTGGTTGGCGATCCAGGAAATAACAGAGAGGACTATCCCAAAGAAGATGATCATTGCTGATAAATGCAATACATACTGTAAGCTGTTCACTTGAACTGCTGAAGGAGCCTCAGTAGCACCATTTACAGGCATCCAACCTAGATTCTTTACGATTCTCCACACCCACAAGGCACTTGTCAAGGCAATTCCACTGGTTTGACCTAATGTCCTCGATAAAGCAAGTATTCCTGAAGCAACCCCTAATCTATTCTTCGGTGCTAAACCCATTATTGCACTATTATTTGGTGATTGAAATAAACCCAATCCAAAACCAATTGGTGCTGTTCGCAAAATATACCCGATTATTGTTGTATTTTCGTCTACAGTTGATAATGCGAGGATACCTAAAAAGAATATACATAACCCAACAACCGGTAATCTTTCAGTCCCATTTTTATCGGATAATTTTCCAGCAACAGGTGCTGTGATTGCCATTACTGCTGGGATTACTCCCATCATTAAACCGCTTGTACTGGAGGAATGTTGTAAAACATTTTGAAGAAAAAAAGGTAATAAGAAAACAATTCCAGAATTAGCAAAGAAAACAATAAGTCCTTCTATAACATGGCTTGAAAATTGGAAGTGATCAAATAAAGAAATGTCAAGCATAGGTTGCGCGACCTTCTTCTCGATGAAAATAAATAGTCCACCAAAAACTGGAAAAAGCATTAAGAGAATAACAACTTCAGATTGGGTAAAACTTTTCAGTTGACCCAATGTTAATCCAAACAATAGGCACCCTAACGTGAAGAAAAGCGCAATAGCTCCAGGAATGTCAAATTTTTGGTTTCCATCTGGTTTCTTATTCCTCACAAATTTGCTGACCAAAATTATTCCAATAATACTGATAGGTATATTAACAAAAAATATCCAATTCCATTTCAGGTAGTTAAGTATCAACCCTCCAATTGTTGGTCCAGTGATAATTCCAAGTGAGACTATTGTCCCGTTAATCCCCAGTGCCATTCCACGTTCAGTTGAAGGAAAAGCTTCTGTAATGATTGCCGTTCCTAGCACCATTAAAAAAGAAGCACCAATCGCTTGAAAAGAACGAAACCCAATCAGGGCATACACATTATTTGCTAAACCACAGAGAAACGATCCCAAAGTAAAAACAATGAAGCCGGCGAGATAAATTGGCTTTTTACCTACCATATCAGCTAACCTGCCAACACTCAACATCAATATCGATATTGTCAACAAGTAAATAAGAACAACCCACTCAATAACAGTAAAAGTAGTGCTCAATTCTTTCACTAACACGGGCAATGCAATATTTACAATGCTTGAATCAATAGTAGCAAGGAAAACCCCCATAGCAACTGCTGCCATAATGAACCATTTATTCTTATTGTTCTCTATATCCTGGGAGGTAATAAATTCCATGATTATATTTCAAATATTGCAGTTTTTATTCATAAATCATTTATGTACATCTTTTCTGATTAATAACAGATAAAAACCAATCAGGATAACAATAATCGAGCCACTGTCTCCAACAAAGCTTAATGCCTTGCTAGAATTTGCTCCTAATGCCAATCCCCAACCAACAAATGCCAAAACTCCTCCCGGAATAAGTGGCCACCAAATGACTTGAGAAAACAGGAAACGAGAGATTAGGGCAATTAAAACCCATCCCACTGCAAACCAAACAAGCATTATGCCCGTTTGGGCTAATCCATCAGGGTTGGTTTCAGGTCTCCATGCTAAATAAATACCTGGACCAGTTGTGATTAGAATACATCCAGGAATGATCAATCCAAACCAATTTCTAACTAATCCCCATCCCAATAAAGCAATTCCAACGCCAAGGGTGACAGCAAGAACAAAATGGAGTAAGGATAGCTTTTCCAAGAAAAAGATAATAGAGAGAGGAAATAACATGCCCGCTGGTATTAATGGCCAAAGCCGCGATTTCCTCTTTGCACCTCCCAGGACGATAGCCAGGAACACAAAACAACAAACCAACAGAAGAATGCAGAAACCTATTTTTTTAATAACGCTTGCAGTCAAATGGGTATTTGAAAAGTAGATAAGTATGAGTCCAATTCCTGCAATAAAAATACCTGCGATCTTTAACCCGTCAGCATTGGTGGCAAATCCAAATATGAGAAAAATAAATCCTGCAAATAAAATTGCAGTAAAAGTAATCCATTTTTGATGTAATGCTGCTCCAAGCAAATATCCTGCACCTAGTGTAACCAGAACAAAGCCAATAGAAAGGTAAACTGCCTGTGATTTTGTTTTGATATTTAATCTTTCTAGCATAGTTTTATAAAACCCCAAATTCTCTAGCTTTAATTACTGCTTGCAATCGATCTCTGGCGCCTAATTTTGCTAAAATACTGCTTACATGATTCTTTGCTGTTCCTTCTGAAATAACCAGTTTTAATGCAATTTCTTTATTTGAGAATCCAATAGCAATTAAAGACAGGACTTCAATTTCTCGCTGGCTTAATGGTTCAATAAGTGAATTATCGGGTTCCTTGCGAGTCGTTTCGGCTTGGGTTACTTTTTCTACCAGCTTCGTCATTGCACTTGGCGCTAAAATGTATTCTCCCCTGGCAGCGGTTCTTATTGAAGAAAATAGCTGTTCAGATTTCATATCCTTAAGCAAGTATCCAACAGCTCCGACTTTTAATCCAGTAAACAGAGCTTCATCCTCATCAAAGGTTGTAAGCATGATGATACGGATATTTGGATAAGCAGCATGAATGATTTCGATTGCTTTTACACCATCCATTTCTGGCATACGTAAGTCCATCAAAATGACATCGGGCAACAGTTCCTTTGTCATCGCCACTGCTTCATTCCCGTTGGTCGCTTCACCTATAATTACAAAATCATCTTGAGTTTCTAATAAAGTCCGAAGCGCCTCACGAAATAAAATCTGGTCATCAACAATCAAAATGGATGTGCTCATAATCTTTTAGGCACCTTTACTTTCAGCGTAAATCCCTTATTCTTATTCGTTTCTATCGTTAACACTCCACTTAATTGTTCTACCCGTTCACGCAGTCCGATGATCCCATACCCACCATTCAATGCATTTGCCCCAATACCATCATCAGTTAATGTAAGGCTGGTATCACCATTTTCATCATAATTGATTTTTACACTAATCTTGCTTGCATTAGAATGTTTACCAATATTACTTAACCCTTCCTGTAATGTTCGAAAGAAAAGTACCTCAATCTCTGGGGTCAGTTGTCTTTCATGACCAATGACATTTACTTCTGTTTTGTATCCAGTATTTTCAAATGGTTTTAGTAATCGGGTAAGGCGTTGAGTGAAGGGGATATCAGACTTTTTCGTATCTCGAAGAGCACTAATGGATTGTCGCACATCTTTTAATGCGTCGTCTGATAATGTTTCAGCAGTCGATAGCAGTTCAGCGGCGCTATCGGGATCTTTTTTCATAGTTGCCTGTGCAGCTTTTATCTGCATGCTGATCGTCGTAAGATAATGTCCCAATCCATCGTGGATTTCACGTGCCATACGGTTGCGTTCTCGAGTTAAAGTCAGCTCTTCAACCTGATTGGCATATAACTTAAGCTGTTCATTGGTCGCTTCTAGATCTTTGACCAAACCTTCGATCTCGATGCGTGAACGTTCTTCATTAATAACCATTTGTGTAAAGCTTACAATGAAGAATTGACAACCGATCAATATTGGTAAATGAGAAAAAACAGCCTTAATACCTGTAGATAAATCCAGGCTAATTGCATACCCAATAACGACAAGCAAGTTAAATATTAAGGGGCCATTTAATTCCAACAAAACAGATGAATGCACGATTATTGGTAAGAAAAGCAACGCAGCCAGGTCAATTCCATCTGTCAGATACACAATTGTGCAGCTAATTATTATTTGACTGCCAAAGTAAACATAATTTGCCCAGGAACGAGTAGATTTTACACAATAACCATATCCGTAAATACCATTTGCAAGATAAATAACACCCAAAATAATCAATAGAAAAATTTGTACGGTTTTTAAGGTATCAAACTTTGTAAAAATAAAAAAATAGGTAACCATAACGACCATTGCAAAAGCCAGGTCGGTGCCAGTACCCGTCATGATTTTAGATTTGTATTTATGTGACATACCATGCAATTATAGCATTCAACAAATTTACCGGGCTATGTCTTCTTTCACATTTCTTTATAGGTCGCAAATGTGACTGTTGGAACTTCAAACAAAAATACCTGCTGATTATCATCAAATTATGTTATTCAAGTATTTTCAGAAAGGGTATCATGAATGAATGTATTATTGCTTTACCCAGAATTTCCAGATACTTTTTGGAGTTTTAAACATGCTCTTCGATTTGTATTAAAAAAGGCATCATCACCGCCACTTGGTCTGATTACTGTTGCAGCGATGCTACCAGATAATTGGAATAAACGACTTGTTGACCTGAATGTTCGAAAGTTAAAAGATTCTGATTTGAAATGGGCTGATATCGTTTTCGTCAGTGCGATGATCATCCAGAAAAAATCAGTTCGTGATGTCTTTTCTCGGTGCAAAAATTTTCAGAAGAAAATCGTTGCTGGTGGCCCTCTATTTACTGCTGAATATCAAGAATTCGAAAACCTAGCAGATCATTTTGTCCTGAATGAAGCAGAGATAACACTGCCACAATTTCTCCAGGATTTTCAAAATGGGATCGCAAAGAAAGTCTACAAAACAGAAGAATTCTGTGATATTAAGGAATCTCCCGTTCCTCTTTGGAATCTTATTGATCTGAATAAATATGATTCTTTGAGTATCCAATTTTCACGTGGATGTCCATTCAACTGTGACTTTTGTAATATTACTGCGCTGCTTGGACATAAACCTCGACTTAAAACTGCACAGCAGATCATAGCTGAATTGGATCTTATGTATTCATTAGGATGGCGTCGCAATATCTTTTTTGTTGATGACAATTTTATTGGCAACAAACGGATACTAAAAGATGAAATTCTTCCTGCACTCATCGAATGGCGAAAAGGGAAGATAGGCTGTCATTTTCTTACAGAAGCTTCCATAAATCTTGCTGATGATGAAGAATTAATGCAATTAATGGTCACTGCTGGTTTCAAATCAGTTTTTGTCGGTATTGAAACTCCTTCCGAAGAAGGGCTGGCTGAATGTCAGAAAACGCAAAACAAAAATAGAAATCTCGTCGAATCTGTCAAAGAAATGCAGCATTCCGGTTTGCAGGTGATGGGTGGGTTTATTGTTGGATTTGATAGTGATACAGAAAGCATATTTAAAAGACAGATTGAATTCATTCAGCAAAGTGGTATTGTCACCGCAATGGTTGGCTTGCTTCAAGCTCCAATCGGAACCAGGCTATATCAAAGATTAAAAACTGAAGGCCGAATTATTTCTGACATGTCAGGAGATAATGCGGATGGATCAACCAATATCATCACAAAAATGGATTTTCAATCCCTGAAGAATGGTTACTTTGAAATTCTCAAAGAAATTTATTCTCCTAAACTGTTTTATGAAAGGGTTGCGAATTGTTTAGCATCGTATCAACCTGCAATACAAACAGTTCAATTGGAAGCCAGTGAAATCTATGCTTTTTTGCGTTCGATATGGAAGTTAGGGATACTAGGGAAAGAAAGAAAATACTACTGGAAGTTATTCTTTCACACCCTCTTTCATGACCCGAAGAAGTTTCCACTGGCAATTACATTTTCGATTTATGGATATCATTTTAGGAAGATATTAGAAAATAATTGTAAATTAGAAAATATTAGAATATAATGCCTACGCGCAATATGTGAAAATAATCGCTCACACAGGAAACACAAACCCGTGTGAGCGATTTTCTAAACAAGTTCTTTTCTAATCCTTGCGCTCAAAAAGTCCAGTATCCAAACAACTATAATAATCGCATATATGGCTGTTCCTGCTTTTGGGTATTCAAACGAGTTTATTCTTTGTGACAGGTAATACCCGATCCCACCACCACCAACAAAGCCTATTACAGTAGAAATGCGAACATTGATATCCCAATGGTATATCGTGAAGGAAAGAAAATCAGGAACAATTTGGGGGATTACTGCATAGAAGATCACTTGCGCCCAATTTGCCCCTGTTGACCTTAAAGCTTCTATTGGTCCTGGATCGATGCTTTCTACGGATTCTGAGAACATCTTTCCTAGGGATGCAGTGGTAACCATCACTAGTGCCAGAATACCAGCGAAGGGCGTTCCATATCCGACAACCAGTGCAAAGATAGTTGCCATCACTAGAGGTTCATATGATCGAATCAGGTTAAGAATTGAACGAACTAGATAATATATTGCTGAACCTATTGGACCATGTCTGGTTATATTACTGGCAGCCATAAAACTAAGAGGAATAGCGAATATTGTGGCTATCGTTGTTGCCAATAACGCCATGAATATTGTTACAACTAAAGAATCCACTACTTCTTTTGTCGTGGAAGAAAATACGAGTTTAGTATTCTTTACTTCCACTTCCGCAGTGAGCTTTACAGGGGTACCTTCTTTGGTAAGAAGAATTGGACGTATCTCTATCTGTTTAGTAAATTCGCCTTTAGAGTCTGTAGTAAGCCTACCTGCGCTTAGTTTGTTCCCATCTGGAAAATACCACCACAGTGCAACACCCGTGTTAGGATCTAGCATTTTTCCATAAATATTAAATTTCTGTCCAACATCTCCACAAGCAATATCTACTTCAATTCTGGGGCCTGATGTTTCATGCTTGCTTGGTTCTGCAGAGCCACATGGCACTGGAAAATCATACTGAAAGGTTGCTACTTGTGTAGACCTGGTAAAAATATCTGGTACTGCAAACTCTTTTAATATCTTACTTGCTTTTGGTGCTGAAACAACTAACTTCACAGGATCAAATTGCGTCACTTTGGCGCTGACATAATATGCAGCCGCAAGGGCAATGATAATCAACGTAAAACGAGCTGGCTTAAGGATCTTTTCCAGTGATGTCATGGCTACCTGATCCTCTCTCGTAATTTTGCACTAAAGAAATCTAGTACGATGACTACGAAGGCTATTGCGATGAATGCACTGGATAAAGAACGATAGTCTCCCAACATGATCCACTGATAAAGGAAGAAACCAATGCCACCTCCACCGACAAAACCAATGATTGTAGAATTTCTTACATTAATATCCCATCTGAAAATTGTTAATGCAGTAAATGGTGGGACAATCTGCGGTATTACACCGTAACGAACAATTTGGATCCAATTCGCACCGGTTGCACGAATGGCTTCTATAGGCCCAGGATCAATGCCTTCTATCACCTCCGAATACAGCTTCCCCAACGCAGCAATTGTATGTACAGTAATAGCTAACATACCAGGGAATGGACCAAGTCCGACGATCACCACAAAGATGATCGCTAATATCATCGATTCGATTGACCTGAAAAAGTTCAAAATTGTGCGTACGATCGTATAGATCGTCATTGTTATGAAGTTACCACCCATTAAATTTCTTGCAGCCAAAAAACTGATCGGAATAGCCAACAGAGCTCCAAGAGTTGTAGCTAGAAAAGCT
The DNA here is from genome assembly GCA_034429195.1 of Anaerolineaceae bacterium. Taxonomy (GTDB): domain Bacteria; phylum Chloroflexota; class Anaerolineae; order Anaerolineales; family Anaerolineaceae; genus UBA4782. The sequence goes on from DAOUGQ010000018.1 coordinate 419,596, forward strand.
AGTGCAATCGTTTCGTAAATACCTTGCACCAGGTATCCTCCAGTTTTTGTTAATTGAATACCTTTAATTTCGCGTGTTTGTATAACCGTTGGTTGATGAGGAGATGGATTCGTAGGATCAGTGGAATTAGTTAAAGCCCGAGGAGGGACGGCAATAAAAAAGGTTACTTTCCCTTCTTTATCAGATACAGATTTCCATGAACCTGACAATGCAGAAATGGGATCGTGCCATTCAAGCGTTACAGGATAATCAGGCCACAACCCTTCAGCAGAGATCGTGACATATTCATTTACATTGGCACATGATGGAAATGCTCTTATCCTGATCCCATCCTCAGTTCGGTCTGATACTGGAGGATTCTGAGAGCATGGTACTTCTACATAAACGAATGCTTCTTTCGTTTCTGCCTTCTTTTCAAATAATTTTGGATGCAACATTGGTTGAATAACAGCCTGTGCTCTTTCTGGATTTGTGAAAAGTGCTGCTAAATCAAACTCAGTAACTTTGATTCCAATCCCATAAGCAATTATGACCCAGATGATGATCGCAAAAAGCATCTTCGCACCTTTTGCTAAAATCACATCGAGGATATTCCAAATCCAGAATAAAGCTATCAGAATATACCAGACAGGGTGTTTATACCAGATCACTGCTAGAAGAGCAGAGACTCCCAATATCATTATGGCATTACCGCGTTTTGCTCTTTTTTGATATATCTGTCCCAGTCCAGGTAATATCAAAGAAAGAATTATGGCGATCGCCATGGATCTTTTCTTCAATGTGATAATGTTAGAAAAGCTCATTATGCCCCCACCTGAGTGGCGTGAACTTCTTGAGCTTCTTCACCATAAATTTCTTTAAATCGCTCTCGGTTGATTTCCTGAGCGTCACCTTCAAATACCTTTCTCCCATCTTTTAATGCAATTACATGCGTTGCATACCTTTGAACAAGATCTAAAAAATGAAGACTACAAATCACAGTAGTACCATGCGATTTATTTAGTTGTTCCAGGTATTGAAGTATTGAATGAGCCAAGACCGGATCCAGACTTGCAACAGGTTCATCTGCTAACATGATTTTTGGTTCCTGCATTAAAGCGCGTGCTATTCCTACACGCTGTTGTTGCCCGCCAGATAGCGCATCTGCACGTTCCTTTGCTTTATCAGAAATACCGACAGTTTCGAGGGCATCAATCGCCCGTTGCTTTTCTTCTGAAGACCAGACTCCCAATAAAGACGGAATAGTACTGGTGTAACCAAGCCTACCACTAAGGACATTCGTCATGACTGATGATCTTTTTACCAAATTAAATTGTTGAAAGACCATTCCTATATGCCGGCGAATTTTTCTCAGCTCATTTCCTTTAGCGGCAGTAATGTCAATCCCATCCCAGATAATTTGACCCTCTGTGGGATCAATCAACCGGTTGATGCATCTAAGTAATGTGGATTTCCCCGAACCAGATAAACCGATCACTATTAGAAATTCTCCATCCGGTACAGAAAAACTTACATCAGTTAATGCTTGTGTTCCACTAGGGTATATTTTTGATAAATGCTTTACTTCTAACACGTTGCCATCCCTCTATAAAAAAGAGGGAGGAGAAAAGCTTCCTCCTCCCTCTAAGCAATAGATAAGTTACTTTACTGCAGAGGTGTAATCAAAACCAGCAGCCTGGATATATACACGGAAGTCATCATAGAAAGAATCTTCACATTCTTTAACCGATTCAAATTCATAGATGGCTTTGAGAATTGCTTTTCCGTCTTCAGATGAGGACATTTGAATGAAAGCATCTTTGAATTTTTGAACCATCTCAGGAGACATGGTTGTGGCAAATGAAATGTTATCATTAGGGATGATTGGGTCTGTTCGCCAAATCACATCGATCTTTTCCATCACATCAGGAATTTGCTCTTGTAAAGTTGGGTTTGTCCGAACATCGATGAATGTAGCGCCAAAATCGCATATTCCGCCAGCATTTAAAGCGGTAACAACTGTTGGATGACCCTGAACAAATGCGCCTGCTTTTGTTGGAATACCTAAATTTTGGAGAATGCCGTAGGGAATAATGTAACCAGAGGTAGACAGAGGATCTGTCCAGCAAGGTTTCTTATCTGCAAATTGCGCAAGAGCTGTTGCTGCATCTGCTGTATTAGTATTGGTCTCGGAATCAAAATATGATGTGAAGCCACTGGATTTAGCAGCAACAAATTGAGCGCCATAAAAAGTCGAGCCATAACGTTCTACGATCAAACCTACATCCGCATACCCCTTATCATGCGCAACAAGATAAGCGAAAGTTGGGAATAACGCAATGTGAGCATTTCCTGACCCCATTGCTTCGATCAATGCAGCGTATGAAGTTGGGATGTTCGTGACAATTTTGTATCCGGTTAATTCCATTAACTTATCAGCAAGTGCCTGTCCACTTTCAGCAACTTGTTGACTGGTCATGGATGGCGCAAAAGCCAGAACAACAGGATTCTCTTCAGTTCCTAACTCAACTGGTGCTTCAGTTGGTTCAGGGGTTGCTACTGGTGCTTCGGTTTCCGCAGGAGCTTCAGTTTCTACAACTTCAGGTGCCTGGGTGGGTTGAGGTGCAGATGTTGGTTTGCACGAAGTTAAAATCATCGTGCTCATTACCAGCACTGTTAAAACGATAAACAAACTTCGCTTCTTCATGGGCAAATTCTCCTTCTTTGGATTTTTTTGGAAGTTGATCTTCCCGACTCTATTATTATAGCGAATTTCGTTTTCAATACAACCTTTAATGGTCATAAAATAATGTTGATATTGATCAATAAGTACTATTTCAACAAATTAGCCATTTGACCAAAAAATGCTTAGTAGGTAAAATACGAATGAAGGATTTCTTATGCCAATTTACGAATATCATTGCCAACAATGTGGTTCAACCTTTGATGAAATCAGGCCAATCAGCCAGGCTGATGACCCGATTTCATGTAAAAATTGTAACAGCCAGAATACGAAACGAAGCATATCTCATTGCTTTTCTCACTCAAATTCCTCCGACTCAAGTTACAGCAACTCGGGTGGATGTGGAAATTGCTCGAGTCATTCCTGTGCTACCTGTCATCACTGATCAGTGTGACATTTTTTCCATAATCACATCCAAATATCCATTGGGACATTTGTCCCTTTTTGTTATACTTGTTAAGCTATTTCAACTTTCTGGAGGGTAAGCTGAATGAAAAAGGATTTTCTTGCAATTTCTGATTACTCAAGTGATGAATTACAACAGATTTTAGATCTCGCAATAAAACTAAAAAAAGAGTATTTTGCGGGTGGCAATAAACCACTTTTGAAGAATAAAGTTTTGGGTATGATCTTTCAAAAACCCAGTCTACGCACAAGAGTAAGTTTTGATATGGCTATGCGCCATCTGGGTGGAGATGCCCTTTATCTTTCTCCAAATGAAATTGGCTTGGGGCAACGGGAAAGCATTGCTGACGTATCTAGAGTATTATCGGGTTATGTCGATGCCCTCATGGCGCGTGTATTTGCGCATGATCATGTTTTAGAGTTAGCTAAGTGGTCAAGCATTCCTGTAATCAATGGATTAAGTGATTACAACCACCCTTGCCAGGGAATGGCGGATGCATTAACTATAATTGAAAAATTTGGGACGTTGAAAGATCTGAATGTGACTTTTGTAGGTGATGGAAATAATGTTGCAGTATCTTTAATGCACATTTGCGCGAAACTGGGTGCAAATTTCACAATCGCAAATCCTGAAGAATATGATATTGTTCCCTTAGCAATCGAACGGGCAAAAGAATTTGCAAAAATATCTGGTAGTTCATTGCGTTTTCTTCGTGACCCACATCAAGCTGTAAAAAATGCCCAGGTCATTTATACAGATACCTGGACAAGTATGGGGCAGGAATCTGAAAGCAAAAAACGCGAATTGGTATTCCCTCCATATCAGGTAAACCAACAATTAATATCTGAAGCAGACAAGGATGTGATAGTTTTACATTGTCTTCCTGCACATCGTGGTCAAGAAATAACAGATGAAGTTGCAGATGGTTCTCATTCAATGTTATTCCCTCAGGCACATAACCGGTTACATGCCCAAAAAGCAGTGCTGGTCCATCTACTCGCTTAGATTTCTTAGATCCGCTGAATGGAGAAATGATGAAAACACAAGATTACATCGCAATAGAAGATCAATACGGTGCTCATAATTATCACCCTCTGGATGTTGTTATTACAAAAGGTGAAGGGGTCTGGGTTTATGATGCAGAAGGAAAACGTTACCTTGATTGTTTGAGCGCTTATTCAGCTCTTAATCAAGGTCATGTACACCCTAGAATTCTCAAAGCGATGATCGATCAAGCACAGCGTGTAACGTTGACTTCTCGCGCTTTCCGTAATGATCAACTACCTCTGTTCTATAAGGAACTTTCAGATTTGACCGGATATGAAATGTCCCTCCCGATGAACAGTGGTGCAGAAGCAGTGGAAACTGCACTTAAGGTCGCTCGTAAATGGGGATACGTTTCCAAAGGAATACCTCGTCATCAAGCTGAGATTATCATTGCAGAAGGCAACTTCCATGGTCGCACTATTTCGATCATATCGTTCTCTTCTGAACCTTTCTATCGCGATGATTTTGGGCCCTTCACTCCTGGCTTCAAGATGGTACCCTACGGGGATGCTGAAGCTATCCAAAAAGCGATAACTCCAAATACCGCTGCAGTCATGTTGGAGCCAATTCAAGGGGAAGGGGGTGTCATTATTCCCCCCGCTGGTTATCTCAAACAAGTAAGTGAGATTTGCAAGGCAAATAATGTGATGTTTATTGCAGATGAAATTCAGACAGGATTAGGTCGAACTGGTAAGCTATTTGCCTGTCAACATGAGAATGTTCGCCCAGATATGATAATCATAGGCAAAGCGCTTTCAGGCGGCTTTTACCCAATTTCTGCGGTACTGGCTGATAAGCCAATTCTTGGTCTTATACAACCAGGTGAACACGGTTCAACGTTTGGTGGTAACCCTGTCGCTGCTGCAATTGGCCGCGAATCTTTGAAAGTGATCGTAGAAGAAAAATTGGTTGAAAAAGCAGCCACCTTAGGTGAATATTTCATTGAACAGCTTTCGGAAATTCCCAGCCCTCATGTTAAAGAAGTTCGAGGGAAAGGTTTGCTAATCGGTGTTGAGTTAAAACCTGAAGCAGGTGGTGCCCGTCGCTTCTGTGAGGTTCTCAAAGAGAATGGTTTGCTTGCAAAAGAAACTCACGAACGAGTTATTCGTTTTGCTCCACCATTGGTGATAGATAAAGACACCATCGATTGGGCGATCAATATTATCCGACCAGTTTTGAATATGCCCTGATAATGCTATGGAATGGAAACATCGATTTACCAATCGTCTTTCCACCCCATCAGAAGCAGTTGAATATATAAAATCGGGGTTTCGTATTTTTCTGACGGGGAACTGTTCAGTTCCCCAGTCGCTTTTAACTGCTCTAGTGAAGAAAGCACCTGCACTTCAAAATGTCGAGATCTGCCAGGCATTAACAGTCTGCGGCAGTGATTATGTTGCACCAGAACTGGAAGGACATCTTCGAGTTAATAGTTTCTTTTCTGGAGCAAATGTTCGCCGGGCTATCAACGAAGGTAGAGCAGATTATACGCCGATATTATTATCGGAATTTCCTCTGGTTTTTTCGCGAGGTATCGTCCCGTTGGATGCCGCGCTTGTCCATTTATCCCCTCCCGATGAAAACGGTTATTGCACTTATGGCATAGAGGCTGGATTAACCAGGACAGCTGCAGAATCGGCAAAAATTATCATCGCAGAAGTTAATGAACAAATGCCTGCGATCTATGGTGATACCAAAATCCATATTGACGATGTTGATGTTGTTGTGCCCGTGGATTATCCATTGGGTAGTCTTAATATGGCTGAAGACAAAAAGAATAATGGGCAGATTATAGACAAAATCGGACAAATCATTGCAGAGCGAATTCCAGATGAAGCTACTCTACAAACAGGAATTGGAATTCTACCCGATTCAGTATTGAAGCATCTAATGGGGAAAAAGAATCTGGGTATACATACCGAACTCTTTTCCGATGGAATCATCGATCTGGTAGAAGCAGGGGTAATTAATGGCGCCTGCAAGAGTATTCACCCACACAAAATAACAGCAGGTTTTTTGCTTGGAACAAAAAGACTGTTTGATTGGGCAAATAAAAATCCCATGATTGAATTGCAGCGCACAGAATATATCAATAATCCTTTTACTATTGCTAAGAATCATCGCATGGTCGCTCTTAATTCTGCCATCGAAGTAGATTTGACAGGCCAGGTATGTTCCGATTCGATTGGGCATCAATTCTATTCAGGCGCAGGTGGACAGCTAGATTTCATTTTTGGCTCGTCAATGTCTGAAGGCGGTTTACCAATCATTGCACTTCCTTCTTCTACTACAAATCGTAATGGCGAATGTTTCAGCCGGATCGTTTCTTCATTAAAACCCGGTGCTGGGGTTATCACAACTCGAAATCATGTTCACTATATTTGCACTGAATATGGCATGGTAGATCTTTACGGTAAAACAGTACGCGAAAGGGCAAAGTTACTAATTTCCATTGCTCATCCCGATTTTCGGGATAAATTGATGTTCGAAGCTCAACAATTGAAGTATATTTAGACTGGAGGTAAATAGCATCAGAATGGAAAGATTTGCCAAAATCATTGCAACAATTGGTCCTGCCAGTCAAAAAAAAGAAGTTCTCATGGAAATGATCAAAGCTGGAATGAATGTAGCCAGGCTTAATTTTTCTCATGGAACCCATGATGAACATCAAAACGTATTCAACATTATTCGTGAAGTCTCAAAAGAATTGGATATACCTGTAGCAATTCTCGCAGATCTATGTGGACCAAAAATTCGTGTGGGTGCTCTTCCACCAGAAGGGGTTCCACTAATTGCTGATGATAGTATCTACATTATATCTACTGAAAATGAAGTTAATCCGATCAATCACCTTTCAAGCTCAACTGTAATTTCGATCAATATCCCCAATATCTCCACTGCTTTCCAACCAGGTAATCGCATATTAATGGACGACGGTAAACTGGAATTAGTTGTAGAAGATATTATTGATCAGGTTGTTAAAGCAAAAGTTATTACTGGAGGGATACTAAAATCACATAAAGGCGTCAATTTGCCTTCTGCAAAATTGAGTGTAAACGCACTTACTGATAAGGATATCCATGATCTAGAATTTGCTCTACATCTTGGAGTTGATGCCATTGCCATCTCCTTTGTACGTTCCAGCGAAGATATTCTCTATACCCGACAAAAAATACAAGAATTTGTTAAAGAACCAAATTTTCATATACCAATAATTGCCAAGATCGAACGACCGGAAGCAGTAGAAAACCTCGATTCAATTTTAGATGTAACTGATGGGATAATGGTTGCCCGTGGCGATCTTGGAATTGAGACTTCAACCGCTACTGTTCCAATAATTCAGAAGTCCGCAATTCAAAAAGCATTGATTCACTCAAAGTATGTCATAACAGCAACACAGATGCTCGAATCAATGATCAATAATCCTCGTCCAACCAGGGCTGAAGCCTCGGATGTTGCAAATGCTATTTTTGATGGCACGGATGCAGTCATGCTTTCTGGAGAGACAGCTGTAGGCAAATACCCCGTTGAATCAATACGTAATATGGATGAGATAGTTCGTACAGCAGAGCAAAACAATGATTCTTGGAGTATCTGCTCTCATGTTCATGTGAATGATAAACTAGGCGATGATGCTCTTTCTATTTGTCGTGCAGCGAATGAGCTTGCCCATGATACAAATGTAGAGTGCATTGCCGTCTTTACCCTGACTGGTCGAACAGCTTTATACATGTCAAAAGTTCGCCCGCGGGTGACGATCCATGCATTCACACCTCATGAAAGAACATACAATCGTTTGGCATTATATTGGGGTGTCTTTCCTCATATAGTTGAATTTGCTCACAGTGTTGAGAATATGATCAGCATCGTAGATAAAGCATTGCAATCAACGACGATCCATGAACCAGGACAGCAGGTCGTCATGCTGTCTGGCTTACCTGTAAATGCCATGCGTGCTCCAAATATGGCACTTTTACATACACTTGGAGAACCATACTAAATTTTCTTGATGGATACTTCGAATCCTTATAAGATTGCTTTCGACAATTTTTACCTTGCTCAATGTATCATTAGCGAAGGCCTTATTCAAGATTCCAATAACTCATTCAATAATCTATTTGGAATTGAAAAAGAATTACCATCGCAAAGAATCATTGACTACGTAAATCCACAATTTAAAAAGAATTTCCTCAACAACATTCAAGATATTCTGAAAAGTAAAAACGATAGTGCGATCACAACGATTCCTTTTCGGATTAATTCACATACTTATCGGGATTTTGAAACACATCTTTGCGTGATTCCAAAAGAAAATACTCGAAATACTATCCTCCTCACGTTCTATGATATCGAAAAGGCACGGAATTTAGACCTGATCGAAAATGAACAAAGAACTATCGCTGACGTTTTGAGAGATATCTCCGCAACGCTCAACAGTAATTTGGATTTTGATACGATCTTGGAAAAAATTTTAGAGCAAATGGCACGAGTAGTACCGTATGATTCAGCCAGCATAATGCTGCTTGAGAAAGACCAGGAAACGGCACGTATTTATTCAGCAAAAGGTCTATATGATCAGCGTGGTCTATTGGATTGGAGAAAAGAAGGGACGCTGCTAGTTAGTAAGACACCCATTCTACGCCGCATGTTTCTTACCGGCTTACCCCTGGTGGTTCCCGATACCACCTCCGAACCTACATGGGTCATTACTCCACAAACAGCCTGGATCAATTCATTTGCTGGTGCTCCCATTAAAAGTCGAAGCGGAACGATCATTGGCTTTCTTAATCTAAATAGCCCCATCAAGAATTATTTCACCTATTCAGCTGTTGAAAGATTACAGGCTTTTACCGATCAAGCTGGTATTGCTCTGTACAATGCGCGCCTTTTAAAAGACCTACGACAGAGTAATATCGACCTACTTGAAGCATACGAAAATACTCTCCAGGGTTGGTCAAAAGCATTGGAATATCGTGACGAAGATACTGAGGGCCACACACAGCGCGTAACTGATATTACCATGGCATTATGTTCTTCCTTTGGCATCACAGAACCAGAATTAACGAAAATTCGTTATGGCGCATTACTACACGATATTGGCAAATTGGGTATCCCTGATGCTGTTCTAAATAAACCGGGTAAATTAACTGCAGAAGAATGGTCGATTATGCAAAAGCATCCTGAATTGGGACGTGAGATGTTGAAAGATATCCCATTTTTACAGGATTCATTAGAAATACCCTACAGCCATCATGAACGATGGGATGGCACAGGTTATCCCCAGGGGTTGAAGGCTGAAGAAATCCCTATTGCAGCAAGAATTTTCTCCGTGGTTGATGTGTGGGATGCCATTGTATCGAAACGACCCTATCATGATGGTCATTCTACAAAGGAAGCCGCAAAATATATTGCTGATGAAGCCGGTAAACACTTCGATCCAGAAGTTGTCAACCGATTCTTATACTTACTTGAGCAAAAACACATGATCTAATTCCTTATTTGAGGTTTTGATGCAAATTCGCGAAATCAATGTTACTTCAATCAATGATCGGAATAAATTCATTCAATTTCCTTTTCGCTTATATAATGAGAATAAACAATGGGTACCACCATTCATAACTGACATGCATTTTGTCATGAACAAGCAAAAATACCCTTTCTATCAGCATTCAGATGGTACTTTTTTTGTTTGTGAAAGTGGTAAGGAAGTTCTAGGACGAATAGCCATTCTTCATAATACAAACTATTGTAAATTTCATAACTTAAAAACAGCTTTTTTTTACTTTTTTGAATCAATAGACGATTTACAGATCGCAAAAAATCTATTCGATGCCGCAATCAGTTGGGGGAAAAAGCGTGGCCTTACACAAATATATGGTCCTCGAGGTTTTTCCAGGGTAGGATGTAATGGTATTCTCACAAAGGGTTTCGAGTATTTGCCCGCTATGAATGTCATCTATAACTTCCCATATTATCCTGTGTTCATGGAAAAGATGGGATTTGTTCCTGAAACTGATTATCTTTCAGGGTATATTTCGCGTGACACCTTCCAGATACCACAAAAAGTTATAGAAATGGCTGAAAAGATAGCAAAGCGTAGTGATCTCTGGGTAAAAACATTTCGCAATAAAGCAGAAATGAAAGCCCTTATCCCTGAAGTCGATGCGATCCATTCTGCAGCTTTTGAAAACAATCCAGCTTATTATCCTTCAACAAAAGAGGAATTTAAATTAATCGCTAATGGAATATTACAACTGGCAGACCCGGGTTTGATTAAAATGATCATGAAAGGGAATGAAGTTGCCGGTTTCATTATTGCTTATCATGATCTATCAAAAGCTCTTCAACGCACAAAAGGTCAGATGGCACCTTTTGGATGGATTGAGTTTCTAAAAGAGAAGAAGCAAACCAACGTTGTAGACTTGAATGGTGTAGGCATTCTCCCAAAATTCCAAGGAACAGGTGCAAATATTCTCTTGTATTACGAATTACTAAGAACGCTTATAGCATACAAACAATTCGATAGGGCTGAATTTATTCAGGTGGATATTCGAAATTTTAAGAGCAAAAGCGATTCAGAAACCATGGGTGTGAATTGGCATAAATGTCATCGTACATATCAAATGGAAATTTGATTCATGGTAACAATTCTTCAAAATGTTTAATCGAATCCAATAATCTAAAATAAATTGAGCGACCGGAAATCCGGTCACTCAATATAATACTACACCATTATTCTGTAAGTTTCAGGATTTACTGCAAGTAATCATTTTTTCTTTTGTCTAATCAGGAGCTGGCAAATTCAAATTATCTGCTGGTTCCTGGACAGAGTTGGTTTAGGATTCCGCCCACTCGATTGCCTGTTTATCACTTAAGACTTGATCATCAGAACATCATCTTGTTTACTTTATCAATGCTCTCTCTGGGTGGTCTTATTCGGTTCTCTGGCAACCTGTTTAGGGGTAGATCTTCGGGTAATTGATGAATATCCATTAGAGTAGGTTGGTCAGGGTTAATATAAATCAATCCAGTGATCACATGATTCTCATCGATAGCTTTAGTAAGTAGCTTGTAAGCACTTAATTTATCTGTTGGGTCATGGTCATTTCCAACCTTTTTCAGCTTCAAAGTTGAACCATCAAAAAGATCGATCTCTCTGGTAGTCCCTTCTTCAAAATTTTCTATGAAAATTTCTTCTTCAGGGGGAATATATGTTATATCTTGGATAGGAATTTTATTTTCTCGTACCCAGGTGAATGAATGATGGCTATTTTCTTGGTTATGGAAGGTGACACAAGGACTTATTACATCTAGAATAGCAATACCCCGGTGACTTAATGCTGCTTTAATCAATGAAACTAATTGCCTTGGATCACCAGCAAAAGATCGTGCCACAAAACTGGCATTTGCTGTCAACGCTTCCAAACATATATCAATAGGTTGATATTGATTTATTCCTTGCTTTTTTAATGATAATCCTCTTTCTGTGGTTGCTGAGAATTGACCTTTTGTCAATGCATATACACCGTTATTTTCAACGATGTATACCATTGGAATATTTCTCCTGACTAAATGCTTGAATTGCCCAAATCCGATGCTTGCTGTGTCACCATCTCCACTTACTCCAATTACTCGCAAATGTGTATTGGCAAAGGATGCTCCCAGCGCCAGTGATGGCATCCGACCATGCAGTCCATTGAAACCAAATGATCTTCCAAGAAAATATGTCGGGCTTTTGCTTGAGCAGCCTATTCCACTGAACTTCATCACCTGTTCCGGAAGAATGTTCATTTCATAACAGGCTGCTATGATCTGGTTAGCTATCGAAAAATGTCCACAACCTTTACAGAGAGTTGATGCTGCTCCTTTGTAATCATTTCGTGTCAATCCAACTTTATTCACTTGTTGTTGAACTGAGACCAAACCCTTATCGTCACTCATTGATCTCTCCTTCTTGTTGAGAAATTGCGTTTTCTATCCATCGAGCCGTCAAAGGTAACCCATCACAATGAGCAATTTTTTTAAGTTTGCTCGCCATTTCAGGTAAAGAAATAGTAAGGATCTGCCACATCTGGCTATCGCGATTATTCTCAATCACATAAATCCGGTCATGTGATTCGATGAACTTTTTTATATCACTGTGTATGGGCAGCGCTCGAATCCGCATATAATCTGTTTCGATTTTCTTTTCAGATAAAAGATCTTGTGCTTCATCGACAGCAGGGTCGTTTGATCCAAAAGTGATCAAACCAATTTTCGCTATTCCATTTCCGCATAATAATGGCTCCGGAAGTAAATCCGCTGCACTGTCGATCTTAAACTTTAATCGATCCATCATTCTCTGCCATACTTCTGGTTCTTCACTATATTTGGCAAACTCATCATGCCCTGTTCCACGACTAAAATAAGCCGCACCTGGGTGTGTATTCCCTGGCAACGTGCGGTATGGAACTCCATCTCCATCAACATCCCAATATCTTCCCCATTTTCCATTGTGCTTGGTAACAAAATCGTCAAATTCTTTTTCCCAAAGAATCTTTCCTCGATCCATGGGTTTATCAGGATATACGAATGGCTTGCCCATCCAATTGTTCATACCCAAATCAAGATCGATCATTACAAGAACTGGAGTCTGATAACGTTCTGCAATATCAAACGCATTCCAACCAAATTCAAAACACTCGTCAACAGATCCGGGCAACAAAATAATATACTGCTTATCACCGTGACTGATGAAATTAGCAAAACTTAAATCTGACTGTGCAGTTCTTGTTGGCAGTCCAGTACTTGGGCCAACACGCTGCACATCCCATACAACCACGGGGGTTTCTGTGTAATAAGCCAATCCCAGGTATTCTGCCATCAGGCTCAAGCCTGGTCCAGAAGTAGATGTCATCGAACGTAAGCCCGCCCAGCCTGCTCCAACAACCATTCCTATTGCAGCCAGTTCATCTTCAGCCTGGATAACCACATAAGTATCTTTCCCAGTTACAGGATCTTTTCGTAATTGTGGTAGATATTCGTTAAGTGACTCAGCAAGACCAGTGGCAGGTGTGATTGGATACCACCCAACAAATTGCACACCACCAAAAATTGATCCTAACGCAGCAGCAACATTCCCTTCAGCAAGGATATTCTGCGAAGTACCATCCATTGGTTCAACAAAATACGGGTCCTTTTTTTTCAGGTTTTCTGAAGCCCACTTTGCAGCTTTAATTACCAGTTTATAATTTGCTTCTACTGCATTCTTTTTACCTTTGAAGTGAAAATCAAGTGCATCGTGAATCTTTTCCAGATCAATACCTATCATCTGTGCAAGTACACCCACATAGATCATATTCGCAACATAATCACGAAGTTTTGCAGGAGTATCTGATTCACTGATGATTGCTTTTACTGGCATGGGATAGATAGTTATATCATCCCTCACTTTTGGAAGCTGAATATCATCTGGGTAAAATAGTACTCCACCAGGAAGAATATAATCGTATTCCTGTATCAATGTAGCGGGATTCATAGCAATGACGACATCATCCTTCTCAAGTCGCGCTCTATATCCTTTCGAACTAAGTCGGATCGAATACCAGGTTGGCAAACCCTGGATATTGGACGGGAAAATATTCTTTCCAGTTACGGGAATTCCCATTTTGAATAGTGCTCTTAAAATAGTGGTATTTGCTGTTGCACTTCCCGAGCCATTGATTGTGCTGAAGGTGATGCAAAAGTTGTTTACTATTTTTTCTGTCATAGAAAAGTTTTTTCTCCTGAGATATAGTTATTCAAATTTCTGGGTAACATTTGGCTTTTTTCTCAAAGACATCAAGTTGAAATGCTCGCGCAAAGCATTCAACCCTGCTGTAGTTTCGCCTTTCCAAATATTTTCAGCTATCTCGCTGTGATAATCCCACACCCTAGCAAGATATCCATAATTGGTATAGACATCCAGTCCTGCTAATTCATAAAAATCCCAATAAGCTTCAAGTAAGCCATGCAAAAATGGGTTTTTAATATATTGGTAAATTAATGTGTGAAACTCCCGATGTTCTGCATGCGGAATCTGCACTGGTAATCTATTCAACTTGTCTCTCGCCATTTGCACCAATTCTTTCAATCGCAATTTATCTTCCACATGCAACAAAGCTACGGCTTCATTCCAAAAAGAGGTTTCAAGATGGATCCGAATTTCGGTATACGCAGCAAAAAAGTCTCGATCTACCATCAGTGCATAATTAAGACTTTGTTGAACTGCAGGTCTGAAAGAATATGGTAATCGATGAATTCCTGTACGCGGTTTTACTTCCACCAATCCTAATGCTCTGGCGACTTCCATTTGTTCACGAAGGCTGGAAGTACTTAATCCAATTTCAGGAGAAAGATCATTGAGTGCAGGTAAACGTTCGCCATCTTCACATGAAGAGGCAAGGTATTGAAGAAAATCATATTGAATTACGTTATTTGGAACGAACTTTGCTTTCATAATCGCTCTTTAATTTGATTAATATGATTTATCATATTATTGAATTATAAACATAAATAGCATGCTTTTTATACTATTGAATATCATGAGTAATCATGTACGATGGTCATATTTCTCCCATCTCAGATCTTTCAAACTAAATATAAATAACCCTGATTCTTTTGTTCATCAGGGTTATTTCTTATCAATGATTTTTGTAGAGCCACAAACTATTTTTCAGAGTTATCGATAGTAGTAATTTCACTTTTATGAAATTCTCTGATCCCACCATCGTTCAGATCAACAATGACACCTTCTCTCAAAGGAGCCAGGTCGATCACTTTTCCTACTCCTACGGGTGTATTTACCATTTGCTTTCTTTTCGGAAGATCCTCTTTTGCTGCCATATATTGATCATATTCATAAAAAAGACAGCATCGCAATCTTCCACACATTCCAGTAATCTCACCCGGGGTTAGAGAAATGCCCTGTTCTTTTGCCATGCGGATGGAAATAGAAGAAAAATCTGTCAAGAATTTAGAACAACAACGTGATTCAAGTCCACACGCCCCCATTCCACCCAGGCATTTTGCCATATCTCGGGGTCCAACCTGGCGCAACTCGATCTGTACATTGCTGTAAATCTTTTGCATATCCTGCCGAACAGCTTTAAGATCGACCTTTTCGTCTGTTTCAGTATTGTAAATTATCGCCAACCTGCTCCCATCAAAACTGAATTCTGCATCAACTATCTTTACTCCGCTTAAATTCAAATTCTTAACTTTTGCGGTGCATTGCTCAATAATTGCCTCTTCTTTTGCTTTCCAAAGCTGCCTTTGCATCAGGTCTTGAGGTGTTGCTTTTCTGGTGATCGATTTGATCTCTTCATTTTCGGGTGTTTCGAGATCTTCACCTAAGATAACCACCCAACCCAATTGCATTCCGCGAGAAGTTTCTACTATCACTCCATCACCCTGACGCAAGTCAGTTATCGCACCAGCGTCAAAGTGATATATCTTTCCAACTTTAGAAAACCTTATCCCAGCAATCATGATAATTTCTTAATATCTTTCTAGCTTTTGCATTCCGATTTTTTTTGCAATTGTGTTGCAATCGTCTGAAATATTATTGATGATGAAGCAGAAGGATTCATAACTGTAACAGGAAAACCAGAATCGCCACCAATTCGAATGTCACGGTCAATGGGAATTGAACCGAAGAAATCAACATTGAGCTCTTCTGCTAAATTCTTACCACCACCATCACCAAACAGATCATAGGTCGAACCATCTGGAAGTGTCATCGAACCCATGTTTTCAACAATACCCAAAATGGGAACATTCATAGCGCGGAACATTTCTGCAGCACGATAAGCATCATCAGTGGATACTTTTTGGGGTAGAGTAACAATTACTGAACCTGTTACCGAAGCAATTTGCATCAGACTGATTTGAACATCCCCTGTTCCTGGTGGAAGGTCAACAATTAGATAATCTAATAAGCCCCAGGCAACATCTGCAAGTAGTTGCCTGACAGCAGAATGAAGTACAGGACCACGCCAAACTAGCGGTTGGCCTTTTTGAATAAACATTCCAATAGAAATTACCTTTACACCATATGCTTCAGCAGGAGTGATTTTTCCATCATTTTGTGGGGGTAAGGTTTGAACACCCATCATCGTTGGGATATTTGGGCCGTAAATATCAGCATCCATCAAACCGACCTTGAAACCCTTTTGTGCAAGAGAAATTGCCAGATTGGCAGCTACGGTTGATTTGCCTACACCGCCTTTACCCGAACCTACAGCAATCAGGTGCTTGATTGGTAATGGAATTTTCCCCGCAAATTGTGCGTTCGATCCTTCCATATTAGCGAAAACAATTTCGACCTTTTTAATCTTTGAATTCTTCAATAATGCCTGTTCTACATCAGATCGAATTCTTTCTTTTAATGGGCAGGCTGGAGTAGTCAATGCAATTGTTACAGAAACTACTTCATTCTTTATTTCAATATCTTTTACCATATTCAACGAAATGATATCCTGGTCTAATTCAGGATCATCAACCGTTTTTAATATATCCAATACTTGTTCTTTTGAGATCAATGGGTTCTCCTTTGTTTCACCGATAATGAGATTTTCCGGTCTCTAGATAATCGATGATTTCCTGCTTTGCATGCAAATACTGCTCCAAAAGTTCCTTATCACTTCCTCTAAATCGTTTGATGGAGTTTCTTGCACACATCAGGCAGCCTTTCATCGCTCTAAAGGCATCCGAATTACAATTCCCGCATCCATTGATGCGAGCGATCATATAAACAAATGCAATCCTATTTACTGAATCAATTTCTTCATGTGACACCTGTTCAACAAGCTTCTTCCAATTTTCGCCTCGCAGGTCACCTAATTGCACGCAATATCTTTCGGGAAAAATGAATTCAGTATCATTAATAGCCATATCCTACACATTTTATCATCTTTCAAGAATTATTCAGCTTTCCTGTAAAAAATCATTTTTCTGTTACAATGATTGAAATTTACTTTTTCTAAAAGGCACTATGCGTAAAAATCTAATCACTTCTATCGCCTCGCTTTTTATCATTATTTTCATTTCAGGTTGTTCATTTAGTACTCTCACAGCAGAAGGAAAAGTAAAAGCTACCCAAGAAGCTTTCGAAACAGCATTTGCACAGATTACTACACAGGCTTTTCTTAATCCCACATCAACAAACACGCCAGTACCAACCGCAACTTCTACTTCTACTCCATCTCCAACAAACACTCCAACATTTGAACCTACATTCACCTTCACATCTTCACCAACAGTTCCTATATTAAAAGCGCAATTACTTTATGTAAGCACTTTCCCCGAAAATAAACAGGAATTTGTACCTAATGAAACTTTCGGGATTGCGATTGGTTTTCAAAACACTGGTTCTACCGCCTGGGGTGCAGGATCCAAATTACTTCTTGTTGGCTACGAAGGTGAATACGTCACTGTACAAACAGAAGCTACTCTTGATCATGTTGTTAATCCAGGAGAAAAAGTAGAATTTGATCTTTGGGGATTCTGTTCTGAGGATATGTCTTATCAATCAAATTATTTCCAGCTTTATTCCGAGTTTGGCGCAGCCATCGATGGAGGCTATGTAGTATTCGGGTATCAGCCAAAATAAATTGTTTTTATATTATTCCACAAGAGAAAAACAGGATAAAAATCTATCCTGTTTTTCTGAAAAAATTACGCTCTTAATAAATTATTCTACAGTAACGCTTTTCGCCAGATTTCGAGGCTGGTCCACATCCAAACCGCGTTGCGATGCAATGTGATATGCAAACAATTGTAACGGCAACACTGTTAAAACCGGGCTGAGCAACCAAGGTGTTTCTGGCACCCAGAAAATGTCGTCCGCAAGTTCTCTGGCTCTTTCATCACTCTCGCTGGCTACCATAATGATTGTTCCGCCACGCGCTTTTGCTTGCTCGATCTGGCTGATCATCTTTTCATACCATGGATCACGTGGTGCAATAACCAGAACTGGCATCTCCTTATCTACTAATGCAATTGGACCATGCTTCATTTCTCCGGCAGGATATGCTTCAGCATGTATATACGAAATTTCTTTCATTTTCAAGGCGCCTTCATATGCAATAGGCATATTGATTCCCCTGCCCAGATATAACATGTCATGTACATCACGGTACTTTTTTGCAACCTGAACGATTTGATCTTCTCTGGATAAACATCGACTAACCATATCTGGGATCAATCTGAGATCTCGTACTGCCTTCATCCGTTCTTCAATTGAAAGAGAACCACGCAAATCGCCTAATAGAATTGCCAGCATATATAAATCTAAAAGCGGCGCTGTAAATGCCTTTGTTGAAGCAACACCAATTTCTGGGCCTACTTGCATGGAAATATACCCATCAGCTTGCCGCATTGCCTGCGAACCAATTGCATTAACAATCGACCATAAAGTAGCGCCTTTTCTTTTTGCTACTTCCATTGCAGCTAAAGTATCAGCAGTTTCACCTGATTGGCTGATGGCAAGGACGACAGTTCCATCTTCCAAAATGGGATCATGATAGCGAAATTCAGAAGCAATCTCTGTTTCAACAGGAATTTGTGCCAACTTTTCAATTAGCAGTTTTCCTACCATACCGGCATGTGATGCAGTTCCACAGGCAGTGATGAAAATTTTTCGTATGGATGTGGCAAATTCTTTGGTAAGGTTCAACTGTGGCATTTCGATTTTTCCAGTGAAGAAATTAACCCTGCCTGCCAGAGTATCTGTCAGTGATCGTACCTGTTCGTGAATTTCTTTTTGCATGAAATGTCGGTATTCACCTTTTTCTGCAGCTACAGGATCCCACGCCACAACATGCACCTGAAATGGAACTTCATTTCCGTTGAAATCAAAAATTTTCACACTCTTCCGGGTTACAACAGCATATTGCCTTGATTCCAGGAAGACCACCTTGCGTGTGTGTTCCAATATGGCAGGAATATCACTTGCAATATATGCTTCATCTTCTCCAAGACCAATGACGACCCCACCTGCATTTCCAATACGTGCTGCCACGATCTTGTCTTGCTCTTCTGTGGATACCAGAACTATTCCATGTGCACCTTGCAAAAGCTGAAAGGTATTTCGTGATGCATCAGTCAAACTTTGACCAGTAGACATGAACCTTTCCACCAGTTGTACAATAGTTTCGGTATCGGTATCAGAATTGAATTGCACCCCTTCGGAAATTAATTCTTGCTTTAGTTCAATGAAATTCTCAACTATCCCATTATGGACAATGACTACTTTTCCATTGTTGCTTTTATGCGGATGGGCATTATTTGAACTTGGAACCCCATGTGTAGCCCATCTTGTATGCCCAATACCTAAATTTCCACTGACAGGGTGAGCTTCTACCAGGTTCACCAGATTCTCTAGTTTTCCTACATCTCTTCGCACTACTATTTCATTATTTTCAATTACTGCCAAACCTGCAGAATCATACCCGCGATATTCAAGTTTCTTTAAACCATTCAATATTATTGGAGTGGCATTTTTACTACCAATATATCCAACTATTCCACACATGAAAACCTCCAATGATGTGGCAAAGATTAACCGATGAAAATATTTTTCACCGGCTTGTTTCTGTTTAATTTTCATGTTTTGGAAAAGGATGAGTTAAGAATATTTAACTCAGAGGGCTTCCGCTGACCTTTCGATTTTCCCAGGTAAACTGGTTAACTCCATCCTGCGATGGAGAACCCTCCTCCTCGTCAATCCCAATAAAAAAGCTATTGGGAACCATGCGCTACCTTTCCCTTATTTATCTACCTCCTTCATAATGCATTATACTTGAAAAATCAAGCGTTTCTTATTGATTCTTTTCGATCAATTCCACAACATCTGGAAAGTCAATACCTAATCTCTTCACCGTTTCAAGGGTAGGAACACCATTTTTCGACCATCCACGACGTTTATATACCGCATCCAAAAGCTGTTCATAACGAGATTCACGGTGAGCGCGTAGCTTTTCCATCTTTTCTACTGTTGATAGATTTCTCGGATCAATCCCTACCATTTCTCGTAGTTCAGTATCATAACGCTCTACCCGGCTTTCATATTCATTTTCTGTTACTGGGCCAACTGCTCTATAAGGAGGATAATCTTCATTTCGTTTTCCATAGCCAAGGCGTAAATTAAACAATCGTTGGAAGTTATAAACTTTTTCTGATTGTAAAATTAAATCTTCTAGGGTCGCTTTCTTCCCTGTTACTCCTTCATAAAGCCAAGTGTAATTTTCGATATGTTCGGGCACTTTGGCAGGTTCAGATGCAGTCTTATTGCTTACAGGTATGATGTCATTCCAGGGCAATTTACATAATCCGTGTAGACTGAACCATGTTCGCCACATGGGAAAATAATGTAATGCTTCAGCCTTCTTTTCAAAAGTAGGCAATTGCTTATGCACAAGTTCCATAAATATCAACCAGGCTTCATCGTGTTGGGCACCTTTTGATGCCAATGCATAACCACCTTGCTGCGTTACTGATTCTTTAGTCATATATTCAGATATTTCGAGACCTTTTACTTCCATTCCAATATCCTGTAAAAATTTTGGATCAGCATGGAATTTTTCAGCAAAGATTTTTTTCATTGCTCGAATACCCTGACCAATCGTGATACCAAAACCTTCTCCTTCAGCCATTTGATGTAAAGCCGTTAGGCAAGCATCTGCATTTCCCCACGCGAAATCTAGTCCACCAGTTCTTTCTTTGTTCAGAATGCCTGCTTCGTAACATTCCATGACGAAAGCAAAGGAATTACCAACCGAAATGGTATCAATCCCATAGGTATCACAATAAAAATTTAATTCTAAAACCGCTTCTGGATCGAAAACTGCGATATTTGAACCTAATGCACCTAATGTTTCATACTCTGGGCCATCAATAAATACCTTTTGGCCTTTATATGGTCCTGTTTTTAATGTAAATTCCGGTACCGCATGTGCGCAAGCCATTGTGCAACCATACCAACAGCCATCAGGTCCACGTTTATCAAATTTTTGTTTCCAGATGTCGCCCGCAATGTTTTTTGCTGAATCATCACATCCATATCGGAAGTTTTGTACAGGCAGCAGGTCAAATTTATTCATGATCTCAACGAGATATGGTGTGCCTGTTCCGCGCATGTCATTTTGCGAAGGATCAAATTCGATGATCTCCTTATTTATCCTCACTCCCGCTTTCTTGATCAATTCCATGTTCGCGACATGATTAGAATTGGGATTCATATCACTATATTTAACGACAATCGCTTTGATCTTCTTATTACGCAAGACGGTTCCTGCTCCGCCTCTAGCTGCCTGTTTAATCCTCACTTCTTTCCGTTTTGGATCATAATAACTGATATTTAAACCACACATGGGAACATGCTCAGCAGCCCTGCCAGCAGAAATAACTGAGACATTTCGAAAATTTCCATCTTCACCAGAGTACATCTCTGTTAATATTCGATTGATGATATGGGTATCAGCACACTCTAAGGGTGCAGTATCGATTTGAACAATTCCTTTATCGCCATCAATAACAATAATTACATCTTCTTTTGCTTTCCCCTGAATTTCCAATGCATCCCAACCAGAAAATTTTAAGTAAGGTCCAAAGTAACCCCCACCGTTACTGTCGATAACAACTTTAGTAAGAGGAGAGATAGTCACAGCAGTTAGTTTTCCCGACCCGGGATATGAGGAAATTCCTCCGATAGGTCCGCTGGATATTACAAGCTCATTTTCAGGGTCATCCCATCTGGTATCATCTTTTATCCCGTTCCAAAGAAGCCATAGGCAGAACCCACGTCCACCTGTGAAAATATCTTTCATTTTTTCCGTAACTTCTTTTTCGACGATTGTATTCGAATCGAGATTTATATAGAGCGTTCGACCTGCATATCCATGTACAATATCTTTCAACACATAATTAAAAGTGGCTATATTAGTGTGTGCGTTTTTATATTGCTCGATCGTATAGTCCTGCATTTCGCCCTCCATATGATGGGAATTATCCTCATTCTAGGATTATAATATTTCCCAGTGCATTTTTGATGAGTAGAAAATCACTGAATATTATTGCAAACATTATCTAATTAAATATTATGTTCATCTTTCAACGGATTAAACGCTGGCTAACTGTCCCGCAATCTGAGGGGATAGACTCGAAGAATTTTCTTAATGTTCAAATAGATGCAATAGGTGTAGCTCTTGCTAATGCTGCCAGTCCATTTTTACCAGTGTTCTTAACAAGGCTTGGCGCAGAGACAATTCACATCGGCTTACTTTCCTCCATGCCTGGAATCACAGGCTTGATTACTTCGATTCCACTGGGACGTTTTCTCCAAAATCGGAAGAATGTAGTTCCCTGGTTTAGTGCAGCTCGCCTTGCAGTGATACTGAGCTACGCATTGACCAGTATTGCAACCTTAATTTTCAATGAGCATAACTCAATTTATGCTATCCTAACTATTTGGGCTTTAGCAACCATTCCACAAACAGTGGTGGCTATTGCGTTCAATGTAGTGATGAATTCAGTTGCAGGCCCTACTGGTCGTTTTGAGTTGATGTCAAGGCGATGGTCTATCATGGGCGTGACTACTGCCACCTGTGCTTTCCTAGTTGGCATATTGCTTGATAATGTAATATTTCCATTGAATTATCAATTGGCTTTCTTTTTCCTTTCAATTGGAGCATTCCTTAGTTACAGGTATTCAAGCAAAATAAAGATAGAAGACCAGGATGTTCAACCTTCAACAAATAAATCACATCGCGAAAAGTTGCAAGAATATTTCAAACTGGTGACAGGGCAGACCTCTTTTATTGATTTTGTATCCCGAAGGTTTGTATTTACTTTTGGTTCATATTTTGCAATTCCATTGCTTCCGCTTTATTACGTTCGTGAAGCTGAAGCATCTGACGCGTGGATTGCAGTAATTACTACTGTTCAAACTGCAGTAACCATTATTGGTTATGCTCTTTGGACAAGGCAAACTCGAAAATTCGGTTCTCGCCGAGTACTTCTTCTTTCCACTCTTGGGGTTGCCCTTTATCCGATCTTAGTTGCATTAACCCACCAGGAATTATTGATTACCATTCTTGCAGGAATCATGGGAATTTCTTCTGCAGGTGTAAACCTAATTTTTTTTGATGAGCTTATGCAGACCATACCTCCTAAATTTAGTGCAACTTTTATGTCTATTTCACAAAGCCTCGAATTTCTTGCAGCAGTAGTTGCACCATTAATTGGATCTTTAATTGCAAATAATATTGGTTTAAGTTACGCCTTAATTATCGGTGGTAGTATAAGATTTACAGGATTTATCCTTTTTTTGTTTAGACCATCAAAAATAGTTGCAGCAACATAGACATTTTTTGATTCATTCTTTAGCAATAACGGATTATTTCAGGGATGAAAAGCAGCCATACCAGAAGCATAATTGCACCAATTATTCTCATGAGTTCGGGATTGATCCTGCTCATTGGAGTATCACTGTTTTATGTAGTATATTTACCAAAAACTTCACAGGAAAAGTCGTCAAAACCAGTTTTACCCATAATCATTACCCGAATCACATTGGCGGATGCAAAAAAAGCCTACGAAGAAAAAACGGCACTTTTCCTTGATGTCCGATCATCTGCTAGTTACTCTTACAGCCATATTCCTGATGCTGTCAATATTCCATTGATCTATCTCGAAGAAAGATTAGGAGAATTAGATAAGAATCAATGGATCATTCCATATTGCACCTGACCAAACGAAGAATCAAGTGCCCGTGCGGCAGAAATTCTAATTGAAAATGGCTTTACACGAGTGAATCCTCTCATTGGCGGCTTTCAAAACTGGAAAGATAATAATTACCCAACTGTTGAAGAAGCTACACCGTAATACAATTGATAAATGACCTTTCTTAGCCCTGAACAAATTCTCGAACAAGCAAAAGTATCATTTCGAATATTCATACATAAAATGCAGCCTGAATCACTTCAGGCTGCTGCTTTAGCTCGTGGTCAACAAACAGAACAGATCATTAGAACTATTTTGTTTCGCAAAGGACAAGATGATTTCTTTGTAGTTCTTGCTCCTGGTGATAAACAAATATCCTGGAAAAAACTTAGAGAAAAATTACATAAGCGGCGTATTACGACAGCTACAAGGGATGAAGTATTGTCTATAACAGGCTATGAACCTGGTACAGTTTCACCATTAGGTCTGCCTTCTGGTTTACCAATCTACTATGATAGTTCGATTGCTAAGAAAAAAGAAATTTCTTTTGGCTCTGGCGAAACAAATAAAGCATTGATCCTCAATGCCCAGGATTTATTATCACTTTTGCCAGATGCAATCCCCCTAGATTTTGAAGATAACCTGGGAAAATAAATTTCATGAAGTCAATTGCATATTTCATCACTTCTCATGGATTTGGACATGCATCAAGAGCGTGTGCGCTTATGAATGCTATCTACCGTATCGATACGCAAACAACATTTGAGATATTCACAACAGTTCCTGAATGGTTCCTTGCGGATTCATTGTTTTGCAAATGGCATCTTAATAAAATAGAGACAGATGTTGGGCTGGTGCAGAATTCACCATTTTTCATCGACCATGTTTCCTCCATAGAAGCTATAAATGCTTTCTATCCATTATCTGATGAGAGAATATCAAAAATTGTAGAAAGATTAACTAAAAATAGAAATATTGCGACGATTTGCGATATCAGTCCACTTGGAATTCTGGCAGCAAAAGAAGCAAATATTCCTTCGTTCTTGATTGAAAATTTCACCTGGGATTGGATTTATCAGCAATTAGGAAGGGGAAATCAGGCATACAGAAACATTGCAAGTACACTTGAAATTTATTACAAACAAGCAGATTATCACATTCATTTATTACCAGGTTGCCCAACTACTAGTGTTGTTCATGCTTCTTTCGGGCCAATCGCTCGCACGCAAGTCGCTGATATTTCCTCCACTCGCAAAAAACTTGGGGTTCAAAGCAATAAACCATATGTATATATTTCTCTGGGTGGTATTGAATCCGATTTTCACATATCTGAAGACCTGATATTTAATGATTTCTTTATTGTCTGCCTGACAAACACTAAAAATCCAATCTTTGGCAAACATGTACTTCAATTGCCCCACCATTCGGGATTTTATACACAGGACCTTCTCGCTGCGAGCAGCTTAGTAGTAGGGAAACCGGGCTATAGCACTGTTGCAGAATTGGTAATCGCAGGACTGCCATTTTTCTATATTCCTCGTCCTGATTTTCCAGAATGCCAGTATTTGGAAAAATTTGTACAGGAAAATGTCGCTTATCGAATCCTGAATCAAGATGAATTTTCTTCTGGCGAATGGGTTAAGCATGTCCCAGACTATCTTGGAATTAAACAAGAAAAACCACCAGATAACGAAACCTTCCAGGTGGCAAAATATATACTTGATAGAATTTGATCACGCTTGTTTGGTTAATTTATCGTATGCGTTTACCCAAAAATCACCTGCCATTATTCTCACAGGAACTTTCACTTTAGGGAACTTCTCTGCAATTCGAATTGCAGTTTGCGCTACAGTACCCCAATCATCCTTTAAAAGAGCAGTTTCTAACTCGTCCGCATAGCTTTTGGTCCATCTCCATTCCATTCGAAAACGATCAGCCTTGACCCAGTATCCACGCTTTTCCCAGGCCTCAACTGACGGGTCAATTCCAGAATTAATATCTCGCAACGCTAAAATGATAAAAGCAGTCAGGTCTTTACTCTTCTGATCAGCCCTGGATTGTTTCATGAACTCTCGAATGCAAATAAGAATAGACTTGGTTAAATGAGTTCGTTGTTTACCTTCTGATTCAGTATCGATTAATCTACTCATGTATTCTCCAAAACAACACAAAATGAATCGCACACATTATAATCGTGTTGCATAATGAGCAGTGATTTCTCTATCAAAAACATTTCGATCCATGGAGATGTAATATTAGCTCCCATGGTTTCGATTTCCGATATGCCTTATCGGCTGATTACTCGCCAATTGGGAAATGCATTAAGTTGGTCAGCTTTTGTTAATGCTCAAGAAGTCATTTATGGTCATCCACATCGCTTAAATGACCGATTGAAGTTTTCAGAAAGCGAAAGACCATTTGTTATGCAGCTTTACGGAAATGACATTGATATGATGGTTGCAGCAGCGAAAATCCTTATGCAACGCCAACCGGATATTTTGGATATTAATTTGGGCTGTTCGGTTAAGGCAATTAGTGCCCGGGGCGCAGGAGCTGGGATGTTACGTGACATGCCAAAAGTAATTAACTTGATTCAATCTCTTTGCAATACACTCACAATTCCAATAACAACAAAAATTCGTTTGGGATGGGATGAATTAACGAAAAACCCAGTTAATATAGCAAAAACCCTTGAAGAAGCTGGTTCCAGCATGATAACAGTCCACGCTCGCACTCACAATCAGCATTTTAGTGAAAGAGCAGATTGGGAAGCAATTCGGCAGATCAAAGCAGCTGTCTCTGTACCTGTGATCGGAAATGGTGATATTCGAACACCAGCAGATATTGATTGCATGAAATCTACAACTGGATGTAATGCAGTCATGATTGGAAGGGCTGCTATAGGTAATCCATGGTTATTTTCAAGAAAAGATGTGGATACAATACCCGTCCAGGAAAAATACGAAGTTATAAAAGAGCATCTTAACTTGATGTGTGAGTGTTATACAGAGAAGAGAGGAGTACTTTTATTTAGGAAACATGCAGCTGGGTATCTTTCACATCTTCTAATCCCTAATAACCTGCGGATTGAGATACTTAAAGCAAATACAAAGGAAACTTTTCTTCAACTTCTTCAAAAAGCATTTGATTGATTATCTGTTTTGTCCATATATAGCTTGACCCATTGCTTAGGAAAAGATAGAATATTTCATACAAATTTCATCTAGAAAAGGGTACCATCAATATGCCTTCCTATAAAATCATACTTAACCCAATTTCGGGAAGGGGAACGGGTGCCAAAGTATCACCTCTAATTGCATCTTTTCTTCATGACCATCATATTGATTTTGATTTGGTGCATACTAATGCACCCTGGCACGCTGCAGAATTAGCAAAAGATGCTATTTCTCAGGGATTTGACTATATCGTTGCGGCTGGTGGCGATGGAACAATGAACGAAGTCATCAACGGTTTTATGATGGCTCGAGATGCTGGCATGCAACATAAATCCGTAATGGGTGCACTTTCTGTTGGTAGAGGAAACGATTTTACATTCAGCATGGGAATTCCTTCCACATATGAGGAAGGATGCAAAGCCCTTATCAAAGGTGAGACCAGGAAAATTGACATTGGGAAAGTTACTGGTGGTTTATACCCCGAAGGTCGCTATTTTGGGAATGGTATTGGAATTGGCTTTGATGCTGTGGTCGGATTTGAGTCTGTAAGAATGAAACAACTTAAAGGTTTTTCTTCATACATAGCAGGGGCATTAAAAACAATGATCTTTCACTTCGATGCTCCAGAATTACAAGTAGAATTGGATAACGAGAGAATAACTAATAGATACCTGATGGTGTCTATTATGAATGGCTACCGATTAGGAGGTGGCTTCTTCATGACACCTGAAAGCAAACCAGATGATGGTCATTTTGATCTATGCCTCGTTGAAAAAGTATCTCGTATTCAAGCATTAAAACTAATCGTTCAATTTACAAGAGGAACACAGGGTTCTCATCCTGCAGTTACTTTTGCCCGCAGCAAGAAATTAAAAGTGACGGCAATTAAAGGATCAATTCCTGCACATGCTGATGGTGAAACGATTTGCACTAAGGGTGATCAATTGGCACTGGAAATTATTCCTCAACAGATCGACCTGATATATGCAAACGCAAAATAGCCTTAAGCTCTCCACGCGAATTATCAACTTCTCTTTACGCAATATTACGGAAGTGATTTGCGACGTTGAAGCGAAAGACCTTTCCAAAATTCCTGAACAAGGACCTCTGATCGTATTTGTTAATCACATTAACTTTTTGGAAGTTCCTGTTGTTGCATCACGGCTCGAGAACAGGCAGATTTCTGTAATTGCCAAAGAAGAAACCTGGAAGAATCCTGCACTTGCATTTCTTTTTAATTCCTGGAATGGCATACCCATAAAAAGAGGTGTTTTAGATAGAGAAGCTATTCAACGCTCGTTAGAGGCCATTGAAAAAGGAAATATTTTAGTTGTTGCACCAGAAGGTACACGTAGCAAGGATGGTAAATTAAAACAAGGGATGCCAGGTATTGTTTTACTGGCATTAAAATCGCAGGTTCCACTTTTACCATTGGTTTATTATGGGGGAGAAAAATTTTGGAACAATATCTCGCGTTTTCAACGAACTAAATTTACTATTAAAGTAGGAGAAAAATTTATTCTAAAAGAATACCCTCGTAATCCCGATAAACAAACCAGGCAACGATTGACCGATGAATTTATGGCAGAGCTTGCCAAATTACTACCCCATTCATATCGAGGCTATTACAAGCATATAAGTAATGAACCTTCCCCATATTTTGAATATATTGATTAATCCCATTATAATTTTTCTTGACACTCGTTCTTTCACAGCATATAATGTTTTCACTATTGCGGGTGTTGCCAAGTGGTAAGGCAGTAGCTTCCCAAGCTACTATTCGTGGGTTCGAATCCCATCACCCGCTCT
>DAOUGQ010000019.1:0-131416 GCA_034429195.1 Anaerolineaceae bacterium
CGGCGAAGGCACCGAGAAAAGCATCAAATGATATTCAAGTGCATCAATGAGTATTAATCTTGATATTCAGTTTTTAGAGTGATGAAATTTCAATGGTTTACAACAACACTTGACTGCATACCATCAACACTGAATAGCCCACTACAATAACAATTCTTAAGTAATTCTAATGTTACTGATTTACGAATGATTTGTCAAGCTAATAGTATACTAATAATAATTTTAATGACATGATTCTTCGTTCGTTATTATCATTGTAGCCTTTTTATCGATCTATTCAAGACCACTATTTTGCACGAGAAGGCTGAAGTACATAGTTACAATAGAGCCAAAATACCCCAATCACCCATCCCCCTAAAACATCAGTAGTGTAATGCACCATCAAGAAGAGCCGAGTTATGCCAATAATGAGCGGAAGGATAATCCCTGCAGTTTTTATCAATGCAACCCATAACCGGCTCTTCAAGTTTCTTGCTGCAATAAAGGCAAAATATCCATAGAATAATGTTGCCAAGGCGGCATGCCCAGATGGATAACCAAGATCAAGGGAAGAAATATCTGCCAATTGTTGTACATTGTTATGGATGGAAAAAAGCACTTTGGTACCAAAAATCACCCCTGCACCAAGAATGACACAGAAGAATAATCCTATTGCCAGATCCCATTTCCGCCTGATCAACCACCATGCAATGATCACAACGGTAATTGGTAAAACAAATACTTCTTTTCCAAATGAAGAAACCAGCCAGAAAAAATCTCGGTTGAAATAAGGAAGAACACGGATAAGCCATAACCTGGCGTTTTTATCAAACGAAGGTAATAAGTAATGAAAAAGCGAAATCACAAAAAATAAAAACATCATGCTGGCGAGAACCCAAATGATCTCCACCCTGCGATGATGATCTATTTTACATGATGAAATATCGACGATTTCGCTATGCACTATTTTTATATTACTCCGAAAAGCCGCCGGTAGCTGATGTCGTCAGAAAGAGTCTGAAGACGTCGCGCCAACCTGTCAGGTGTTTCCCCCTTGCTCATAAATACATCCGCCCCTGCTGCAATTGCTGCCAATTCCCGTGAATCCAGCGAACTGATCAGAACGATCACCGTACTTTCAGGGCAAACCGAACGGAGATTTGGCATAGTGAATTCAGGGCTGCTGTTGATCAGGCTCCAATCCACAAGCAGCAGATCCGGGCAAACATGTGGAATATCATTCACAATTGTATTCCAGTCTGAAGAATGCCCTACTACATTCATTTTCAGGTCTTGTAAAAGAATGGAAAAAGCAAGTGTATCATCCGGACAGGCATCAGCAATATAAACAGTGGTCATTTTTAAATATTAATCGATAAACCAGTTTGATACATCCATCAGAGGGAGAGTGTTTTTCTCCGCCAGTTGGAGTAAGTAGACTGACTCATTCAATCAGCCCATGTCTAATGGCAAGTGCAACGGCTTCTGTACGGCCAGTTACATTTAACTTTGACAATATATTGCTTACATGCGATTTGACGGTGGCTGGGCTGATAAATAATCGCTGCGCGATCTGCGTGTTGTTCAAGCCCTCCACCATTAATTCCAATACAACCCGCTCACGCTCTGTCAAATCTCCTCCAGGTACTGGTTGTTGCTTGTTTGCTGTCAGCATGATTTTGGCTGCTTCAGGTGAAAAAGTCACCTGCCCGCTCATTGCACCACGAATGGCTTGAGCCAATTCATTTGCAGAAATATCCTTCAGCAAATAACCTACAGCACCCGCCTGCATTGCGTTCATGATCAATACTTCGTCTTTAAAGCTAGTTAAAAAAATTACCTTGATTTCTGGGTGCTCGCGCTTGATCGCTCTTGTAGCGCTAGCTCCATCCATATCAGGAAGCACCATATCCATTAATACGATATCAGGATTCAACTCATTACAAAGACGGATGGCCGATTCTCCATTGGTGGCTTCACCTACCAATGAAAAATCATCAAATACACCTATAAATGTAGCCAATCCTCGCCTGACCATAGTATGGTCATCCACCACTAATATTCGTATAAGTTTTTCCTGCGACAAATTCACAGTTATTCCCCCTCTTCTTTCTGGTTCCATTGGATCATTAGTCGTGTTCCGTGGTTCGGTATACTTTCAATTGAAAGATCCGCACCTATACTCTTCATTCTTTCTTCCATCATACTCAATCCATAATGACCACGAGGTGTAAGACTTGTATCAAAACCGCATCCATTATCATTAATACATAAATGTACGGTGCCATTAAGGCGGGTCAAAGAAATTTCAGCTTTGCTGGCACCTGAATGTTTGGCAATATTGTTTAATCCTTCCTGGCAGGCACGGAAAAACTCGGTTTGCACTTCTTCAGGTAGGGAAGAATTTCCTTTAATGTCAATACTGATATCAACAGGAATGTTCGTTCGCCCGGTAAATGCATCACCCAACAACTTCACCTGATCTTCAAGGTTGAGATCTACCATTCCAAGTGGTCGAAGTTCTGCCATCATGATCCGCATCTCTGCCATAGCGCCATTTGTCAGCCTGTGTAGATCTTCCAATAGTTTTCTTCCTTCAACAGGATCTCTTTCCCATGCCCGGGGTAATACTTCTGCGATAAGGTTGGCAGAAAAAAGGCTTTGATTGACAGCGTCATGCAGGCTTCTCGCAAGGCGTTGCCTCTCTTTCATCGATGCAAATTGTTGAGCTTGCCGATAAAGCTCTACGTTTTCTATTGTAATGGCTGCATGATTAGCTACTGTCATTGCTAGATAACTATGGCGTGGGGTGAAGTAATATGGGTTCGCATGGGCAATCCATATCCCTCCTGAAAGGCGATCTTTTACTGCTATTGGCACCCACATAACCGCATGAATGCCCTCAAGCAAGAGCATAAGCTTTCCATTAAGGAACTCTCTAATTTTTTTTGCAGCCGGTTCATTACTGAACACATCATTAATGATTAATGGCTGGTGATCATTATAAAGAAATTGATAGGTTTCGGTATCATCACAAATGATTTTGTATGGGAGGAAATCATCCAGTAAATGGGTCCCCCGTATTGCCTGTGCTATTAGTGTGTTTTCTTCAACGGTTATAAATATTGCATGGGTATAAGGAATAATTTTTTGAATTTGCTCCAGGATCAGTTCTGGATTGAGAGAAAGCGTAGATGTCAGCGCCTGAGAAATTTCTAACAGAGAAGCTTGCTCATTTGTTCGCTCGTTAATTTGTTGCTGAATTAATCGTTCTGCTAATAACTCTTTCTTAAAATTGCTTAGGTCCTTCATATACGCTTGAACACAATGCCTGCCTTGAAAATCAAATCGCATTGCAACAACTTCTGTATTTATATATGTACCATCCTGCCTTGAATGAAGAATGGTTACCTCACTGACTTTATTGCAGGTAATGGCTTTTAGGCATTCGTTATAAACGCCAAGGTAATCAGGATGGATAAGGGTAGTGTAATATGAACCAATCAGCTCGTCGCGAGTGTACCCATGCATAACACAGGCTGAAGGATTAGCCTCAATGATCCTGCCTGTATCAATATCATAAATGATGATACCTTCGGGCCAAACTTCAAAAGCCTTGCGTAGGAATATTTCATTTTTGATTTTCTCACTCTGAATATCAGCATAGTACTTATTGAGTTTTACTAATGTTTTTTGAAACTCAACTAATAAACGACGTTCTGGAGAGGACGATGGCCACAGATGCAATTGCAAAACAGGTGGAGTGTCAGGATCACGCATTACCTGAGTTAGCATGCTGGTAATTTGAGTATAAAAATCCTGTGATAACGCCATTTTTCACAGCTTTCGATTATGGACGAAAAAAAACGAAAAACGAATTAAGGATGAAGAATGGGAAGAGCAGCGATGAAATTGATGAACGATTTTACTCTAACTTTATTTTACTTTAATACCCCATTTTTTCAAGTGAAACTCAAATTCATCACAAAACCATAGGCTATCAGTATTTATGAGGATAGACATAGAAAAACCTTACAGGATTGTAAGGAAAATAATGATATTTATTTAAATATTTTTAAACTAGCTGTGTTATTATCAAATCAACAACGATAAAGGTAAAGCCAGTGAAAACTGGCGGCGCAAAGCTATGGGTCTAAAGCTGTAAAGCTATGATTGCCAGGTTGCCGAACAAAAACGCAAATCCCATTTTGGCGTAACTGGCTACCAGGTACGCCAATTTTTTTAACACCGGCAAGCATCGAAATTTTCACTACAGTAAATCATCAAATCAGATGGCATAAAAGCCACCTCACATCGAAACGAACATCCAAAGTTAACGGCTAAACTCATTTATGCCTGAAAAATACTGGTGTTAAAAATATTCAGGAGAAGAATGAAATATCAATTTCGCATCATCCATGCAATTGTTGCAATAGTATTAATTGCAACAACACTACTTACAACGAAAGTAAGCTTCGCCCAAACCGGCTCAGCGATTTATGTTAATGGTTCAACGGGGTCGAATACTAATGATGGATTGACCGTTTCAACCCCTGTGAAAACTATTCAACAAGCTATTACACTAGCAAAAGCAGGGTATACCATCTATGTTCGGGCTGGAACGTACAATGAAAATCTTACTGTTACTAAATCAGGTACCTCAACAGCCCCTATTACCTTAACCCGGTATGGCAGTGAAACGGTAACCATAAATGGAGGTACGGGGATTGCCCTTCGGGCTTCTAACGGTGCATCTTATTGGGTATTGGATGGATTAACTTTCAAATCTTCCAACCGCTATACACTGCAGCTGGGTTTTTGGGGTGAATCTACCACAAATTATTGGATAGTTCGCAATAATACTATCAAAGGCGCCAACTATGTTGTGGGATCTTATCATCTCTGGGAAAACAACAACATCGATGGTACTGGATATGCCGGTACAGGTGGCGATGGAGGTATCTCTGAAGGAAGTATCAGTCATCACAACGTCTATCGTGGAAATACCGTTCACGATTTTTCTCATTATAACGCTCGTGGTATCTGGACCCAGGGACTTACCCATGACTCGGTTATTGAGAACAATTATGTCTACAACATTGTAGCCAGCAGTGGTCTGGGTCAATGTATCGATCTCGATGGAGCTGGAAATGTAGAATGGCGCCATACAGTTCGCGGAAATACTGTGGTGAACTGCAGCTATATGGGAATCCAGCTTGAGAATATTTTTGCATCTACCATTGAAAACAATGTGATCCGTGGTGGTCGGGCGGGAATTGGTGTCATTAATTACAATTCCAACGTTGGTTGCAAAGCTGGTGGCGAAAATAACCAGTACGGTGATACGAATGGCGATAACAACTGCAAAGGTGATATTACAAACAACATCATCCGTCAAAATGTCATTACCACATCTTCGTATTGGGGAGCTGGCTATGGAGGAATTCTCAACTGGGATGCAGGCGGTTTAAAGATCCTTGGGAATACTATCTACGCACCATCCAGTTCTTCTAATGCTGGAATTAACTTCCAGGGTACTGCTGCCAATACAAGAGAAGGAAGCATCATCGGGAATATTGTTGTGAACGGCAATGGCACAGCAATTTGTGCGCAAGATTTTGCCAGCTTTTCTTCAATAAGCAATAACCTTACTTATCGTACCAACAGCACTAAATCATACGGTTTAGGATCTGGCTGCAGCACGGTTTATTCAGTTGCAGAATTTCAATCTTTAACTGGTAAAGGTCAGAATTCTGTGTTTGGTGATCCACTTTTCACCAATGCAAGTGGCTATGACCTGCGTCCTACTTCTGGCAGCCCATCTATCGATGCTGGTGTGAACCTGGGAACTACCATTGATATTGAAGGAAAAACACGTCCCGCAGGAGCAGCCTATGATATAGGTGCTTATGAATTTGATGGCGTAGCAGTAGCAAAGACCCCCACATACACACCCACAGCAGTTGCGCCTACCGTAACTGCAACTCCCGTAACTTCAGTGACACCGACAGTTGAAGGTACTCCAGTAACCACAGTGACAGCCGTGACACCCACTACCGTGGTTACTAATCCCGTGATCACAACAACCGCTGTTACTCCTACAGTTACAAATACCCCACCGGTAACAAAACTTTCTGGAAAAAATGTTGCATTAGGTAAACCGGCAAAACAAATCAACGACTATAAATCTTCTTTATACGGAACAGCATATGCTTCTCGTGCAGTAGACGGAAATGTAGATGGTATTTTTGCCAATCGTTCTGTATCTTCGACCGTTGCCAATACGTATCAGGCATGGTGGCAAGTGGATCTTAAAAGCATATACCAACTGAGCGAAATTAAAATATGGAATAGAACCGATTGCTGTACTACACGGTTGGCTGATTTCTACATCCTGGTTTCAAACAAGCCTTTCTCATCAACTAATTTACAAACCGCAATGAAGCAATCAGGAGTAAGCAGCTACTATGTAAAGGATACAGCAGGCAGACCAACAACCATTGCCCTCAATCGTCAAGGTAGGTATGTACGCATTCAATTAAGGAGTACTAATAATCTATCATTGGCAGAAGTCCAGGTATTTGATTCATCCGTTATGGCACAAGAAGTTACACCAGTTCCTACTACGGTAACCACAGTCGTATCGCCAGTTGCTGACAATACCAATGTAGCAGTGGGTAAACCTGCAAAACAATCTAATAACTACACAAACACTCTGTATGGTGTAGCTTATGCCTCCCGTGCTGTGGATGGAAATACTGATGGTTTATTTGCAAACCTTTCAGTTTCTTCGACAACTGCAACTTCCATCCAACCCTATTGGGAGGTAGACCTCCAGGCTTCCTATCCAATAAGTGAGATCAAAATCTGGAATCGAACTGATTGTTGTACCACCCGCCTGGCAGATTTCTTTGTTATGGTTTCTGACCAACCGTTCTCGACAACGAACCTTCAGACTACTCTGGCTCAATCAGGGGTAAATAGCTACTATGTAAAAGATCCAGCGGGAACACCCACTACGATCGCAATCAATCGTACAGGCAGGTATGTGCGTATCCAATTGAGAGGTACAAACAGCCTTTCCCTGGCTGAAGTTCAGGTGTTCAAAGGTACTTTGCAGCAAGCAACGGTTGTAAGCACTGCCACAGCGGTAACAACCATTACCCCAACACCCACTACGGTCATTACTGAAATGCCAACCATTACACAAACTGTTGTAACTACAATTGTTCCTACCATTGAACCAACAGCAACACTGGAAACTTACCCAACAGCTACCATTGAACCCACTATGGAGACGACTCAGGTACCAACGGTAGAAGTAGTTGTACCCACACCCACGCCAACAATGACCGTAGAACCCACCCAAACATCTGTAACAGTCGCTCCTACAGCAGTTGAGAATGTTGTTCCACCTGCTGACGCCACACCCGATCCTGATAATGCAGCTAAGGGTAAACCTGCCACACAATCCAGCACCAATGGCACAGCAGAAGCAAACCGGGCAGTGGATGGCAACCTGGATGGTATTTTAGCGAACAACTCTGTTTCTCAAACCAATACAGATACCGATGCCTGGTGGCAGGTTGACCTGGAAGGAAGCATCTCAATTGATAAGATCAAGATTTGGACGCAAACAGATACAGATGCTGTGGTTTTATCTGATTTCTACATCTTTATATCAGACACACCTTTCACCTCAACAAACCTGGTAGATACGGTTTCACAGCCAGGTGTAACCACATACTTTATTTCTGGCTCTATTGAAAGGCTGGCTGAAGTGACGATCAATCAATCAGGACGTTATGTAAGGATCCAATTGAAGAATCCTAATCCGTTATCGCTGGCTGAAGTTGAGGTCATCAAAAAGCTGAGCGAATAAAGATTAGTAAAAAGATACATGGTGCTAATTTAAAGAATAGACAGCCCTGGCAGGTAGTGTTGCAAAAATGTGACACTACCTGTCTTTCTTTTCCTGTACGAATCGTTATAATAAATAAACATATCTCACTTTTCCATTGATGCATTGAACTACTGAATAAATAAGAAATCTACTCCAATATTTAACTGGAGACGAATTGCATAAGAAACGGATTTTTCTCTTTCTTATTCTGTGTATATTAGTGGTAATGGTTTTTGGCGTGCTTTATTTCCGCTTGCCTGAATTGAACGGAAAGAGCACGCTTACTTCAAGCCCAACTCTTACAATTATCAGCATAAGTCCCACTTTTTTTCAACCCGCCGTAACATCCACGCAGGAGCAAACAACCTTTTATGTTTCTTCAAAAGGAGATGATGATAATCCGGGAACAATTAATTCACCCTGGTTTACCATTCAGTATGCTGTAGATCAGGCTGCAGCAGGGGATACCATTTATATTCGAGAAGGGACATACCCTGGGAGTATTGTGATTAGCAAATCAGGTACACTGGAAAAACCGATCACATTGCAGAGATATATGAATGAGTCTGTAACGATCAGTGGTGGAATGGATCCAGCTTTTGAAGTTTATGGAGACAATTGGATCATCGATGGTTTCACCATGGTCAGCGATGCAGAATATACTGTAAACCTGGGCGCGTCATTTACAACTGTACAAAACTCAATCATCAACGGGCAGGTATATATATGGGGCAATCATAACACCTTCGCAAATAATGAAATTGTAGGGGCAAATCCACGGGGGTATAAAAACGGGATCACAGAGGATGGACCAGACAGCTTCAATAATTACTATTACAAAAATCTGATCCATGGATTTACTCAACGAGGAATCTGGTCTGTCTGGTTGACGCATGATAATGTTTATGAGGAGAATGAAATATTCAACATCACAGGAGAAAAAGGTATCTGCCTGGATCTCGATGGCGCCAGCAGTGTGAATTATCGAAGTGTTATTCGTGGGAATATTATTCATGAATGTGAAAATACAGGGATCGAATTGGAAAATTCTTACCAGACCCTGGTGGAGAATAATCTGGTCTATACTTTTGGACTGGAAGGGATACAGGTAATCTCCTATAAAGGATGCACCACTGCGGGAGAGAATAACCAATTTGGAGATCCAGATGGAGATTGCAGGGGAAATGACCTGGAGAATACCCTTCAACAAAATATCATCTATGACAGCGGGCGGGTAGGTGGGATAGTAGCATATCAGGCTAGCGGCGTGAATGTTTACAACAATACGGTTATTGGGGGGGCATCAGTTGCTTTGTTCATTAAAGGAACCATTGATCAATCCAACCATTGGGATGTAAGAGGGAATATTTTTGCTAACAATGCACGTGGAGAAATATCGATTCAAGATCCAAAGTCGCTAATTGAAGAAAACAACCTTGTTTTCCATCCAGATTCATTATATCCCTATGAATTACGCAATTCTCAAAATGAAATGTTCACATTGAATCAATGGCAAACCAGGTTTCAATTAGGGCAAAATACCATTGCGATGGATCCATTATTTATTGATGCTGATATCTATAATTTTCATCTACAATCTGGAAGCCCAGCAATAGATACAGGAATTGATTTGGGTATTACTGTAGATTTTGATGGGAAGCTTCGACCAGCAGGGTCTGGATTTGATCTGGGTGCTTATGAGTTTCGGCCATAAAATAATGAGCGTCCATCATTTATGGTAAATAATCACTTATCATCAGATGCTCATCAACCAGTCGTGCTTCACGAAAATGGAGATTCAGTTTTTCGATCTGGTCGCAGTCAGATCTGATTCTCCACCAACGAGCAACATCTCTTGGTAGTGCATTCCAGTACTGCTGTTTCTCTTGCATCGTTGCCAGAAACCGCTCATAAACATTCCAGAGGGTTTTATTCACCAAATAGTCTGGGTGGCAATTGACTAATGCCATGCCATGATATTTTTCCAGAAAAGCGATTTTATCCATCCAAAGCTGAGGTGAGCTCTCACCCAGCAGGTTCACCAATGTATTATCCTGCACTAATGTAGCGGGTAACTCAACGAAATGCCCTATAAAGAATGGCCAGATACTCATTGCACCACCAGGGATTGGCTCAAAGGGATCGGTATCAAAAAAAGAAAGGTCATATTCAATATTGAGGGCTTGCATCCATTCCGGATTACGTAAATTTAGGGGAGACCGCATTCCAACCGCCCCAATTCTCTGCAAGAATCGATTGATATGAATGGCATGGATATTGAAATTCTTTTGTGATGAATACATTGTGCTGACATGATGCCAGCCGTGAATGCCAATTTCGAACCCTCTGTCTTTTAATTCCACAAATTGGCTAAAATCATTGGGAAGTTGAGAGCCTATGATATTGAAAGATGAACAAAATCCATATTTTTCTTCAAGATCTGCAACTGCAGAGATATGTTTTTGCCCGTCAATAGATTCAACATCATGGGTTATCACTAAAGCCATCGTGTGATTATTCGGCCAAAAATCTACAAAAGGAATTGAAGTTCTTCCATAAAGCATGATGACTTGACGCATGACTTCCCATTGAAATTTAACATATCTGTCATCAATTGGCCAGTTATCTTTGGCAAGTCTTCGCTCAGTTTTATGAACAAGGCTACGCACTTTACGAATGGTTGTCATCGGAAAAATAGGTTTTATCTTCCAATAAAATTGGTAGAACAAAGGTAGACCCCAATGCTTTGAACCAAAACGACCTTCACCTAGCGACTGAAAGAGAATATCATCGATCGAGGATGTATTTGCAAATATAGTACTTTTCTCAGCCGCTTTTTGAATAGCCTCCCGCCAGAGTTGATCTTCGATATGATATTTTGTCTGCCAAAATTGTGCTGGGTGATTAGTGCTCCAAAGATTGCTCATGGTAACCTGCCTTTCTCTGTGTTATCCAAAAAAGCGGTAGAACAATTCACCGGATAATCGACAGACCCATAAAGGAGAGAAGTGGATTACTTTTGAAATGAGAGGGGTCAGCGTATGGATCACACTCATGGAGTTTTTTTGCTTTGAGCTCGAGTAAATGAGGGGGACTTCTGTTGAACCCCACTGATTCTTATACCTTCGCAATCCTTCGTTGGAAATATCTGAACGCCCAAAATCCAACCTGGTGTATCCCTGGCTATTTGCCCACTGGATCGCCTCCCAGAGAACAATATAACTGGCGAACGTCTGTCGTCCGATTTCGTTATTTGCAGAGTATTTGTAAATGAAGGTCTTATTCCAATTTAGAGTAAGCAAACCTGCAACTGCTTTTCCTTCTTTCATCCCCAGCCAGATATTTCCCATCCCTGGTTCCAGGATCTCTTCCCGCAATGCCTTGAAGAATCCCCAGGGTTGAACAGGTACCCCTTGCCGTCTACGTGTTTCAAGATGAAGTTTATAATACATCTCGAGATACTTCATGGAAGTTCCATTTTCCACGGTGACACCATGTTTCGCACCCAGCCTGGTTTTTCGGTAATTACTACTACCCATTCTATGAGCAATATCTTTCAGCTCACCACTGATATCGAGAATTGCAAGCATGAAATTATTCGAGTGAGAAAGCTTTTGCGAATCAGGGTATTCCCATCGCAATTCCAGGTTATCCACTTTTCCCTCATCAAGACGCTCTACTAATCCATTTGCAAGCAGAAGCAAGTCTTCCTGTGATTCTGCCAATGGAGCACAATGATCGGTAAAGGGTAGAGAAACCCAACGATGTGATCCTCGGGTACCATTGATTGCCATGATGGGAACACCAGCCATTATTTGCCCTTGATGGTTCGTAACTGCTGCAAGGAATGGGGCAAAACGATAGTATTGAGCGATCATTTTGATCCAGACGGGATGGTGAAAAATAACAGATTCCGGTCTTGCTGAAATAAACTCAAGCCAGCGCTCATCGGAAATTTCTAACAATTCAAACCGGTTCATGCTATCCAACATTCGCAATCCCAGACATCCTTCCATAAAAGATAGCTCTACTTACTTATGGTACTTTTACCACCTGACTCGCGTTCCATATCCAGGATTTTGTAATAAAATTCTTCTAATTTAATGGTCAGGATACCCCATTCGTACTCAGTTTCTGCTACGATACGGGCATTTTTCCCAAACCTTTCTGCTTCTTCTGGATGAGATAACAAAAACAGAATTTTTTCTGCGAAATCCTGAGGATTATCCGCAGCTAATAAGCCAATTTCATGAGTTTCAAACAGGGTTTTTATATCTCCAATGGGATTGGCAACCGTTGGCCTACCAAAACACAAATAGTCGCTCATTTTATTAGGCCAGCGGCCATGGTTATAGAGCCTATCTTCCATTGGGAGAAGGAAAATATCTGCACAACTTAAATAAACTGGGTAATCTGCTTCAGATAGAAATCCGGTGAGCAAAACATTTTCTGACAAGTCATACTGTTCCACCATATGACTGACAACAGGTTTAGCCTTACCAGTTATGATCAGCTTTATCTTTGGAAACTGTTGTCTTACTATGCTTAATGCAGCCATTACGATTTCCAAATCGAGATGGCTATCTGCGCTGCAAAACCCCAGAATTGGAGCATTAACAGGAAAGTTTGCTCTTCGCCGGCAGTCTATTTTATCCAATACAGAAAATGTTTTTGTAAATGCTCCGCCCGGTATATAACAAATCCGTTCCGGATCAACCCCGAGCTTAATCGCACGCTTTTTTAAGGCAATTGAAATGGTAGTCAAGCCCGCAGTTCGAGGTCGAAAGGCTTCCTCGTAATATACTTCGATAGAACTAAATAATGACCTGGAATACCATGAAGGGCGGTTTACTTCGATCAAGCCATCCCTTCCCCACCAATCGTTCCAATCAGTAATGATCGGAATATGATGCCTGTGCGAGTAATTTAATGATGGATAAATGGTCGCCGGACGGGTTTCAAAACAATGGATAAGGTTGAACTCTTCCTTTATTTTGTGTAGGTATGAAATACGATTGACGATATTCCAGGGATCCCAACCTGTTCGGAGTCGACCC
Organism: Anaerolineaceae bacterium; assembly: GCA_034429195.1. Classification (GTDB taxonomy): domain Bacteria; phylum Chloroflexota; class Anaerolineae; order Anaerolineales; family Anaerolineaceae; genus UBA4782. The sequence goes on from DAOUGQ010000019.1 coordinate 12,940, forward strand.
CAAAGCATATCGGGTGTCTCAACTGCGTGAACACCATCTATATCTCTTTCAACAAAACCAGTTCGGTTCTTCTTCGAAATGAGTAAAATAGTGACGTCATGCCCTCGCCTTACAAGCTCTTTTGCCATAGCGAGCGAACGCTGACCTGCTCCGAAGGGACTCTTATGTGTAAGCATGAGAATGCTTAACTTAATTTTTTCCATAAGATTTCCTATCCATTAACTGACAATAAATACTTTCATACCCGTCGACCATGTGCTGAATAGCGTATTCCGTAGAAATATACTCTTTTGCACTCTTAGCCAGTTGGCTGCGTTTTTCGGGATTAGCCAGGAGGGACAGTAGTGATTGGCTGGCAGCAGTAATTGAACCAGGCGGGATTAAGATGCCTGTTATTCCATCCTGGATAATCTCATCAGCACTGCCTACACGGGTAGCTATCACGGGTTTTTCTGCTGCCATTGCTTCAAGAATACTAAGTGATAATCCTTCATTGACAGATGTTTGCATATAAATATCCAACCCGGCCAAAAAAGAAGGGATATTCGAAGTAAAACCCAGCCATCGTACATTATTTGTAATACCAAGCCTGCACACTTGTTCTTCCAGTTCAGATCGTAGAGCACCTTCGCCTGCCAGCAATAGTTGCGTGTTTGGGTATTCTTTATATACTTCCGCAAATGCTTCTATCAGGATATCCAGCCGTTTCACTTTTGCAATTCGACCTGTGTACCCAATAACAACCATATCAGGTGTAAGCCCTGCTTGCAGGCGAAAACTATCTCTGAACTGTGGCTGGTAGAAATGATCCACTGGAATGCCGTTTGGAATAGCAGTCACCCGATTTACGGAGATACCCGGTTGTGATAATACTTCTTTTGCCATTGTTTTACTGACCGTTACCATATGGTCTGGCATGTAGAATGTCAACCGGTCAAAAAGGGTGTATGCTAATCCCCACTTACGATCATGCGGATGGGTGATGAGATGTTTAGTCGCCAGATGATAGGGAATCTGTCCCTTATGGCGGATATCTCGAAGAGCTCTCCATGTTTCCCATATCGTGCGCGGGGTATGCGTATGAACAATATCGATATTCTCTCCTGAAACAAACCGACTGATCTTTTCTCGTGTGGAGAAAGTACACTCCTGCTGTGGTGAAAAATCTACGACTTGTGCGCCAAGGGTTTCGAATTCCGGTGCAAAAGTACCTATCTCATTCACAGCTGCAACAAACCATTGATACCTGCCAGGTGTGCTAAAACGGATGATCCTCTCCACAATACGGGAGATGCTCCCATCCACGCAACTGTTCATAATATGCAACACCTTGATAGGCTTGTTCACCTTAGCTCTGCTCTTCCAGTAAGATTTCACCCAATTCAAAGCAATGTTGTGTCTGGCTGTGAAGCCCGTAGAGTAATGCATCACTCAGTTTTCTTGCTGAAGCTTCCCATGTATGATCTTGGGCGGCAATAATGGCTTTCTCTCCCATTTGCTGCAGACTTGCTCTTGCTTCCCATATTTTTTTCAGTGCTGCTAATAACCCCTGAACAGAAGAATCTTCTGCCCAAAACACATATCCTTCATCCTTGATAACATCTGTGTGGCATGCGATACGCGTTGCCATAATTGGAAGACCTGATGCCATGTATTCAAACAATTTAATAGGGCTAGATACCCGGTATTTCTCTTCATCAGGAAATGGAAGAACACCTACATGCTCTTTGGCGAGCATCATGGGAACCTGATCATGGGGCACAGCATTATTAACCACTATTTGACCCTGGGTAGTTTTTGCGAATTCTTCTAATTCATGACGCTGTGTTCCTCTGCCAGTCAGAGTGAGCAAGAATTTCATGCCCTCATTATTAGCCTTTATGACAGCCTGACACAGAGCCATCAAATTGCGCTCATAATGAAGTACGCCTACATAGGTAATATGAATAGGCTCGTCATCTTTTGGCCATTGTCGTAGATTTCTTGCAGGTTGGAATAATTCAAGAGATACACCAGAAGACCAGACTCCCCATAGCTTTTGAGGAGGTATTTTCACCAGCTCTGCCATCCGTTCGGTAATCGCTGTTTGTCCTGCCACCCAATGGTTAGCAAGTGCATTCATATCATTGTTAAATCGTGCTCTGAGTTTGTCTTTTATGCTCGCCTTACGCATATCCTCCATAGGTACCGTTCTGGTATCCATGATGAAAAGAGGCAGATCAGTTCTTTTTAACCAGCGGATGAACTTTAGAAATGGCAAAAAAGGCACGGTTGTTTGGGCAACCAGTACAATATCAAACGATGACCAGTTCTTTAATAAAAATTTTATGAATTTGAGATGGAAAATAATCTGACGCAGTAAATAAATATCAGGCGTCTGGAGACTGACTACATCAACCCCATCAATTTGCTTTTGCTCAGGTGGACCGGCAGTAACCGGACTGACTTTCCAACCCATCTTTCGTAAATTTTCTGTCATCGTCAGCACTACTGTCGATGACATATGCGCTGCCAGATATCCAGGAAAAAGCCAGACAAGATGAGGGGTTCTATTGTTGTTATTTTGCATTTCGTTTATTCACCCTTAAGTATTGTGCCTTTTTTGAAAACGGTTTGATCCCGGCATAATTCCTTGATATGCTTTCTTTCCAGGAATCATGACAGAGGTTGCTTGTCCTTTTTCAGTGACCGAAATCGAAGGCAGGATATCTCGTTGTTTGAATTCGCTGAGAACATAAGCCAGGGTCGACCAATAGATCAGCATAGGTACGCGTAATGTCCACGCCATGTTGTACCAGAGCCATAGAGGGAACAATAAAGTAAAGAAAACCAACCCATAACGTAGTGCATTTGCTGAAGAAGAAGGATTCTGACGTACTTGGTGCAACAAGGTGGTAACCACCATCAGAATGAAGATTATCAGGATAATCATGCCTGTTAGACCCATTTCTTGCATCATCACTAAAAGGCTAGTGCCTGATGAAAAACCCAATTCACCTTCCAATAACGCCCTGCCAGCTATTCCCAGGGAAACACTTTCACTGCGCGCACCTAACCCATACCCCAGGAGAAGGTATAGGGGATCACTTGAAATCTTCTCCCATCCGTATTGAATGGCATAATTCCTTCCAATATCGTAGTAGTAAGTTCCTTGCGAAGCAGAACGTGAAGTAAAAGTCAGATATTTCGTCAGTAGAGAGGGATCCGTCAGGTAATCCTGCAGCTCAATCCCGCTGGTTGAAGGGATGATAGCGTTGTAAATGGGAACAAAGATCCCCGCCATAAGGATCATAATAGTAATGGCAGGCAGTAACCTCCAGAGTTGCTTTTCACGACGAATGTAGATGAACAAAGCAATCAAAGCAAGAAGTGCTACAGTAAGGTAGAAAAGCTTCATCTCTCCCAACACACTGGAAATTCCACTTAATCCAAGTGACACGATCAGTAATTTCCACTTTTTTGTTTGTATCCACTGCCCCAGGGTAAAACACATGACCAGGATGAGAAATAGTACCAGGTTACCAGTACCGTTCTTACCAAATGTACCCGCCAGGTGATCTCCTGGCACCTGCCCGGTAGCATATTGCCCTAACTGAACCAACACTTCAAATGCCAGCACTGCCACCAAGAAATTGATAAGCCATTTAGCGTACTCTTTTGGCCATTTTGGTTCTAGATAAAGGTATATTCCTGCCAGAGGGTACTGGAACATCAACCACCAACCCCAGATTGTGGTAATTATCGATTGACCTTTAAGTATAGAAATGATCATCCCTGTTCCTGAAAGGAATGTGATCACCCAGAAAGCAGGAGGGATATTTTTAAATGCGAGCATCCTAAACGGTACAAATATAAACATGGCAAAGAGGGCAACATCAGCGATCCAACGGAAAATATCAGGGATGATCCCTTTCCAGATCAGGATAGGAGACAATAGCGCAATAATAAATGCAGTGCAAAGAAAAATATTGGGAAATTTCGGGAAATTATTTGACCACCGAGCAATCATCACTTTAAACTTGAAAAAGGAATAATTTTTTAGATAACTGCTCAGTTTCTTCTTTACCGCATTGATAATTTTTGCCAGACCCACCATTTCCAGTAATGCAATTGCAATTGCTTTATCCACGAAGTAAAGCAGGGTGATATCAATTGTTACTGCTACCAATCCGCATGCAATTAATTGCACAATATATCCAGCATCCTTTAACACCGATAAAATCACCCAACCAGCACCTGCTGCCATCAAACCAATCAGACAATAAACAAAAAAGCTTTTCAAAAGATTGGGAATTGAGAACTCTCTTATCCTGCGATAGAGAATGATGAACATGATTAAAGTCGAGATTCCCAATTGAACAGGCTGAGCCATGGTCAATCCCACATACCCTAAATTATCAGTGAGTATCTTAGCTGCAACAATATAGATCACTACTGCGCCTGATTGGATCAGGTTAGTTGTCAGAGTATCCTTCAAAACGAAGTACGTCCTGATGACCATGTTCGATACCATACGTAAGAAGACGTCATAGATCATCACAATAGGGATCAGAACGCTCACGTATTGAGTTGTCGCAGGGTCAAAGGCTCCTCGCTCATAAAATAATTTGACAATTGGAATGGCTACTACACTGATAATTGTGACAGATGGAACCGCTAAAGCCAGGGTTATTTTCATGCCATAGTTGCTCTGCTTGACCAACCCTGGTATTCCCTGGGTCGAAAAAGCTCTTGCCATTGCAGGGAAGATGGCAGAAGCAATACTGGCAGCGAATAAAACCACAAAAATATTTGAAATCTTATAAGCATACCCCATATAGGCTAGCTGCCCATCGGGCAAGCCAGAAGCGAAATACCTTTCAAAAAGGGTTTTGCTATGTGTGATCAGCCCAAAAACCATGAAGGGGGTGATTAATCTCATCATCTCCACCATGGCAGGGTCTCGCAAGGGTAGAGTTTTTTTCCATCCATGCCGGAACACTGGAATGGATGTGATACAGGCATTCAATACTGCAGAAGCCAGATTCCCCCATGCCAGGCTCATGGAGCCAACCAATGGATACAGAATTACAAGTGTAATTACATTTCCAAGTGACCCAACAGCCGTAGCAGTGGCTGGCCAAAAGAAACGCCCTCTTGCATTTTGAATTCCACTTGTGAAGTTGCTTATTCCAATAAATGGTATGGTGAAGATCATGATGGTCAGCATCTGGCTGGCTAAAGCACTTTTTTCCACACCAAATCCAGGCGCTGTCAAATTGATGATCTGCAATGAGAAAACTGCGCCTAGAATAGCTCCGATCATGAGCACAACTGTGATAAGAATGGTAAACGTACCTGCCAATGACCAGGCGTCGTCAGCATTGCCAGAAGATTCTTTGCTTACAAAAGCAGGAATTACCACAAATGGAAGCCCACCGACCAGAACAAATTGCAAGAATGCCGGTACGGTCATAGCGGTAATAAAAGCATCCATAGCTACACCCGCACCAAACAGGTAAGCAGTTATAACCTGGCTGGCTAAACCTGCCAGAAGCGAAAATCCGCCTCCAATGGCGACCATGAGAGAAGCGCGTGAAATTTTCGATGCAGGAATTTCAGACTCTCTCAGGGTTTCGATCTCATTTTCTGACATTTCTTCACCTGTTTATTGGCGTGAGAGGAATAATGTATCCTACTTGCGAAAATGTTTATTGTTCTGTCTCAGAAACCCTGAAAATTTTAAGCAAGGCAGGTTGATCTTCATTGCCAATAAAATCATTGACCACAAAACCTAATAACGGTACATTAAGGTTGTTGACAAGTTGAATTGCGTCATTCACCTGCCGGCCTAATGTTTTTCCTTTTTCAATCATGAGAACAACTCCGCCTGTAAAGCAAAGGATTTCTTCTGCATCCATATCTGCCAACAACGGAGCTGCATTAACAATGACCAGGTCAAATCGACGTCGAAGGCGATTGATTACATCTTTCATTTTGTCGTAACCGAGCAAGAAGGATTTCCCTTCAGCATCTTGACCTGCCGGAATAATAAACAGGTTATTAATTGAACTGCCAATGGTTACTTCTTCAAGTGATACTTCATCATTCAGAACTTGAGCCAATCCATTCTCTATATCCGTTACTTGCAGAATTTCATGAATGACAGGACTGAGGAAATTCGCATCCAGAAGAACGGTCTTTGTTCCTGCTTTTGCAAATGCAGCAGCCAGAACTGTAACGATATTAGAGACCCGACTGGTATCTCCTACATGTGTGATGGAAAAAGATTCTATAGACCTGTCAGCCAATATGCGTTTCAAGTTGTGCATCAATTGGTTAATCTTCTTCAGATATAGCTCCCTTTCAGCTTCATATTTTTTATGCTTTGGATCAGGGAAAGGAAGAAAGGCGAGAGAACGAATTTGCGTTAGTGCTTCAACCTGTTCGATGGAATGAAGTCTGTCATCCAGGTTATCTACCACAAAAGCAATGAGAATCGACAAGAACGCGCTCACAAAGATACCTAATGCAAAGACCAGAAAGTAATTTGGGCTAGAAGGTTCAGACGCTGCTTCTGCGCGGTCAGCAATGACCAGTTGATTCACACCCTGCATTGTCTGAAGTGCTTTTACCTGATCCCATTGCATAAGCATATTGGTATATTCTTCCTGGGCGACTTGTACTTTTCCATTTGCGGCGTCGACCAGCAATTTATCTTCTGATGCCTGAGACTTTAATTTTTCCACCTCAGTAGTTTGCTTACTAATTGTGTCTTCAAGATCGGTTACTTGTTGTCCTAGAACTTCAACCTGAGCTGGATCATTGCCTGCGGATAAGGCTGATAGTTCATAGCGGTCTTTAAGGGTGATTAAAAGACGCTGGTTATAGTCAATCTGATTGTTCAGCGTATCGATGCGCGTAAGTGTCTGGTTATATGGGATCAATAAGGCTTCATAAGCTTCACGGCTCTGATTCAGGTTTTCTTCAAGAGAAGCAATACGAGATACGAATTCTGTATCAGCAGTATCATTGATTACCTTTACATATTCATCATTATGTGAAACGAGAATGTCTGCAAGGGTATTTGCTACATTCGCACTTAACCAAGGATCCCTGTCTGTTGCGGTAATGGTAATGAGTTCGGATTCTGCGAGTGCAGTGATTTTCAATTTGGGTATTTCTTCTAATTGTAACGTCTCCTTGAGCTCACTTTCAACCGCGCCACTGGTTAGTAAGTGTACGTAAGTATTCATCAACAATGTGGCATAAAAACTGTTGTAATCAACATAGCTAAGACCGCCATTTTTGGGCGTCACTACGCGCATAATTGCCGTTGCAGAATACTTAGGAGGGATCATGATTGTCACAACAATGATGATGATCATTAATGCACAAAACACAGATAGGGCAAGCCATTTACGCCTGCCCAAGATTGCAAGGTATGTTTCTAGTTCCATAATTACCTTTTCGTCAACCTCCTTCGATGAGTGTGTAATGGCGGGTAATCCATGAACTTGTCTTTCCGGTTATTTTGCTATTTGAAGAATTCTTTGATGGTATTAACCACATATTCAATTTCATTGTCCTGCAGTTCTGCAAACATGGGAAGTGACAGAATCCGCGGAGCTACGTCCTCAGTAACCGGAAAGTCTCCCTGTTTATACCCAAGAGTTGCACAGGCTTTTTGTAGATGGAGCGGGATGGGATAATGGATTCCGGTGAAAATACCATGCTCTTTGAGATATACCTGCAATTCATCTCGTTTTGGTGTCTGGATGACGTATAAATGAAACACAGGTTCGTTATTCTTGTTAACAATGGGTGGTTTTACCATTGAATCGGTTAGAAGTTTTGTGTATAAAGCAGCATGCTTTCTTCGTTCAACATTCCATTCCTCTAGATGTGGCAGTTTTGCACGCAAAACGACCGCTTGGATTTCGTCAGGACGGGCATTGAGCCCAATCATGTCATGGTGATAACGAACTTCAGAACCATGATCACGAAGCATCTTTATCTTTCGGGCAATTTCAGGATCCTTTGTTGTAACAAACCCTCCCTCGCCATATGCTCCAAGATTCTTTGAAAAATAAAATGAAAAAGCAGCTGCGTCACCCAATGAACCAGCCCTTTTCCCTTTGTATCGCGCTCCATGAGCCTGACAGGCATCTTCTATGACACGCAAATGATGCCGGGCAGCAATATCCAGGATGGGATCCATATCGGCTATCTGTCCGTAAAGATGAACGGGCAGGATGGCTTTCGTGTTGGGTGTTATTTTTGCTTCAATTTGAGTCACATCCATTAAATAAGTGTTTGGGTCAATGTCAACAAATACTGGTTTTGCACCAGCCAGAAATATGGCTTCGACAGTGGCAATAAAGGTATTAGGCACGGTTATCACTTCATCACCAGGACCTATATCCATTGCCCGCAGGATCAGGTGCAACGCAGTAGTCCCTTCACTTACACCATACCCATAACTCACCTCACAAAACTCGGAGAATTCCTTTTCCAGTGCCTGCACATTTTTCCCCAAGAAAAGCTGCATGCTATCAAATACAGTTGAAATATTTGTTAGTATCTCTTCTTTGAGAGGTGCATATTGTTTTTTCAAATCAACAAACTGGATATTCATTGTAGGAGAAGCTGGTTTGTTCTCGATAGGACTCGTTGTATTTGACATTTTGACCTCGGTTCGCGAATCTCGGTTTTTTAATGGAACTACGTCTTAATGCTCAAGTTCACGGATTTTACGTGCAGGTACTCCTGCTACTACCGTCCAATCCGGCACATTTTTCGTAACCACACTTCCGGCTCCAACGATCGCGCCTTCGCCTATGGTAACTCCGCATAGAATCGTCGCGTTACTGCCGATTGAAGCCCCTTTCTTTACCAGGGTTGGAACCAGAACCCAATCTGCTTCTGTTTGTGGTTGTCCATCCTGAGTGGTAGCGCGTGGATATTTATCATTAATGAACATTACCCCATGCCCAATGAACACATTATCTTCAATAGTCACGCCTTCACAGATAAAGGAATGGCTGGAAATCTTTACTCTCTTTCCGATGTGAGCGCCTTTTTGAATTTCAACAAAGGTGCCAACCCGGCTTTCATCTCCGATTTCGCAGCCATACAGGTTCACAAAAGCGTAAATCCGAACATTTTCACCCAACTTTACGTCTGGCGCGATCCGAACAAATTCAGCCATGGGGTTATAACATCTCCTCTCGCGAATTGTTTTCCAGTGAACGCTGCGCTGCTTCCAAAATCTTTACCACCCGTAGCCCATCCTCTCCATTCGTAACTGGCTGTCGGTGATTCCGGATACTGTCCAAGAAATCCTGGCATTCTACTTTCAAGGGTTCAACAAATTTGATGTAAGGGATCAAAATGTCGCCATTACGATATGAATATTGAAATTCGTTGAAACTTGATGCCGCACCATTAATGGTGACACCGACGCCCTTGTCGACAATCTTGATCTTGTCATTATCAACATCATTGAACACAACCATTTTCTTGCTGCCCACAACGGTAACGCGTCTTACCTTATAAGGATCCAACCAACTTACATGGACATGCGCAAGAACATTTCCCGGGAACCGTAAATTGATATAGGCAACATCGATGATATGCTTTGCAACACAACTTGTACCCTGAGCAGTGACCGAGATCGGCTCTTGACCGAGAATGTAGCAAAGAATGGAAAAATCATGGGGGGCCAGATCCCATAACACATTTAACCCATGCTGGTAAAGGCCCAGATTCAATCGGGCAGAGTCAATATAATGAACCTCTCCTAAATCGCCATTGGCGATCATTGACTTTAATGTTTGAACAGCAATGTTGTATTCAAACGCATGCCCAACCATCAAGATCACGTCATTTTGGCGAGCCAGTTCGATCAATTCAATGGCATGGTCGCTGCGTAATGTAAGCGGTTTTTCGATCATCACATGGTAACCATGTTGGATGACATCTTTCGCTATTTCATAATGGGTGGTGGGTGGAGTAGCGATGACTATGGCATCTAATCCCATGCTGTACATTTCACGATAGTCAGAGATAAGTGTGAGATATGGGTAGGAATTATGAATGAAATTCAATCGCTCCTGTCTAAGATCAGCGACAACCACCAGTTTTGCTTGCTGATTTTCGTGGAAATTGCGGATTAAATTCGGTCCCCAATATCCACAACCGATCAAACCGACGCGAATTTCGGATGATAACTTCTGCTCGCCAGATAATTTCAATGATTGCGTAAAATTAATTGTGTCCATTTTCCCTCTCAATAACGATATCTACACACCTTTTTGTTTAAAAATAGCGAACGGCGTTAAAAATAAAATTTTCAGATCCATACCCAGGGTTTGATTTTCGATATATTGAATATCCAAATCTACCTGGTTATTGAAATCTAAAGTACAGCGTGCTGTGATCTGCTGCAATCCAGTGATGCCAGGCTTCGCCTGCAGTCTTCGAAGCTGCCAGGGAGAATATAGATCTACCTCATAAGGTATGGCTGGTCGAGGTCCTACCAGTGACATATCACCCCGTAAGACATTAAAGAATTGAGGAGTCTCATCAAGACTGGATTTACGAATGAATTTACCTATTCGTGTAATGCGGCTGTCGTGCACTAACTTATGTAAAGAATTACCTTCACCTTCGAGTTTCTGCAAGGTATCTTCATCGTTATTAATCAGTGCAGTCACGTAATTCTTATGAACATCTTCATCGGCATGATCAACCATACTTCGGAATTTATAACAAATGAAATCTTTACGTTCCCAGCGATAACTTTTACCCTTTTTAACCCGTACTGCACCCACACGAACTTGCTGAAAAAAAACCGGACCGGGGGAATCAAGCTTGATGATGATCGCCAGGAGAAGGAAAATCGGGCTTAATACTATCAGCGCGATTAAACTAATAACAACATCCAATATCCTTTTGGTTACAAAGTAGGTATTTTGACGGGACAGGGCTCTTTCAGCATCTTTCTCAGATACCACAGGTATACCTTTAGATGTAATATCCATAACACCCGCCCTTCTTGATCAGGGTTAAGGTTTACAACTGCCGGTATTGTGTGCAAACATCAGGATTGTGTCAAAAATGAGTGGGTAAAAATAACACAATAAAAAGTTAATTCAATTTCACGCAATTACCAGCGTTGTAAGAATAATATATTTAAATACTACGATTAACAATTCTGCTATGCATCCATCAAGGGGAGAGTGTTTCCATCCGCCAGTTGGGGGAGAGGTAACTATTTGGTTGGATAATGATTTGATTTTGAGTAGAAATTATCGTGACAAATATCAAGCCATTTTATAATTCATTTATCTACTGGATGATATGTCAAAAGGGAACAATTTATGAAAATGCAAGAAAATGATTCGTGTTTTGTATATCTTTAATGAAAAAACCACGAAGCGCCAAATTAATAACAAGCATGCTTTCGTGGTTTTGCTTTCCTTTTATATGAACTTCAGGATTTCATAAATGTATTTTCTGGCAGGATAATATTATTAATCGCAAATTTTTCTGCGAACTTAGGTCGTAGTCCTGTAGATCTGAGCGTTCCAATTACCCTCCCGTTAGAATAACTTGACTGTTCAAAAACAAAAAGATCCTGAAGGGTGAATGTATCGCCTTCCATACCCTGAACTTCCGTTACCTGAACTACTTTCCTGGTACCATCTCGCATACGTTCCAGGTGGATCAACAGATTAATGGATGAAGCGATCTGCTCCCTGATCGCCTTTAAGGGCAACTCCATCCCAGCCATCATGACCATGGTCTCGATTCTTCTTAATGCATCACGAGGGCTGTTGGCATGGACAGTGGTCATAGATCCTTCATGCCCGGTGTTCATGGCTTGAAGCATATCGAGCGCTTCTCCACCACGAGCTTCGCCCACGATGATACGGTCTGGTCTCATGCGTAATGCATTGATAAGAAGCTGCCTGATGGTTACTTCTCCCTTGCCTTCAATATTCGGTGGGCGCCTTTCCAGGCGTACTACATGCCGCTGATTAAGTTTAAGCTCTGCAGTATCTTCAATGGTTATAATACGTTCCTGCGATGGGATGTATGTTGACACGACATTGAGAAGCGTGGTTTTCCCAGTGCCTGTTCCGCCAGAGATAACCAGGTTGATCTTTGCTTCAACGCAGGCTTTGATGAATGCCACGATGGAATTGTTCAAGGTACCATTGTTCACCAGGTCTTGTGCAGTGAAAGGCACAACAGCAAATTTACGAATAGTAAGAACGGGACCATCCAGGGCAAGGGGAGGAATAGTCGCGTTGACGCGGAATCCATTCGGCAAACGGGCATCAACATAGGGTGACGACTCATCCACGCGCCTACCAATGGGCGCAACAATCCGGTCGATAATCCGTCTCAAATGAGCATCATTGGTAAATTTTATATTGGTATGTTCGATAATACCGAACCGTTCAATGTACACATCATTTGGACCATTTACCATAATTTCGGTGATTTCATTATCATTCAACAGGGGTTCAAGAGGTCCATATCCGATAATATCCGAAGTGATCCACTCTAGTAATTGCATGCGAGTGGCACGCGTGTACATTAAATTTTCATCTGCCAGGAACTGGTTAAAGGAATTTTCGATCGTGGCTCTAAGTTGAGAGAGATCGTCGAAGGATAATTCACCGTTAAATTCCACCAGTAATTTCTTTTGGACAGCATCCCTGATAAGGATGGCATCTTCTTCATACTCAAACGCAGGCTGTTGTTCAGGCCGGGTATTTTTTCGTACAGGTTCTTTTTTGAGAGCAGGTCGATTAGTAAACATCATTCACTCCATAAACATTTCTGCTTCATCTTTATTGAATATAAGGTACCAAAATGATCATGTCACTTTTGGCAGTCATAGATTCAGCCAGATCATTTCTTTGGCGTATGGAAGTTATGGTAGATTCATAGATCCTGGCAATCCCGATAAAACTTTGACCCTTTGTGATGGTGACTTCTCTATAAAGATAACCATCCATCAGGTTGGTAATGACGTCACGATACCCTTCAAATGATGCATAATCCATGCTGGCTTCAGCGTTTGCTCTGGCATTTTGCAGTGAATTAATAAGGTATGGATCGGTTAATTGACTGGTTATATTGGCAGTATCCATTGCCATATTGAAGTATGAGATCGCATTGCGATAATCATACATTTTTCCTAAAACGATGCCCATATTCACTTCGGCTTCAAAAAGCTGCGATTTATTTCCGGGATTTTCCCAGGCAATGATCTCTGCCTGTTCAAAATCTTGTTGGGCGTCTGAAAAATATCCAGCGTTCAAGAATCGGTGTCCTCTTGCAGAATATGATTCAAAAAGCATTTGCTGAACCATCCCATTGGCATATGTTGTTTGAAAACGACTCAGTTTGTGAAGGTTCGTGATAGCTGCATCCCATTCCATCCGATTAAATTTTTGCATGGCAAGAAGATAGTTTTGTGCTTTTTCCAATTCTGAATTAATCGCGGCATCACCTGGAGCAAGATTAACTGCTTTTCGCAAATAGTTAACTGCTTTTGTGATCGAATCTTCAGTTGCATAAGGTGATTCAATGATCGATTTTGCAATTTGCCGATACTTTAAGTTGAGCAATCCCACCAGGAACTGTTGCAAGTCCCTCCTTTCCTGGGCAAATGCTTTATCCTGTGCAACCAGAGCCACCGCTCGGTAGTAGTAGGTTTCTGCGGCATCGATTTCTTCGATGGTAGAGTTCTCGCTGGAAAGGATCGCTTTGATCTTTTCATAGTAGCTCATAAAGAGCTGTTCTTCCAAATCAGGAGCAACAATTGCCGGGTCAAGTGAAAGTGCTTCTTCATAAGAAGTAATCACATCATCCCACCGACCCTCTGCATAGGCGGAATCTGCCACAACTAACAACTCTTTAATCCTGTTCTGTTTTACGATCTGATCGATCTGATACTGGATATCCTTGTACGTGGCATTTTGCCCTTCTATTTGCTTCAACAACACGAGAGCTGCATTGTAATCGTTATTCTCAATATACTGCATTGCCATTTCATACAAGTTATCCAATTCTTGTAACTGGTTTACCTGGTTGTTCAATTCGACCAAAGCAGGATAGTTTGGATCTATTTCCTGGATTTTTTGAATGGTTTCCAAAGCCATATCCGTATTCCCAACCCTGATGAAGTTTTGCGCCTGATCTTCAAGTTCAAGAAGTTTCTGTTCCATTTCACCCGCTGAAAGCAAGGTTGTGGAAGAAGAAGGCGACTTAAAATTGGTCGAGATCATAACAATTGCTAAAAAGGCTAGCAAGACACCACCGATTATCACCAGTAGAGATATTGTCAGGCTTTTCCTTGTCGCCTTTTTCTTTTCTTGTGTGTTAAAACTTTCTTTATCTTTGAAAATTTGTTTTACTTCAATGTCTTCGCGAAATTCTATTAAAGTTGGATCGTCAGGATACTTCTGCAAAAGTTCATCTAACAGGTGATTACAAGTTTCCCAATCTGCTTTTTGGAAATTTATGAGTAAAGACTCATAGGCGGGATCCATTGCCATTTGTTGATTGGCGGAGAATTTCCCAGGTACCTCGGGATAGGACGTATCTTTATCAACATTCGATTGTGAAATCTGTTCGTTGTCCGTCATCATTTCGTCCAATTCTGAATAATTCGACCTTCGCTCAAGATTTTGTTAAGACAGTAAGGTTAGAATTCTGGGGATAAGGGGGCCCAGAATAACGATCAATAATGCTGGCAAGATTAACAATGCCAAAGGGATGATCATCTTGGCAGGCAGTTTATAAGCAATCTCTTTCGCCTTGAAATGACGGATAATTCTAAATTGCTCTGCCTGGCTATGTAAAACATCTGCAATCCGCATACCCAACGTTTCCGATTGAATGATAATGGTCACAAAGCTGGAGAGTTCCGAGACATCCAGGCGCTGGCTCATGTTGCGTAACGCATCAGCACGCGAAACACCCACTTCCATTTCAGAGGAAACACGCCGGAATTCTGCTCCAATCGCGTTTTGCATTTGCTCGCCCACTCTTTGCATTGCCTGATCAAAGCCCAATCCAGCATCTGCGCAAACAGACAACAGATCAAGCGCGTCTGGAAATTCGCGTTCAATTTTTTGCTTTGCCTTGTTTACCTCTGCATTCAACCAGACAGAAGGTAGAAGAAAGAAAAGAATGATTAACAGTACACCTGCTAAAAGCATCAAATTTGCATATTGAGGGTTAGTTTGACCCATCGATCCTATACCAGCTTGACTCCGAGAATACAAATTCCCTAATTGGCTAAAACTTCGTAAGTTGATGATAAACGCTAAAACAATACCCAAGATCAGAAATATCAGACGCACCGCAAAGAATTCTCGCGCTCGCAAATTCCCAGGGTTGCGAATTATGGATAACTTTCGATCCGTTTCGGCAATGGTTTGTTTTGGCGCAAATTTCCCTAAATAGGTGAACAGCTTCTTAAATCCTGCAACTACAGTGCGGTCAAGGAATAGCTCAGAAAAATGTTGTTGTTGAAGAGGAGCAGATTGTTTGATAGTTGTTTTTGTATGGCTCTGATACGAAACAAACTCGTGTAATCTTTCAGAAGTATCCGGTTTTTTTCCAGTACGGTAGGCGATGAATATCAACAATACCCCCGCAAGAAGGAGACCGATGACTAACGAGACTATGATAAAAGTTGAGTTCATTTTCGTCCAATTCCCTAAACAACAATGTGCGCTAATCTTCTTAACCAAATATTGCCCAAAAGAATACCAATGAGAGCAACAAGGAATAGGATCCTGGTTATTGGATTATCTAATGAGCCGGAAAAGTAGCCCGGACTGAGAAAGAAAATGACAACAGCGGTAATGAACGGGAGGAATGTAAGCAAATAACTGGCATAGCGTGCATATGACGTTAATGCTCTTACCTCACCCAGCAATGCGATCCGGTTTCGAATGGTCTCAGTTACTGCGGTTAACATTAGAGAAAGATTACCACCCACCTGGCTGTTGATGATTATGGCAGTCACCACCATTTGCAAATCATCGCTTTCCATACGAGTGGAAAGGCTTTCAAGAGATTGGCTGAGGGGTATACCAAATTGAACTTCGCGCTGCACCCTTGCAAATTCTTCTCCGGCTGGAGCAGGCATTTCACGCACGACCACTTCCAGTGATTGAAGCAAACTAAAACCTGCCTGGACAGCACCCCGAACGAGGACTAGAACATCGACCAGTTGATCCTGAAACTTCTTTTGCCGTTTATAAATGCTTTGCTGCAGAAACAATCCTGGAAGCAGGTAAAGCGTAACACCAACGAAAAGCCCCAAAATGAAATGCTTTGAAACAACCCATCCCAGGATTAAACCTAGAGTACCACTGATAATCTGGATCAAAACATACTCGGTTACTGTAATTTGCCAATTGGAACTGAGTAATTTTTGTTGAAGTTTTTTGCTCGCTAATACAGAAAGAATATTATTCAAATTGTTGCGGAATCCACTTACCCTGGCTGCATGACGCGTCACTGGTTGGATCACATGGGTTTCATCAGGGGGTAATTCAACAAATCTACCCAAACGTTCTTTCACGTTATTGGTTACTAAAACAGAATACAAATAAACTCCCAGTAATATGCAAAATCCCACAACTGAAAAAAGAGCGACCAAAAGGAAAATGGCAATTTGACTACTCAATGTGCACCTTAAAGGATTTCTTTAACCTAATCGAGAGGTTCGCAGTAGCATATCTGAAGATACTTCGGTATGAATTCTGGTGCCCGTTGCCGTAGCGAGGTCTAACAGGTTATTGGCAATTTTGCGATAAGCTTTGGCAATAGGATGATTAGCACGCTTTATGATCATTGGTACCCCTTCATTTAGTGATGCCAGTGCCAGATTATCATCAGAAGGAATTACGCCAAAAATCTTCGTCCGAAGTACTTTTTCTACTTCGTTCAAGGCAACATCGTTTTTCCCTGTCACTTTGTTCATGAGAAGGAGAATTTTTTCTCTGGGATAGGATAGTGTGCGGCAAATATCCAAGAACAAACGGGCATTCCTTAATGATGCCAGATCAGCATTAAGCACCATGATCACTTTCTGACAGGAATCCATCAATGTGACAACTTCATCATTCAGGTAATTTCCGCCATCGATCACCATGTTGGGGAAGATATGTTGTAGACCCTGAATGACATTGAACAAATCATCAGGGCGGATAGCCTGAGCAACTGTCGCTGAGAATGGACTGGGAAGAACCTGAATGCCTGAAGTATGCCTTATAACCACCTGCCTGGCGAGAGTTTCGTCTAAGGAAGCGGCATGAGGAATCAGATCGATGATCGAATTGGCGGTCTTAATATTGAGCATTAACCCAATATCACCGAAGAGGTGCTTACCATCCACCAAAAGGATCTCTTCACCACATTCCTGGTACAGTGCAATAGCCAGGTTGGTTGCTACGGTCGAACAACCAGCTCCTCCTTTCGGACTGAAAACCAAAAAACTTCTATCGGGTCTAAATGGGTCTTTTCCCTGCCCCAATTGAGCTGGACTCATAAGGCGAGAGTGAAGCTCTCTTACCCGTTTCATCGTGCTCAATAGATTTACATGCGAAAAAGGATAAGGAATGAAAGCTCTCGCTCCTGCCAGTATTACCCGATTTGCATTGGCAATATCCTCTTCAGGAATGATAACGATCACGGAGATATCAGGGTTGAGGATGGTAATATCATCGATGGTATCAAAAACTTCATCAGGCGTACTGTATTTATAATCGTACAAAACAATATCAGGCATTAACGCTTTCACGGCTTGAACAACACCATCTTCCAGGTAAGAAGCATCCTCTAAATGGAATTCTTTATCAGATTCAAAGACGGTATCAACTTCTTTTGAAAGGAGGTCGCTTTTTGTAATTACCAGAACTTTTACTGCTTCGAGAGAGGGATTGGGTACCATAATCTGATTATGCTCCTTCCTTTTTAGGGAACAATGCCAAGACCATATAGTTCTACAATATATTCCTTAGTGACAGGAATGAGTTCAAAATTCCCACGAGATGTAGGAGCACGCAAGACCATATCGAATGTAGCACCTGTATCAACCAGATGCTTTAGCAGCAATGCATCCTGGGGAGGTAGAGCCAACAAATAAGCCAACACTTTTGTTTGCCCGCGTGAAGGTGGTGCATTCGGGTCGGTTTGCTGCGTAGCTTCACCTTCTACCTCAACAATATCGGCAACCAGTGCAGTCACATTTACCGCCTGATATGCATCCATGGTAATGATGCGCTCGACTTTTTCCTCTTCTGTCTCATCCTGAGCTGGAGATGTGCTCGTTTCTCCTTCAACCGAACCAATTTTACTGACATCGATACTAATCGTTGCCAGAATATCTACAATATCACCGCGCTCGATGACGCTGTTGACACTCATCAGATCATCTGCAGGAAAAGCGAACAGGACATGGTTGTCGCTTAAAATATAGGCAATATCATGGTTAATATTCGTTGGATCAGCGAGATTATGCTTCAAGATCATTTCACCCTGAACAAGATCGGTTTTGATAAATTTGTTGACGACATCTTCAACATTGGTCATTGCATCGCGGGGTACAAATTCAGCTGGCATGGTAACTGTGGTAATGTCGGTTTCTCCCACAAGATCACCCAGGAACATGTCGTGGGTGGTAACCACAACAGTAATCTTTGTTTTAGCTTCTTCATCTTCTTTAGCTGCTTCCAAAGCTGCCTGAGAAGAAATTTGCTTGTTCAAGGCAATTGCAACAATAATCGCTATTGTCAATAAGACAACACCAATAAGTGCAAACAAGATGGTTTTAATTTTTTTGTTCAATGCAATATCTCCCTTAATAATCGAGATGATCGAAGCAACTTCGGGTAATCTAAGGATCAGTTATAAAATTCCAGATGTACATAAACCAAGATCATTTTGTGAGAGAAATAACGTTAACTCCTAAATCTATACCACCCGTTCCATAGGCAAGATCAACAGGGTAATTATCTACAAAGTACCCTTCGATCGTTTTCACATTATCTTTCATGTTTCCTGCGCTGACTGCCCAATTATGCCCCGGGCATTTGTCATTTCCACCTTTACGAACACAGGTTACATAAAATGGTGCAAAACCAACAATGTGATAATATGTATTTCCATTTCCACTGATCACAGTATCTGTTTCACCTGGTTCGAGCGGAAGCCCGGTGATACCTGTGTGAGCCAAGGTCTGGCATTGCGTACTATACACGCCAACATCTTTTGGGCAAACAGCATTGACTACAGGAACCATAACTACTTTATTAGCAGAAATGATCACCTCCTCAATCGTATCCAGCACTGCCGCATTAACACCCGTCTGACCAGGAGCCCAGGTATGGATATTTAGTTCTTGCGCATAGAATTCTTGAATAGATTTTTTCAGATTTGCTTCATCCAGATCCAACCAGGAACGATCACCCGAACCCAGGAGGTCAATAGCCCCATCCCCATCGAGATCACAGGTAAGTTCATCACCGCCGCCCGGGATCTCTACGCAATGATCAATCCCCGCCTTGTCTGAATCCATGACAATATAAATTTTATTATCGACAATCCCACCATTTTTCCCAAAATTATAAGGGGTGTAATAATTGACCCCATTGATTGTAACAACCGGTACAGGATTTCCATCAACATCTTTTCCATCAATGAGCGGTTTCATTTGCGTAGGCCAATCTAACCCTTTTTCCTGGCATTTTCCGCTGAGAGATTCTGTCACGGGTGCCCGGCATGACCAGGCAATAGGGATTAAGTGTTCAGCACTACCCGGGTGAAAACATCCAGCAGTCGCAGAAGCCTGTACTGTAGTTTGAGGACGACCAAACAATTGAGCAAAAAAGCTTGCTCGGGTGATGGTTACATCTACGGTCACGCTGGTATCAGCAGTATTTATTGTTGCGACGGCAGTTGTTGAATAATTTTCGACCTGAGCATATTCAACAGCAACCGATTCTACATTTGCTGAGCCATAATAACAGTACTCATGAGCCCCAGCCAAAGCCCCAGCATCTGCCGCTGTTTGCGCTGCTCTGCGATTCATATATAACATCCCACCATCCAGCAGCAACGCTCCAACCACTAGCATAGCAACCAGAGCAACCACGAAGATAACAATGATCTGACCCTTTTCGAATTTGCTCTTGTTTTTCATCATTTTCTTCCTCGACAAAAAACGTTAAATATTGGGAAGCTTTATTGATACAAAGGTGCAACTTCCATGCTTGATTCGGCTTCCAAATTGATATTCTTCCCTGCACCTAGAATCAGGGACAGACCGGGAGTAACAGGAGAAAAAGTGTACTTTGCATGTACTGTTACTATATGCGAAGGAGCTGTGGGAGGGGTGACTGTAACGATGATTTTATCAGGATTGAGACCTTCTGCGGTATCTTTGACTGCCTTGATCACCAGATCCTGATCAGCACTGGTTTCTAGAGAGTGAACAACAGCATAACGCGTTCCCTCTCTGACCGCATTGGATAAAACAGTGTAACTAAAAACCGCCCGACCCAGGTCAACAAATACCGTTATTGTAAAAACTACTACCGGAATGATCAGCATGAATTCAACAAGTGATTGTCCGGTAATCCCTTTTCGTTTGTTCATTTTAACATCTTCATTCTTGCCGTATGGTTAATATTTAATGGCCCAAACATGAAGTCAAATATCTTTAAATGGATTTGACTATTTACAGTTACTTCAACAGGCTCGCCATTTGTACAACAATTATTAATGGTGACATCCGTTGGTTGTACAATCATTCCTGCAGCATAGGCTTCTTTAATAACAACATCTCTTGTTCCGAGGTAACAAAAGGTGGTATTGAGTGGATCACAATTGGTCTTATCAGTAGGATTGTAGGAAAGGTAATATGCGCCTTCTCTGGCAGAGTTAATCAGAGCTATTTTCATGTAAAAAGCGCGCCCAAAATCCAGCGCGCCCATGATTAGAAGAAGCATAATAGGAAGAATGAGAGCGAATTCGACGATCGATTGACCTGAACCTCGTATCTTCATACTTAACCGCCACCTCGGTTATTTACGAATTATATCATTTAGCAATTAATATTTTATTAACAATATTGAAAATCAATTATAAATCTATTGCCAGTAATAAATTCGTGTATACTGATTGTTAAAACAGGCATTTTGGAATTCAAGAGGGCACTATGTTCCGATCATATTCAGAAACTAGCACAAAAGAAACTATTGACTTGATCATTCGCCTGGCATATATCGCCGAGCTGAAGGAATGGGACAATCGAACCCACCTTGAACGCATCCGTCGTTACACGTATGCTATTGTCTCAGAAATGGGGATGACACAACAGGATATAGATGTGATTACTAATGCCAGCATGCTTCATGATATTGGAAAAAGTCAATTACCAGACACTTTGCTTGGAAAAACTGGTAATTTCAATAAAGAAGAATGGGCAGTAGTTGAAGCACACACCTCTTATGGTGCAACCATTCTGGGTGGTTCTACCTCACCAATCCTCCAGACTGCAGAGATCATTGCACTAACACATCACGAGCGATGGAATGGTACAGGTTATCCCAGGAAACTGAAGCGAGAAGAAATTCCCATGACGGGCCGGATTGTGGCAGTTGCGGATGTATTCGATGCCCTGATTACCCCCAGGCCTTATAAACAACCGGTCGATCCTGCGAATGGACTTAAGGTGATACAGGAAGCAAGCGGAACTTTGTTCGATCCTCTGATCGTACAAATATTCAGCGATAAATTTAATGACATTATGCGGGGAATTTCAGGGTAAGTAATCTCAGCACACAGAAATAAGAAGAGCTTCGATTTCTCAAATAAAATCGAAGCTCTTCTTTACGGTCAAATCTCGCTATGGCGTAAATTCGTAGAATGGTTCTGTTATCTTATTGACGTAATCGAGCCCCCTTTCACAGAAGGGGTCATCTACATACTCCGAAAAGGTTTCCCAATCCACTTGCTCATCTGCCTCTTCCCATGCAGTACCAATGGCGTTGTACAGACAGTTGGGTCCAACATTGTAGTTAAATAATGTCAATCTCCAGATCATGGAATAATCAACCACCACATCCGGTGTAACACCTGTGGAGTTGGTAACAATTTGCGCGGTTTGGCGGCAAAAAGCAAGCAGGGCATGGGAAAGATACGAGATACTTTGCACAGCTTTAGCTTCGTCTATACCATAAGGACATGTTGGACAAGAGGGTGACATCATGGCGATGAATACACCAATAGTATAGTCATCAATGGTATTTGGCTTACACTGGTTTCCATACGCAGCATTGCAGGCGATTTGTGCAAGAATGGGGCTCCAATGCAAGGCGGTATATGCTCCGTAATAAGTCAGATGCCCTATGCCATAGTGCATACCATAGGTGCCAGGCCAGAATTGACTTTCATAACGTAGCAATTGTTTGAGCATCACAGGAGGCGTACTGGTGTCGCGAAATGCATCCAGGATCGCCTGGTCATACATGTTCTGAATTTCCACTACTGCTGGTCTGGCTGCAGCAAGTCCACAGGCGTTAGCATATCCAGTGATACCCAACCCATTATTGGGACAGTGACTGGCATCAATGTAACCATTCTTGATCAATTGACCAGCGAGATAGCCATAATTAACTTCGGTATGTAATTCACTGGGAGACGCGGGAACATATAGCCAGTGCATTTCTTCTTCGGGAATCTCGCCACGAGTAAGGCAAAGTGCACTGGAAACTGGTGCTTCTTGCACCTCTTTGATTGGAGCGGCTTCTACATCTTCACTTGCTACAGACAATCCAGCCGTGATTAAGAGAAAAGCCAATACTCCCGCTATGATGACTGGCTTATGAGACAATCGCATAGATGTCTTTCGCGAAGCGGATATTATTAGATTAATATACTCTGAAATTCGTTAAATAGCAATAATTAATTTGTCATGATCCTTCGAACAAATATCACAGGAGCCTGCTTTTTACTAAAAATTGTGGGGCATTGATTGCATGCCATTTTTACTTCCCGATACCGTCCCACACCGAATTCGAAATGGCAGCCCATCGTTTGTATGTAACATCATCACTCATCATACCATTGCAGGTGAATGCAGTTACCAGTTTCGCCTTGCGATCAGCCCATACCATACAGGTACCCATCCCAAGAGCAGAAAACGTATCTGAATCGCTGCCATATCCCTGCGACTTATCCATTGGGTCAATATTACTAGACTTGCTCTCTGCTATGATCAAGCCTAACCCCCAATTGATGTTACTTTTTATGTATGAATCAAAACCATCGTAATGGGAATGAGTAGCCAGATCAATGGTTTCGGGTTTCAGATACTGTTTTCCCTGATATGATCCTCCGTTCAATAACATTTGAAAAAAGGTTGCGAGTTCGCATGCATTACTATGCAGCCCTGCAGCAGGTATGAGAGCGTGGCGAATAATGGATAAATTAAAAAGCCATACCGTTTGTTTAGATGCACCGGGAAGTGCAAACAGCCTGGGGCTTGATCGCAATGCAGTTTTAGGAATGCGCATCCAGGTATGGGTCAATTTCATTGGTTCAAAAAAGTTAGTAGATAGAAACTGGTCAATAGGGATACCCGCAACCCTCCGAACGACTTCACCCAGGATGAAACCGAAATTCACCAAATGGTACGCTGTCTGTGTTCCAGGCGGGAATAACGCCTTCTCTCTGGCTACATTTTGGGTTACCAATCCCCAGAATGGCCAAACGAATAATTGTTGTTTTAAATGAGGCGCAGGAATACCGGCCTGATGGAGTAAAGCGTGGCGGATGGTGGCTGTTTCTTTTCCTTTTTGACCGAATTCCGGCCAATATCTGGCTATGGGTGCATCCAGCTCTATTTTTCCTTCTTCCAGCAGCTTCCAAATCGCAGCAGCGGTGAACGCTTTGGAAACGGAGAACGTGATAAAAGGAGTTTCAGAAGTAATAGGAGAGGTGCCAGGTGCAGTTCCAGCCAGATTGATTTCAAGTTTTCCGTTATGGTATACCGCTACTTGAGCTGCACAACCAGATGGATGCTGCTCCAAAAGATCATTGAATTTTTCAGCAACAGGAGAAAAATCAGCCATGGTTACACCCTCCCCAATGAAACAAACAGATGATTATATTGTACTAAATTCATTTGTTTATATATTCCATTGGTTGTGTAAAATTTCAGCATTATTCAAAATTTGCTGCCAGCAAGCATCAATCTCTTTGCCCTGGCACAAAATGGTGCAGACTGGTGCACCAGCCGGTATTTCCTCTCCTGCGTGTGGAATATCTGCCATTCCGTTGGATGCCCAAATTTGTGTATCCTTTACCTTTATATCCTGTGTTGCATATACGATCCCTTTTCCCCAAGTGATTCCTGATCGATATGCAGGAAGGCTTTTTGGCAAAATACCCTGATACGCATCTACATGCATTTGAAAAGCATTGATCCCTAATAACCTTTCGAAAAGTTCAAAGGAAGCAGGCGGTCTGGGATTCACTTCTAATAAATATGGAACTTCATTATGAATAATAAAGTCGATCCCATTCAACCCAATCAGATTAAATGCAGATGTCAGTGAACTTATGGCTACCTCGATCTTTTCTCTCAATGATTCATTATCAAATGGAGCCACATTCCCACTCCATGCGAAAGCGGGCGCGCCCAAATCTTTAATGCCAGCAAATTGCCGGGTAATCCCCAACAATAATGCTTCTTTGCCGTTTGCTAAAAAAACAGCAGAAGCCAAAATCCCATCGATTCTTTCCTGCAGAACTTCAGTCTGTTGGATTGGTGTAATTCCATCCCACTCTCGCACACCCATTCCCCCGCTATGGCTATTGTCTTTGATCAAGAATTTGCCTTTATCAGGTAAGAGTTCGCCTGAGAAAAATGTTTCCGGTATACTCATTCCAATACCCTTCAAGGAGATAGAAAGGTTTCTCAGGTTACGGACTTGGTTTACAGTTTCACGAGAATTGAACAAAATCTTTTCTGGTGGGCATACAGAAAAGAAAACCTCATCATTTTCCAACCCCGATTCAATGACTACTTGATCCACCCTATCTACCAGTGATCGGGCAGCTTGAGCCAGGTTTGTAAAGGTGGGTGGTAAGTGAAAATCTCGCACAAGTGAAAATACTTCAGCCTGGGGTGGTTGATCGCTGTCACCAAAGAAATCCAGGCTGAAAACCTGATATCCTGCAGCAACAGCAGATTGAGCCAATGCCCGGGTGGAAATACCAACCAATAAAATTTTCTTCGCGGGTAACATGATATTATTTTCTAAAGAAGATCTGTTATGAGAGAAATTTGTTAATGCAATAATTGGCAATCTGTTCAGCAATATTCACTGGGGTTACCTGCTGCAATCCCTGCCAGGCAGGCATGCTGTTCATTTCAATAAAGAAAACCTCGCCCGATTCACTTCGCATCAAGTCGATGCCGCAATAATCTGCTCCAAGAACATTGGCGGCCCTCAAGCAAAGAGTTTGAATTTCAAGATCGATATCAATTCTTTGGGGAGTGCCACCCATGGAAATGTTCGTCTTCCAATCACTGGCCACCCGCTCCATAGCAGCAATACACTGCTGTCCCACAACCATTACCCGAATATCCTTGTTATCATGAGGGATGAAGCGCTGTAGATAATAAATATACCCCCCCAACTGGAGAGCTTTGAACACCCTGCCAGCTGTCTCTCCATCTGTCACCCGAACGATGCCAACCCCTCGACTACCAAAGAGGGGCTTTACCACCACATCGCCACCCAGAGCTTCGTATGCTTTTATTGCCTGTTCAAAATTCTCACATACAAAAGTATCGGGTACAGGCAGCCCTGCATTTTGTAACAATGAGAGAGTATAGTACTTGTCTACCATTTTCTCAATGGCATAAGGCGAATTTATGATACAGGTCCCGCTATTTTCAAGATGGTGCAAAGCATCCATGCGATAGATCACCTGTTCCAGGCTTCCACCGGGTATTTCGCGCACCAGAACAAAATCACATTTTGGCAGATAGATACCTTTTGCACTGACACCGTTTTTCTTTCCCAGATTGGCAGCAAGGCTGGTTGGGTCAATAAATACAACCTTTTTCCCACGTTGTGTCAAAGCGCTATGCAACATTTTACTGTGCCAGGATTCCGAAGAACCAAGGATTGCAACCCCGCTGGAATTGTTCAGTTCAGGCATACATAACCTGTTTTAAATGAGCAGCATCCATACCTCCACCGTGATATACATGACCGGTATCGATATTTGTTAATGTAACCTCTGCAGGGGCAAATAAACCCGGGTCGATCGCATAGAAATCACCCGCCTGTTTGAGTATCTCGAGAAAAGGTTTCCCGTATGCCGGGCTGGAACAAGATGGTATCTTTACAGTCAGTTCTGCAAGCTGTGAATCATCAGTTTTCGTGATTGCCATCCAGACTTGCGCGGCAAAGAACACCATGTCGTTCGTTCTTCCTAAAGCAGTGAAGTCGTCACCCGTTGGTGCAGAGATGGGGCATCTTCCCATCCCGCTTTGTATTTTTGAAAGGTCGAACCCAAGCTGGTGAAGCTTGTGTAATCCTGTCTCTAACGAGCGGGCTGCTATTTGTACTGATCCCGACATACAGGATGTGGGTGCAACCAGGATTGCCAGGTTTTTAGGATCTACTCCGCATTTTTCAGCAATGAAGATGCACACGTCATTATCAGGGATCGTTCTGGTTTCCATCACCAACACCGCGTGATCGCTTTTCTCTATATAGCCAAATTCCTGCCCTATTTTCAAGTCTGCGTTCAACAAGCAGGCAGGTCCGGATCCCATCGCGAAGTAATCATCATTTTTAACTGGCCAATTTGCTGATTGACAAAGAAAACAACCCAGAAGGGGCTGGTCACTATCTATCGTCACCCAGGGCCATGGGATATCAAGAAGCAAGCGCTGTTCGACTCTAACAGAGCCCAACCCGGCAATACCTGCCTCCGCCATGATCTGCCCGGCAAGCAATCCTCCAGGGCAGTTGATACCAGCATCGATCACCCAGGCACCACAGGGTTTAACATCACTTAACATACCTGCCTGTTCAAACAGGCTTTGTCGGTAAAGTAAAATTTTCCAGGCACTTTCATTCATTGAATTCATAAACCAGTATTTCTCCTTTACCCGAAACCAGATGATCGCCAGTGAAGCGTAAGATTTTATTTTGCCACCATGAAGGGGAAACAGGGAATGATGTAGATTTCAACCAATTAAGGTAAATATGCAACCAAGTCGGGTCAGCATGCCCCGCAGATCGAAATGCAGGGAGAAGTGAAGAACTATATCCAGCCACTAGACTACCCCGTTTCATTCCAACACCTGCATTCTCGCCCATATAACCCAGGCAAAGAATTGTACCTGCATTCATACGGGCACCTGTGTATGGATCACAATTTCCTCCAATAACGACCAACCCACGACACATGGCAGCACCAGTTTCTTTCCCGGAATTGCCCTTTACCAGAATGGTGCCTCCTTCCATTCCCTTATTTTCACCAGCTTTGGCTGCGCCACACCAATCACCAGCATCACCAGAGACAGAGATCATTCCACCTTTCATGGAGATGCCCAGACAATCATCTGCATTACCGAGGATCTCGATTTGGCCGCCGCTCATCTCTTGACCAGTGTAGCAACCTGCATTCCCATCGATGACCAACTTAGCTGTATGTAATTGTTGACCAGCAGCTTGAACCAAACCAGTTGCCCCAGCAAGGATTACTGCATCATCAGAAGTTGGTTGACATGTCAGACTGAACACATCACCCAGATTAGCTGATTGACTGCCAGTCATTACCCGCAGGTGATCGATCTCCTTTATTGACAGATGCATGATGTCATCCATGTGCACCATGCTTAAATCAATGGGTAATTTCACATCTGGGCGCGTTTTAAGCATTATACGCATTCCAAGTACTCCTTCAAAAGCTGGTGCAGATACAGGTGGTAAGGTCCCAGTTTTCCACCATAATTCCCAGCCGTGATCTGGATGATCCCTGGCAGGCAGGCTGCACGAATGGCAGCAGCCATTGCTTTACCAACAGATGCTTCGGTTGTTCCATCGATAACAAGTTCATAGGCAGCATTAGCATCCACTGGTAGTTGTGTGGTTACCCGGCTGCGTAAAGTAGGGCAAAAAACATCATTGGTTGAAGCACGCAAGAAATGATATTTTGAGCGTGGTTTGCTTGGGCTGCGGCATACCCCACCTGGAAATGGCGCAATCGCTCCTGTGGTATCACGTACCGCCTGCGCAGCTGCTTCGGCTGCCTCAAGGGTGCATACACGATCTTTTCCTAGAATGATCAGATTACCACCACCAACCCCCTCACCGATCCCAAAAGACTCATCCACCACAAATTCACCATCTGCAACTGGAATTCGCCAGAAGCGTCGCTTTCCCAACATCTTGCTGGATTGGTACCCATCGCCAAAATATCGCAATTTCCCGCCAACAGATACCATCTGGTTGGATTCGAGTCCATTGAAACAGGCAGATGTAGCGGACGGTAGTATCGCCTGTCCTATGCGGGTCAGCAAATGCTCTTCCAGCTTTTCAGCAGAATAGCTAAAAAGATACAGTACCTGCCCTGGTCTGCCATCAGGCGTATTTTTATAAGAAATCATCTCGCCTAACCCAGATTCGCAGGCGCAACCAATGATAGAAATAGCCAATCCCCCGGCGCTTTGAGCTGCCAGGGATGCCAAACGGCTGGTATCCGCCGTGATGATCAACCGGCTGTACACCATTGGGAAGGCTTCTGCAAAGGTATCATCGATCAATACATTGTTGAGGTACATGGCACCTCCTTTGCGCTGGAATTATCCCAATTTCCAAGGGCATATTGGTCAACAGGAATGGAGAGATGTTCAGCCAGTTCAGCCTTTATATATGGAATCCTGGCCTTATCCAAAGCGGGACGAGTAATCAGTGAATTTCCTGATTGCTCTACAACCCGATTGCCATTCTCTACCACAATTTCTCCTCTTCGCATCACCCAGACGGGTTTTTCAAACATTCGCTTGATATCATCCTGCTTTTCATAACAGCGGATGTCCGCCAGGGCGCCAGGGTTTAAATGCCCTCGATCTTGTAGCCCCAGGGTTTTTGCTGGACCATAGCTTGTCATCGCAAATATCTCGCCCAGTGTATACTCCCGTTTGATTTCTGCCAGCCCAGTCTTTTTCATTACAGTCGGATGCATCGTTTTTAATATCTCTTGCCTGGCGGCATTACTCATCAGCCACTCAATAATCTGGGGATATGCAATGAAAGGACCGCCATTGGGATGGTCAGTGGTCAAAAATAACCGGGTTGGATCGGGAAAGCGCAGCAAAAGTTCAAGCCCGGTTGCCCACTGCACAGAACTCGTGAGGTCTTTGGCTTTATACTGCAATGGGAGGATATTGTTACCACCTTCACATTCCACCTGCCGGCTGATCCAAGGCCGTCTGGAAAGCTGGTGCAGTTTACTGATGGAAGAGGTATCAGCTGAAACTGCTATAGCAGAACCAAATATGATCTGGCCTACATCACAGGTAACCTGAGGAAAGAGCTCAAGAGTCTGGGCCACCTGCTCTGCAGCAGAGGTAAACCCACCCGACTCATCCTTTCCATAGCAAAAGAATTGAATATGGCAAAGATGAGTGCGCTGTCCTTCCAATGCCTTGATGGTTTCACAGAAAGAGGAGAAATTTCCCGGTTCTCCCAATTTGCAGGCATGTAGATGCACCGGGTGAGGCATACCCAGCTCATTGGTGATCTTTACCACTGTATGGATGATGTACCGTTGTGTCAGGTTTCCCAACCCCAGGGGAGAATCAAGGTCAGGTGCTGGCCTGCCTGCCTTCCATGCCAGCCCGCCTCCTGGATTGACCAATTTCACTGCATAACCACCGGAAACATGGATCAACCATGCAATAATGTCTCGTGCTTTTGATAGATCACCTTTTGCAAGGGCGTCTATTAAAAGCCTGTGGTCTCCCATCAGCGTATAGGTGCCCCTATCCACACCCTTTAGATGATCCAGATCTTTCGCGGTAGAACGCGCAAATAACGGAGAACTGGCAGCATCAAAAATAGTGGTGTAACCCATTTGAAGGTACCGTCTGGCAGCTTCTTCCTGGCTTGGGATCAGATTTAGAGGATTGCTTCCTTCTACCAGCATAAACCGTCGTGCAGCATTCAATGGGTATCCAGCCACATGGGTGTGAATTTCTACACCGGCAGGAGCTATGATTTTTCCGCGACCATCGATTTCATGAACATTCGTTGGTTCTGGCGGAGGATCGATGATCCGCTCTCCATCGATCCATAAATCACATATTTGGGAATTATTTCCCTGGGAGGGATTGTATACTTCAGCACCTCGGATGACGATCATGCATTCCCCTCCCTGTTGATTACTTGTAGCAAGTCTTCGATGGTCTGTCGATGATTGTCAGTAATGGGCTCAAAGGTAACAGGCACTCCATCCAATCGTAGTGCTGTGCCGGTACAATCGATACCAGCCTGCGCTGTTGGCAGCCAGATGGAGGATTTCCATTTTGGAAAAGTGGGACCAAGAACGATGGTCGGGAACTTTTCCAATTGGCGATAGTCTTCTTCTGATAAAAATTGAGGTGTGCCAAGAATATAACAAATGTCGACCTGCGAATTATGCAGCAATCTTCTCAAACAACCAGTACGTGGATGGTAATGTACGCTATCAGACTGGAAGCGAATATTTCCAGGATAACCGGTAAGATCTAATAATCTTTCCACGATACCCAGACTGTTCGCAGCAGGTGGGATAATCAATCCATACCAGTGCTTTCCAGCGTTTAACTCATTCAGCCACAAAAGCAACTCGGTCGTTATCTGAGGATCCTCTTCCAGCCAGTCTTTATCGAATAAAACCAATCCACACTCAGAAGTTTGTATCTTCTGGTTAATTTCAAACAATCTTTCAGGAAGCAATTCCTGTTTCAATCGCAGCTTTTGGAGTATTTCGAGAGTGTGTTCCACCGGGAGGTAAACCGCCTGATTAAGCAATTGGTACCCCAAGAAGTTTGCAATACGGGGAAGCGAATCAGGAAAACTCTTTGTGCAGCAGACAATTTGCTGTACTACTTGTTTCATTTCACCCAATGTGGCAGAAAGCAATCCTGTCTGCTTCATTACCAGGCTAAGAATGCTTCCAGAGAAATCTTCTTCACAGACAAGAATTGCGTTTTGTTTCCTGGCAAACTTTACAGCATTCTCAATAGCCTCTTGATACAGGTTGCCACAGAGGATTACCAATTTTCGCGCTGATCCACGACTCCAAGTGATTGCCTGATTTAATTTATATGAAGAAGAAAATTCCCTGGATGCGGCAAGAGCATCGAGCGCAAAAGGATACATTTTCTGCGCCAATGAACACGTAGGGGTTACTTGCGTTAACCGATCTCCATCTAAATGGAGATGGAGATCGGAACAATGGAGACTGCAAAATGGGCAAGAAATAGTTTTAAGATCTGTCATGCTGTCTGTAATGACAAGGGACTTTATGGCGTTACCTGGAACTGTGTTTTTATGGAATGATCGACAGATGTTTTTGCATCATCCAATGCCTGCTGAGGACTGGCGGTACCCAATTCCACCTGCTCGACAGCGTTCTGCAGAGCCAGGTCGCTGTTTCCGAGTGCAGAAAATACAGGGATTGCAACCGCATAAGGCAAGGAATCAAAAGCTGCTTTGCGTAATGGGTTTTCTTCTACAATCGCCTGAATTTCAGGCCATGAGGTAGCATCTTTATAAATAGGGATGTAGCCAGTGTGGGAAGTTAAGTAAATAGAGCTGTCTTTTGATATCATGAATTTTACGAATTCCCATGAAGCATTCCGGATTCGTTCGTCATCGTTTTTGAAAATAACGAGGCTTCCACCACCCAGAGGTACTTTATGAACATCACCCACAGCTGGAAACATCGTTGAACCAACTTTGAAGCTAGCTTCTGTCTGGATACTGCTAACCAATGAGGTGGAAGCGAACATCATGCCAAGTTTGCCTGATAGGAAATCGGATTGTGCTTCCTGATGCTGATTGGGGGGCATGACTTTATCCACATTCACCCAATTGCTCCACATTTCCAACATTTCTACAGCTTCAGGGCTGTTGTATAGCACCTGAGTTTCGTCTTCGCTGACAATTTGAGCGCCATTTTCAAGGAAAAAGGTGCTTAAATACCAATGCGTATCATCCCGGGCGTTCAACCCCCATTGAGAGGGTGTGCCACTGGCATCAGTTTTTGTGAGGGCTTTTGCGGCCACTAATAATTCTTCAGTATTTTGTGGTGGGTTATCAGGGTCAAGCCCAGCAGCTATGAAAAGGTCTTTATTGTAGACCAAAATGGGCACCGAGTTGTTGAAAGGGGCAGTCCATAGCACACCACCAGCGGTGTTGTATTCCAAAAATGACGGGTAGAAATCATCCAGGTTAAAGCTGCTGTCCGAAGCAACAAAGTCACTGATAGGAATAATTGCTCCGCTGGTTCCCAGCAGAGGAGCACCTCCTAGTTGCGCTATGTTAGGCAGGGTATTCCCCGTAATAGCACTGTATACTTTAGCCATAGCAGTAGTGTAATTACCCTGGTAAGTAGCAACCACCTGAATGGTAGGATGCGTATCATTGAACTGTTTTACAAGGTCTTCAATTGCTTTGCCACTATCACCACCCAGCGCATACCAGAATTCAAGGGTTACGTTTCCTTTTGAATCTACTTTACCACCTCCACCTGTTCCAGCATCTTTCGTGCCTCCACAAGAGGTCAACAGTAACACTGCCAGAACCAGGATAAAAAACCATCGATTTCGTTTCATGATTCCCTCACTTTTTTCTGATAGAAATTCTTTTCTTTATTATACAAATCTGTTGCAACGAATCACCAGAACCATTAAATATCTTTTAGCCCGGTGCTGGCCATACTTTCGACAAACGTTTTTTGCACCAGGAAGTAAATAATAACGACGGGCAAACAGACCACCAGGGCTGCTGCCATGTATACACCCCATTGTGTGCTGCCTTCACCACTGACAAAATAACGTAATCCAATCTGGAGGGTACGCATTGAGTCCTGGTTGGTAATGATCAATGGCCATTGGTAAGAATTCCAATTGCCCATGAATGCAAACAATGCCTGCGATGCCAGAATTGGTTTACATAAAGGTAAAAGGATCTGCACCAGGAATCTGAACCGGCTGCAACCATCCAACTTAGCCGCTTCTTCCAACTCACGAGGTACCGTACGGAAGGATTGCCGAAGCATGAATACACCGAATGCATTTGCCAGGAAAGGTACAATCAATGCCTGATACGTATCAATCCAATCCAGGGTCCGCATTACCAGGTAAGTAGGGATAAGGGTTACCTGACTTGAGATCATGGTGGTGCTCAAGAAGATCATGAACATTACATTCTTCCCTTTGAAGTCCATACGAGCGAAAGCGAATGCAGCCAGGATACAGGATGTGAG
Organism: Anaerolineaceae bacterium; assembly: GCA_034429195.1. Lineage (GTDB taxonomy): Bacteria > Chloroflexota > Anaerolineae > Anaerolineales > Anaerolineaceae > UBA4782. The sequence continues at coordinate 46,528 of DAOUGQ010000019.1, forward strand.
TTGACCAATCGTAACCGCAATGGCTACAATAGCACTATTCAGAAAATATCTGCCAAATGGGGCTTCTTTCCACATTTCAATATAATTTGACCATTGTGGATCTTTGGGTATCCAGGTTGGAGGATACGCAAATACTTCCGTTGGACCTTTCAAGGAAGTTACGATCATCCAGATGAAGGGTAGCATCACTGCAAAAGCCAGGGCAATCACCACCACTAGCCAAATTCCATTGGAAAAGAATGTGAGAATACGGTGTTTTATTTTCCGTGTGCTACGGCTTGAATCTGAGATTAAATCAGTTTTGTTATTCATAATGCACCGACCGGTCAACAAAGCGGAATTGGATCCAGGTAAGGAGCAGCATCAATATAAACAGGAGAACTGCTATTGCTGATGCTTTTCCCATCTGGAAGAATTGGAAGGCATTCTGGTACAGGTAATACGCCATTGTATTTGTGGCATTCAATGGACCACCCTGTGTCATCACATCAATCTCTGTAAAGGCTTTCAGAGAGTTGATCATACCCACTGTAAGAACATAGAACAAGGTTGGTCCTAAGAGTGGCCAGGTAATATGTCTGAATAGAGATATGCTATTGGCGCCATCAATTTTGGCAGCTTCGTAATAGGTACCTGGGATGGATTGTAAACCTGCAAGGAAAATGATGATGTTGTACCCCATCCCCGACCAGACACCCATCATGATCAAACAGGGCATCGCCAGAACAGGATCACGCAGCCATGCTTGAATAGGTAATCCCAATGAGATCAGGATAGTGTTAAACAACCCATAATTCGCTGGATGGAACAACCACAGCCAAACAACAGATACCGCTGCAGTCGAGGTGATGGTTGGCAGAAAGAAGGTTGTTCGAAAAATACCAACCCCGCGGATTTTTCGATTGAGCAGTAATGCAATCAGCAGGGAAATGATCAAATTGATGGGAACACCTAATGAAAAATAGAAGGTGTTCAGAATTGATTTCCAGAAGATAGGAGATTCGATGGCATCTGTGAACAGATAAATATAATTTTCAAGTCCTACAAACGAAGGTTGAGAAGGCAGGTTCCAGCGAAAAGTACTGACAACCATAGAAAATATTGCTGGAAAGAACGTGAAGACTGCAAAGATCAACAAACTTGGAAGCAAATATAAATAGGCTTCGAAAGTTTCTTTATTCTTCCTCCTTTTCATCCCCAACGATCTCTGAGGGCTGATCTTTTGAGTTGATTTCATTTCGGTTGGAATACTCATGCCACCTCCTTTGCAATGGCAGCGAAACTTTCTGCCAGGGCTGATGTGATCCGTTCAACTGACCAACCTTTCATTCTTTCACCTTTTAATTCAAGTACCACAACACCCTTCATATTCACTGCTTTTAATTTTGCTAACCATTCTTTATATGGGACTTTCCCCAACACCAGCGGGTAATGATCTAATCCATCATTATCAACATCATGCACATGAACATGAATCACTTTATTCACCCATTCAGGCTCAATTGCAACTGGGGAGTTCCCATGAATATCATGTCCCATATCCCAGCATACACCTACATGAGGATGATCAATCTTCTCCACCAGTGTTAATACATCATGATGTGCAATCCCAAGTTTGACGGTATTCTTTGCATCAACACTATTGTTTTCAAGTGCAATTCTCAAATGCGAGAATTCATTACAAACCCATTGAAGAAATGCTACGGTATCTTCTATCAATGGGCCTTTATCATGGGGAGCAGGTGCTGTAGCTGCATGAAATACTACAGGATGGGGGTTGCCCAACCTGATAGACCAATTTTCTGCAATCTGCAGTAATGGTCTGTAATCTTGCTCGATTTCTTGTTGTTTACCAGTGGTATATCCAACCAGGGTATGGGGTGCCCGATAGGCTGCATGGAAACTGATGCCTAAACCCTCGTTAATTGTTGCCTCCATCAAAGGCTCAAACTCTTCCCATTGATTTATATGGTTATCTAGTTCAAATTCCAAAACACTCAACCCAGCTTTTCTCAATGGTGCAAGGAAAGTTCGGAGAGTTGTACCTTGAACCCAGCGTGGATGAATATTGAAGCCTACGCGTATCTCACTGGTCATGCTATGCCTTCCTGTTCTGAATTATGGACTCTATCCTGGCTGCTTCCTGTTCCAGGTTAAAATGGTTTACCATTTCAAGTTGCTTGATCATGTCTGCATCAAAGGCATTGATCCCAGAATATGCTCCACAAACAGCTCCCGCTATGGCTGCGATCGTATCGGTGTCTCCACCAATGTTTGCACCATACCGCACCGCTTTCATTGGATTTCCATCTGCCAGCTTTACCAACCCAATTGCGGTAGCAACTGATTCCGCCACCAGCATATCTACGCCAACATAATTGTAAAGATCTTCAAGCGCCTGCCCAGCACTTGAAGATTTTTCAATCAAAGAACAAGCCAGCTCAATCCTTTTTTCCAGTGGGGTACCCCAATACCATTTCCCAAAATTTCTTCCCTTCGTAGCACCGCAGCAGGCTGCCACAATGATTTCCTCTATCAGATTTTCACTCTTCACAGCGGCAGATACGGCATAACCCACTGCAGCCGCACCAGATATGGCTACTGAAGTACCATGTGTTGGAAGGCAAGTCTCTACCACCTGCGATAACAATTTTTCCGTCTGGTTATAATTCACCAGACCAACAACGATCGCACGATACGCAGCTCCATTGGTGGTGCCATTTTTCCCCGTTTCTTGTGGAGACGCGCCACCACGCAGTTTCTCCAGAGCCTGGCGAGTGCTTGGACCCAGGATAACGGGTAATGCGTCTCCTGCCTGGTCAGCCCATAGGATGAGGTGACTGGCTACCGAATCGGCTGTCAGGCTTCCATCTTCGTTATAGGCATGTGCAACAGCCAGCACCTGTCCAGTATCATCCGTAATTTGCCCTGGAGTAAGGATATGATGAGGGTGCCAGATAGGTGCTGGAACAAAGTGCTCGATCCAACCGAATTCAGAACGGATCTGGTCGGGGTTCATAAATTCTGACGGGTTGCCCAGGGCATCGCCCAATGCCAACCCAGCCAGACAGCCATGGATCCGGTCAAAGAATTTCATTGCTCAAGTGTAGAAGTGAAGAGAGGCAGACGTGCCTTCTTTAAGCCGATCATTACACCAACTCCAACGATCGTTGAGGCGAGGATCACAACCGTATCTACCATGATCCAGTAGGGCAATGTTGGTACCCAATATTGCCAGGACAGGTTGAACATCCAGTTCACCATGGTATTGGTGGTCAGAAATTCAGCGGCATGCCCGGTGGTACACATCAGAAATATAGCTGGCCACATCCAAACCTTGTGTTGTGTAATAATACTTTTTCTTACCCAATCGCGAAGTGGTTTGATAACAATTACCAACAATGCAACTGCTGAATAGGGAAGCGGTACCATCCACATACCAGTCTGCCAGGATTGTGGGTTAACGAACCAGGAGCCAATAATCAGCAGCTCAAAAATTGCAGCCAGCACCCATTTGTTTGCCATCAGTAAACCTGCTACCAGACCGCCCATGGTAACGGTTAGAAAACCCAGAGGACCTGCTGAAAAGCCGTAAGGAAACAGAATCATGGAGACAATACCACCTGCTGCATTCGCAATTGCTGCTGCAGGACCGAGCACCATGCCGGAAATGGCTGTCATAATAGCGTTAATAGTGATCATTCCTGCCATGCCAGGAACCGGTAATGCAGGAATAGCGCTGGATACAATATACAGAGCTGCCCAAATGGCTAAGACTGCAACAGACATTCCAAAAACACGACCCTTTGCTTTATACGTTCGTACAGTCACAGGTGCGGGTGAAGCTACAACTTCATTCTCACTTTGTTCTTCTTGTTTAAGTTCTTCAATTTGCTCTGATTGTTGTGAGTCTTTCATCAGCTTTCTCCTTCGATCAATAGGTACCAAAACCTTGAATGCGCAGTGCAATTCCACCAATCAATGCCAACAATGAAAGTGCAATAATGATGATGTCAACTGTACTAAAATGGCTGTCAAGTAAGAAAGTTCGCCTGGTTGGAGCGCCAAAAGCTCGCGAGTTCATTGCAACTTCGAGTGTTTGCGAATCTCGAAATGCTCCTAATATCAATGGAATCATCAATGAAACGGATGCCTTTAGCTTGTTTATGAAATTTCCTCCAGAATCATAGGAAATTCCACGACAAAGTTGTGCTTGCTGAATAATGGAAGCTCGATTTTGAATAGATGGCAAGAGGCTTAATGCGGTGGTCATGATGAAAGCAAACCGATAGGGTACCTTCAATTTAACCAATGCCAACATGAGTTCTGGCAGAGGAGTAGTCATTACCATCAAAGGTGCTACGATCATGATCACAACCAGGCGCAACACCATGGCGATACCGAACACGATCCCTTCCAGGGTAATAAATCCACTAAAACCGATCGCTGGCAAGGGTTTTGAAATTTTAATCAGGTTTGTAGTACCGGGATAAAAGAATATTTGAACCACCAGGATGATGATCGCTATCACCAGGAAATAGCTCATCAAATCTTTGAGCATTTGAAAGGGTAATTTGGCGACAACCCAAACTATCATCACAAATGCCAGCAAGCCAATAATATATGCAGGGTGTGAAAAAAGCAGCACAAGAACAAAAATAACAGCCAAGGCAATCAATTTTGTCCGACCATCAAGGACTCGCAATGGGCTGCTTCGGGCTTTTAAGTCTACGTTCATCATGAGATTTCTCCCCCTGCAGGTTTAATTGCAGGCAGATAGGTCTGAGTGAGCCAATCAACCATTTCCGGAATGTGAAGGATGGTTTTTTCTTGGGTTCCAAGTTCACGTGCGAGCATAGTTACCTGGGGTGCCTTTAATGAAAGACTTTGCAGCTTATCAATTTGTGTGAACACCTCTTCTGGGGTACCCTCAAGAGCTACTTGACCTTTGTTCATGACAACCACTCGTTTAGCATGCTCCGCAACGATTGGCATATCATGGGTGATGATAACGATTGTTTTTCCCTTTTGATGCAATTGATCAATTAAACTCATGATGGACTTGCTGCCAAAATAATCCTGTCCGGTTGTAGGCTCGTCAAAGACAAATACCTGTGGATCGAGGGACAGCGCACATGCTACGGCCAACCTTTGGCGATCACCCAGACTAAGGGCAAATGGATGAGTCTCACGATATTCGTCGAGCCCCAATTCGATAATGATATTTTCGACTTTCTTTTTTACTTCCTCTGGATCCATTCCAAGCATTCGTGGACCATAGGCGATCTCTTCTATCACACTGGTACAGAATAACATGTCGTCTGGATTTTGAAATACATATCCTACTTTTCTAGAAAGGTAAGAGACCTTCTTATTAGTGGTCTCTTCGCCAAACACAAGCACTTTCCCCCTGGTTGGCTTCAATAACCCGTTGAAATGTTTCACCAGGGTGGTTTTTCCGCTTCCGTTTTGACCAACAAAAGCAATATAATCACCCTGAGAAATTGTGAGAGAAACATTCTGGATTGCTTGAACACCATTAGGGTAAGAAAAACAAATATTTTCGCATTGAATTACAACATTATTATCCATGATGCAATTCCCTAAGAACCTGTAAGGTTTCATCGATCGTTATGGGTATTGAATTAAGCGGATATCCATACGTCTGAAGTTCATGCGCTACCTCACAAACCTGAGGCGGGCGAATACGTGCCTTAGATAATAAATCAAAATCGGAGAATATATTTGCTGGAATATCATCCTTCACAAGACGATGATCATGCAACAGTAAAACACGATTGGTGTACTTAGCGACAAAATCCATATCATGGGTGACCAGAACAATGGTTTTACCAAATTCGCGGTTTAACCTCGCAATTAGTTTCATTACCTGTTCCGCCCCTAATGGATCCAACTCAGAGGTAGGCTCATCCAATACTAATATCTCGGGGTTCATTGCTAGAACGCAAGCGATAGCCAGTCGCTGCTGTTGACCACCCGAAAGAGCAGTAGGTTCACGGTCTTCAAGTCCAGAAAGTCCAACTATTTCAAGGGCTTGGGTAACACGTTGAGAGATTTCCTCACGCGGCAAACCTAAATTTTCACATCCAAAAGCTACTTCTTGAATGACAGTGACGTTGAACAATTGCGTTCTTGCATTTTGTACTACCAGACCCACATGCTGAGCCAAAATAGGAATACCATCATTGAACGGATCGCACCCAGCTATATGAAGATTGCCAGACATGGAACCTCCAAACAGTTGAGGAATGCAACCGTTGAAACAATAGCACAGAGTTGATTTACCTGCGCCAGAAGGACCAATCAACGCAATAAATTCACCCGCTTTGATTGAAAAACTTACATCTTCAATCGCAGGAGTGGATGTTTTTGAATATGAATAGCTTACATGTTGAAAATCGACAAGGGTTTGCATTTTGCTCTCATTTAGGCGGAAGGCTGTGAATACATACTTCACAACCTTCCACCTTGAAGGAAACTTCCATCAAAAAGATGGAATTTTTACTTGAATTCTACAGCGACAACCCACCAGGCCCAACTCTCGTCTGGATATGTGGCTTTTGCATCATCGGAATATGCAACTTTGACAGGTCCACCATTTTCTTCGGTGAGCAGTTCGCCACCAACCCAGTGTGCAAGCATGATGTCATATTTCTGAGCATCTGCGAGAGCAACATCGTATGCCTTACCATCGGTGCAGATTAGACTAACGGTTTTAACATCGGCTGCTGGTTTTACCATTTCGATCAAGTCTTTAAGCAGGATGCCTTTGTATTTCAGACCATCGCCCATCCATGGATCATTGTAGGTTAATTCGACTGATTTTGAATCGAATGCAGCCTGGTCCAACACGTAGTTGCTTCCCGAGTTGGTTTTTTCGATTTTGCCTTTGACGGTGATCAATGCATCGCCTGGTTTTGCTGCGCAGCTAGCTAATACACCTGCGAGCAACACGAAAATCAAAACAATATACAAACTTTTTTTCATTACAAACTCCTCCAGTTAGATTATTTAGTTGTTCCAGGAAACTTCGGATACCAACATTCTTATATCCATACTTGGTTTATTCGCAGTACCTTTCAGATCACCTCCTTTTTATCCTCTGCGAGAACCGCTTGAGCAGTGGCAGCATCTGTAATGAGTGTTTTTACGTAGCCACCTCTCAAAGCTCCCAATATTGCGTTAATTTTTTCCATTCCACCCGCAATCGCGATCACCTGCGGGATAGATTTCAATTGATCCAATTGGATGCCGATCACGCCCAGATTGGGAAGTACCTTGTCACCTTTAATATTAAAAAACCTTGCGCAAATATCACCCACTGCACCCTGCTCTTCGAGCATGGCGAGAGTAGGTCTGGTGATATGCTCAGCAAAAAACATGGATGATATTTTCTGGAATTCCACCTGACCAATACCAACTATTGCAACATCTAATTTATCCCAATATTCAGATATTTGAACTACTTCTTGCGTCTTAAGAAAGTCATGCAGCACATCATCTTGTTCTATGAAAGCGGGAGCATACAATGGCCGATAAGTTCCAGAAAACGCAGCCGCTAATGCAGCTGCCAGCTCATTCACCTGAAAATAGGGAGAGACATCTCCGATACCACCAATCAAGGGGACGGTATGAATTCGCTTATGCTCATTTTTGGGAATAAGATTTATAGCCCTGTGCAATGAACGTCCCCAACTTACTCCAATGGTCTGATCATCTTTAAGCGTACGGTGGAGATATCCTGCTGCAGCAAGTCCAATTCCCGTCCTTAATTGCTCACCTTCTAATAAATCACCTGGCACAACTTCAACATCTTTAAGATTGAACCGTACCTTGAGCTCTTCTGTCAGATCCATATCTCGAGGAAAAGGATCAACGATGATTGTTTTAATAATGCCATGCTCACGGGCAGAGATAAGCAGCCGGGAAGCTTTTTGCCTGGTGATATTCAAATGTGCGGCTATTTCTTCTTGTGTGAGACTATATTCATAATATAGTCTTGCTACCTGAACCATCAGTTGAACTTCATTTTGAGTATACATAGGTATATGCTCTCTAGGGTTACTTTCTGGTCCAAACAGTCTTTAAGGCTGGGTAATAATCCCGATACAATTGGTACAATTTTTCATATGTATTCTTGTTTTCAATATTTGGTTCAATGGCAGTCTTTATCTGAATCATGTTGCCACAGGCTTCTTTCAGGTTGTGATAAATTTTCACTCCTACGCTAGCCAGGATTGCTGCACCTAAACAACCGGTCTGCGTTTCTACAGTGGGAGCAACAGTGCGCTGAAGAATATCAGCCTTTACCTGATTCCAGAATTGGCTGCGAGAACCTCCACCACAAATCACAAAATCTTTTGCAATAAATCCTGCTACCGCTTCAGAAATTTCCAGGGTGTGTCGAATAGCGAATCCAACACTCTCATACACTGCGCGGGTAAAATGCTGACGGCTGTGGTCAGAAGTTATACCAATAAATGCTCCTTTGGCATCTGGATCCCATATAGGAGCTCTTTCACCGTTTAAGTAAGGAAGAAAAACTAAACCATCACTTCCTGCTGGAACAGACGCAGCTTCTTTTTCCATCAGGTCATACCTTATTGTACGTCCAAATTCTGGATAGAAGCAATGTGCCAGCCACCGCAACAAGTCACCACCGCATTGTAAAGGGTTGCACAACCAATAACCGCTATCATCAAGACATGTTGCATATACAGCAGGATTATCCAGCTTATTAGGGATAGCGAGCGAAACGATTTCCGATGTTCCTGCAATGTCTACAGCCCTCTCAGGATAAAGCACACCACCTGCCAGATTATCACAGTAAGCATCGATGGTGCCGATGATTACCGGTGTGCCAGATTTTATTCCAGTAACCTGACTTGCGGTAATTGTGACTTTCCCTGCCACAGTGGTAGCTTTCGATACAGGCGGCATAAGTCTGATTGGAAAATTCAGCGTACTGAAATATCGCTCATCATAAGTATTGGTTTGTGGATTTGCCAGGCAATATGCGCTACAGGGATCGGTATGTATCTCACCTGTGAGCTTCAAATCAATGAAATCCTTAGGTTGAAGAATGGCAATGGAATTTTCCACATCCTCATGCCGGTGCCTGTTCAGCCATAAGAGTCTGGCTGGAGGACAGGAGGAATCACCTAAAAATGAAGAACCAATCCAATCAACTGCTTGCCCGGTAGAAATATGCTCAGAAAGCCATTTACCCTCTTCGATTGCCCGGTGATCACTCCAAATGATTGCCCGCCTTAGAGGACGATGCTGTGCATCTACCAGAACATGACCCGGGCATTGCCCACTCAACCCCACTGCCACGATCTGTTCAGGATCAACCATCCGGGTAAGCTCTTGTAGAACAGTACAGACAGCTTCCCACCATTGAGCAGGTTCCTGCTCAGCCCAACCCGGCTGTGGGTTGTAAATATCTATACTTACAGAAGCTTTCCCAAACAAGACTCCCGTTTCGTCAAACGCTGCAGCTTTTACACTGGATGTACCAATGTCAATTCCAACCAGGATCTTATCCATCCTATTTCCCCTCCCTGGTTTTGAGAGCAGCAATTTGATCGCGATAGGGCAATCCTTCGCGCGCGCCTCGATACTGAATCTTATAGGCAGCCACCTGACATCCAAGTTGAATAGCTTTCTGCCAGGAAAATCCCTCCAGGATCCCAGCAATCAACCCAACCGAAAAAGCATCCCCTGCACCGGTAGTATCGACTACCTGTCTGACAGGTTGCGCATGAACCAGAGTTGATACCTTATCGGCTACAAACAAAGCACCTTTCTCTCCAAGAGTAATCACGGGAACAGGAATACCCATCTTAACCAATACCTTCGTTGCTTCTTCAGGTTCCTGTTTACCCGTAATGGCTGCAGCTTCCACTTGATTAAAAATGCCTACATCAGCAGCCTTTAAGATAGGCAGATAATATTCTTCTCCCAGTTTAAGCATGAGGCCACCTGGGCAATACACTACTTTTGTCTCAGGCTTTAGATTCTTGATCGCGTTAAGCGCAACATCCGGTAAGGCATCTGCGATGTAGAGTACATCCACATTTTCTAAAGCAGATGGATGTAGATCATCCGGATTGACATAAATCGCTGATCCCCCCAGAGAAAATATCATGCGCTCTCCGTGGCTGTTCACTGCAATGAAACAAGAAGCAGTAAGCCCTTTCTGATCAACCATTATGAAGTCAGTTTGTACTCCAGCATTCTTGAAAGATTGCAGCAATAATTTGCCATTATCATCATTCCCCACCACACCAAGAAATCGTACGGGATACCCAAGACGTGCAATGCCTTCTGCAACGTTCCCTCCCGTTCCACCGGGTACAGACTGGCGGCTGTCTGCCATGACGATGCTATCAGGTGAAGGGAATTCCTTCACCTGTACGATGATATCAACTGCTGCGGCGCCAAGTACTGCCACCAATGGAGTTTTTTGAAAGGGTTTCTCCATGTCTGGGTATCCCAATACGATATTCTTTTTAATATTTATTACTCATTTTTTTACACTACTCAGGTTTATCGAACTTTATTCTTTTGGTGCTTCATTTTCCGTTGGTTCGTCTGGAGGTAAAGGTTCTTCTTCACTCTCTTCTTGATAGATCATTGGTCCAACTGGGACGCCAATTTTTGGCAAGCCAATGAAGAGTGGTACGCCAATGATCATTGCACCTAAAGCAAACAGGAAGCGTTCTACAGGAGCAATAGGAAGGGTTGTGTACCAAATGGCGGGAGGAAGCTGGAAGAAGATCATCGCCCACAGATTTCCCATTGCCTGGGTTACAACAATACCTGCGCCAGATGCACATAAGATCGCCAATCCTAATTTTCCTTTGTTGGGTGAAAGGAAGGGATCTTCTTTTCTACTGATCCATACACCAATGACGATGAAAGCTAATCCAAGAAAATAGAGCATTGGTGTAGCCCAGGCAGCTCTTCCATTAGGAAGCAGATACCAAATTCCTGTGAAAAGCAGGATGAGAGCAAGGGATACCCAATACTTCTTTCGCATTGCGAATCCAGCACCAAGAGCGCCCAACATGGCAATGGTGAATTGCAAGGGACCAAACAATACTGTGTGCGGCGCGATCAATTGTCCAATGAAACCACCGACACCAGCCACGATCATTCCTACCCAGGGACCAAAGAAAATACCTGCCAGTGGGACGAGACAGTTGGCAATGTTAAAGGTGACGCCAGTGCCAATAACTGGAAAGGCTGGTAGTAAGGAAGCAACAGCCATCAAGGCTGCCCAAACTGCCATTACAGCAGGATGAGCGGTGATCAATTTCTTTTTCTTTCCCATACGATTTCTCCTCCTTTATTTTCCAAAATTATTGCTTAACTGTTTCGCGTACTACTACCTGCTTATTGACCAGAGAAATGAGATCGACAACTTCAAGTTTATCTTTTGTCTGGCTTTTTACCTGTTGAAATTCTGTCATACACGATATGCAGGATGTGACCAGCATATTGGCTTTTGTATTAACCGCTTCTTGCCAGCGCTGTAGCCCAGCAGTATCGGTAAGCTCTTGAAAGTCATAGCGTACAAAGGATCCTGATCCACAGCAGAAGGAATCACGTTTGTTGCGAGGCATCTCAACAAAACGAGAACCAGGGAGTGCTTCAAGGATAGTTCGAGGTGCATCATAGATCTTTAATTGGCGTCCCAGGGTACAGGGGTCGTGATAGGTCATTACTGTCCCTGCGGGCATGTACTTTAATGATATGTGCCCTTGCTGTAATTCTTCTGCGACCAGTTCTACGATATTGACTGGTTTGAATGGCATTGCCTCGCCAAGGACTTCTGGAAGTTCGTTAGTGAAGGTCATCTGGCATCCGGGGCACAAGAACAGCATTTTCTCTACACCAAGCTTCTGATAGGTTTCAATATTGTGGCGCATGAATTCAGCAGCTTTATCAGCTTGACCAGCCGACATTAATGGATGGCCACAGCACCATTCTTCAGAAGAGATAGTATAGTCAACGCCCATTTTCTCCAGTAAAGAAACAGCTTCAGTGGCGGCTGATTTTCTTACATAGGATGGTGTACAGCCCACAAACAGTGCGATCTTCGCTTGCTTGTCGATATGAGATTTATCTTTCAGCCAGGAGAAGCGATCAGCATGTTCTTTAGAATAGGGATTCTTCTGCTGGTATGTATCCTGTGCAGCCTGTTTCAACCCAGCAGGAGTTAAGCCTAGTTCAGCCATATCATTACGCATCGCTTGATAGACCTTGCGTAGATCAATGCATTTGAAGCAGTGTTCGGTGCAAGAACCGCATAAAGTACAACTGAAGACCCTATCAGCGACGCTCTTATCGTATTTTAGCTCTCCTTCAAGGATCGCGCGAGCAGTGGCAACTCTGCCGCGACCTGCATAGGTCTCAAATTTTCCACTTTCATAAGCCGGGCATTGCTGATAATTCTTGCCAACCCAACTGAGGTCAAAGCAGAAACCACAGCGCAGGCACTGGAAAGTGACATCACCAGTTTCTTCAATATGCAATCCCTGAGGTGCAGCGTGATCAGGAATTTTTCCTACGGTGGGATCACCTGCCAGCATCAACACACCTGGATTTAAGATGTGATTGGGATCTAAAGCGTCTTTGAGTGTTTGCATAAGCTGGTAACTGCTTCCAAGTTTGGGCATGATGTAGGGGGCGATACCCGCCACAATACCACCAGGAGACATCCATTTGCTATACATCAATTCAGAAATATCACGTCGTACTTTGATCCCATATGCACGAGATTCGGGTCTCCATTCCGGATTTAATGTATCCACCCACAAGAAACCACCATTTCTGGAGAAGTACACATCAAAGCCTTTGACTGCCATACCATGTTTGGTCCACTCTTCACGAGTGTCTTCGATGTATTGATTAAGGGCAGGAATTGCCTGTTTCAGATCCTGGGTAGCAATAAAGCCGGATACTTCTGGGCAGTAATAAGGCCGGCTACCATAATAAGTACTCGGGCCATCATTACGCAACCAGGAGTACATGTGTTCAGTCCAATACAGCTTGGTGGCATTCGCATCTTGTGCGATCCCACGGAAACTCTCACAGATTGTTTGTCCGGCTTGTTTTCGCTCAAAAGTACGGGTTCTGCTGTCACGGATGATGACATGCAGGGTGTATTTTCCTACCTTGCCAGTAGGATGAGGACCTCCAAATAAGCCAATAATAAAGGTGCCGACTTCCTGTTTTTGCATCGCACTGACAGCATCTATTGCGTCATCGAGATTTTCAAAGGTGTAAAAGAGATAATCTTCAGCCTCGGGTATTCGGCGAATCTGTAATGCAGCCTTAGTGATGATGCCCAGTGTGCCACAAGAACCGATAAACAACCCCGCCAGATCAGGTCCATTGGCGCCTCGCTCAATGATCTTATTGCCATTGGCGTCGTTTGCTGCTGAACCAGTATGAACAATAGTTCCGTCAGGAAGTACTACTTCCAAGGAGATCACGTGATCGCCTACCATACCATATTCCGTGATTCCGTGAGGAACAGCATTATACGCAATGGTACCACCGACCGTAGCTGAGAACATACCGCCACCACCAGGAGCAGCCAATTCCCATCCATATTTCTTCAATTCACCATCGATAGCATGCCAGATAGTGCCGGCTTCTGCATAGACCATTTGTTTTTCGAAATCAACTTCGAAAGAATTCATAAGGTCTAGCGCCAGAACGATGCAGCCATTCATGACACCATTATCAACGAAGGTAGTTGCACGTCCCCATAGGAAAAGCGGTTTCTTAATTTCATTGGCTAATTTTACAATTTGCACGATTTGATCCGTGCTTTTTGGACGGCAAACATAACCGGGGATACCGCCCGTAGAAGGTCCGCAATCACGGCGGTATGCCAACAGATCAACATATTCATTCGTGACATATTGTGGTCCGCAAATCGCCTGTAGTTTTGTCAGGATCTCATCCATGTCTTTTCCTTTCATACATGTTCTTGTTCGAGTGATGGTGCATTTAGCTTTTGCAATAATGCATCAGCCATTGTTTGTACGCTCAATGGAGTGCGCGGTAAGCCTAATTCGGGTGGTAATGCCTGACCCAACTCTGTAATCTGTGGTGGAATGATATATGCCTGCCTGACGACTTCAGGCTGTGAAAAAACAGCTTCGGTTACATCATCTAATAATAATTTTCCACCACTCAATACGATAACCCGCTTGGCATATTCTGCTACTAATGCCATATGGTGCGTGACGAATACTACTGTTCGCCCTTGTTCATGAAGTGCCTGGGCAATCTGCATGATCTGATGGCATCCCTTGTAATCTTGACCCGTGGTTGGCTCATCCAGTATGATGATCTCTGGATCAAGAGCCAGCGCACTTGCAATGACTACTTTAGCCCGATCACCTTTTGGCATAGCAGGAGGAAATTCTTCCCTTCTTCCTTCCAATCCAACCACCTTCAGGGTCTCTTCAATGCGTTTTTCAATTTCTTCGGGCGGCAATCCAAGGTTTTTGGGACCATAACTGATTTCTTCAGCCACTGTTTGGGCAAAAAGTTGTTGATCAGGGTTTTGCAACACAAAACCTACGTGTTCAGCCATTTCTGCTACCGCTGTTTTCTTGGTATCTCTCCCTGCAACCAACACTGTTCCCGATGTGGGTCGTAGCAGACCAAGTAAATTCTTTAAAACAGTGGTTTTGCCAGAACCATTTTGTCCGATCAGCGCAACAAACTCTCCTTTTTTAATCTCAAAAGATACTCCTTTTACAGCATGCACATTCAGAGGCTGGTAGATGTAGTCAAGATTGTCTACAAGGATTGATGTTTGGGCACCCTCAACAGTTTTATGGTTTTCTGGCACCACAGTGACTCTACCCGGTCTATTACCCACCAATTGAATGACATTTTCTTTGGCTTCATCGATCGTGATCGGGAAGGAAGAGAAAGGTTTCTCAGCTTCCTGCATTTTCGCTGCGAGTTGAGAAACCTGAGGAGAACGAATCATCAATTTCTTGAATAGAGGTAGATCGGAGAAGATCTGGCGGGGTGTTCCATCTGCTTCAAGCTTGCCTTCATTGAGGACAATCACCCTATCCATATGGCGAGCAATCATTTCAGAGGCATCAGTAGCCATGATTATGGTCATGCCATATTTCTGGTTTAACTCACGTGCGACTGAGAGGACTTCTTCCACACCAACGGGATCCAATTGTGATGTGGCTTCATCCAATACCAGAATATCTGGACGCATTGCAATATTTGCAGCAATTGCCAGGCGCTGCTTTTGTCCCCCGGAGAGTGACGTGGGCAGCCGATCTTCAAAACCTTTTAGCCGTACGACATTCAATGCCCATGCCACCCGTTCTTCTATATCTTCAGGGGACAGGCAGAGATTTTCAGCGCCAAAAGCAACTTCACTTTTCACCGAGGAGGTAAATAACTGGGTTTCAGGGTCCTCTAGAACGATACCAACCTTGGTTGCCAGAATAGAAATGCCTGCTTCCTGGGTATTAAGCCCATGAACTAGGACTTTACCGGCTAATCGTCCACCTATACTATTGGGGATAATCCCGTTCATCATCTGGCATAAAGTGCTTTTTCCTGCGCCATTCTCCCCCATGATGGCAACGAACTCACCCTCATGAATAGTAAGATTCATGTGGGTGATGACCCAACGCTTACTGCGAGGGTAACGATACGATACATCCTGGAATTCAATGACGGGCGTTTTTATGGTATTTCTCCTGGTAAAGAATTACAGATATCTTGAAAGGACGATAAAACCTATCGTGAACACTACCGTGGCGATCATGAAAAGCCAATCAGCGGTACGCATTTTCAGATCTTTCAGGTAAGTGCGTTTCTTTGAAGCACCAAATGCTCGAGAATCCATAGCAACTGCCATTAATTGTGCACGACGCATGGAACCGATCACAAGGGGGGTTACCAGCGCCGGATAAGCTCTCAACTTTTCACCAAGTTTCCCTTTTTCAAATGTTTGCATGGCGCGGAGTTTCTGTGCATCAACGATGACTTTGGTTTCTGTTTGAAGAAGAGGGACAAGATTAAGGGCAGTGGTCATGGTATAAGCCATGGTGTATGGCAGGCCCATTTTTGTCATTCCCAATGCAAAATCTTGCACGGGGGTGGTGTAGCTGATCAGTGGCAACATGATGATCATGGCCATCAGGCGAAGAGCCAGTACAAAGGAATAGATAATTCCTTCCAATGTAATCTGCCCATATCCTTTACCAATAGGAATAAGTGGCTTAATAAGTGGAGTTGCACCCGGGTAGAAAATGGCCTGTATCACGAAGAGAAAAGCCGCAATAGGCAACAAGACTTTCATGAAGCCCAGGAACACACTGAATGGCAGTTTTGCTGAGAACCACAACAGAATGATCAATCCAAAGACCAATGCTGCTATGTAAAAGTCGTTGATCATCAAGATGCCAGTGCACGCTATGAGCATAAAGATGATCTTGACACGCGGATCTAGACGATGAAACAAGGTATTGCCGGGGTAGTAAGAAATTAAAGAACTCACGCGATACTCCTATCAGGTGGCACTAAAATGTAGATCTTGTCTAAAATCGCTGATTTCAATGTCGATTGCCTTGATCTCTGATTTTATTGCGGCTTCGTCTACCGTCTTCAAAACACGATTACGCATCACAATTTCACCGTTAATAATGGTGTCACGTACATCATTGGATTTTGCACAAAAAACAAGCATGTTGAATAGATCAAAGTCATGAAATGGAGTCAGATGAGCAGACTGAGTGTCAACTACTATTACATCAGCCAGCTTTCCAGGATAGATCTCTCCTGTATCCAGGTGGGCTACCTGAGCTGCATCAGCAGTAGCCATTTGAAAAGCATCAATGGGTTGAAGGGCGTTAGCATCATTGTTGGCGACTCGTGCCAGCATTACGGCTGCCCGCATTTCCTCCCACATATCCAGAAGATCATTGGAAGCGCAGCCATCAGTTGCCAGGGACACCAGAATATCCATCTTTCGCATTGGAACAACAGGGGCAATTCCATCTGAAAGCTTCATATTACTCTTGGGGCAATGCACTACCTGCGCTTTGGTTTGTGCGAGGAGTTGAAGGTCGTGCTGATTGCAATGAACGCAATGAACAGCACTTAGAGAATTATTTAATAGACCGAGATGATCCAGGTATTCAACAGGAGTACGACCTGTATCCCGTACCAAATCCCTGACCTCCTCTGCAGTTTCTGCAATATGGATCTGCATGCCCAGGTGATTATCCACTGCCACTTTTCCAGCCCATTGGAGAAAATCATCGGTACACAAAAACAGTGTAGAAGGCGCGGGAAAGACTGTGGTCAACCCATTAGGGTCGTGATGTTCATTGATGAAATCTATCATCTGATCTTTCATTGCAGATTCTGAAGAACGAAGTTCTTCAGGTACCCATTTATTCGAAAGGGTATACGCCAGCACACCCCGAAATCCAACATCTTTCCAGGCATGAATTATGGAAGGGAAAATCGTATCCATATTAATGCAACTGGTAATTCCGCCTTTGATCATTTCAATCGCAGAGATCGCCGTCCAAAGATACGGAAGGCGTTGACCATCTCTATTGATCACTTTACGCATAGCCCCAATATTTGGAAATAAAACCTCATTACACCAGGGCACCAAAGGGATTCCCTTTGAGATACCTTTCATCAAATTTTGATAAAGGTGAGCATGAGTATTAATAAAACCAGGCATGACAACACAGTCACTGCCATCGATTATTTCTGCATCAGCAGGAGATAAAAGATTTTTGCCGACCTGAGCGATTCGATTCCCCTGAATTAACAGGTCAACGTCTTGCGTAATGCAAGTAGATGATTGGACAAGATACGAGCAGTTGCGGATGAGAATAGCCAAAGTGACCGTTCCTTATTGAGAATTTGCTCATAACATTTGCACAAATCTCCCTTTATAATAGCCCGATGTCGGGGCTCATTCAACGAAGAATGTCACATAGTATATAGACTTAAGTCATATGAACGGGGTAGAACCGATGAATTGCTGATTGTATTTTTTCTATAGACTTGCTACAATTATTATCAGTCGTACGGCCGACAGAATGAAAACAAAACGAAACCTCTCTCGCGAATATATTCTGGAAGTTACCAGTGAACTAGTAGCCTCTAAAGGGGTTGAAACCAGCCTTGCAGATATTGCTGCTGAATTGGGAATATCAAAAGGGACGCTGTATTACTATTACCCCTCAAAAAGTGATTTGATCTTCGAAATTACCAACCATCATTTTGATCAGATCACCAATCAATTACTTGATCAAATAAAGCATCTTGATCCATCTATTCCACCAGACAAAGCAATCTACCAGGTTATGCAAACTCTTGTCTCCGAAACAGTAAGGGGACGTCTTCACCATTATCTGATCGAAGAAGCACTGACCTCAAATCCACGTTTAATTGCCAGATTTAAGGATAAGTATGAAGAATGGAAAGCGATGATCCTTGAAGGATTGGAACATATTCTAGAGAATTCACCATCAAGAAAAGCTATTTCCAACATCATTTTAGCAACAGTCGACGGATTGATCCTGCAGAACCTGATAGGAATCAACGACTACCCGCTAGAAGAGATCTCAACATTGATTACCAGGGGATAAAATCCCCTTTGTCAAACTTCTTGTGCAGTATATAAGTAAAAAAAATATTTAAGGATGGAGGAGCTATGCAAGAAGTAGTGGGTTCTACCAACAAAGTTCTTGAAGTCGATCTAAATACGAAAAGCAGTAAAACCATTGAAATTACCCCTGAAGAACGAAGAATGTATATTGGAGGTAAAGGTTTAGGATTGTATTACCTCTCCTCCCGGTTGCCAGTACAAACCGACCCTCTCTCGCCAGAAAATGTGTTGATCTTAATGATGGGTCCCCTCTTAGGTACCAATGCTCCCTGTAGTGGACGGTTTGAGGCGGTCACAAAATCACCTCTTACCGGTATCATCGCATCTTCTTCTTGCGGAGGGCCGTTTGGGATGGCATTAAAAACAGCAGGATATGAGGGATTGATCCTGACTGGGAAAGCCGCGACACCTACAACCATTCTGATCACTCAAGATGGTGTCAGTTTCGAAGATGCCACTTTGCTATGGGGGCTCGACACGCATGATACACAGAAAGCCTTAAACCTGGAGAAAAAAGACGGGGCTTTGGTGATCGGTCCAGCGGGTGAAAACCTTGTCTCCTATGCGAATATCATGTCTGGTGAACGTTTTCTGGGGCGCGCTGGTCTGGGGGCCGTGATGGGTTCAAAGAATGTCAAAGCCATTGTGGCTCGTGGCGGCGCATATAAGATCGTAATGTCTGACCAGAAGAAATATCAAGCTTTGCAAAAGAAAGCGATTGGTCGGATCAATGCCAATGAATTCACTGGAAAAACATATCGCAATTTTGGAACTGCATCGAATACAAAATTTTGTAATGAGGGTGGTATTCTGCCAGTCAATAATTTCTCTGTCGGACAGGATGACCGCTCAACAGCCATTAGCGGGCAAATCATGCGTGATCAGTTCCAATATAAACCCTCCACCTGCCGACCTTGCTCGGTACAATGTGGGCATAAAGGAAAGTATCCTGATGGAGAACGCCAGGTTCCCGAATATGAGACCATTGGATTAATGGGTTCAAATTTGGGGATATTTGATCCGGTACAAATTTCAGATTGGAATGAGATCTGTGGAGCAATGGGAATGGATACCATTTCAGCTGGGGGTACTCTCGCTTATGTAATGGAAGCTGGCGAAAAAGGTATATTCCCGTCAACCCTCCGCTTCGGTCATCCCGAAGGAGTTTCGGAAGCTCTGCAAGATATTGCATACCGGCGCGGATTGGGCAATGAAATGGCGAACGGTTCACGCTGGTTAGCGGAGAAATATGGAGGAAAAGAATTTGCTATTCAGGTCAAAGGATTGGAAATGGCTGGCTACGATCCGCGAGGTTCATGGGGGCAAGGCGTTGCTTATGCCGTAGCAAATCGGGGCGCCTGCCATCTCTCTGCAACCATCTTCCCATTAGAAGTGTTTTTTGGCTTTCTCAATCCTTTCACTACTACTTCCAAAGTTCAATTCGTGCGGTTCTTCGAAAACCTGTATTGTGCGGTCAATTCCATCCAAACCTGCTTATTCACCGGTTTTGCCTATATTCTGGATGCGCCTATCGTAAAATACACTCCTAAACCCATTTTAAGTCTCGCCATGCAGATGCTCCCTGATGTAGCTATTCAAATGATGGATGTTTCGATGTTTTCCAATCTGCTTTCACTTTCAACAGGAGTGAAATTCTCTCCCAGGGAGATGCTTAATACTGGCGAACGAATCCATCTGCTGGAAAGATATATGAATGTTCGCGAAGGAATCTCTCGCAAAGACGACACCCTGCCTGAAAGGTTCCTCAGGGAAGGCAGGTTAGCGGATAAACAAAAAAGGGTAGTTCCATTAGATGAACTCCTGGATAAGTATTATGCTGTGCGTGGATATACACTCACTGGTATTCCCACAAAAGAAACTTTGCAAAAACACCATATTGAACCCGTCAAAGACTATGAAAAACTGTATCAGGGTAAGGAAGGGAAGAAATTGAAACCCCACAGCAAATGGTTTAAAAATTTAGTAGTCAGTATTGTTTTCTTTGTGCTTGGACGTGCAATACAGTCATTGTCACGCATTGATAAAACCATCAAAAAAGAGGTGGCAACCTGGCAGGTGGATACGATGACGCTTTTTAAGGTTTTACCTAAAGGCCCACGAATGGCATTTCAGAAGAAATCTGATGGCACATTGGCTTATCGAGGTACCAGGGTGGGGGATGATGAAGCAACGATTATCATCAGCTTTAAGAATCTGGAATGCGCATTCTTAATGATGACCGCACAGGTAGGTACTGCCATGGCTTATGCCGAGCATCGAATGAGCGTAAAAGGAGATCTATCGATTGCCATGTCCATCATTCGCTGCCTTAATATTGTAGAAAGATACTTATTTCCAACTTTCATTGCAAAAAACGTGATCAAACGCCTGCCAAGGATTCCGTTCTATACAAGATATATTAGACGGCTTTGGGTTTATGTAGCAGGTGTGATTTTTGGACTATAAAAGAGAGGATATTAACCATGATTCCTAATTACTATGAATTCTTCAGCCCAGTAAAAATCATTTCAGGTCATAAAGCTTTGGATAACCTGCCCTATGAATTAGATCAAATGGGGGCTCATAAACCTATCCTGATTACTGATCAGGGTGTAACAAAAGCAGGCCTTGTTCAAAAGGTGGTCGATACCTTTGCCGATTCGGAAGCTGTGATCGGTGCTATATTTGACCAGGTACCCCAGGATTCCTCTTCCAAAATAGTCAATGAGATTGCTGGAATTTATCGCCAGGCAGGTTGTGATTCAATCGTGGCGGTGGGTGGAGGTTCGGTGATCGATACCGCAAAAGGCTTGAATATCGTTATCACCGAACGAACAGATGACCTGCTGAAATTCTCTGGTGCTGAAATGCTTAAAAAGCAGATGCAGCCTTTCATTGTCATTCCCACTACAGCCGGGACGGGCTCAGAGGTTACCTGTGTGGCGGTGATTTCCGATCCAGACCGGCATCTAAAAATGAGCTTCACCTCAAATTTCTTGTACCCACGTGCTGCTATTCTTGATCCACGTATGACATTGACATTGCCTCCCATGATTACAGCCGCTACGGGAATGGATGCACTGACCCATGCTATGGAAGCCTACATCAGCCTGCAGAAAAACCCGTTGAGCGATGCGTATGCGATGAAAGCGATTGAAATTATTACGAAAAACCTGATACCTGTTGTGAAAGATGGCAACAACCGCGATGGTCGCCTGGCACTTGCCAATGCTTCTACTATGGCAGGGATCGCTTTTTCCAATGCCATGGTCGGTGTGGTGCATAACCTGGGTCATGCTACCGGCGGAGTATGCAGAGTACCTCATGGTGTTGCCATGAGCATTTTCCTTCCATTTGGTTTGGAATTTAACCGGTCCAAGATGGGTGATGAGATTGCAGAAATGTTATTACCCCTGGCAGGGAGTGAGGTATTCAGTAGCACACCCGTTGAACAGCGTGCTGCAAAGGTCATTTCTGTGATCAAAGACATGAAGAATGAGCTGTATGATCTGTGTAAGCTGCCCCGCACTTTAAAAGAAGCCGGGGTTGCCCGAGAAAAATTATCAGACATTGCGCGCACTGCATTGAATGATGGCGCTTCCACCTACAATGTAGAAGAAGTAGAGTATGAAGATGCGTTGATGCTGCTGGAAAAAGCCTACGAATAGTCGGGTTTTGTTTCCAGGCCCTGAAAATGCCAGAATTCCGAAATTTTGAAAATTTCGGAATTCTTCTTTTTATCTACAAATATTCCCGTAACTGGCGCGAACGGCGCGGATGTCGCAATCTTCGCAGTGCCTTACCCTCTATCTGGCGGATGCGTTCGCGGGTCAACCCAAATTTAGCTCCCACTTCTTCCAGAGTGTAATTTCGACCGTTTTCCAATCCGTAGCGCAGGCGTAAAATTCGTGCTTCGCGTGGGGGTAATGTCTCTAATACTTCTTCGATTTTCTCACGCAGTAACCGGCTGTAGGCGCTTTGGATGGGGGTTGGGCTAATAGTATCTTCCACAAAGTTACCCAACTCTGATTCTTCATCATCATCACTGATGGGACTTTCAAGGGAGAGAGGCAGCCATGAGACTTTCAACATCCATTCCACTTTTTCGATGGGAGTATCCAGTTCTTTCGCCAATTCTTCCACTGAAGGCTCTCGTCCTAATTTTTGCTCGATCTCATGAGAGGTCTTATATAGCTGACGGATGCGATCTACCATGTGTACTGGCACACGGATGGTGCGACCCTGATCAGCGATGGCACGGGTGATGGTCTGCCGTATCCACCAGGTGGCATACGTAGAAAAGCGAAAACCACGCTGATATTCGTACTTTTCAACCGCTTTCATCAAACCCAGATTACCTTCCTGGATCAGATCAAGGAATGGCACTCCCCTGCCCATATAGCGTTTTGCAACAGAAACCACCAGGCGGGTGTTGGCTTTAATCAAATGCTCGCGCGCCATCTGTCCATCTGTGATCAATTCTTGAAGTTCAAGCCGTTTTTCTGCTGGGCAGTCACCATTGTGCCTGATGAGGTCCTTTTCAGCCTCTTTACCTCGTTCGATCCGCTGCGCCAGTTCGATTTCCTCGTTCATGTTCAAAAGGGGGACGCGTGCCATCTCTTTCAGGTATAGCCCTATGGTGTCATCACTTGAAATGGGGGTTAAGTCGGCATATAAATCAAATTCGCGCGAATTTTCGAGCTCTTCTTCATCCACCAACTCATCTACTTCTGATTGATCGAGAATATCGACGCCCCGGCGTCTCAGCGCCAACATGATGGCATCCAGTCTTTCACTGTCACGAGTTGTGTCGGGACACATTTCCATCAGATCATCCGTCGTGAGATACCCCTGTACTTCTGCTCTTTCCAGAAGTATAGTCAGGGTTTCAACGCCCAATTTTCTCCGCCCTAACGTTGTCATGCCCTACCCTCCTTTTCGGCTGCGAATGATTACGTTTTATAAGTAGAAATAGTGTTCAGCCGAAACTTATGTCTGTTTCGCCACATGCTCACAGGTAGTGACGTTGAGATCTTCGCCGCACACCACACATAATCCTTTGCAATCCTCCCGGCAAAGCGGTTTGATTGGCATGTCGAGCAAGATAAATTCGCGCACCAGAGGTGACAAGTCAATATTCCCATCTTCTGGAACATATAACCCTGAATCTGTCACTGATCTGCTGCGAAAAGCAAATAATTCTTGAAAAGAAGCTTTCAAAGATTGATCAAATTCAGCCAAACAGCGTACACACTCGGCGTGCATAAAAGCCGTAAAATCTGCCTGAACCAGGATCCCCTGTGGTGTACGTCCTACACGGGCTACTCCTTTGAAATCCTTCAAGATGAAATCGGAAGTAATCCGTAATTCTGGCAGGTCAAAATGAATATCCCTGCTTTCTCCTACAGCTTGATTCAATAGAAAACCGACGTTAATTCTTAATGGATTTCGATACCCACTCACAACTGCATACCTACCGTGTTATCTTGTATAATTCATCAAAACGACAAACCACGACAGCAGATTGATGCATCGTGGTTAGATATTGAAGGGAATTTGGCATTCACATGAATCCTCTGGCATTGTAGCCAATCTGTCAGAGATAAACTAAAAATTATTATAGCACCTTGAATATACGAAGTCAATCATTTATGATGAAATTCACATAGATTATAGGAAACATTTATGACCATTCCTTTACTGATAGCAACCTGGAATCGCGGAAAAATCCACGAAATGAAAGCGCTACTGGCAGATTTGGCGCAAAAAAACTCTGGCACTGCTGGCGAAACTCAATCAATATCCCCCACCTGTAGGGATGTTTCATTAAGTAGTATTCAAAGTGAAAATCAACAAGGAAATCTCCATATCAAAGATGCAATTTTCGATTTACTCACCCTTTCAGATGTGGATATTAAATTTCGGGTAGCCGAAGATGGCGATTCTTATATCGATAACGCCATGCGTAAGGCATTACAGTACTGCCAGGCAAGTGGATTGCTAACTCTTTCGGATGACAGCGGGTTGGAAGTGGACGCATTGGATGGCGCACCCGGATTGCATTCTGCACGGTATATTTCTAAACCTGATGCCTCAGATGCAGATCGAAGGCGAGCATTAATAGGAAATCTACAAAGTTCTGCCCATCCATGGACAGCACGTTTTCGCTGTACGGTTGTGATTGCTGTGCCCGAAGGTTGGCGTTTGCCCGAAGCCTTTATTCCAATAAGCGTGGTTGATGGCATCACCCTCTATCAAACCGAAGGGATTTGTGAGGGTGAGATCATTGATACCGAACATGGAAGTCACGGCTTTGGCTATGATCCCATCTTTCAACTGGCTGGCACATCCCAAACGATGGCAGAGCTGACCACCGAAGAAAAAAACCAGCTCAGCCATCGGGCAAAAGCAGTAAAGGCAGCAATACCCCTGTTAAGAAAACTGGCAGGATGACCATTATGAAGGTGAGGTATGGATTACTCAGCCTTTGAACATGCGTATGAGGGCATTATCGCTGCTCTTAAGAAATCAGAGGTCATTACAATATTGCCAACGTCCAAAGTTTTGGGGGTGATCGGAATTGATGGCAAAGAATATCCAGCACCAACCTGCCATCAGGTAGGCGAGATACTAATTCACAACAGTTCTTACATTGAGAAGAAAATGCAGCAGGGGTTTACCCGGCTTCAAATAACCCCCATAGCTGATCCCGCATCAAAACTCATTGATTGCGTTACAAGCTCACTAATCAAACATGCTACAGAAGGAAAACTTTATCAGACCAGACATAGCGAGTCCAGTGTTGATGTAGCTGTCCAGTTGAATAAAAAAGAAGCGGTCTGGATGTGGGCACGCCTTCAATCGATACTCGACACAAACCATCTTGTTTATTTTCCTAAACAGTATAGTCCTGATCATCACCAGGGATTAACAAAACACGAAGCCATGCATGACACGCAACTTTGCGCTGTGCCGGGTTGGAGTGTTGGTCTCATCGAACCCATAACTGTGATGCCTCAACCCGGACGAGGAAAAATCCTTGCTGGTAGAAAACAGTTGGAAGGGCTTCTCCATCCACGCGAATTCTTACAAATATTGAACTCAACTCCCTATCAGGGAGAAACCGGCTGGGTGCTGGAAGATTTCCTAACATACTTCATCACTCAACTTGAAACAACCAACCAGGTCAGCCATGATCGAACGGACAGCAATGCTCTTTGGCTTCTGGGCACTTATGTACCAGATTTGGAACGCACGCCCAATCTTGTACTGGTTGGCTACTGGTCACGGGATGTGGGGCGAAAACTTTACCTGACATCGCATCGAACTGGCAATAGATTGAAAATGTGTGTGGCGCGATCAATGGTAAGATTAAGCCCGTGATTGATCTATTCTGAAATAAAGGATATCCGATAATATGAAATACGCACTGAAATTCGTTACGCTTGCTTTGATATTAACTGCATGTGCCTGCAGCCCCCAAAAACAAAACGAAACACTTTCTGCAACAGAAACAGCCCAAGTACAAGCAACCATTACAGCTACAGCCGATGAAGCAGTAGAAAATCTTGCTCAATTACCAGAAAGCCCTGCGGGTTTCGAATGGAAGTATGTACCGGATATCAAAACAGCCCTTCTGATGCCTGATGATTGGTATTTTAAGGAAGAAACCGGTAATGAGAGTTATCCGGGTATTGCAGTGTACATCACGCCACAGGATATGGAGCAGTCAGGCGGATTCCATACCGGGCAGGCAGTATTTATGCTAACCAATGCAGATGATCTGGAAAGCCTTTCAACGGATATCCTGGAAGGTTTTGCCAAAGCAGAAACAACTACAAAAATTTTGGATGCCTGGGACTATACATATGGTGATCATACCCAACACAATTTAATGATCCAGGCAAGTATTCCTGCAGCAGATGGAAGCAATCAAGAAATGACGATCCAGTACTCAACCGTCATCGAGAATAATGCGGTTTATCTCACAATCTTTCAGAGCCCAACAGCAGAGTGGGAAGAGAATGTAAAAATCTATAAAACGATGATGGATAATATGGCAATATTCAGCGTGACAGATTAAAAAGAAACCTCTGCAATAAATCTTCATCGAACAATCAAGTTCAAATAGCAAGGCTTCCGACGGCTTAAGGAAGCCTTTTTGTAATTCTTAGGGCAAACAATCTATCACTTTTAATGCATATTAGACCAAATACTCTTTCTCAAAGGTGATTTTGCCGTAACAGAACATTACACCAGCTTGTATAATTAATAATAGCGAATCAAATACCAAAATCCTTAAGCCAAGGCATAAAAAGAATTTCTGGAGGAAACGGAACCATGCAGAAGAAAATGCGTGCAGTATTCCTCTTAACCCTGGTGACACTTGCCATTCTTTCTATAGGATGCTATTTTCCGGTATTCCACTCCCCTACAGTAACAGCTACCTTTATTCCTTCTCCTTCGAATACTCCTGAACAAACTACCACCCGAACGCCGGAAATTCTTGAAACGCCTCCTATCACCTCGGGTCCATTTAACCTTGTTGCGATAGTGAACCAGGTGATTGCTGGCACTACTAGATCATTGATCACCACCGAAGATGGTTCTTTATGGTTGACCACCGATAAAGGGGTTGTGAAGATCACCGATATGGGATTATCCGTTTACCTCTCAGACATGGTAGGAAAAATTGCAGGTGTTGATTCCAGTGGGCGTGTGTGGGTGGTGAATGAAGACATGAGCCAGATCGCTGCATGGAATGGGAAAGCTGGAATCATCTATGGCAGTGATTCCGGCTGGGCACCTGTTTCGGTAATAAATTACCCCTATGTGCGTGGTGGAAAAACCGACCCATTGGGGCGGGTATGGTTTGCAACTTCGCAGGATGTTCGTTTTTTTGAAGGCAATTTCTGGACGGTTGTTACGCCTCAAGAAATGGGCATGGAGCCAACCAGGCAAGAAGACCTGATGCCCAACTATACTGTTTTCATCTTGAAAGATGGAAGTATATGGGTGGCTGAATGCGATTGGGGTGGACCTGGACCTTTTGGAGGGCAGGGTATTCGCTGGTTGGATAATGGGACCTGGAAAGGAAAAAGCTCGCCAGTGGCGTCTGGTTGCGCAACCGCTGTAGCTGAAGACAGTACCGGGCATGTTTGGGCAGGTGTAGAGAACAGTCTATGGCGCTACGATCCCGTATCAGATACATGGGAAGAATTTCCCCCACCTGAATCCCCCATAGCGGACATGCGTTTTGGTTTTGTCAATTCGATTTCAGTAGATCCAGACGATACAGTCTGGTCAATTCTTGTCTTGTGCGGTGGGGCAAGCTGTTATGGGAATAGCGTACTCTATCACCTGCAGGATGAAACCTGGAACCAGATAGGCGAAGTCAGCGAATTCGATTATGGATATTGGGGACCTCTCTTTGACGCAACAGGCATAGCGTGGATCTTCTGGACAGGGGGGATTTATCGAATACAGGGAGATGCACCTGAACTGGTTTCTCCCCTGGCTGGCAGGCAAAGTACCATAGATGGTAATGGGAAATTGTGGCTCGTGGCTCCGTATGAAGAGCAAGATGCTCTTTGGGTATTGAGTGAATGACCTTCTTGGTAAGAATAGTTTACAGGTAAACAGGCTGCTGTTCTTACTGGCAAGAAAGAAATATGAACCGGCGAATGGTTTTCCTGACAACCGTTGGGATAATCTTCATTCTACAGGAATAATACTATTCACTTCATTCCAGAAAGTTGGCTGTTTGAAATAGCGGGATTGCCACTGATTTTCCTTGATTGTATGGATATAATAAAATTTTTGGTAGAAGAATCTGGAAATATTCTTTGGTACAAAGAGGAAAATGAAAAACGAACCACGAACCTCATTGATCAAATTTTTGAGCAATTATCAGTTATAAAAACGAAGTATGAAACCGAAGATACTTTAGAAAACTGTTCAAATTATGGGAAACTCCATTAAAAATCTTTATTCACGATTTTTTCCTGAATAAGAAATAATCTGTTTCATATCTGATCTACATTCTCTTCTCCTCCTTCTCAAAAATCTAACAGGTGATTGTAAGGTTAATCTCCCTGAATCAGGGTATATTATTTTATGGGAGATTCCTCTCCCGTAGCATAAATACTCGAAGCTGGTAATCGAAGAGAGACCTTCCAACATGACTTCGCAATACCTTTACCTTTTCTTCCTTGCAGCAGGGACCCTTACTTCCCTCACGATTTCTGCACTTGCATGGCAGCATCGCAACAGAAAGAGTACCCCTTATTTTGCTGGCATGATGCTGGCTATGGGTATCTGGCAGTTCTTTTGTCTGATGGTTTCCATGAGCCAGAACCGGGCTCAGGCACATTATTGGGCTGATCTACGCTATTTCGGTCTGACAACCATGCTGGCATTCTTCATGGTTTTTGCGATCCAGTATACAAACAACAAACAGTTGTCAGCGAAACCATTTCTGATCTTCATCTTTTCCATGCCCTTTGTCACACAGATCATTGTCATGACGAATTCAAGCCATCATTTGTTTTACTCAGGAGAAAAATATTCAGTCCAGGGAATCTTGATGGGGCTTGATTCTATCCATTTGGGAATCCTTTATTGGGTGCACACCTTCTACAGTTATGCGCTCGCAGGTACGGGTTTAAGTCTAATCATTTATAAGACTATCCATAACCATAATGTTTATCGCAGGCAGATCCTTCCCCTGATATTGGGTGCCATTCCGCCCCTGATCACCAGCCTGATCGATGCCTTTTTGTTGAATCCGGGTCTCGGCCAACCTCTTTCGCCGCTGGGTTTCGCCCTGCTGGGTTTGTTTTTAACCATTGCCCTTTTCCAACATCAGATGTCGAGCGTTATTCCAATGGCAAGAGATAATGTGATCGAATGCATGAGCGATGCCATGATTGTGTTGGATGAAAATGAGACTATCGTCGACATCAACAGGTCAGCTCAGAAACTTCTTCAATCAGAACCTACAAATATCCTGGGCAAACTTATTACTGAACTAAATTATCCCTGGAATGAGTTAACAAAGAAAAACAAAGGAAGCCTTTTTGCCCAGCCCGAGATCATTCTAAACATTGCCGGTAAAGAACGCTTTTTTGACTTGCGGATCTCCCCCTTGAAAAGTTTTCATCAACAGGACGCGGGACGGATTATTATCCTGCGAGATATTACAACCAGGAAACAGGCAGAAAACCAGTTGCAGAATATGCTGCTTGAATTGAGTGCCTTGAAAGAAGAACTCCAAGAGCAAGCAATCCGTGATCCTCTCACCGATCTATACAACCGGCGATACCTGGAAGAGATCGTTCTGGAGAAATTGCAACAGGCTTCGCATGATATGTATCCCATCAGTGTTGTCATCATGGATATCGACCACTTTAAGGAAATTAATGACACATATGGACATGAAGCCGGTGACCTGGTGCAAAAGCATGTGGCAAATATCTTAAGAAAGCAATCTCGAGCTAAGGATCTCATTTTTCGTTATGGTGGAGATGAATTTCTTGTTATATTACCTTCTACTTCATCACAGACCGCATACCAATACAGTCAACGGCTGCGCAAGCAATTCGAAGATACTTCCGTGGATTACAACAGTGAGAATATAGCAGTGACCATGTCTATCGGTATTGCGGCATTCATCACCGGAAAAGAAAAGCCCGAACAGGTACTGATCGCTGCAGATACTGCCCTTTACCAGGCAAAAGCAGATGGCCGGAATTGTGTAATCCTGTCTGAAACCTATGCAGGATAAAAGAACCTCATAGCTGAATTCCTCCAAGGCACAGGGCATTCATCCTGATTTCTGGAGAGGATTGAATGAAATTTTCGGGCATCACCCGTATCGTTACGAATGTTAAAAAATCCAGGTAGTTTTATAAAGAGATCCTGGGATTTGAAGCTGACGTATTTTATGAACCAACCCACTGGCAATCTTTCAAGGTTCAGGAGGACATTTTCTTTGCCATCGGTGAGACACCCGGATCGATCGATGAGATTTGTTTTACAGTAGAGGATATTGAACACTTCTGGAAATCCATCAAGAATATGGTGGAAGTGGTCAATCCCCTGGAAAAGACTCCCTGGGGTACCTACCGCTTTGTGATCAAAGACCTGGATGGAAACCTCCTGGCTTTTGGGTCAAATCAGGATTGATCACTTTTCTAGGATCAAGCCACGATAATTTATAAATATGAAATAGATTCTGTGCGCCGTATACTATTAATAGACAATAATGGATTGTTGTCTGTGGTATACGAGTTTGTCAGATGACAGATCAACTAAAGAAAAAGCGAACCGTAACGATAAATCTGTTTCACTCTTCTTCATGGAAACAGTACTTCTTCTATGCCAGGTATATGTTACGCTCAGCACTGAGAAAGCAGCCTGATCCGCTCATCTACGGAATTGCTTTGACTGATCGCTGTAATCTTGCCTGCAAGGGTTGCCATATCTCCAATACAGGACGGCGGGACATGAGCTGGGAGGAACTCCTCTTAGCCATGCAAAACGCATGGGAGAGAGGATTCCGTGATCTGTATTTTACCGGTGGCGAGCCAATGCTCTGGCATGATGCATCTCACGCCCTTTCTGATGTGATCACAGCAGCAAAACGGATCGGTTTTTTTCATGTGCATGTGTATACTAATGGGCTGCTGGGGTTGGATTCCCCGGCTGATCTCATGTGGGTCAGTATGGATGGGCTACCAGGTGTTTTTGAGCAGCGGCGCGGGGATCATTTTCATAAAGTGGAAACCATCATCCGGGCAGCGCAACATCCTAAAATTGCAGTGAATTATGTGATTGATCACAACACCGCCAAAGGCATTGAACCTTTCTTGCGTTGGGTGCGCGACACGCATCTTCCGGTGCTTGGGGTGATGTTCTACTTTCACACTCCTTATTACGGGCGAGATGACTTGTTTATGACAGCAGAAGAACGCACACCGATCATTGACCAATTGCTGAAATACATTCAAGATGGGTTACCCGTCATTAATTCACGAGCCGGGTTGCTGGCTTTACAATCAGGGAACTGGCAGCGACGCAGTCCCATTGCAGCGGTGGTTGATGTGGAAGGCGAATCTGTATGCTGCCGCGCCACAGATGAAGTATGCCCAGATTGCGGGTATGGCGCCTGTACTGAGCTCACTGAAATACTGCGATTATGCCCCAGCTCAATTCTTGGCATGCTGAGGTACCTATGACACGCCCGGGGGAATGGCTGATAGGTTGCATCACACGTGCAGTTCGTCGCTACCTGGTGGGGCGTGAGCAGAAATGGGTCTTTGAACAACCACGAGTCGGGTGGTTTCCGCAGCCGGTTGAAAAAACTTCGTTGTATCTGCATGTACCGTTCTGCCGGCATCTCTGCCCTTACTGCCCTTATACTAAAGTCCCCTATCAAGAGTCGTTGATGGAGCCTTATACCCGGGCAGCACTCAGAGAAGTGGATGGATGGGCGGAGACCATTGGGCCAACTGAGATCACAAGTATCTACATTGGGGGCGGCACACCTACCCTGGCTCTGGAAAGTGTTGACATAATCCTGAAACACATTCAGGAACACTTTCACCTGACAGGTGACATTTGCATAGAAACCAACCCGGCGGATGTGAACGAAGAAATGGTGAAGCATCTGCATGATATGGATGTAACCCTGGTCTCCCTCGGTGTGCAATCGTTCCAATCGGAAAACCTCGCTCTGATCGGGCGCGATTACAATCCAACCGATGCTCAAAGAGCATTGTCTTTACTTGCCAAGAGTGGCTTTGCATCGATAAATGTGGATATCATGTTTACGCTTCCGCAACAGACAGTTGCCAATGTGCTGGCTGACATGGAACTTGCGGCAGATTTAGGAGCAGATCAGATCACGACGTATCCCCTTTTCACTTTTCCCTATACCTCGGTCGGAAAATATCTGCATCTCAACGCCATACGCATGCCCAACCTGAAGGCACGCAGAGTGCAATATCAGGCGATCAACCAGTGGTGTGAAAATAATGGTTTTGAGCGCGTTTCCGTTTGGGGATTCAAGCGTGGAAACGTACCCCGTTACTCTTCTGTTACCCGTGATGGCTACATTGGTATCGGACCCGGTGCCGGTTCACAAATGGCAGATGGCTTTATTCTAAATACCTTCGACCTCGATAGCTGGGAGAAAGCATTATCTACTGGAAAATCAGCGATCGCATTGAGGATGCCTTTTAGTGGCGAGATGGCAGGCTGGTGGTGGTTGTATTGGCGGTTCTATGACACGCGCATCCCCATGGATGCCATCAATACCAACCTCGGCAGAGATACACATAAAGCACACAGGCTGCTGCAGCTTATCCAAAGGTTCGGGTACGCGAACAAGAAGAATGGATTTATCGAGCTCACCGAACCGGGTGCATTTTGGTTGCATCTGGCGCAAAATTATTTTGCATTGAATTATGTGAACACCCTGTGGACACAGGCTCGCCTGGAACCCTGGCCTAAATCAATCAAAATCTGACTTAACCATATGCTTGAAGCTAATGGTTTGCGATTTAATGAAGAAATAGTCAACATTTTAGGGGTTTTCCTGGAATATTCGGAGTCTGACTCCGAATATTCCAGGCTTTTATGTCATAATCTTTCTATACTTTTATTCATGATGTTTTCTGTAAATCTCCATTAATAATTCAGGAGGCTGATATGCCATCAGAAATTCGCATTCTGTCTCTCCCTCTCCCTTTTCGAATGGGGTTGGTGAATTGTTACCTGATATCCGCTGCCACGGGGTATGTTCTGATTGATACCGGCAGCTCGACTGCCCGGAACATAATGCTGGAGCAACTTAAAAATAACGGCTGTGATAAAGATAATTTGACCCTGGTGATCCTTACCCACGGAGATTTTGATCACACGGGCAATGCAGCATACCTGCGTTCTGCATTTGGTTCCAAACTAGCAATGCACCAACTTGACTCAGGCATGGTCGAGCGCGGTGATATGTTTGTAAACCGGAAGCAGCCTAATTTTTTGGTAAAATCCTTGATCCCGCTTTTTACCGGCTTTGGCAAGGCGGAACACTTTTCCCCAGATATATTTCTTGATGATGGATTCGATCTGGCACCTTATGGGTTGGATGCCAGAGTTCTTTCTCTTCCAGGACACTCGGCTGGTTCCATAGGTGTTCTTACCAAAGAAGGGGAACTATTCTGTGGTGACTTGTTCGAAAACATGAAAGAACCTGGGCTAAGTTCCATCATGGATGATCCAGGCGTCGCAGTCATCAGTATGGCTCGCCTGGAAAAGTTGAATATTCAGCAGGTATTTCCCGGACATGGTCAACCTTTCGATTGGGATAGCTTCAAGAAGAATGTATAAAGGAGCTCCTCTTGGATAACGATAGTTCAAAAAAGAAAACCCAGATTGTTTATTTTTCTCATGGTGGCGGACCCCTACCAATCTTGGGCGATCCAAGTCATAAAGCGATGCTGGATTTCATGACCCTTCTACCCACCATGATCAGAAAACCAGATTTCATCCTCGTGGTGAGCGCTCACTGGGAAGAAAAAGTCGCCACATTATTGGGCGCTGAAAAACCATCCATGTTCTATGATTACTATGGCTTTCCGACTGAAGCCTATAAAATCACCTACCCTGCTCCCGGAAGCCCAGAACTTGCCGAAAAGATTGCAGGATTCTTCGAGAAAAATAATACTCCCATCCAGATTAACCATGAAAGAGGGTTTGATCACGGGTTGTTTATCCCATTGAAATTGATGTACCCTGATGCGGATATCCCTTCCTTGCAACTTTCCCTGGTGAAAGGACTGGATCCGGCAGAACATCTCAGGATTGGAAATATTTTACATGCGTTAGTGAATAAAAATATCCTGGTAGTGGGGTCTGGATTTTCTTTTCACAACATGATGGCGTTTTCCTGGCAGGGGCTGGACAAGCCCGATCCGCTCAATGATGAATTCCAGAACTGGCTTATCGAAACCTGTACTGGTAACCTTCCCCAACCCGAACGCGAAAAAGCTTTGATTGAATGGGAAAAAGCACCTGGCGCACGATATTGCCACCCTCGCGAAGAACACTTGCTTCCTCTGCATGTTTGTACTGGCATGGCGAAGCAAGCTGGCACATTGATATTTGATGACAAGATCCTGGGGAAACGCAGCATTGCCTTTCTATGGAAATAGATCGGGAGGTAAACAGAAAGCTTTTTTGATCAAAAGGTTCTTCTGTTTATGCCCGGATAATTCAATAGATATCAAGGTAATCCTAAATTGTTTTCCCGATTGCTTAAGCTTTTATTGCCAATATGCGATTGTGGAAATATGCGTATGCCCTTCTCCACAAAGCAGGCTTCTCAAGAGGTCATCCATGATATACTGCCTTGTTATCTACGGTTGCCAAAAAAGGATAAGGGAGATACAAGGTAATGAACAATGCAGTCAGGGAATCATTTAGTAATCTAGAGTCAACTGATGATAAAGTACGGTATAGTGCCTTCCAAACTTTGCTCAGCCTGACAGACGAAAAAGTGGATTGGATATATGATGTCTGGGATGGTTTACTCGAAAAACTGAAGAGTATTAATTCCTATCAACGATCAATTGCCATCATGCTATTCTGCAACCTGGCAAAAAGTGATCATGAAAAACGCATGGCAAACATTCTGGATGATCTATTAGCTCACACCCGGGACGAAAAGTTCATCACTTCGCGCCAATGTATACAAAATATCTGGAAAATAGCCATTGTTGACGGGCAGTATCGAAACATAATTCTTGATCATCTGGAAAAGCGATTCCGAGAGTGCCGCGAGGAAAGCCATTACAACCTTATCCGCCAGGATATCCTTCAATCCATCATGTCTCTCTATTCTGTTGAAAAAGATGATCTGCTACTGGTAAAGGTTCGGGAGTTGATCACTTTGGAAGAAGATACAAAATATCGTAAGGGGTACAGTAAGCTGCTTAAGGAATAACTTTTTTCAGCAAGGGTATTCTAGCAGTTTGTACATTATTATACAGGTGTAACTCCGACTGGCATGCGTCGCCTTTCATTAGCAACGATGCATGCTGAACGGATGGATCTGACCATCTTCTTCTGCACCCCCACAGATTCTGCAATCTCTTCATCCTCTATTTTTATTGATATCCCGACAAGGATTCTATCCAATTTTTCATAGGGCAATCCAATAGCCGTCTCATTAGGTAAGCCAGCCCCCAGGTCACCGGAAGAAGGCTGGAGAACGATTTCTTTTGGCACCCTCAGGGCACGCGCCAGCTCACGGATCTGAGTTTTATACAGATGACGGAGAGGGGCAATATCTCCCACCCCATCACCATGTGGATCGTAAAAACCTATCGTCCATTCAGAGCGATCAGTGGTACAAATCATCAGGCGATCATTCTGTATTGCTTTAAGTGTAAGCACCAGCATACGTGCTCGTACCTTCCCAATAATGAATTTTTCCGTTCGTTGCGCATAATGCCAAAACCTGTGCTGCAAAAGCCAGGCGAGAATACCTTCTCTGCTGTGGAAAGAATATTGCTGTGCCCAAGGAAAAAGCGAGGGGGAATTACTGAATCTTCGCAAAATATGGATAGACTTTTCGAGAAAAGCGCGATTGGCTGCCAGATCCTGGGACATTTGTTCGTATAATCCAAGTTGAGTAAAAAGTCCCGTTTGGTTAAACTCTTCTAAAGGCAAACCCAGGGTTTGCGCGGCTACTTGCACATGGTGATGAATGTCTATGTTGCTGTCTCGTTCGGGAAGGCTGACCAGGTGAATTTGTTTTGCAGGTAAACAACGAGCGCACAGAAAAGCACAGGTGGTAGAATCCAACCCACCGCTCAATCCAATGGTCACCCCACGCACACCACGTCTTTTTACCTCACCCTTTATGAATTGACAGATCCGCTCAATCTCATTTGCTGGATCAAACTGCAGATTTGCTTCAATTCTTTGTCTGCATTCTTCATTCCCCATAAAGTTTTCTCCGATCGTAAAGGAGAATCAATGTATTCATCATAGCACAATAAAGGAGAAAGCTATAATTAATCAACTATTGAAGGAGTGCCATGATCGTTTACACTGACTCCCTTGAGGGAATTACTGACAAGAACCTGATGGGTGGGTTCTTCGCCGGATGGCCTAATCCGCCTGCACCAGAGGTACATTTTCGAATCCTTTCTCAAAGCTATGCCAGGATTCTTGCCCGGACCGAAGATGGAACGGTGGTTGGATTCATTACTGCTATTAGCGATGGTGTTTCCTGCGCCTATATTCCATTCCTTGAAGTGTTGCCCGGATACCAACATCAGGGAATTGGTACAATGTTAATCAAGCAGATGTTGAAGAAACTCGAGCATCTGTATATGATCGATCTGATATGCGATCGTGAGCTGCAACATTTTTATGAACATCTGGGAATGGCTAAAGCTGTCGGGATGATGGCACGAAATTTTGACCGACAATCTTGTGAGATAGTGCCTTTGAGCCTGAACAAATAAGTAAATCTATTGATTTCGATCTTGTATTCCAATGCAAAATGGAGCCTTTCCATGAGTATTCAATCCCATAAACGCATGCAATTTGTCTCAGATGATTTAGTTCAGCAGATCGTCGAAGGGCGAAAAACTGCCAGTACAGAATGGTTGGATAGAATTAACACTTCGGATAACGAATTTGATGATCCATTGGTGGTGGGCGAATATTACGACGTATACGATAGTAAATTACAGGTGCGAGCTACCATTCGGATCATTGGGATGGAGTTATGCCGTTGGGAAGAAATTCCCGAACGTCTTTGGCGCGGTGAAACCAATAGCAATGCCGAGGAATTCCAACAGGATCACCTGGGCTTTTTTAAAAATCCCGGGCAGGATTTCGAGTTTATTGCCTATTATTTTATGTTGGTTTCTGGTTCGTCATAAAAAATGATGCTTAGACAAACTATTCTTTCCTCATCCCCTCTATGGGAAAACCACAAGCAGCCAGTTGTTTGAGTAGTTCATCAGGATTTTCCAGCCACTGCCCCCACTTGCGTGACATGTGCTCAGTCCAGGAATAATCATCATAGGTAAATGCTTCTTCTTTTCCATCTATCTCTAATTCGATCTTTGCTTTTTGCTTAATATAGTATCCCTGAGCCATATATCCATCATCCATTGACTGCATGGCGCGGGTGATCATCTCATCGGTCATCTCGGGGTAGTGATCTTCAAACAGGGTATATTCCAGCGGGTATCGCGGGCGAGGTGGGAAATCTTCATTAGGGTATCCCATCACCAGCTCTACCAAAGGAAAAACCCGCTGTGGCAGGGCATATTCTTTCTGGATCTTTATTGCCTTATAAGAGGTCATCCCTAAAAAGCAGCTTCCCATCCCCAGGCTTTCCGCTGCGGTTACCATATTACCTGCTGCATAAGCTGCATCTTGAATGCCAAAAAAAGTAGAGAGAGATTATTTGAAACAGTTTTCCAGCCACGACGCGCCATGATCAGTTCCAGCTTGTGCATATCCACACAGATGGTAAAAAGCAGTGGAGCTCCAAATGGATGTTTCTTTTTACGGTCGAGCAAAATACTGTAGAGTTGCGCAGCAAAAGGTGCTTGCTGCCCGGCACATACAACAGTTTGGATCATTTCATCTGTTGGTTGCTGGTTGGTGTATTTTCGCACTGATTTTCGATTTAACAATGTGTTTATTACGTTATTCTCCATCCGGGTTCCTTCTTTCTTATACTTTCAAGTATATCGCTTATAGATCTTCATGATTTTTAAGTATACTGGCTCATTTTTTGCCAGATAATGAAGTATTTCTGATTCTTTGCTACAATGTCATTATTACTATTGTTCAGTCACCTGAACAGGAGCAGGAATGGAAAACAAAGTAAATGCATCATCCATCGATGATTACATAGCTGGTTTTCCTGAAAGTGTACAAAATAAATTGCAAGAATTACGAGCAGCGATTAAAGTTGCTGCACCTGATGCTGAAGAAAAAATCAGCTATCAAATGCCAGCCTTTGCGCAAAAAGGGATATTGGTATACTTTGCCGCTCATAAAAACCACATTGGCTTCTACCCAACCTCTAGCGGAATTGAAAAATTCAAGGAAGAATTGTCCACTTATGAAATCTCAAAAGGCGCAATACGTTTTCCATTGGATAAATCCATTCCTTATGAATTAGTAAAAAAGATTGTTTCCTTTCGATTACAAGAAAACCTGAATAAGGGAAAAAATCAAAAAAAGGCTGATCGGGAATAGTTCTTTTCTATCAGGAGGCATTGAATGAAAAAGGAATGGGATCGTCGTACCCGTCAATGCGATTACACGCAGCTTCGTCCTGAGCTAAGAGTTGCCATTGAAAAAGAATTGAAGGAGATGGAAGAAGAGCTTGATATTCTGTTTTGTATCGAGACAGAATCCATTTTATTGAAGAAATCTGGGCTTTTCAATAATAGAAGAAAGGTACAACATGTCGCTGCCATCGTAACACCAACATGGCTGGTGCAGGCGGTTGAAGCATCAGAATACAACACAGAGATCATTGCTTTGTTTCATTACCTTGATAAAATGCAAATCACCTTCGAGACAATGGAAATGGCAAAAGCCATTGGGATCGAAGATTATGGGATCGACGTCCTTTCTCAAACCCGCTGGAATTTAAGGGGTGGTCGTCACTTTATTGGGCTGGAATATAACGCAATATCACAGCAATTCATTGAAGCTCTTAAAGATGCTATAAAAGCTGTCAAAGCGCGCCCATAGAAAAAACCAACGATTAAAGTTGAAAACACCTACAAAGTATTCGATTGGCTATGGACATCAAGACAGCTAACAGAAGAAGATATTCATCATCTTCCCGCATTGGGCGTCGAAGTTGTCATCAACCTGGCATTGCCCACTACAATAAAAGCTCTCACTCATGAAGCAGTACTGGTGACCGGTTTGAGATTGACGTACATCCAAATCCCGGTCGCATGGAAACATCACGAGCCAGAACAATTAAGGCAGTTTGCTGGTACGCGTAATTGTTTACAGGACATAAAGTATGGGCACACTGTGTGAAGAATATGCGCGTCTCCGCTTTCGTCTACCTCTATCGCCTTATCTTTCTCCAAGAAAGTGAAGATTTTGGTAATTTCCCCATGCGTGAAATATGGCAACTGGATGAATTTTTGTAGCAATTCATCCACTCAGAGATCAGTAAGGGACGCTGTAGTTGGAATTAAACCACTGCAACTTTGAAAATATCATTCTTAAAATATCTGACTCGGATTGCTCCGAGTCAGATTGCACTCCTCTAAACGTTTTCGAAAACTAGTAAATATAAACATTTCCTTCCATAAAGTCAGCACCCAGGTCATTTCCAAATGTATTGGTATTGTACAGAACAACATCCGAATTGGGGTTAACCACATTGGCGGTGATACCCCAGGCACTATTGCCTACGAAATTGCTGTTGGAAATGTAAACCTTGGCAGTTGTGCTATCGATCTGCAAGCCATTCCAATCACCCAGGAAACCATTCATCATGCTGGTCAGGTTATTGATAGTAATCATGCTATTGGCAGCTTTGATCCACACACCATCTGTACCATTTCTCTCTGCTCGATCGTTCGATAAGAGAACACTTCCCGTCGTATCGATCTGGATTCCGTTCCAGGAGTTGTAGGCAGTAGTCGAGTTAGCTATCGATACATTTCCAGCACTTTTAATCTCAATCCCATTTTTTGAATTATACGTGAATAGATTCGTACCTAGAAATGTAACCGTACTGCCTACTGTAGAGGTGGAATTATCGATCTTGATGCCCACACCGGTATTACTGAAAGTAGAGCGAATAGAGTTAATAGTAACAACCCGGTCGGATAGGATATATACCCCATCACCAATATTCCCGCCAAAAATACTATTGGAGATCATCACAGGTTTTGCCTTGTCGGTTCCTACCCGATTATCCAATTCAATACCGTAAAGTCCATTACTTGACGCTTCAATATTGTTCAGTGTTATGGCACCAGAAGCATCAACATAGAGGCCAGAGTAAGTCATACCTGACAGATTGTTATTGTTGAATTTACTATTGGATACTGTAACAAATTTTGGAACGGTCGCATAACTATTAACAAGTCTGGCACCATTTCCTGATACCAATCCATTGCTAATAAAACTGGTTTTGCTTAACGTAATATTGCCAGCGGTTTTTATATCCACTCCAGAACCATTGTTAAAGGAGAACCAGTTTTCCCATC
This sequence comes from Anaerolineaceae bacterium, assembly GCA_034429195.1. GTDB lineage: Bacteria > Chloroflexota > Anaerolineae > Anaerolineales > Anaerolineaceae > UBA4782. Next base: position 87,535 of record DAOUGQ010000019.1, read on the forward strand.
CTGCAGTGGTAGCATTGATAATGACATCTCCCAAAGTCAACTCATTCGATAGAAGTAATCCGATGCCATCATTGTATTTTGCTTGTGTATTCAACACAGAAATATTACCTGTTGCAACCACAGTCAAACCATTTCCACCAGTGGTTCCATCTTGACCATTGAAATCAAACATATTAATAAGCCCATTCATAGTAAAGGTACTATTGGTGGTTACATTTGCTCCATCAAACTGGTTTTGGCTGGATTCAACCATCGCAAGTTTCACTGCGCCAGCAGAGATGATCTGCAACCCATATGAACCCTCGTTATAACTGAATTCAGAGTGTGCATTATTGGAGCCAGTGATGGTTACAGTACCTGTTCCTACACAGGGAGAGCCATTGCAAGTATTGATATAGGCACCAATATCGGTATTGTATGAAGCTGATATTTTTACCAGGGTTACATTTCTGTTGGTATAGATCGTTAAACCAGTGCCCTGATTGAAGCTGATATAATTGCGGTTTTCCAGGGCGGTTCTAAGAATGCTCACATTCCCTACCCCATAACGATTATCGATATAGACCCCTCTCCCAATATTGGTGGCAGCAGAAATATTGGTCAGGGTAACACTCCCAGCTGACTCAATATACAGCCCATCATTTCCCCCGTTTTCACTGAAGTCAACATTCATTAGAGTGATCCCTTTACCCGCACCCTGGTGGTTATCAAACTTTGCTCCACCACCATTCAATGCAGCATCACGCCCATTTCCTGCAGCTCCACTCCCATTCCAGGTGATAGAACCTAACAAGCTGGCAGTAATGCCCCATCCACCATTTGCGTAAACTGAAACTGTGTTGAGTGACAGGTTACCGATTCCGCCATCCATATCAATGACAACACCATCATACAGGTTGTAAGCAGATGTGAGTTTTATAATCTTGATGCTTTGCTTAGAGAATAATTCCAAGCCGATATAACTGTTCTGGTCAACAAGGTTTTTTCCATATGTCGAGAGGAAAGTGATACCGCCCGTTGTACCAAAAGTATTATCTGCATAAACCCCTGATACATCGTTTAATGTAGAGGTAATACTATCGACCGTAATATTCCCATTCGATAATATATATAAACCATATCCACCCTGATTTCTCACAGTGGTGATGTTGGATGCCATCACAGGAAGGGGAGTGAGAGCTGCAGTGTTCACAAGGCTGATCCCACTGCCTGCTACACTATAGCTGGCGTTCACATTTTTCAGTGTGATACTACCATTCGCATATACCAGCACGTTGGTGTATCCATTGCTATTAAGGATGCTATCTGTCAAAGATACATTTTTGCCACCTACTCCTATACTGGCATTATCATCCACAGCCTGTATACGAAGACCAGTATCACCATTAGCTACAGCCTGCAATTTACTGATGGTAATATTCCCTGAGGTGGTCAAGAACAATCCATCATTTTCATTATAAGAAGCGCTGATATTGTCAATGACGAGAGCAGCCTGGTTCTGCGGATATACATAAATACCATAACCCCAATCAGTTTCATCCGGATCAACTGTATTGAGTGAAAACACACTGTTCTTGATGGTTGCTAAAGTTTTACCGAGGATATCCAGACCATCACCATTGTTTGAAGAGGCAGAAACTCCATTTAAGGTAATTGAGTTTCCTGAATAAATTTCGAGTCCTGCAAAAGGCCCATTGCCACCAACGCCATTGAAATTAAAGGAACTATTGGTTACTTTCACAGCACCGGTGCCCAGATTTTCACCAAATGGATCTGTGCTATTATGGATGTAAACCCCATACGTTCCATTGTTACTGGCGTCGACACGCAGCAACTCTACAGCACCCACATTGTCAATGGCAATACCACCACCCTGATTATTAATGTTCGTTACGGTTACATCGGTGAGTTTGATCAAACCGATGTTATTATGGAGATAAACCGCTCCTGCGGTGTTGGTAGCATCAGCAAAATCGGCATTAACAGTGATACCCTGCATTGTAAAGCCGTTCTTTAAACCAAAAACATTCACCTGACCATTAATAACTGGAGCGGTAGGATCCAAACTTGCATCGATTACCAATCCTTTTAAGGTCAGCATACCAGGTTGTGAGCCGTCTATTGTAACATTTTCGGTATAGACATTTCCCCCTTCGAGAAAGATCATGCCATATCCCTTTTTTGCTGCCCAATCTGCCAGGGCAAGATTAATGGTTGTGTAATTAATGCATTTTCCACCAGGGCATAGCGAACTAAAAAACCATGGATCAGGTTCGCAAATAACAGTGAGGGTGCTTTGAGCTGCCATGGGTAATACCTGTCCATCTTGCACCACTACAGCATTTTGTTCGGCAAGATTCTGCACTGCTGATGGAACATCCTGAGTTGGCTGCTGTTCTTCAGGTGGTTCGGTTATTGGCGGTGATTCAGGCGCTTCTCCTTCTGCAAAAACAATACTTGGAGTTACAGCCGAAAACAATAAAACAAGAATTACTACAAACGAAACAAAAAGCCCAAACCGCAAATGGCTGTTCATGATACCTCCTTTTCAATTGTGGAAAGAGATTTCATTGTTTGGGAAAAATCCCATGCGTCATCTAGGGGCTACCCGATCGCTGGTAATAAAAATATTCGGCGCAAATATCATAATAGAAAAACTTTGGTTGAAAGTCAATCAGCCAAGTGGCGGAAAAGATTATCCTTCAAATTGGTAACATATTGATAAAGGTAGAAAAGAAAACGAACCCCCTCCCATGAACTTAAAGGAAAGGGCTCGCTAACTGCATAACGGTCTGTTTTGAAACTATTCAATCATGGAATAATTTCGAATCGTGATCCCAGGGTACCGCACACCGGACATTTTTCAGGAGCATTTTTGGCATGTATATAACCACACACTGGGCAGATATAGTAATCAAACATTTCATTGGTTTTTCCAAGGTTTTCTAATGCTTCACGATAAAGAGCTTCATGGACTTTTTCAACTTCCATTGCATTGATAAAACTTTTTACAGCACGAGCTTCGCCTTCTGTTTCTGCATCAGCAATGAAATCGGGGTACATAGTGGTAAACTCATAGGTTTCACCCTCTATGGCAGATTTTAAGTTTTCAGCCGTTGAACTTACTTTACCAGAAACCTTGAAATGACTGAGCGCATGGATAGTCTCAGCATGTGCAACAGTGCGAAACAAGCGGGCAATCTGGGGGAAACCTTCTTCTTCAGCTTTCTTTGCAAAAGCAAGATACTTACGATTTGCCTGGCTTTCACCAGCAAATGCAGCCATTAAATCATCCTGTGTTTTTGTCATTTCCTGTCTCCTTGATAAGGAATTGTTTACATAAACATTTTACATTATTCCCTTTCATTTTTGTGACGATAAAAAAGAGAAAGGCAAATCTGATTCGTGCTACAATAACGAAAATCGCAATCTCGCCCGTTGGAGGAACTATGGCAAATCAGTTTCAATACGGTTCACAGCGTCTAAATATTCGTCGGCCACCTGTCATGTATGCCGTTATCACTGCTGCAGGCGGTTTTGTACTTCTACTTCTGGTTATCATTTCTTCCTTTCTTAATTACGCCCACGTTCGCCCTGTGATTGAACAAATGTATCCTCTTCAGGTTTTTTACCTGATATTTCTGGCGATCATGACGATCACCCTGTTCATAGTTGCTCTTGTACGAATTGGCATAGGGATACGTGAGTTGATTGCACCGGTAATGGCAGCCAATATACCCCGTGATTTCAGCAATAAGGTGGATGTATACAACGCCCTTACCAACCGGGTTATTTCCACCTATCAATTCAACACAAATGGTGGAATGCGGGCTATGTATGGCCCAAATACACTCTTCATGTCACCTGTTGAAAGATCTGTAGTGCAGAAAACTTCCAGAGGTATAAGCGGACACATCACGGGGATGGTTTTTGGAATAATTTTTATTGTTGGGGTGATGATTGCCAATGCTAAAATAGATGTACAGCTACCTATTGCTCCATTTATTTTTTATATAGTTCTGATGGTAGTTCTCTCGGTTCTAGATTATGCTGCCGGGTTTATGGTAGTGCCCCATCAGCAGCCCAATTCGGTATGTGCTGAAGGCTCAGAGTATTACCGGGGTTTTGGACACCCTGCCCAGTTGATCACCCGTATTCCAGATCTTGCATTACCATTACGCTGGCAAGGATTTATCAACCGTAGCGATTATGATATACGGGAAGAAGCCTCAGCCTCAGTGGGAAACGTTGGCCAATTTAAAGGTTTTGCATTTGTTGAACAGCAGCCACAACCAATCAGCTCAGGATCACAGGTGGCTGGTTATGTGCTTGCAGTCTCTGGATGGTTTTTCTATTTGATCGGAGTGGTGCTCTTCCTCTTTTTCATGATGCCTGGGGATATATGGAATATCGGCAGTATTGTATCCCCCTCATATCTGGTAAAGTTCTTTGCCATGCTTCTTCTGGCAACAGCAGCAGCCAGTAACGGTAACCGATTGATCAACAGCGCTGAAGTATTATTCAAATCCGCCCGCTTTCGCTCTACGGCAATTCTAATGGATATTGTGGGCACTCTATCCAAAGCAGAAGTGCGCGTGGGCAAAGGAATGCAGGATGCGGTAGAAGCCAGCTCGATTGCTGTGCGCTCTGATTTCACCACCCGATTCTTTGCAGCAGAAATTATTAGCGAAGTTGCCGCTTTGGATGGCGCACGTTCTCTCTTGGCGTTGAACCATACAAGTGAGGCTGAGCAGTGGATCGGCTTTTTCCGAGAAGAGATCAATAAACTACGGGAAGAACGTGTACGCCCAGTGGGTGTAGATCTGCAATCCAATGAGGCGCAAGAATTGTTCCAGGCAAATGTTGCTCTTTCGGGAGCACGCGCAGGGGCTATGCATCAGGCTGAATTGGCTGCCGCCCAGCAAGCCGCCCAGGGTTTCTTAACTCCCGGTGCAGGGATATCTGCCAGTAAATCTTGCCCCTATTGTGGTCAGCAGATTCCGGCTCAAGCAAAATTCTGCCGGTTTTGTGGAGCAAAGCTGTAGCCATGCAATTTTTAATTACCGGTGCAGCAGGCTTTTTAGGATCAGCTCTGGCTAATCGGCTGGTCGCAGAAGGGCATTCTGTAAGAGGAATGGATGACCTTTCTACGGGTGATGCTTCTGTCCTTTCTCCTGATGTATTGTTCACCCGCGCTGATGTGAATGATCGCCCGGGTTTATGGACGCTTCTCCAAAATATTGACTGCGTCTACCACCTTGCTGCAAGAGTGTTGGTACCAGAATCGGTGTTGTATCCCAGAGAATATAACCTGGTAAATGTAGGTGGTACGGTAACTTTGATGGAAGCCATGAGGGATGTTGGCGTAAGAAGAGTCGTTTTTATCTCTTCGGGTGCTATCTATGGCGATCAGATGGTCCAGCCAGTAGCAGAAACCGCCAAACCAAATCCCAGGTCACCTTATGCAGTTTCCAAGCTGGCGGCTGAGTTCTACGTACGAACAATTGGCGCCTTGTGGAAAATGGAAACAACCTGCCTCAGAGTGTTCAATGCATACGGTCCCGGACAGCACTTACCTCCAGTGAATGCACCAGTCATTCCAAATTTTCTACGTCAATCTGCTCAGGGGGGGACAGTGGTAATCAATGGCGATGGGGATCAAACACGAGATTATGTTTATGTTGATGATGTTGTCAATGCCATGGTTTCTGCTGCTACTGCCCCAGAAGCGAACCTGGAAATCATCAATGTCGGAAGCGGTATCGAAACCACTGTTGCAGAAATCTCTACTCTGGCACAGCGAATAACCGGTGGAAAACCGCAGACCGTTCATAATCCCCTGAAAGAAGGGGGACCTGCCAGGCTCTGTGCAGACATTTCAAAAGCCAGGACTATCCTACATTACAACCCGTCGATTTCACTGGAAGATGGCATGCGATTGACATTTGAGAAAGACAACCGGCTACACGCCAAATCTTCAGGGTCATAATATTTTCGAATGCCTGAATTATTAAGACCATCCTTCTTTCAACGCGAGGTATTGGAAGTTGCACCGCAGCTATTAGGAAAACGATTGGTTCGGTGTACAAATAACATTCGCGTCTCAGGCTTGATCATAGAAACAGAAGCTTATCGTGGAGAAGAAGATCAAGCTTGCCACGCGCGAGTTGGATTGACACCTCGAACAAAGGTTATGTATGGTCCCGCTGGTCATGCTTATGTTTATTTCACTTACGGGATGCATTGGATGTTGAATTGCGTATGCGGAGAAGAGGGCTATCCAGCAGCGGTATTGATCCGCGCGATCCAACCCGTGGAGGGATTGGAACTGATAGCTCAACGACGTGGGAAGGCGAAGGAATCAATGTGGTGTAATGGACCAGCAAAGCTTACCCAGGCACTGGCGATTGATGGAAATTTGAATGGTATTGACCTTTGCACCAGAGATTCGGGGTTGTGGATTGAGGATGGAGATATAATCTCGCCAGAAGTTATCAAAACGGCACCCCGAATCGGGATCCAGAGTGTTCCAGAACCTTGGTTGAGCAAATTGTGGAATTTTTCTCTGGTAGTAGAATAATAAACGCTTTTCATAATCGTATGAAGAAGGAGGGTAACAATGATAGGAGCTATTGCAGGTGATATTGCGGGATCGATTTATGAATTTCACCCACAAAAACGTGAAGATATTCCATTATTTACGAAAAATTCTTTTTATACAGACGATTCAGTAATGACAATTGCTGCTGCTGAAGCGCTCCTTCAGCAATCGAGTTATCAAGAGGCATATCTAAAATATGGTCATTTGTACCCTCATGCAGGGTATGGTGGTATGTTTAGAAAATGGCTGGCCAGCGATCAGCCCATGCCTTATAACAGCTTCGGCAATGGATCTGCCATGCGCGTCAGCGCTGTGGGTTGGGCTTTTGATACAATCGACGAAGTACTTGCAGAAGCCAAAAAGAGCGCATTGCCCACTCACAATCATCCCGAAGGGATAAAAGGCGCACAAGCAACCGCTTTGGCAATCTTGTTTGCCCGCCAGGGAATGAAAAAAGAGGAGATCCGAGATGCTATTACTGAAAGATTTGCTTATGATCTCAATCGGACGGTGGACAGCATCCGACCTGGCTATCAATTCAACGAAACCTGCCAGGAGACAGTGCCAGAAGCATTGATCGCTTTCTTTGATGCATCAGATTATGAAGACACATTGCGAAAGGCGATTTCTTTGGGTGGTGATGCAGATACTCTGGCTTGTATTGCTGGTAGTGTGGCTGAAGCCTACTACGCCGGTGTACCTCAATCCATGGTAGAAGAAGTTGTCAGGTGTTTACCACCTGACCTGTTGGAGGTAGTGGAACAATTCCGCAGTCGCTATTTGCAGGTGATATATCCTGAATCCTTACCATAATCAGCGCTGGTAGGTTCCCATCAAATCTGCCTGGCCGAGAATATGCCCTTTTAACTGTTGGCGTAACTGAGATGCATTCAGCCCTTTTGCCAGAGCGGGTTCAAGATCTGTGGCGTAAAGTGTGAAGAAATAGCGGTGTGCTTTTCCAGGTGGCGGACAGGGGCCATCATATCCACTGCGGCCATAACTATTCTTCCCTGGTGTGCCCAACACTGGACCTGGTGTTCCAAACCCCTCAGCAAGTTGGGTTGGTTCAAGCGGTAAATTATAGATCACCCAATGAATGAAGAGTCCACCTGGTGCATCGGGATCATCCATCACCAAAGCCAGGCTTTTCGTACCAGCAGGTGGTTTACTCCAGGAAAGAGCGGGTGAAAGATTGTCACCCTTGCAGGTAAATTTATCAGGAATTTTTTCTCCCTGAGAAAAAGCTGTAGTGGAAATCTGGAAGTCGGACATTAATACACCTCCTTCTGTCTCCTGACTGGTCGAGAACCAGCCAGTAAAAGCAAGACTAGAGCCAAGAACACAGGCCAGGATTGCGCCGGTAAGCGCACAGGCAATATTCACCCAATCATTGCTTAACCATCTCAATCCACGTATCTGGTAGGTAGGTGTATCACAGGTGTGAATAGGGTGGCGTTCCGTTTCTTTTTGGCATGCAGGGCAATAGTAAATAGCCTGCAGAGTGGCACCCAGCAGGCTATCGATCAGACTACCTGCCAGACCGGCAAAGGCAATCATTAAAAAAATCAGCAGGGTAGTTCCAACAGGATATGAATTAACACCTTCTTGCCAAAACAGTACTGCCAGAAGTGCAATGAAAGCAGCCCCGATGAAAGCTGCACCGGTTCCAAACCAGGTAACACCACCCGATGATCCTCGCTCTACAACCTTGCCTGTTGTTATAAGATGAGGTTCTTTCTTACTTAAAACACCTAATTCAGTTGCCCAGGTATCTGCATTTACTGCAGCAAGGGTGGCAGAATAGCCAAACCAGGGTAGTGTGCTTTCTGGAAAAACAAAATGGGCGAAAACGAACAAGCCTGCAATCCCGCCATTTGCAATCACCTGACCATAATCGCGGCGAGATCCTTTGGAGAATTTTTCGTTAAATTGAACTTTTCGATTTTTTAGAAAACGAGAAAGCAAACTGGATGAAATAAAAAATCCCAAAAGCAAGATTGCCCAGGAGAAGCCTCCCAAACCAAATACGATCGTTCCCAATACTGTGGCTGCAACTGCTCCACTTAGAGTAAGCATCTTTGCGAAGTATGCTAATATAGAAATTAGGAAAGCTGTTATGAATCCAATGAGAAGCTGAAAAAAAAGGGCGTCCATACCCATATTATACTGGCAGGATCACCCTCTCAATACAGAATCATGGAATGAATATATATAAACCTGCTATTTAGACTCCCTGCAATATGTAAGCAGACAAAATAATACTTAAGAGTGCAGTCAACATCAATGTTGCCAGTCCAATAATCCAGGAGCCAAAGAAGGTTGCCAGCATACCAATCACAACAACCCCACACAAACTGAATATTCCCCTCAAAATGATCATGCGTCTGTTATTGGTTGTGTCGATAGTACGGATCCATAGCCATAATCCTGCACCGATGAAAAGTAAGCTTATCACAATACAGATATATAAAAAGAGTTCGCCGTTCACATTCCAGGGAAGCTGCAACACTGCGCAGGTTCCGTAATGATTAGGGTAGTCGATCGCAGAAAAAACGAAAAAGCTTGCCAATATCATTCGTCCGTAAATGATATCTTTCGATGTGGATTGCCAGGTATAAACCTTGGTTTCACCTGCTGGAATTTCCACTCCTACTCGCTCACTATAATCTTCGATGGGGCGTGCAAAACTTGCCTCTATATTGGTTAACATTGTTTTGTCAGAGGTATTCTCCAATTTGACCTGAAATACTACAGGTTCTGTAGCACCAACAATTCGAGGACATTCAAGAGTGGTGAGGACCTTGTGATCGATTCTGGTATTAGAAATAAAGTGGTAATAGGCTTCAAAGTTCGGTGCTGTGAGAGCTATATTGACTATGGTAGCCAATATGATTCCCAATAACAGTAAAGTGACACCAAACGATCGAATTTTTGTTGAATTTTTCATATTTTCACATGACCATTATGGGGATTTTACATATATGTATATTTATACGGCATTGCTGCGTTCCTTGCAAGCTTAAATTCACTCAATTACAGAAATGGCACACCTCTTGCACATTAATGACTAACAGAACATAAAAATCGCGTAAAGGACCATATCGCAGCATGATAAAACAGCTCTATAAGCATAATGAACACACATCACCAGAGTTTTTTCGACAAAAGTGTCTTCTCGACGCATATAACATCATTGTTCATTCCTCATCACCGCTCCAGGCGATCAGCGACTTGATGATGTTGCTACAGGATAATATGCGTTTTGATTCTTGGGGGCTGTTTTCTTTAAATAACCATGGGCATAATTTAGAGCTTAACAAGGCGGTCCATCTTAAGCGAAAAGGGAATATGTGGAATGAGTGGGTACTTCCCGTAGATCACAGCATTTTAGGCTCAGTATATCAGTCTGGTCAACCAGAAATGGTCAATTATGCCCACGCAGACCCACGTTCTGTTAATCATGGAAAACCTCCTGAAATTGGTCACGTAATTGCGGTTCCCCTGAACATGTATACCCGCATTCGCGGGATGTTGGTTCTTCAGCGAAACAATAATTCTGCATTCACTCTTGAAGATTTTGACCTTGCTCAAATATTTGCTGGATATATATCATTGGCGTATGACAATATAACAAGTAACATCTCAGTCACAATCCTTGACCGGTGTGGATTGTTGATCAATCGAGCCAGCTCTCTTGTGGATGCCTGGTTGAACCGGAGCATCGATTCTTTACACCATGCCTCTTATCAAAAGAAAATGGAAGAGATCTACCTGCAGGCTGTGCTGGCTCTGGCAAGGGCAGTGGATGCTCGCGATCATTTCACAGGAGCCCACAGCCAGAGGCTGGCTACCTGGGCGGTTGCCATGGCACAGGAGCTTCGTTGCACCGGTGAAGAAATTCAGGATATCCACTTTGCTTCCCTATTGCACGATGTGGGAAAGATAGCTATACCAGACGCAATATTGAACAAGCAGGGTGAACTGACAGAGCAGGAATGGGCGGTGATGAAGAGTCATCCCAGCGTAGGTGCAGAAATTATCACTCCCATCAGTAAAATGCAGCGCATTCTTCCCGCCATCCAGCATCACCATGAAAGATATGATGGATGTGGATATCCGGATGGAATTGCCGGCGACGAAATACCATTGGGCGCGCGTATATTGAAAGTTGTTGATGTCTATGGTGCTGTCACGGAAGACCGCCCTTACCGCAATGCCCGCAGTCATGATAAAGCGATAGAAATCTTAAAAAACGGCGCAAAAACCGAGTTTGATCCGTTGATGGTAGCCATTTTTTTGCAATTGCTCGCGCGAAAGGCTATTCATACTGCCTATGATTAATTCATTCCAACTGTACTGATTGACTGTTCTTTTCACCTGAGGGATTGTAAATTTCAGGTCTAGGGCATCCCTGCCAATTCAATGGCACTGATGATTGCCAAACGAGTCAGTTCATAACCAGTTGTCGGATCAATGTTTTCAAAAATATCTTGCGTGGTGTGCATATTGGGATTGAATTCCGCAGGTTCGCAAGTAGAATCCTTGCCATCTTCCAGATTCGCGCTCAACATCACTGCACCAACACCACTCTCCCAAAATGGTGCATGATCAGATGCATTGATTGCATCATCTGTAAAATACTCCATTTGTAAATTCAGATCATAATCCTTAATCACTTGCATCATCAATTGCCCAATGGCTTCTGATTCACTTAAAGTACCAACATACAAGTCAGCACATTGATCATCATTAGGATCGTAAGAGATCACATCCAGGTTAATAACCGCAACAACGTTGCTGAGGTCATGATCTTCAACATACGCCGTGCTGCCCAGCAGTCCCTGTTCTTCTCCCGAGAAGAAGATGAGCTTGATCGTTCGTTCAAAAGGATGTTGGCTAAGGACTTTCAGAGCTTCCATAAGCGCTGCGACACCAGAGGCGTTATCGTCTGCGCCTGGTGCAGAATCGCCAACTTCTATATCAAATGTAGCAGAGTCTGCATGTGCGGTTAAGAGAATCTCTTCATCCGGTTTTGTCGTGCCAGGGATAGTAACAATCAGGTTATACCATTCCTGTTCATGATTTTCATATTCAAAGAGATAAGGGTCTATCTCGATCCAATCTTCTGGCACGATTTCTTCAATTCTAATTTTCAGGTAATCCATTGCATTGACATCTGTTTCATTCAAGAACATTTCGACAGAATATCGGGAATCGATGGTGAAAGTATTCCCTAAAACGGTTACCGGCTCTTCTCCTGATAGTTCTTTAACCGTCTCAATCCAACCATCAATGGAAGAGAAAGTGAGTAGCGATTCCACTTCGCTGATATGTTTAGCAGGAATTTCAAGGGTGGGTTGTGGTGGTCCAGGTTCTGTTGTAGATGTGGAGGTGGGTAATATCGAGGTATGGGTGGGTACTGGCGTTGCGGTTGTAAAAAGGGTTTGCAACGCAGGCAGATGACAGCAACATGCAGCCATGAGAACGATAGTGCAAAAACAAAGTATACGTGACATGAAACCCTCGATATTATGAACGTATTATTACAAGACGCTTCTGCAATAAAACTGATTTGTTGCCTTTTATGGTTTAATTATATTAGTATTGTGCCAGTTGTAATGAAAGATTCCTGTGATCAAATACAGCAGAAAAGGAACCTTTGGAGTGGGAAGCGATCAGAATCCACCTGTAAAAAAAAGTTCTCCAGGGACCAATCTGATTTGGGTGATCATATTTATTATTGCGATCTTTACAGGAGCTCTCTTTATCTTTGGTTGGGGTGAATTAAAGAACGATGCCAATCCATCATTGGTGGGAAAACCCGCTCCACAATTCAGTTTTACTTCCTCTGAAGGTAAACTATGGAATAATAATGCCCTTTTGGGTAAAGTAACTGTTATAAATTTTTGGGCAAGCTGGTGCAATCCCTGCCAGCAAGAAGCGGAAATTCTGCAGCAAGCCTGGGTAGATTTACAGGAAGAGGACAGGGTGATCATAATCGGGATCAGTTATGAAGATACTCCAGTAAATGCACTGGCATATCTGGCAGAATATGGTATCACCTATCCAAACAGAGTGGAGAATGGAAATGAACTGGAGAAAGCATTTGGGGTTACCGGTGTACCATCTACTTTCTTGATCAGTAAGGATGGCATTATTGTAGATTTTAAGCTGGGTTCTTTCGTGGATGAAACCGAGTTCCTTGAATGGGTAGAAAAAGCATTTTAAAAGAGTGGAGTTGGATTTTAATTCAAAGGAGAGTGTGTAATGACAATTGACCCAACGTTGATGCCTTTTTTCAAACCCCGGGGTGTCGTCTTGATCGGCGCTTCACGCGAGCCCGCTAAACTGGGATATGGTCTGGCACGCAACCTGGTTCGCAGCGGATATACGGGCGCTATCCATTTTGTCAATCCAAAAGGCGGCGAACTTTTTCAACGACCAATCTATACCAATGTGACTGAAGTTCCTGATCCGGCAGATCTGTGTGTCATCCTCACACCAGCCAATACAGTACCCGCCGCACTCGAAGAAACAGGCAAGCGCGGCATCCGTGCCACCATCATCGTTTCTGGTGGATTCAGGGAGACAGGTGCAGAAGGTGCTGCCCTGGAAGCAGAATGTCTACATATCGCAAAAAAATATTCTATGCGTCTGATCGGACCAAACTGCGTCGGGATCCTGGATACCCACCTGCCGCTGGATACTACTTTTCTACAACCTCCAGGGCCTCAGTCGGGTGAAATTGCTTTCATTTCGCATTCGGGCGCAATTTGTGCTGTGATCGTTGATTGGATTTCCGGTCAGGGGATCGGCTTATCTCGCCTGATCAGCCTGGGAAATCAAGTTGACGTTAATGAAACCGATATGCTCACTATGGTGGGAGAAGATGAAAAAACTCACGTCCTTACTTTTTATATGGAGGGGGTAAGTAACGGAAGGCGTTTTATAGAGGAAGCACAAAAAGTAACTGGTAGAAAACCAATCGTGGCTTTGAAAGTTGGGCGGTTTGAAAGTGGCAGAAAAGCAGCCGCATCTCATACCGGTGCACTGGCTGGTGCAGAAACCGCATTCGAGGCAGCCTTCCGCAAAGCCGGGGTTCTACGTGCACACACAACCGAACAGTTGATCCGCTGGGCAAAATCGCTCGCCTGGTGTCCACTCCCTCAAGGACCACGTGTTGCGGTACTTACTAACGCTGGCGGACCTGGTGTGACGGCTGCAGATGCCGTAGAAGAAGAGGGACTGCAGCTTGCAACGTTAAGTGAGCAAACCCAGGCTGCATTATCAAAGATCCTTCCATCTGCTGCCAGCGTTCACAATCCGGTAGATATGCTGGCTTCAGCCAGCCCGGAGGTGTATGCTGGTTGCCTGCAGATATTGCTGGCAGATCCGGGAGTAGATAGTGTGATGGTGATCTGCCCACCGCCACCCGCTTTTTCAGCAGGCGGAGTGGCAAAACAACTCATCCCCATCATACAATCGAGCACCAAACCGGTGATCATTGCATTGATGGGTGACCGGCTGATCCAGGAGGGTGTGCTGTTTTTACGTGCTGCTGAAGTAGTAGAAGTACGCTTTGCAGAAGAAGCGGCTTCCTGCCTGGGGGTTTTATGGAAACGTGCGCAGTATCTGCAGCAGCCAGTGGAATCGAGGGAAGCAGTTCAATTCCCCGATTCTTTACGCAAATGGGTTCAAACCCTTCCAGATGGCTGGATGGATGCAGCCACAGCTACAGAATTATTCTCGAAAGCAGGTATCCGCATGCAACAAATCCGAAATGCTGCTACCGCTGATGAGGCGGTTCGTGAAGCTGAACAAATGGGGTATCCCGTTGTGATGAAGATCGACTCACCGGATATTCTACACAAATCAGATGTGGGTGGCGTGCTCCTCGGGTTGGAAAATGCCAATCAGGTGCGAATGGGATTTGATACCGTGATGCAGCGCGCCAGAACTGCCCGTCCCCATGCGAAACTGCTGGGCGTCCAGGTGCAACAGATGGTACCTCCAGGCCAGGAAGTGATCGTGGGGATGTTGCGCGATCCGCAGTTTGGACCGATGATGATGTTCGGGCTGGGAGGTACGGAAGTTGAGGGGTTGAAGGATGTTGCTTTCGAGCTGGCACCACTTACGCATATCGAAGCTGGACGAATGCTGGACTCGACTTGGGCTGGGAAGAAATTAGCTGGTTTCCGCAACATTCCAGCTGCTGATCGTGCAGCCGTGGAAGAAACTCTCATCAGGCTTTCGTACCTTGTAGAAGAGATCCCTGAACTGGCAGAGTTGGAGATTAATCCGTTGCGGGTGCTGCCACCAGGGTCAGGTGCGGTGGCGATTGATGTGCGGGTGAGAAAGCAGATGGTAACATAACGGAAAAACCACAAAAAACACGAAAGGTACAAAAAATCCTTTCAAACTGTCATTGCAAACCCCGCTTTTTGGGGTGAAGCAATCTTTTTCCCGAGACTGCTTCGGTTTGCTCGCAGTGACAACGAACTGTCATTGCGAAATCTGCGGTCTGTGCAGATTGAAGCAGTTTTCGCCACAAGACTTCCAAACCTCTACAAACTGCTGTTGGTGCGTTGCGAACGCACCCTACAGTTCGTGCCCTTTGTGGTGAGAATTTGTCTTTAGTTTCATGCTCAATGTTCGTTAAGCATCGCTGCCAGGTCAGGTTTCCCTTCGATCACCTGTTGCCACAGAGCAGCCACCAGCCATTCCACCGGCACTGCCGGTAAAGGCTTCTCACGCAGCAGCTTCGCTGCCGCCAGATACGCATTCTCCTGGATGGGTGCAGGAACAACTTTTTCTGCTGCCAGATGCTGTGTGCACACATTCTCAACCAACTGCTTTTCTGCTTCACTTAACCCACGGCTAAAATCGCACCTGCCCGCACTCGAAGTGCCTACCGCGGGCAACCCCACTGCGAGCAGTTCTTTTAATAACATTTCAGGGTCGTACACTTTTTCACTCATTTTCCCTCCTTACGCCATCACAAAACCGCAGGCTCCTGCCTGATCCGTGCCAGTGCCGTTGTTCCCAAAGAAAGTTGTCGTTACGCTATTTCCGCCTATTTCGAGCAATTGAATATAGTGATACCCAGCCTGCCCAGGCAATCCGCAGTATACCGCCGTGATTCCATCCCCGGATGTTGAGCTGCCCGCATTTTTAATCACCATTGGGTCATCTTCACTGGTGCTGTCCACGCCTAATCCGATACTGAAAAATGCACTGGAGCTTACCCGACCAAATGCACAAAAAGTGACCTGCAGGCTGTCTTCCAGCAAACCCAGCACTACTTCCAACCGGTTAGCGATGTTGTTATTGAAAGGGCGTGGAGTGCGTGAGGTATATGTCCATGAAGTGGTAGATTCGATCACTCGCAGTTTGCGTACACAACGGTTGGATGCATTCCACACAAATCGCTTGAGCTGGCTGTCTTCGCTTTGCCCACTGGCACTTGTGCGAATAGTACCCAGATAGCGACACTCCGGCGCACCAGATTTGACAGCTACACCGTCCTGCCATGACAATGCTATCGCACGGGTGATATCAGCCGTCCAGGCTTCAGCTTGCATAGTCAGAATGCCGTTCTGGTCAGATAGGAAAATATCATAGTTCTTGCCCCCTGCCATACCTGCCAGATTAAGTTCAAGTTCTGCAAACGTGCGCAAGCGCCACCCCAATGGGCTGTATAGTGCGATTTGATTACCACGGAAAGGTGTGAAATACAGGGTACCTGCAGCGCTCACATCATTCACGGTTACAGGATTTCCACTGACAAGGGTCAATCTTCCCTGGCATAGTTGTGGTTCGGTATAAGAGAGAAGGCTGCGAAGTGTATCACCAGTTTCTGTGTGAATGCTGTTCTGGTCAATTGCAGTACCATTCCAGTAGAATGAGCCAATGCGGCGCATGGTGGTGCTTTCACCCGGGCTGGTGTTGATATCCAGGGTGAAGCTGGTCGACCCAACAGATTTCACTGCAAAGACATACCAGATGGCAGACGGTCCCGAAGGCGCTGCCCCTCCAGGCAGATCAACATTGGCAGTAGCCTGCAGCATCATCCCACCCACGATCAAGCTGACCGGTTCTGCCGCGCTAGCGGGCACGCGCAAACGGTTAACTGCCAGATATTCCAGTCTCAGGCCCTGTTCAAAACGTTGTAATAGCGTACCCAACGCAACACTATCACTGGCACTCTGGCCAAGATAGATTGCATCAGAGCGAAGAAGATTGTAATGGCTGCTGGCAGTTGGCTGCCCAGCAGAAACCGTCGAAGAAGATGGATATGTCATGGTTTTCCTTTCGTTTGCGTCTTAGCGCCAGTACGAAGTTTCCCAGGTCAGGGTACCATCCCAAACAGAAAGCGTGAGCACGGCAGGATTAACGGGTGGATAATACACCCCTGCATTGGTCAGGCAGGCTTTGATCACAGACTGACCGGGAGTATGGTATTCATGCGCAGTGAAACCAACTGCTCCCAGGTCAACAAAGGTACCTATGGCAGTTTCAAGAGTGATACCTTCTGTTTCCTGCAGGTATTCCATCAGCAGAGCATATTGTTGAGCACGGTTGGAACTGGTAAATCCTCCTCCGGGAGTCAAAAGAGAATCTGCCAGCAGTACATCGAAATAAATCCAGATGGTAACGCCATGCCCACTTACAAACCGACGGGTGATCATGATCCCTTCCGGTCGCAATTTTGATGCGCTATCTAATACCAAACCACAGGGTGCACCACCATTTACATGCGGATGGGTGAGAACAATGTGGCAATCCTGTCCGATGGTTGGCATAACTCATTCCTCACCCGTAAGTGCTTCTACTTCCCAACCCTTCTTACCCCACTCTGGGCTGATGGATTGGCTATAACGCAGGGCATCAAGCTGTTGTTGGCTTTGTTGCAGCATCTTTTCTGCAGAGTTTTGGATACGCTAAGCTTCGTTACTTTTTTGTCCGTAGGCTTCTCGCAATAATTCCGCCCTTATTTGCATGGCACAGGCTGCAGCAAGTCGGTTAAAAAGGCTGTAATGAACAGATGGAATGGTTGAAAGAGTCGCACCTCCCAACCCCGCAAGATTATGACTGGCAGTGTAGATCACACGCAAGGTGCCAGTTACCGGTAGAGGAAAACGCACAAAAGGTAGACCATTCACCCAGCTCCAGGTGAATGCAATGGAAGATACATGTAATCCATATGACCCATTTGTCTGGATTCCTACATTAATGACCGATATAAGATTTTGTGCCTCATCAAGCATAACTTCATCTGTTTCCATGATGATCGTTTCTGTCAGGATCTTTAATTGAGGCAATGCATTACTGTACAGCCGCAAAGCCTGCAGCCCCGCCTGCGACAGCAGGTTTGCACTGTACCTGCTTCCGGAGGAGTCTCCAACCAGTTCCAGGATCTGAACAAGAAGAGATTCCCAATCGCTCATGATGCCACCCTCAGGCTGGTTTTACTGCGGGACCGTGGTTTTGGGTCCTCTATCAATTTACGCTTTGCTTTTTCCAATGGAAGGGGAAAAATCAGTTTATGCCCTACGCAATCAATCAGTATCAAGTGATCTGAATATTCACTCACCACGATCGGCACCCCTGGCTCTCCATCAGGATGAGCTATCAGCAACTCCTGCCAGGTTTCATAATCAGGGTGTGCTACCATGCTCTTTGGATTCACAATGATTGCCATGAGGTATTTCCTTTCTCCACCTGCGGTTCAGGTCCGGTATAGCCTATGCTTTTTAAGAAAGTGGTTACAGATTCTGCCCAACTCGTCCCTGCCGGATTGCTGGAATATGTTAGCAAGCGGCGGGCATATATCATCCCATTTTCTTCTGCACACAAATAACGGGCATAAGGAGCCTGCAGGCGCATCCACAACCTGTTTTCTTTATGTATCTCCTCAAGTACCGAAAATTCGCATCCCTTTCCGACCACAGAAACGATGCGCGAGGTGATATCTGGCTGTGTACGGATATTCAAATGCTGTGCCACTACCTGCACCTGGTAGATGGGTATTGCAGATGGGTTATAATCGTGTCCTCGTAACAAGGGCAGGGGGTTTGCAGCGCCATTGAAACCCGGCACTCCGCCTGCAGCAGGGCGGATCTCGAAATGCAGATGAGGACCGGTGGTGTTGCCAGCGTAGGGGTCATCCACTGCCCCTCCAGACCAACCAATGACATCCTTTGCTTTCACTTTTTGTCCAATTTCAACATTCAAACGCGAAAGGTGTGCATAAATGGTCAATGCTTCTTCGTGCTGAATGCGCACCTGTCTGCCATAGCTGCTGGTTCCATGAATTTCTGCCATGGTTACCACGCCATCACCAGCTGCATATACTGCTTCCCCCACTGTCAAAGCGATATCCAACCCATTATGACCGGCTAACCCATACTGCCGGTATACACCCGGGTTCTCACCAAATTGTTGCGAAATGGGGAATTCATCACTACATGGGTAAAAATAATACGTTTGCATAGGTACTCCTGATTTCCCTCCAGAGAACGGTTCAGGGCATGAACCTGCTCTCCAGAGGGAGGTTTTAAAATTCCTGTTTACTGCTGTTGCCGGCGAAGTCCATTGTCTTCGATGGCGACACCTAAAATGTAGGCTGCCAATACTGATAGCGTGCCGATCAATGCTTCATCGTCCAGCGGGAAGTCAGCGCAGGCAGTGCGGACAATAACCAGTACCAACCCGACCATGGCTGCCCAAAACTTGCGTGACCCAAATAATTGAATCCATTTATTCATATGCATCCTCCTTGGTTATCCCGCCACATTCGATTTATGAAGCGGGCGGAAATCATTGACCCAGACCGCCAGGAAGTGACGAACTTTCAAACGGTGCTCGTCATTGGTAAAAACAGCAGGAGCGTACTCTCCACCAGCGATGAAAACCTCTGGTAGCAAACCAAATCGTTCACCGATGAAAATAGCTGGAGCCACACGTGGATCACAGGCTGCTGCCCAATTGGTGGTATCTGTCCATTCGGGCACGGTTATCACATCACCCGGTTGACCACGCTGCATGTTCTCGGAATAGATATGGGCAGAATTCTCCAGTGTAGGGTAGAGGATCTTCATAGCGGTGAGCTGCAATGCTCTTGGCACCAGTAGATAACGCGGGTTTATCGCCATGGATGGTCCTGTGCCGTAATAGGTGTCAGCATTCTTGATCAACAGCGGCTGGTTGTATACTGCGGTACTTACAGCATCCCATTCGGTAGCAGAAAGAGCTGTTGTGCGCAAGTTGGCGTGCCCGCCTGCGGTTGTCACTGCAGTTGTGTTAAAAAGTGCACCCGTATCCGCCATTGTAGGTCCTACTCCACTGTTGGCAGTAAAAATGGCGGCTACCAGGCTGGAGATCTTTCTCAATCCAGCAGTAGCCAGCTCACGTGGGTAAGCCCGCAGTTTCTGCGTTTCGTCGCGATCAATCAATTCAAGCGTGAGAGGAATATACCCGCCGTATTTTGTGAAGGATGCAGTTTCAGGGCTGTCACCCACAACCAGTTCGGTGTAAGCTGCACCTTCGTTAACTACAGGCAGGCTGCCCACTGTTCCCACAAGGGTACCGGTAATCTGATTGAGAGTGCTAAAGTGTTCCACCGTGGCAATACGTTCCCACCAGTCATACCCTGCTCTGCCCAGCTCCTGCCAGTGATTGATGATCACTTTGTTAAGCGCATTCTTTACTAATCCGGTGAAATCTGCAGTGGTTGCCAAACGGGCGCGCTGCGGGTAATACCCACCGTGAAGATCATCATCACCAGTCAGCATCAGGTAAAGTTCACGTATACCACTCAATCGTGCTGGTCTCACCCGTTGCAGATGGGCTTCACGAGGAGCACCAAACAGATCATCCACGGCTGCCTGTAGTTGATCTTCACTTGAAAACATCGCTTGCACATCACCTGGACCCTGCACCACCTGCTTTCCTGTCAGTTCGCTGATCAAGCTACGGGCATCTTCCACTGCCTGTTGTAGTTCTGCTGGTTGAAAAGTTCGCCCCGCGAACTGCCGCCGTACACGATCTTTCATTACTGCGGGTAGCCGGGCCGCGGAAAGGGTGTTTTCCAGCAGCAAACCACAAACTGTCTGTGTTGCATTTAGCAGGTTCACCTGATCAGGTGATTCTTGCTGCAGCATTGTTTCCATTTCTACTTCTTTGGTGTTAGCTTTTTCTGAGGTTTCTGTTTCCATCCCTGCTCCTTCTTTTTGTTTAGTTTTGATCACACGAACAAATCTCCCACCTCGGGCGGGTTCCATCACGAGATCAACGGAGAGCACTTTTAGGATCTGTTCCACTACTCTGCCATGTGGACGAAAAAGAACATCGGCGGAAAAACCAATGCCAGGCAGTGGGCGTTTCTCCTGCAGCATTTCTTCCCCCACCTGTAGCAACAGGTCAGCAGATGGCCCACCAGGGTATAGAAGCAGCCTTATACCATTGTTGATTTCATCCCATTGTGGTGAATGGCACACGCCTGCCAGATCTCTCACCGAACGGGCAGCCCGGGCATGATCTACATAACATTCCACCCCGTCCCAAAGAGGCAATGATGCCTGCAGGCATGTTTTGGAGAATTCCCAACCATTGCCGGTACCTGCTGTGATCGCCAGAATTTCAAAGGCGTCATCCTTTTGCTGTTGCAATTTCAGGCGAAGCCTGGTATAGCCTTCGATTAGATGGATATTCTCGTTTTTTATTTGCATGGTTTTCCTTTTTCTCCTTTACATCCCTTGTCATTACGAAGCCCGCTTTTACAGTGAAACAATCTCTTCTCATGAGACTGCTTCGCTACCCTCGCAGAGACGAACTGCTCTTCATTGTGTGACCTGCTCCCCGGCAAAGCGATACGCGAGACGCAACATCTCTGCATCATCGATCAACTGCCGATTACGTAACTCCACCAGCAAGGGCAGCACATTTGCTGCTGCCCGGCTGAGCGATATATTATCTCGCACAGAAATATCTGCCCCTTGCAGATGAAACGATACCTGTGGGTCAAGAGATGAGGTAAAAAGTGCTTTACGCCTAAGTACCACCCGCAAAATATCTTCCAGCAACCATAAGAAATATCGCTGTCGCTGTTCATAGAAACGATACGTTGGTCCACCCGCTGCTTCTGCTGTGGTGCGGGTGGCGCTTTCTGGTTCAGCCAAAAAATGCAATGGCACTCCAGCTCCCGATGCGATCATCTTTTTAAGGGCCAATCCATCTTCACCTGCATCCTGACTTTCAAGCTGCGGGTTGAGAACTGACCATTCTTCGCTCTGGTCTGTCACCAGAATGGCACCCGGTGAGGGAGGGTTGGTATTGAGATGCTGCTGGCGGGCATAGCGGTCTGCTTCAGATGCAAAACGTGATTTGATCACATACAAAAATGCATTTCGAAATCGGTTAAGCCGTGCCCTATCTTCCAGCCAGTTGGCATATCGGCTCAACCAACGCAACAGCGGCGCCAGGTCAGATTCTCCCCACTGTGCTCCTACGGGGCGATTGATACTGTAATGCAGCATCACCGGCTGGGAAGGTTCATCGTTCAGTGCATCAAATGCTGCAATGGGTGTTGGGTTCATATTTTCTGCTGTGGCCTTTAATGTAAAAGCCAACGGCTGTTCCAGATCGTTCACTTGGGCTGTAATACTCTCAATCGATGTTGTAGGATACGCCCGGATATACGAATTTCCTCCTTCGTCCGTGGTGAGCAACAGAAAGAGGTTCCCTGTACGGGTCAATTCATCACAAAACTCGAAAATGCGTACATCCATACGGTTGAGGGGATGCTTCCAAAACGCTTGCATCACCTGCGTTGCCTGTGTGTCCCTGCAGTGAATAGCGATCCCATTTCCTACCACGTACTGCGTGGTAAGACTGACGATCCGCCTTGCAAGCGGGTTCACCCGCCAGGCTTCCAGAGATTGTTCTAGCATGGTCTGGCGATCATAGGGCAGGCGATCCCGCTCAGATTGCTGCCAGGGGAATGCCATCGTATGCATGGTTGTATCGGTTTCAATCTGGCTGGTAAGGCATTGTTGTGAATTTTTTCCTCGCACTTCGGATTGCTGAAGGAATGTTCCCAACCATACCAGCAGATTATTGGATTTGCTCATTTTGGTAGTGTTTCGTTCCATACTCATTCCTCTCTGCATCAATGTTTTGCTAAAACCCTCTATCCAGTTCTTTCAACGGATCAACCGCGGGGATGACCACTGCTGGGGCGGTGAGTGACCAATCAAGTTTTTCAAGCACACCCACCAGTGCAGCAGAGAAAACCAGGTCATCATGCAAATACCCGCCTGTCAGCGGGTCTCGTGCTCCTTCCGGTACTGACCAGTGCATGCGTTTTTCTGGTCCTACAGGGATGTCATATTGCACCCTGCCAAGCTGTCGCAGGAACAGGTTGTGCAGTTCAAGCAGACGGTTAAATTCAGGTTTTGTGCTTTCCGGCAATGCATACTCCAGAAAACGACAGGTATCCACCAGGTTGAGAAATGTCCAGCCCAGCTCTGATTTTGTGGAAGTATTGAAAATAAAAGATGTCACCCGTTCAGGGAATGCTCGCTGTAACATAGAAGCCAGACCTGACCCTACACCGGTAGCATCAACTACCAGATGCATAGCGTGGAACCGTTCTGCGAGAGATGTGATGCGGGTAAATTGGTCAGTATGCTTTAACCCAGTATATTGCTCGCGCCACACAACACGATAAATGGGCTGTAGTAGGGATGGATCGTGAGCCATCCCTGCAAACGATATCCCATCCGGTTCATGTGACATCCTTACCTCCACCACTGTTATGGCGGTGCTATCACGGCGATCCTGTTCATTAGAGGACTGTTCTCCCAATCCGGGAGGAGTTTCTGCCTCACCTGCCACATCTACCAGCAACGCATACAATCTGCCCGGTTCTGCCTTAAAAACAGGTGGATGGGTTCCTATCACCCTGCCCAGACGTTCGGGTGGAAAGAGCGCACCATCCGCTTCGATCTCTTCAGAGAAGAACTGGGTGCGCACCATGGGGTGAAAGCGACCCAACTTTTCAACCTGCCCATGCACAAAAGCTCCATATGCTGGCACTTCAGCAGAGACCACATCAGCATTCACCCTGAACACACGCCGAATATGATCTTTTTCCTCCGCCTCTTGTGCAGCGCGCAATTCACGTCCAAGCAGAGTGTCACGTGTCCAGGCAGTGCCCCAGAATACGCGCGTAGCATTGGTGGAAGCTGCCATAGGGGCGATCTCCCGGTCATACTTTTGTACCTGCACATCCTGGGCTTCATCCACTTCAAGCAAGGTATTGGCAGTCGCCCCAACGATGTTGGCTTCAGGTGCACCACTCAAAAAGGTAATGCGGGCATCGCCGACCCGATAGATATAACCTGATTCCTTTTGCCACAATGTACGGGTGAAAAGATTGCGTGTTAGCACACTTTCCAATCTGCGCATGGCATTCAGGCTTTGAGGCTTCCAGGTCGGTGAAACCTTCACGAGATCACTCGCAGGAATTGCCTGTGAAAGCATCATAAGTAAATAAACCTCCAACTGCGCCTGCAGTTCATTCTTGCCAGATTGACGTGGGAACATGACCACAAAAGAAAGCCCACGTTGACGGAATACTGAATCGGCTACGGCTTTTATCACTGGCACTTGATAAGCACGTAGTGTGATGCCAGAAGCTACTCGAACAAAGAGAATCGGATCATGTAATACTTTTTTGAAGGTCGTCAGCATGGATCTGGTTTGCATCCTTCTGGCAGCTATGACCCGGGAGCAGGAAATAGAGGCTTAGAGGTTGAGTGCCCTTTTCCCTGTTCACCGGTCCGTGTTCTCCAGCTCTATTTCCCACACCTGGGTCGTCTGCCATATACTTTGTTCACAATCCAAAAAAGGATTTGATCAGTGCAGCCAGCGAAAGGATGGAGGAGCTGCCCGAAAGAAGGGAGGAGTACACCTTCAGTTGAGTTACCCCATCTGTAACAGCTCGTAATCGCAGCTCATGGTCTACTGATTGTCGTTCCAGATCGCTCAATTGCTTTTCCATCAGGCTGGAAATATGTGCCAGTTGGGTTTCGAGGGTAGCCAGGTCCGCCTTCAACAGATCAATTGCATGATTCAATTGCTCTGCCAGCAGAGCAACAGCATTTTCATCCATTCAGGCTTGCTCCTTTCCTCTTTTCTGGTTTTGACAGAGAATTAATGGTTTCTGCTAGCGCCTGGCTTAAGTTGCCGGCAAATTCGCTGGCATCCACACTCAACTTTTGATCGGTTCGTAACAGGTTTGCCAATCGTGTAGATGCCATTCCCAACGCGTTCAAACAGCCAGCCATTTGCTCCAGGTCACCATCATCGCTGCTTGCCAGGTCGAACATGCGCCGGATAAGCACACGTAGCATCCTGATCTCGTCTTTCAATCCATCTGAAACCCGACCAAGGTCTGCATTTTCGAGTTCGCGGAATTGACGAGAATAGAATCCGTTCTTGAGAGCATTGAGATTTCCAGGTTGCGCTCCGCGCCTGGTGGAATTCGACATTGTTATCCTTTCGTAGAATATATGTTCTATTTATTCAAAGTATAACGGGGAATTACATTTCGTCAACCTGTCGAAATATGCAGGTTTTCTTATCGATAATGTTTTAAATTGGCATCAGACGAATCATTCACTTCTCCCCTGATAGGGAGAAGAATTAATAAATTTTTCAGGTGTCTACAAAATCTTAATTCTAGCAACTCACAAAAAGAGAGTCATTTCTAGACTATGAATCTCTGAAAATCCCCTGATTTCTATTGACATACACTTTTGAAAACTATATGATATATGTATTAAAAATAAGTGCAGCATTGTTATAGCATGATAATACCCTGCCAGTTTTGGGGGGAAATTTAATTTTTTCAGCCTTTAATTAAAAGTTGAATATGTGAAGGAGAGACAGATGAAATGCTCATTTCACCTATATGCATTTATGCCAGTGATCCTTATCACGATATTGCTTTTTTCCCTTTTTACTGCGCAGGTAGTATCTGCTGAAGGAGAAATCCCCGAACTACCCGAACCTCCAGTTGGCGATGCTCAAACGAATCTTTCATCATCAAATGATGATCCTCAGAGGGCAGCTGCACTGCTAGCTGAAAATAATGCAGAGCTTGTAACTGAGAAAGAAGGGAAACCCCTCACATCTCAATACGCAATCAGCAGTCTCTGCAATTCTGATCCATGGTACCTTGGTGCTGCCTGCCCCGGAGGAAAATGCTTATATACAACAACAGATTATGGTGTAAATGCATTGAAAGTTGCGTTAGAAAACTGGTCCTCCAACAAAGGGTATGGCTATCTCTTTATAGAATCATACGGATCACCTTATACACTGAATCATTATCAAATAGATGCTGCTACTGGTTATGCAAGTTTGAAAGGCTTGAAATGGGATGAAGCAGGAATCAACAAGCCTCGCATTCAAGGCTCATTGGAGATTACGAATTTCACTTCCGGGTTTGAAATCAATGGATTATACATTCATACCGATGCTTCTTATCCCATCTTGAGTTTTATGAACAATAAAGGTCTGGTCAAACTCAACAATGTTGAAATCAGCGACTCCTTTCGAAGCGGAATTGTTATTAATAATCACTCGGGTTCAGTCACTATAAACCAGGTATATGTCCACGATAATAAATATAATGGTATCGAAATAAATAACTGTGGCAGCGGTATTTCCTGCTTGAATACCGGATATATTCAATTATCTAACAGTACTATCTACTCAAATGGAACAAACGGTGTTGATTACAGCGGGCTAAAAATCATGACAGCAGGAGCTGTTACCGTTAACGGGTTAACAGTTGCGAATAATTATGGAAAAGCTGGGATCGAGATACAAGCAAAAAATTCTTTAACGGTAAAGAACAGCGCTATTGTCGATACGTTACTTGGTGGTCTTCCTCAGATAAATAATGGTATTGGATTATATTTATTATCTGGTTCTACGGGTAACATTCTTTTCGAAAATGTACTTTTCAAGAACAACGAAGGATCTGGCACCTGGATAGAAACTACAGGGAATATCACGCTGAAAAAGGTGCAGGGGTTTAATAACGGTTACTTCGGAGTTAATATTGGAAACGCTGATTTAATCATGAAAACTGCTGGCGGAAAAGCTGTCTCCATAAGTGATAGTATATTTTCTAACAATAACAATATGAACCTGATGGTATTAGCCAGCGGTGCGGTCACTCTTTCCAATGTGAATGTTCAGTATAGTGTAAATAAGTATGGAGCGCATTTAGATAACAGCCTGGCTTTAACACCTCAACCGATCATAATCACAGATTCTCAATTCAATTACAACAAAGAACGCGGGCTCTCAATTTTCAGCAAAGGAGAGATAAAGCTGAACGGTATTCAAATCCATGACAACACTGGAATAAATGAGGCTTTTTATGCTAGTAATAGTGTCACTGGTGTATCCTCTGGTATTACCTTTCTCAATACACTGGGCTCAAATCAGGTATTTAATAATGCAGATGCCAAATTGGCAATAAGTCTTTCCACCAATGGAAACCTTCTAATAAACAGCCTGCAGGTCTTTAATAATGGAGGAGATGGATTAATCGCAGAGCATGTTGGCGGAACAATTACATGGAATGGAGGTGGAGCCTGGAATAATGGACAGCGTTTGATGCTTAATTATGGTGTCGGTGCAAAACTGGATAATTCTACCGCCAGCCTACCTAAAGCGGTTAACCTGCGCGATTTAAACTTCAGCAGAAATCTAACAGGAACATTGACCACCTCTTTTGATAAGGGTATTGGATTATATATCTCTTCTAAAGGTACGGTCACCATAACAAATATTGCAGCTAATTTCAACGCTCTGGGAGGAGTAGTCATAGATGCAATGAGTGGTGCAGGGAATGTAAACATCCTTTTCACACAGCCTTCAGGGTACAACTCATTTAGTAACAATAAAGGTACAGGGATAAAGATTGATTCAATCGGGAAAATCTTACTAAACCGTGTTCAAGCCAATGATAATAAAGGGGCTGGAGCCATCCTTAATGCATACGGAACGATAACAATCACAGGAACATCATCACAACCCAGTTTATTTAACGGAAATGAAGGATATTACGACAGCATTTATGGTTCTTTTGCAGGATTACAAATTGAGCACGCCAATGGCGTAGTAAAAATCACCAACCTCCAGGCAAACGAAAATCTAGGAAGTGGTGTCTATATTAATGCCAACGGTCCAATTATTCTAGATGGTCAAAGAAATGAGTTCAACTTGAATTCCGAAGAAGGTGTTAGTATAGAACAACAATACGGCCTTTATATTGATCGTTCCAATGGTTCGGTACTGTTATTGAACATAGTGGCTGATAGTAATCACGGCGGAGGAGTGTATATCAGGAATCTGGAAGGTAGTGCAGGCGTAACCCTGAACAGCACAATAGCTGGCTTCACCTCTCAAATCATCAATGGGCAGGGTGATTTTACTAATCGTTACGGATTATATATTGAATCTAGTGGAGCAATTTTGCTCAATCGACTGAACATATCCGAAAATTCTAATCCTGCAGCATCTATCGTCAATACCTGGGCTTCCATTTCAAAACCAGTTACGGTAACGAACAGCAATTTTAATCAAA
Source organism: Anaerolineaceae bacterium (assembly GCA_034429195.1). Lineage (GTDB taxonomy): Bacteria > Chloroflexota > Anaerolineae > Anaerolineales > Anaerolineaceae > UBA4782. The sequence continues at coordinate 115,806 of DAOUGQ010000019.1, forward strand.
ACAATGGAAATGGGCTGCACATCATCAGCGCAGGAGCAATCGTACTGAACAAAGTAACTGCCAGTGATAACACGAATGGAGCTTATGGTGCATCTCTGTATAATGACACCATTAATCTTGGGCAAACGTACAGCCCTATTACCATTATTAACAGCAAGTTTAATAACAATGATGATGATGGTGTTGATGCACAAACTCGGAAAGCTCTGACCATAACATCAGTAACAGCCAGTGGCAATGGTGAATACGGCTTATTCTTGAGAAATGACAGTGGTGATGGAAGTCCCGTGCTGGTGAATGGTTCAAACCATTTTCTTGCGAATGCCAGCGAAGGAATTTACATTCGAAGCACCGGGATCGTCACTGCATCGGGCATTGAGTCGGGCAGAAACAATTCTGATGGTATTTACATTGAAACCGTAAAACAAGTAACGTTGAGTAATACCTGGGTTTACAATAATGCTTATGGCATTTATATTTCTTCAGCGCCCGTTTCTATAGTTAATATAACCAGCATGGCTAATACTGATTCTGGTTTATACATTGAGTATGTCCCCACAGGAGGGAAAGTAAAGCTCACCAACAGCAGCTTTATCTATAATCCGAATAGCTATGGATTTGAGATCCATTTTGATTCAGGGTTGCCTACGGATTTTGTTATGAGCAATGTGAATTACTTTGGCAACAACCTTGGCAGCGACGCTTATTATTTAGTATCCTATTAAGTAACTATCTGTGTGGTTTATAAAGCCATATCGAATTTAATAAAAAGATCGCATAGGAAGATATGCTATTGTATGCTCAGCATCCTCAGAGTTGATTAATTCTGAGGATGATTGATGTCCTTCTACGCAAAAATTATAGTTATAACTTCTATTATTCCTTCAGTTCTTCGCAAAAAAACATACTATTGTTTTCCTGGAGTTAATAACTGTACAATACTTTTAGCGGTATTTTTTAAGGAAGTAACCTTGCCTCTTCAACCAGGACAAATTCTTAATAATCGTTACCGCATCGCCAAGCAGATTGGAAAGGGCGGGTTTGGCGCTGTTTACCGCGCCTGGGATATGCGCATGAATGGCTCATGTGTTGTAAAAGAAAACCTCGACACCTCTCTTGAAGCCCGTAATCAGTTTGAACGTGAAGCCCAGATACTTTTTAAATTAAGACATCCTGGTTTGCCCGTGGTGTTTGACTATTTCAGTGAACCCGACCAGGGGCTATATCTGGTCATGGATTTTGTGGAAGGGAAAAACCTGGAAGAGATCCAACAGGATTCAGGGGGTGCGATAAATGAAGCTGACGCGGTCAATTGGATAAGCCAGGTGTGTGAGGCGCTGGAATACCTGCATGGATATAACCCACCTGTTATTCACCGCGATATCAAACCACAGAATATCATCATCACACCGGCTGGCAAAGCCATGCTGGTAGATTTTGGGGTAGCCAAACTTTATCAAGCTCAACAAAAAACCACCATTGGAGCACGCGCTATCACCCCCGGATACAGCCCTCCAGAGCAGTATCTACAGACAGGTACTGACGCACGCAGTGATATCTATTCATTAGGTGCCACTCTCTACACCTTGTTATCGGGGCAGGTACCCCCCGAAAGTGTGGCTCTCAGTCTGGGAGAATCGCTCCCATCGATTCGAGACATTAATGCTAAAGTCAATCCCGTGCTGGAAGCGGTGGTTAAAAAAGCGATGGCACCCCAGAAAAATGCACGGTACGCCACTGCGTCAGAAATGCGTTCTGCACTCCAGGTAAAAGCCATTTCGACTGGACCGGTCGTTCCTGTTTTTACCTCAATTCAACCACCAGCGGTGAAACAGCCGGCAATGCCTGCCGCTGTGCCATCAGTCATGCCTTCCACCTTGCATGTTGGCACTACGCAGGCGATTCCAGCAAAACCCCGTAAACCGACCAACTGGTTGACAATTGCCCTGGGCGGATTGGGTGGATTGATCATCATTGGAGTCATAACCGCTTTTCTCATCTTGCCCCGGTTGATCAAAAATACTGGCAGTATTGTCGTTAGCAGCACGAAAACCCCGAAACTAACTGAAACAGCATTAAGAACAGAGATCGCAGGCATTATGCCTACCACATTGCCAACCGAAACCGCAAAACCGCCTTCACAGTATGGCGGTTGGCTGGAAAAAATTGCTATCTCAGTAGTTTCGCCAGATTCTGCTGTTGCACAATTGCAAAGTAAAGAACTTGATCTTTATGCGGATAGTCTTGATTTTAATTATTTCGATTCTGTTAACGCTGCAGGATTGGAATACAAAAAATCTTATGGACTATATTATGATCTGACCTTCAATCCAATCGGCCCAGAATTTCCAGGCACTGGCAAGCTCAATCCATTCTCCTCCCCAAAGATCCGGGAAGCAATGAACTGGTTGATTGACCGTGATTACATCAACCAGCAGTTTTTTAGAGGAAAAGCTGTTCCTAAATATTTCCCACTTACAGTTGGTCTGCCTGATTACAATAACAGTAAAGAAAAAGCGGATGAGCTGGAAGCTTATTACGCGTATGACTTAGGCAAAGCCAGTGAAGTGATCAGTTCCGAGATGGCATCTATGGGTGCAGTAAAATCCGGTGGAGTGTGGACCTATAAAGGAGAACCAGTCACTCTAATCTTCCTGATCCGTAATGATTCCGATGGCACTCGGAAGCTTATGGGTGATTATGTGGCTGACCAGCTTGAATCCATGGGGTTTTCCATAGATCGGCAATATAAGAAGAGAGACGAGGCTTCTCCAATTTGGCTCGGCAGCGATCCATCGGAAGGCCTATGGAATATTTACACAGGATCCTGGGTTACGACCACAATAAATCATAATGAAGGTAGCATTTTCCAGCTGTTTTATTCACCAGATAGCTCTCAAGATGCACAGTTGTGGAAAGCATATACTCCGACTGAGGAATTTTCAACCCTGTGTGACCTGTTAGCTCAGAATGAATTTGGAAGCAATAATGAACGCCAGGCTGCTCTTGAACGTGCGCTTGAGTTATCTTTGCAAGATTCTGTACGTATCTGGTTAATGGAAAATCGCTATTATGTTCCTTACAACAAAGGGATTATATTTGCATCTGACCTGGTTGGAGGTTTTCAAGGTTCCCAAATGTGGCCTTATACTTTACGCTTCACGAACCAGGTTGGCGGGCAAATGAATATCGGTATGTCAGACCTGTTAATCGATCCCTGGAATCCCATTTCGGGTAGTGGCTGGTCTCAAGACCTGGCTCTCATGCGAGCCACTCAAAGTGGAGATGCTTTACTTGATCCCTATACAGGTCTCGCCTGGCCGCTGAGAATAGAAAAAGCAGAGGTTGTGGTCAAAGAAGGAACTTTGGTCAATCAGACTCTCGATTGGGTCAGTGTATCGACTGTTCCTGATATTGCTATCCCGGGTGATGCCTGGGTGGATTGGGATGCCGCTTCGCAGACCTTCATTACTGCGAATGCAAAATATCCCGGTGGGTTGATCGCCAACAAGAAGGTCATTGTTTATTATCCAGAAGATATGTTTAAAGAAGTGACCTGGCATGATGGCAGTCCATTATCACCTGCTGATTTTGTGATGCATCTGATCATGATGTTTGACCGGGGCAAACCGGAAAGTGCCATTTATGATGAATACAACACTTCGGTTTATGATTCTTTCAAGTTGGATTTCAAAGCAATCCGAATAATCTCAACGGATCCACTGGTCATCGAGTTTTACAGCGATAGAGTGGCTTTGGATGCTGAATTGAACATTCCTGTTCTTTTCCCTACATATACTTCAGGCGAAGCTCCATGGCATGTTCTTGCATTAAGTAACCTTGCAGAAGCAAATGGTGAATTGGCATATTCTCTTGAAAAGGCAGATGCGCTGGGCATAGAATGGACGAATTTTGTGGGTGGCGCGAGCCTCAATATTTTAAAGCAAAAAATTGGCGAAGCAGCAGCTGAAAATTATATCCCCTATGCACCTACTCTCAACAAGTACATCTCTACAGAAGAGGTGACTCAGCGATATAAAAACCTGACTAACTGGTTTGACGATCATAATCATTTCTGGTTAGGTACAGGACCATATTATCTGGAAAAAAGTGACGTAAATGGGAAGCAGCTCTGGCTGGAACGTTACACAAATTCATCTGACGACCTGGAACTTTGGACAGAATTTTCCAAATAATCAGATTGCTATTATGCATTCTCCATGATATTCCATTGCTGCTCTCGATGGAAAGATCATAGTGCTTTTTCCCAAAAGGTAAAATAAAGTTCGTTTGGGTATAATACGCATTAATCCTTTGATCTTCTCATAGAATCATGTCAACACCTGAAAAAAGCCCCGATCCCTCACAAGTCGCCAGGCAGAGGCATGCCCGGCAGATGATTTTTATCGTACTGTTCATTCTTGCCATGCTGACATTATCATGGGTCATCTGGCAATCGGCTGGCAAACCTGATGGTAAAAAGGGGATCTCAACAACAGGTGGTACACAAATAAATTCCTCAAAGACTCCCCTCCCTTCGAAGATCAAAGAAATACCTGTTTTTACTCTCACAGCTACACAGAATATCCTTCCCACCTCTGCTGATACCATTATTGTGCCTAACCGCCCCTGGAAGCCAGTTTCATCATCTTATTTTCGTTCTACAGCCGACCTCCAAAATGAATGGCGGAACCTGACTGCATTGGGTTTCGTTTATGATTTAGAACCTTACCAAAATCTGCCGGCATTGCATCTATCCTTTATTGACCCAATCTGGGTAAAAATCCTGGATCAAGACGGAAATAGGATAGATGAATTGCAAGATATGCAGTTGGAAGCCAACCTGGCTTTCGAAAAGAACCAGGGACAAATTACTCTTGCAGTACGATATAACGATGAAAATAATTACTACGGTCTGATGTTAAACCAGAAACGATGGTCGCTCGTCAAAATAGTGAATGGCATATCTACTGAACTGGCGAGTGGAGAAACCACCCATACCCTTGCGAATGGAGGTTGGGGTTGGTACAGAATCGGTTGTATTCAAAACCAGCTCTTTGTTTGGGATGAAAATAATGAAATTGCAGCTATTTCCGATACCTCTCTCTCCCTTGGGAGAGCTGCGATTGGTTTTCTTCCTGATGCGAAAAGTGGTAAAGTATACTTATATTATTACCGATTAATGGCGCGCAGTTCTGATTGAGGAGGTAAGAATGAAGCAGTGGCGATTAATCCTGGTGGGGGTCATCCTGATTATTCTGGTTTCGGGCTGCAAACCAGCCAATGGAGATAAAAAACAGGTCGAAACGGAATCTCCTGCAACTGAAGTAAGTGCACCCGTAGAATCTCCGACACCTTTACCGGCTGTGATCAGTGTTTCCAATGCAGGGTACCTGCGCACCGTTTCGCAGGTGCAATTCGCCAATCCCTATCACCTGGAATGGAGTGCAGATGGCTCACGATTTGCTGTGGCTTCCAGTGAGGGATTTCAAATATTCGACGCGAAAAGCCTGAAAGTCCTCAATAATATTCAGATCCAATCGTATGAGCTGCTCGATTTTTCACTGGCAGCCAACCTTTTTGCCATAACAGATCAACACCAGACAATTGATTTATTGGATATTACAACCGGTACCAAAGTTCTTTCGATCAAACCTACAGATATTTTCCCTATGGCAGAGTTTTCACCTGATGGAAAAACCTTGCTCACTACTTCAGATGAGCGTTTTAGGGCTGATCTGTGGGATGTACAGACAGGTAATTTCCTCACCAGTTATACCGGCTTCGAAACCGCAGCTCCCGTTTATTCTGTTCATTTCGCAGCTGGTGGATCAAAGCTGGTATTTATAGCCCGTGGTACTGTACAGGTGATCGATACTGCAAGTGGCGCTCTGGCAGCCCGTCTGGAACATGAAGATTTTGTCCAGGGATGGGCGCTGAGCCCTGACACCAGGACAATGGCAACCGCGTCTGGTGCGACAATTGGAAATGATTTTCTCCCCGTTATTAAATTGTGGGATCCCGAGAATATACTGCCACCTTCAATCTTACTTAGCGGTGACATGGTTTCATTAGCATTAACATATGCACCTGATGGTAGCCTGTTGGCTTCTACCAATGGAAAAACTCTTACCCTCTGGGATGTTGCTCAACAACACAGATTGGGAGACTGGTCTGCACATTCAGACATCCTGACTGCTCTTGCTTTCTCTCCCGACGGTACGCGTTTGCTTTCCGCATCTGCAGATGGTACGGTATTTATTTGGATGGTACAATAAATAATGCGTTCCTTTGACACCCTTTTTTATTCCGATTGGTATGCATCCTTCTTCCGATGGGTATTCCTGATCGGCACTGCCGTGATCGCTGGATTGACCAGTTGGTATACTCCCATAACGGCGGGTCTCATGACAGCTTCTGCTGTTTGGAATGTCCTCATCTCTTATCTGAGTATTACCAACAAGCAATTCAATGCAAAGCGCATTTTAAGCGTGCTCCTTGATTTTGTGATCGCTGCTGCTCTTTTTACATTTTCGGGTGGATTAGCTGGTTCTTTACCGTGGTTTATTATCCTTCTTCCAATCATCACTGGCGGCATTTATTATGAATGGAAGGGGGCAATCTGGACAGGGGTTATTGCTTTTCTTATCCAGACAATATGGACAATATTTGGATCACAGTACGGCTTGGAACGTTTTATCTGGCTGGGAATTGCCTTCGTAATAAATGTGATTATTGTAGCTCTCGCTGGATTGATTAGCCACAAAGCCTACATTCGCCAGCGGGCAAAGCAACTGGCTATCTTCAATCAGAAGAAAGAAATCGAAAGAGCTGCCCGACAGCATGAACGTGATCAATCACAAAAATTCAACATGCTACTTGAGAATTTGAGCACAACGCTGGATTATCAGGAAGTTTTGAATACTATTCTTGATTTGTGCGTGACAGCAATGGGTGAACCACAAACCCAGGCAGAGCTTATGTCTCGGGCAGTATTGCTGCATGGAGAAGGTGATCTTATGGTCGCCTGTTCTCGTCGTTTTTCTCCTCATGACCAAAAAACAACCCTTCCTGGTGTGCAAGGTGCACTGGCACAGGTTATCACGCAGGGTGAACCGGTTTTGGTTGAAGAACCCGCGAAAGACCCGGAACTTTCACGGTTGGTTGGGGTACAACTTTGCGACGCAGCTTTTTGCCTTCCCTTGATGCGTGGTCTGGATTCATACGGCGTTTTGCTTGTTGCCCATCCAGAAAAAGGTTTCTTTACTCCAGATCGCTGCGAAACTCTTGAGCTTCTCAGCCACCAGGCGGTGATTGCTATTCAGAATGCGCGTCTGTTTCAAGACCTGTCAGATGAAAAAGAACGTCTGGTGCAGAGCATGGAAGAAGCCCGAAAAGATCTTGCGCGAGATCTACATGATGGCCCTACTCAGGCAGTAGCATCCCTTGCAATGCGGGCGAACATTGCTCGAAAGTATATGGACACTGATCTGGATGCAGCAAAGAAAGAAGTAGAGCAAATTGAGAACCTGGCGCGCAAGACCACCAACGAAATTCGTCATATGTTATTTACATTACGCCCATTGGCTCTGGAAACCCAGGGTCTTGAAGCTGCTTTGCAGACTATGGCAGAAAAGATGCGCGACAATTATCAACAGAATGTTGTGATCCAATTGGATAAAGACGCTCTTGCCAGGCTGGATGCTACTCGTCAGGGTGTGGCTTTTTATCTCGTGGAAGAAGCAGTGAATAATGCGCGCAAACATGCCCATGCAGAAACAATCTCAGTTCGTTTGCGCGCCATTCCAAAAGATCCTGATATTCTTCTGCTAGAGATCGCAGACAATGGTGTTGGTTTCGATGTATCTGCGGTTACCAACGCATATGAAAAACGCGGCAGTCTGGGAATGGTCAACCTCCGTGAACGCACTGATCTGATTAATGGCCTGTTACATGTAGATTCTGCTCCTGGTAAAGGTACACGCGTCCGTATCTTTATTCCATTGAGCGATGCTGCAACTGATCGCTTGCAGCGATCCCGATAAATTACGATATGCCTTTTATTGATGATCATTTTTACGCGCTATATCAAGGCGGAAATCCAACACGCACACCTGTTATTCTCCTTCATGGTATGGGAAGCAGTCATCTGATCTGGCCTGCTCCTATTCGAATGATGAGAGGCGAAAATGTATACGCACTAGATCTTCCCGGTCATGGTAAATCAAAAGGGAAAGGACTGCAATCAATATCCAGCTATGCCAAAGCAGTGATCCAATTTATGGATAAGGCTGAAATATTCAGTGCCATATTGGTAGGACATTCTATGGGATCAGCAATTGCGCTTCAGATAGCTCGAGACCATTCTGATAGAGTCCTCGGGTTGGGTTTGCTTTCTATCGGCACCATCTTCCACATCGAAAAGAGTATTCAAGAAAGCATTGGAAATGAAAAAATGATTTTCGATACTGTAGAATGGCTTTCAAACATGATGCTTAGTAGCAAGGCTAACAAAAAGCTTATAGAGAAAGTAAACAAGAGTCTATTCGAAATACGCCCTGCTGCTTTAGCTGCTGACATTCATGCGTGTATGGGATATGAATTCCATAAGTTCCCCGATGGTAGCAATATTATTGCTCAGATCATTTGCGGCGCTGAAGATCAAATCGTCCCTTCAAGGGATGCCAGACTTCTTGCGAAAAGTGTACCCGGTGCAAAATTCGAAAGTATTTCCAACTGTGGGCACATGGTCATGCTGGAAGAGCCGGATAAAGTAGGAGCTTCATTAGCCAGTTTTGTGAACAGGGCGAACTTGAAAACTCGATGGCCGTGAAAGTAGTTGGGGTCTACCGTAAAATAAAATCTAGGACTGAGATGTTCAGATATTTCAAAAATATTAGAACCTTTAATATAAATTCTTCCCGCTAAAGGTTCTATTTCATGTTGACCTATAGTTTACAGGTGAGATGCAAAACGTTCGATGATTTTTTCTCTACTTTGTAGCCCAATCAAACGGGCGACTTCTTTTCCAGGCGTCATTAGGATCATAGTAGGTACACTCATCACCTGGTGCTTCATCGCCAGTTCCGGGCTTTCATCTACGTTCACCCTGGCTAACAAGACCTTCCCCTTCCATTCGCGTCCTAGTTCTTCAAGGACTGGTTCGAGCCGTTTACAGGGATTACACCAGGGAGCACTGAACTCAAGTAAAACAGGCAGATTGGCTTGAGTCACTTTTTGAGCAAAAGTATCTGCGGTCACTTCGAAAAATTCGCTCATTTTCCCGCATCCTTTTGTGATTTCTTATCTTTGTGGCTTTCTTTCTGTTTCTTTGATGGTTCCCCATGCTTTTCTTTAATCTCATAACCAGGAAGATCACGCGGCACCCAATATTCCACTAGTTCACCTTCTGTATCTACTCTTAATTCAGACCAATGTTTAATTGGCAACGTCAGAAATGCAATTGCTGCTGTGGGAAGAGCTACTACCTGCCTGGATAACTGTTGCAACAGGCTCTCTAATCCGGGGTTGTGCCCCATGATCATTACACGTTCCAGATCATCAGATAACAGACGTAAAGATTCAAGATAAGTGATGGGTTCTGCCATATAGAAAGAATCAAGATAGATGATCTCTCCTTTATAGCCGCTGGAAGCTACGATTGATTCGACAGTCTTACGCGCACGTACTGCTGTTGAAGATAAGATCCGTTGGGGAAGCAATTCGCGATCTTTTAAAAGCTGTCCCATCACCGGGGCATCTGACCTCCCCCGTTTATTAAGGGGGCGATCAAAATCTTGAATATTCGTATCTTTCCAACTAGATTTAGCATGCCGCATTATGAGCAGACTTTTCATAAAAACCTCTTTTGAATCTTTGTCTATCGTTTAGTTAAAAGTATATCACGAAGAAAAATCGCTAAAAATTAATAAATTTTTCTCTAATGAATCTCTCCCTTAAAAATACTAACGCTTGAGAACCTTCCTTACATCATAAGCACGAAAATATTCCGGAATTAATAGGTCAATCGTTGGGGCTATTTTCTTCAGCCAGCAGGAAAATTGAGAAATGACTAGATGGGGAAGCACACCAGGTCGCTGAGGAGGATTCCTGAGAGGTTGAAATAAATTATCCCAATGAATGGGTACAACGGTTCGAGGAGGAAAAATTTTCGCTAATTTTTTGATTTTTCTCAATTCATAAGGGTATAAAAACATCAAATCTGATTGCACCGGCGTAGCAGGCGCGATTGTAATAGCGAGTTCCTCCACGTGAATCAAAAAGCTGAACACCCCATCTCTTTTATAATCCAAAAAACGAGGTGGGTGGTGAATATTCTTAGGCAGTTTGCCACTTAATGGAAGAGGTAGCTTGATATGAGTTCCTACTCCAACAGTGACCTCAAAAGGTTTCAGGCTTATTTGATCACCCAGCCTGATTGGATGAATTTTTTCCTCCAGAACCCCCATTTCAGCCAACAGCCTGCAGGCATTTCTCGGAGCATATACCAATGCGCCTGTGGCTGCAACTACTGTGGAGACATCCATCAGGTGGTCATGGTGTGCATGGCTGACAAAAATCGCGTCACATCTAGGTATGGCTTTCTGTATCCTTTCACGATCGGGATTCAGACTCTTAAATAGCAGGTCGAAGACCGAGGGCCTGGTAAAGAAAGGATCAACCGCCAATACTTTGTCACCTGCTTGAAACAGTAAACCAGCAACTCCATTCCAGGTAAATGTGATGGGAGTTTGCTCAAGCTGCTCAAGATCGTTTGAAAACAAAACCATACTGCGCTATTTTAAATAAAGATCAAAGAAACTAAGGGTTGCATTGCTGAAATTCTTATTCACATTAGATGCACTGCCATAGCTGTGATTGACCCCGGGTAAACTGATAAATGAAGTCTTGATCCCGGCATTTTTTATTGCATCAGATAGAATCTGACTCTGTTCAGGGGGAACAACATTGTCCGAAGCTCCCTGGATGATCAGAATGGGTGGATCGTTTCCATCAAGATATGAAAGTGGGCTTGCCTGTTTGGCTCGGTTTAAAACCTCCGAGTTATCCAATCCACCGCCCAAAAAACGGCTCCAGGCGTATGTCAGGCTCATAGTAGGTGCATCGCCATACGTTGTTGATAGTTCACTCTTTTTGACTTTACATGCATCTTCAGTGAAAGCAATTTCCATTTTTGTAACATCCACCGGGCCATACCAATCAACGATCGCCTGGACTGCATCTGACGGACCGCTGTTCTGAGTGTTGTTAAAAATCTTCACTCCTTTTGATACCCCTGCCAGAACAGCGAGGTGCCCACCTGATGAATCACCGATCAATCCGATCTTGTCTGGATTGATGGAATAAGATCGTGCATTCTGCCGAAGCCAGCGAATCGCTGATTTAACATCCTGAACAGCTGCAGGGAATATTGAATCTTTTGAGCAAGCGCCATCGACCCCCACCAGACGATAATCGATACAGGCGACAACATACCCGCCTTTTGCCAATGTCTTCCCTGGGCAATCCGATTTGCTTCCTTCCATCCATCCACCGCCATGGATAAATACCAGACCAGGCATATTCCCCGAAACACCCTGAGGAATGTATATATCCAATTTCAGGCTTTGCACAACGCCATCTACCTGAGGATTGGCATAGGTGATATTCTTCTCCACCCTCACATCACTCACATTTTCCACAGGAGCTGAGGTTGCTACCATTGTCCCATTTACTGTTGTGGTTTCTTCCAATGTAGTATTGATGGGAATACATGCTGAAAACAACAGAACAACTGGCACAATAAAGTAAAACAAACTTATACGAAATTTCATCGGGAAGCCTCCCTGAGGTAGTTTACCGGGATCATATATATATATCATAATACAAACCAGTCAGACGAAAGGTCTTTCAGAGATTACAGTTTTGCTATTAAAGTAATTTTCTGGGTAAAATAGAAAAAAGGGTTTTTGTTAAATATAATGGAGATGGATGCATTCAGTAGGGTTTGAATTCCTTATCATCATTTTGCTGGTCTGTATAAACGGTTTTTTTGCGTTATCTGAAATGGCAATCGTTTCTGCACGCAAGGTGAGGTTAGAACAGCGCGTAGAAGATGGCAACAAGGGGGCTGAACGAGCTTTAAAGATCTTGAAAAACCCATCACGATTTCTTTCCACAGTTCAGGTATTTATTACACTTATCGGTATTCTCAGTGGTGCATTTGGTGGAGTTACTCTTGCAAATGCATTACAACGTGCTCTAGCAAAAATTCCAGCGATGGTACCATATAGCCAGGAATTATCGGTTGCATTAGTTGTTGTCTTGATCACTTTCCTGTCGCTGGTGTTTGGTGAATTACTCCCCAAGCAAATTGCCCTTATGCATGCAGATCACCTGGCAGCTACATTGGCACCCGTGATGCATGTGTTGTCGATCATCACCCGTCCTGTTGTAAGCTTGCTATCTGGCACTACCAGCCTTTTTCTAAAACTCTTTCGAGTTAAACCTTCTCCAGAACCCGGCGTTACGGTGGAAGATGTTCGGTCTATGATTTCGGATGGCGCCAAAGAAGGGGTCTTCGAATCTTCAGAGCAGGAAATGGTAGATAGGGTTTTCAAATTAGACGACCGTACTATTTCTTCGTTAATGACTCCTCGAACAGAAGTTGTCTTTATCGACATTGAAGAACCATGGGAAGAGATCCGCCAATCACTGGTAGAACACCCTTATGCTCGCTTTCCTGTCTATGAAGGACAATTGGATTCAGTGCTGGGAGTGCTCGATGTGCGCGATGTAATGGTTAAGCTTGCCCAGGATCAAAAAGTCGTTGTGCGCGATATCCTTCGCCCGGTCATCTTTTTGCCAGAAACCATCTCTGCATTGGATACCCTGGATTATATGCGAGAGAATGCCACCGATATGGCGATCATTATTGATGAATTCAGTGGTGTGTTGGGGTTGGTAACCCGTAGTGATGTGCTGGAAGTAATGCTTGGTCATGCGATCACCAGTAACGCAAATGAAATACCTGAAGTAACACGACGGGCTGATGGATCATGGCTGGTGGATGGATTGTATGTGGTGGATGATCTAAAAATGCTGCTGGATGTCGAAGAACTCCCTGAAGAAGCAGAAATCCGTTATGAAACGCTGGGTGGTTTGGTGTTGGCGATGCTCGAAAGGCTACCCGTTGTAGGAGATACGTTTACCTGGAATAGTTACCGTTTTGAAGTAGTAGATATGGATGGCAGGAGGGTAGATAAAGTTTTAATAAGTCGAGTGGAAGAGTGAGCCACTGGTCAAACGGTTCAGGTATCAACTCATTTATGCCTTTCTTTTGGTAAACAGTATCGAGCGACATGGTTCCAGGACATCACATAGATAAAAACGCATATTCTGAAAGATGGGGTGTTTGATGATAGATGAAATGGAGTTTTGTAGTTATTTAAAAAATTGGGCAAGAAAGAGCATGTGATCCAGGGTTTGTTATTAAAGGTAATAATCTTTGAAAAGTATCTGATAAAGAAAAGAATAGTACCCTTGAACATGCTAACAGCTGTGATGTTCTCGATTTTGCCTATTCTATAGATGAATGTCAATTTAAGATAATCCTTTGGGGAGTCGCTCTTTATTACAAAGTAAAGATGTTTTAGAAATTTCCAGAAATGCCGGCGAATTTTGCGAATCAGAGAAATTAAAGGTTTGTGATGCACATCTGCTGAAGGAGATTTGAGGGGTGAACTCTGATGTCATCACTAAACTAAACTCATTGGCTATTAATAATACTGAATAGACACCTCGGGTTGGAAAGACTCCAATGAAACGGAATATATTGTCGGAGAAAATGGGGATTGCTGTACTGAAGATCCTCGAACTGGTAAAGCCATCGTATCTTACCAGGATAACTCGTGTGAAGGGGATACGCTCTCGTTTATATTTTGAAGCTGGCCTTGAAACTTCAGAGAGATTAGTGCAATGTGACCCTGAAAGTTATCAGTTATCCATAATGGGCAAATCTACCCTGGGCTGGCCCTTTTTTTCTTTATCCTCGGTATGAGGATGAATATGGTTATCCAATGGATTCGCGGTATTGGTAGCTTCACGGTTCAATGCAATATCTTCCCATGAAGATGGATCATCCAGCGATTCAAGATGCATGAACATGGTCAGATTGGGGATGACATGGTGTAAGTCGGATTCAATGTGTTCCAGCAATTGATGACCTCGATGAACTGTCCACTTTCCTGGTACCAACACGTGAAGTGAAACAAAACGTTGTGAACCCGATTGTCGAGTTCGTAAAGCATGATATTCTACTGGTTTCTGAAAATTGGCTTCAAGGACCTCAGTAATTTTCTTTATTTCATCCGTTGAAATAGCTGAATCCATCAATCCTAGCGCAGAGCTTCGAATTATGTGAATTCCCGTCCATACGATATTAGCCGCAACAACCAGGGCAATGATCGGATCAAGGGGTTGCCACCCGGTCAATGCAACGGCACCAATTGCAACCAGTACGCCTGCTGAAGTCCAGACATCGGTCATCAGGTGTTTTGAATCTGCCTGTAATGTAATTGATTCATAACGCTTACCTGCTTTTTGCAGCACCAATGCCACACCCAGATTGATGATGGAAGCTGCCAGAGAAACCGCCAATCCAATTCCCAGTTGCTCAAGCGGTTGAGGATCAAGCAGACGTTTTACTGCTGTAATGCCAATGCTGATGGCAGCTATCAGGATCAATCCACCTTCCAGTCCGCTGGAAAAATACTCTGCCTTGTTGTGCCCAAAAGCATGGTTCTCATCTTGAGGTTTGGCAGCAAGGGTAAGCATGGTCAATGCCATTAAAGCTCCCAGCAAATTAACGATTGACTCGATCGCATCGGAAAATAACCCAATGGAGCCAGTAAGGAGATATGCTGTGAATTTCAACCCAATCGTCAATACCGCTGCAGCTATCGATAGCCATGCAAAACGAGCGAGAGAGGTGCGGTTTACGGAAGTATTAAACATGTTCATGATCCTGAAAATTTTGTTCTAGTTAGAAACTATCAATGGATATTTACCATGTAGGCAAAGTACGCATCATAAAGGATGTAATTCTACCACAGCTAATAAACAGTCCAAATAATCAATCAATATGTGAATGTTGCGATGACGCTATAAAATGGTAGGAAGGCTTGAAAGGGGGTGGTGAGTCTACCTGATTTCTAATAATTCGGAAATGGCGAAGGGATTAATCGTGCATTTGGTTATTTTCGTGACGATCAATTCTTTCAGGTTTAGCTACGGTGAGGTCATCCGTCACAAACTATTTAGGAACCCTCTTCTGCACGAGTGACCCTGAACCCTTTTTGTTGATTAAATAGAAAGTGACTCACCAGGGACTCGACATCGCACCTCGACGGTGACCCTGAACCTTCTTTGTTGATTAAATAGAAAGTGACTCACCAGGGACTCGACATCGCACCTCGATGGTGACCCTGAACCCTCTTTGTTGATTAAATAGAAAGTGACTCACCAGGGACTCGACATCGCACCTCGACGGTGACCCTGAACCTTCTTTGTTGATTAAATAGAAAGTGACTCACCAGGGACTCGACATCGCA
>DAOUGQ010000020.1:0-1544 GCA_034429195.1 Anaerolineaceae bacterium
GGTGTATCCTTCCAGTAATTGAGCAAGATTGGACAGGGACACCGAAGGACTGCGAGACGCAAGACTTCGGAGCGCTTCTACCCGGTCCTTAATGCGCATTTCTGAAGCGGTGAGAACAAATTCGGGTGTGAGCGAATTGGTTTTTTCCAGCTCCAACGACTCTCCAACTTGCTGAAGGACATCCGGCACGGAACCACCTGCCAGCAGCCCTGCAGCAGTGCGGCCAATGGCAATGGGAAGTAGTTGGTCGATGTTTCGTCCACGACTTTTCACCCGATCATCCAGCCAGGCTCCAGGAATGTAAAAAAGAATTCCGCCAATCACAATCGCCGGCAAACCTGGCAAAAACAACCAGGCGATAACCATCCCGCAAACACCGGAAGCAATGCGCAGTAAGCGAAAGGTAATGGGCTTTAGGTTCAACCCAGATGCCAACAGTTTGTACTCCAGCGATTTCGGATCCAGGGAAGACAAAGAGCATGCAGAATCAATCGTGTAAAGGGCAGCCAACCTGCCGGTTTTGATCTGTTTCGGATACCACAGTAAAAGGAATAACGTGGCGCATAAAATACCCACCACCGGAATTAATATCGTCATGCATCCTCCAGGTAAGTTTTAAATACAAAAGCTGGACACTCGTGCTTTGCGCGCCTTTGGAGCGTGCATCCAGCAGGTAGAGTCCAGCTAACGATTGAAAGAATAAATAATTAAGTTGTCAGATTAGATTGAGTATAGCAAGGGAGAAAGGCTTATCCTAGGGGGACGACCAGGATGAGAAGTATTTACCATATTGATACTATCTATTTATTCTGATTTCCAGCGAGCAATGATTATTAAAACAATGGATAAAATGATCAGATAAACAGTTAATGCAATCAGCACTACAAAGATCATGCGACCTGGCCTACTCTCTTGTTAAGATCGTTATTCCAATTGTTCCAGGACCTGTGTGGAGTGATAATCCTGGTGTAAATTCAGACAATAAAAATGGCTTTAGCTCAGGAAAGGAAATATTTATTTTATTCTGTAGGTTTTGGACCTTTTCTGGGCAGTCCGCATGAATAATCGCGCTTCGTTCGATAGCTTTCCCATCGCAAGCATTTATCATCAATTCAAACATCTTATCAATAGATTTGCTTACGGTTCGCTGACGACTGACAACTTCCAACTTTCCTTCTTGAACGGTCAGTATTGGTTTAATATCTAATAGATCTGCGAAGTTAGCTGAATGTTTATTTAACCGACCGCTCAGAGCTATATATTTCAGAGAGGGTAAAACTGCGAAAGTGTGAATTCGTTTTCTAATAAGGGTCAAATTTTCCAAAACCTCATCTCTGGATGCCCCATTTAAAACAGCTTCAGCAGCTGTCAGGACCATAAAACCTTGCCCCATTGAGAGATTTTGGGAATCAATGACAACCATATCATGCTGGAACATTTGAGATGCAAGGACTGCAGCGTCATAAGAAGAGCTTACTTTACCAGATACACAAATACAAATAATAGATTGGACACCTTCAAGAATAGCTGCTCTAAATGCTTTG
>DAOUGQ010000021.1:0-290132 GCA_034429195.1 Anaerolineaceae bacterium
TGATACAACCGCCCCAACAGTGGCAGTATCTTCAACTGCTACCAGCCCTACCAAAACATCTCCCATCCCCGTAACCATCACCTTCAGTGAAGATATGACAGGATTTGAGCTGGCAGATATCACTGTAGGCAACGGCACGGCAGGCAACCTTCTCGGCTCAGGAAAGATTTATACCGCTGATATCACCCCGTCAGCAGATGGCGAAGTGACAGTAGATATCGCTGCGAATGTGGCTGTAGATGCTTCAAATAACGGGAATACGGCTGCTGTTCAATACAAGATCGGCTACGATGCTACCCGTCCGGGAGTAACAATCAACCAGGCAGCTGATCAATTGGATCCCACAGGTGTAAGTCCAGTCAACTTTACGGTGGAATTTGAAGAGCCTATTAACATCAGCAGCTTCACAGCGGCAGACATAACTTTGAGTGGAACCGCGGGAGCTACCACAAAGGTGATCACTCAGATTGCACCTGATGATGGCACTACATTCAATGTTGAGGTTAGCGGAATGACCGGCAACGGCACGATCATCGCCACGATTACTGAAGGTAAGGTATTGGATACAGCGGGGAACACTAATAGCGCCAGTACCAGCACAGATAATGTCATTACTTATGAAAAAAGTGGTCCCGTCATTAGCGTTTCCAACTTGAATACAAAATACAATGGCAAAGGTCCAGTATCTTTCACGGTAACCTTTAACGAAAATGTTTATGACCCTCAAGGAGATACCGATCCAGAAGATGTAACCAATCCGGCAAATTATCTGCTGGTTGAGAGAGGGACAAATCGAATATTTGACACCGTCTCCTGTGCTGAAGGTGTAACACCTGATGACACGCAGATAGCTATAGATACGGTCACTTATAATAACGATACTCTAACTTCAACGATTTCCCTGATTGAACCTCTTCCCGTAGGGAATTATCGCCTCTTCATTTGTGGAACAACATCTATCGTAGATATTGCACGGAATCCTCTCAACGGCGGGACAGACGCCATATATAACATTACCGTACTCCCTGCCACTGATGATGACGATGTTACGATTGATTCCAGCACTATCCTGCCCAATTCAGGCTTTGCCCCCGGTAAGATAACTCCGCTGGCGAAACAACCCATAGAAAAGGCATATACCATTACTGATCTCATCCTCGAAATCCCATCACTGGGAGTAAGAACATCCATTGTAGGCATTCCACAGATCGACAATGAATGGGATGTTTCCTGGTTGGGTAAAAAAGCAGGGTATCTCTATGGTTCTGCTTACCCCACCTGGGAGGGCAATACCGTGATCACCGGACATGTCTGGAACGCTGATAATACAGCCGGTATTTTTGCCAATCTTAAGACTCTGAAGTATGGAGATCAATTTTCAATCCATGCATATGGCAAGGTTTACACCTATGAAGTGCGTGAAAATAAACAGGTTAATGCCCGCAATGCTATTACTGTATTCAAATCAGAGAAATATGACTGGGTTACTTTGTTGACCTGCGAAGGATATAATCCAAAAGGTGATACCTATACTTCAAGGCGCATGGTCAGGGCAGTTTTGATCGATGTAAAATAGAGACTTTTTCATCGTAAAAACAATCCTGCCTCGTCTGTGAGACAGGATTGTTTTGTTTTATGTGTTTCTCATCCTATGCCATAATAAGTGTGCATAAGGGATCGAGAAAATCATTGGATAGTTGATGGGAGGGAGGTAACAGATGCCTGGTCAATTGGCCTTGTATGTCTTTTTCATTCTAGGAACACTTGTCGGTTATATCCATGCGTATTCCTTATTGAAATCCGCTCCAATACCCATTCAGAGACCTGATATCATATTGGAATGGCAAGAAAAGCCGCTTTCAGAATGGAAATATGAACCTTTCAGCAAATCAGTGATCTTACTCCATACCCTGGCAATTCTGGCTTTAAGCGGCATGGCAATTCATGCAACGTCGAATCCCGGATATGATCTTTCGCTCACCGGTAACATGATCATCATTTTCATGGACTGGTTCTCTCAATATGGCAGTATAGCGCTCATTGGCTACCTGCTTGGATCTATGATCTTCAATCTGTTGAAAGTAAGAAAAACCATCTCCCATTCGATCATCACTGAAACGGGTGTAACCTCAGGAAAGATCATGCTGCCCTGGCATTATTTCAGCCATTTCACAATGGACAATCAAAACAGAATATTACGGTTATTCTCTGCCTTCTCCCCTGACCTTCAAACCGCGATCACCAAAATCCCCGGATCGATTTCCCTGACAGAGGTGAGTAATACGCTGCAAAAATTTCTGCTTGATCATCCACCAGAAGGAAGGCACGCATGGTATCGCACAAAATTTATGCTTATACCAGCAATGCTTCTGGTTTGCCTTCCCTTGCTCGCATTAGGCTGGTTGGCATCTTCTCTACCTCGGAGCCTGGCGTTGTTTGCTTTGGTATCCATTACATTATTGGTAGTTTACCTGGGACAGCGGGTTGTGGTCTTGTTCGCGTTCGGAAAGCAAGGAAAACGAAAGAACGCATAACACTGAACCAATTGAATGTGTATTTCGAAAGCGGGTTGTATATAAAGTAAAAGCTGAAGAGTTGGGTATAGATCATTGGATAAAAAGCAAGTCAAATAAAATTTCTTTCAATTTAGTCTTCAGTCTACAAAATATTTCTCAACTTGTTAAATACGATACAATAGGTATTCCTGAAAGGAATTCTCTCAGGAGATCAAGCAATACGAGGGATATCATGACCGAAACTTCTCCCATCTTCCCAGATTTAGAAACGGATCGTCTCATCTTACGGCAGTTGACGATGGATGATGATGATTTTATGTTCAAGCAGTTCAGCGATCCCCAAGTGACACAGTATCTAATGGATGAACCACCTGTCAAGAATATAGAAGAAGCCAGGATGATCATCCGGTTTTTTCTGGATCCCGAAGGAAAAAACCACAATCGCTGGGGCATTATCAGAAAATCAGATAACCAGATCATCGGAACCTGCGGTTTTCACAAATGGGAAAAGGCATATTTTCGATCAGAGATCGGATATGACCTGTATCCCGATTTCTGGGGGCAGGGTTACATGACCGAAGCATTGCGCGCAGCGATCAATAATGGATTTGAACAGATGAAACTTAACAGGATTGATGCGCTGGTATACGTTAACAATCTGCGCTCCAGCAACTTGCTAATAAAATTAGGCTTCAAGCAAGAGGGTTTTTTGCGGGATTATTTTTATCTGAATGGCATGTTCTATGATCATGCGATTTTCAGTTTGCTGAAACGGGATTGGAAGTGCCGAAGGGAGATTGAATGAAACAATCCATCGTACATATTGCATTGGTTGTAAAAGACTACGACGAAGCGCTTGATTTTTATATTAATAAATTGAACTTTACCCTGATTGAAGATACTTATCAACCGGAACAGGATAAACGATGGGTGGTAGTTTCACCTCCCGGGTCTAAAGGAACAACATTGCTCCTTGCCAGGGCATCAAAGCCAGAACAAGAACCTTTTATTGGGAATCAGACAGGCGGCAGAGTCTTTCTCTTTCTCAATACTGATGATTTTTGGCGAGACTATCACAACATGGTTGCCAAAGGTATAAAATTTGTCAGAGAGCCAAAACAAGCTGAGTATGGGATGGTGGCGGTTTTTAAAGACCTGTACGGTAATCTATGGGATCTACTTCAACTAAACGAAGATCACCCGATTGCAATGAGGGAAAAGTAAACCCAGTCGAATGATTGCATTGTATATCCCTGTCATAGCAATCATGAATGATAATATGATGGCACTTTCCTTAAAATGCTCATAAAAAATGACAATAATATTTTTTATTTGAGTTAACATCTGTTTGCCTTTCTACCCAATAGATAAATTCATCCAAGAAGGAGATTCTTATTAAGAATAAGGGAAGCAAGAAAGATAAGAATAAGGCTGAATAGCAAAATGAGGAAAAGCTTAAAAAGAAAAACCAACAACAGCAAAACAAGCTGCCGATTAAGAAAGATGCCTGGTGCAACGATCTTCATGGAACCTATGATCATGTTTCTTTTTTTGACCGGTATCAAACCTGGCGCATTTGCTAACAGCTTTTAACTTAATGGCTCAGTTCTATTACCTTAATAACACCATTGATTATCACTCATGCCAATCGAAAATATTCACCAGCCATGTCTTCCAGGTGATAATGATTGTGTGATGATGGGATATTCTCTGAAGAGAAACAGCCAGTTTACATATCACTTCCTTCGGTCATGGAGGAGATGCTCCTCTACTTTGACATGAGAATTTTGTTCCAAGATCACATTCCGATCCTCTTCGGTAAACATTATGGCTAGTTTCGGCTCAGTACTGGCTACACCCACAAGCTGAGCTTTGAAGGCTTGCACTAACTCAAGTGCTGCCGGGAGCGGTCCGCTTTTAATGAATGTCGAACCATCCAGCAGAACAAGAAGCATCCGTATCATTCGTTTAACTCGATTCTAAAAATCTTCAATTTATCTATTGCAAGCCAGAGAAGAGGAAATACATTAACAAAAAGGAATACCCTTAATGAAGCTCGATCTTGTAATTTTGGAGGTATTAGGAAAAACTTCTCAGTTCGGTGCAGAGATCTTTCATGGTAGCAGAAAAATCCGGATAGAAGTTACCATATCAACACCATCTTGAAAGAAAACGCATAAATCTACTATGGTTCTGGAAAATCAACTTCTCAAAGGTTTGAGTTACAATATTAATGCTTTGAAAATAACAAGCAATACTTCTTTACCGTTACCATAAAACAATGACGTCTTTATTTTTACCAACAGGAGGTTTTAAGATGAAAGGTTTTGTTAAGAACATAGAGGATATTGCTGTAAAAAACGAAGATTTCCGACAGGTTCTCTATACAGCCAGGAACTGCCAACTTGTTGTCATGTCTTTGAAACCCAAAGAAGAGATCGGAATGGAAGTACACCATCTTGATCAGTTCTTTCGGGTGGAAGAAGGAATAGGTGAAGCCATTCTCGATGGCGTTCACCATGCGATCAGCGCAGGGTATGCAGTACTCGTTCCGTCAGGAACGAATCATAACATCATTAATACCGGCAGCTCTCCAATGAAGCTCTATACACTCTATTCACCTCCGAACCACCGCGATGGCGTTATTCACCATACTCGTTTAGAAGCAGAATCTGATGATGAAGAATTTGATGGGAAAACTACCGAATAACGATTCGGATGTTTTTAGTAGATTCAACCCTAACCTGTTCGCTCACTAAAAAAAGGCATGTCTTCAAGAAAGATCATGCTGCCCTGGCATAATTTCATCCTCTTCATTATTGGCAGTAGAGACAGAAATTGCTGGTTATTTTCGCCTTCTCTCCCAACCTTCCAACCATAACCATGAACATGCATGGGGCAATATGCTTAATCAAAGTGAGCAATACACTGAAAGAATTTTTGCCGGCATGGCTGCCATCTCGCGTGCTTTACCTGGGTGGCTGCAGGTTGTCTGGTTTTATACCTTCCGCGGATCCTGGCACCGCTTGACCTGGCATGCCTCACAGTGCTGGTATCCTACCTGGTTAGACGGGTTGTGCTCCTGATTGCGTTTGGAGTGATGGGGTACAGGACAATGCATAACACCAGAGAATCTGGATGAGTATTTCGGGTATGGGTTATAGGTGAAAAAAGGGAAAGAGGGAAAATTACTGAAGAATTATTTATGAGCCTTAGTGATTTTTTCGAATTAACAATTTAATGATAACTAAAAAGCTATTTATTGTGCGAATGAATTAAAAAAGGGCTAGGCAGACCTTCAACTAGCTATGCGCATTGCTATTTCCATTATATTTCTAAGTCAAGTCGTGCGATGGGAGGTTATCGAACTTATGAAAATATTCAGCATTACATCCGACAATAAATTCAACGAATATTCTGAAATTGGTTTCCAGACTGAAAGTCAAGAAATGGTTCTTGAAACATGGCTTGAGAACAATCCTGCAAAAATTATTGAAGATGGTAATTTACTCATCATTGGTCGTCAAGTTGCAACAAATCTTAATAGTTATATTGATCTACTTGCTATTGATAGGCAAGGCGATCTCGTAGTAATTGAGTTGAAAAGAAACCGTACCCCTCGAGAAACCCTTGCACAAGCACTTGAGTATGCATCGTTTGTTGAGAAGTTAAGTTTCGAACAGTTAGATGAAATCTTTCGAAAGTATTTTGGTGATGAAGTTTTGAATCTTGCCCAATATCATCGAGAATATTTTAATTTAGTCTCTGATGAAGCGGTTGTATTTAATAATGACCAAAGAATTGTAATTGTTGGACAAAAAATCACACCGGAAATTCACCAAACATCAACTTTTCTAAGAAGCAAGGGGGTAAGGGTTACTTGTTTGGAGTTTACTTTTTTCAAAGCAGATGGCGGATTAAGACTGTTATCAACAAGTATAGTGGTAGGGGATGAGTCCGTGAAAATATCTAGAGTTTCGTCTGGATCATTACCAACTATTTCCGAAAATGCTTTTTTTAATACAGTAGATACTAATGGGAGGGCAATATTTAAAAAACTACTTTTATGGGCAAAAGAGAATTCATTTCCAATTCATTGGGGAACAAAGGGATTTTCTCTTAATGTCAATCTATCAGGCACTCATGTTGCTTTTTGTTTTGGGTATCCCCCAAACTCGGTATATCAACAGTCAATTTATTCAGCTCTATTTGGTCGTGGTGGTTTATTAAGTAAAATAAACATCCCTGATCAGGAGCTAAATATAATTTATTCTAATGCAGTGAAAACCGGGTTATTCCAACCTGCGGGTAGAGAATTAAAATGCATAATAGATAAAAATTTTTCAGAAAAGCAGATTGAAAGTGTTCTTTCATGGCTGCTGAATGTTACACAAGAAATTAGAAAGTATGGGTTAAAAGATCAAGGAGAAAATCGCGTGTAGAGCTTTGTAAACAAAACACCTTTTGTTTAAAAATACTATTATTATTGCAATATATATAATGCTGTGAGGGATAAATTAGACTTCCTGATTACTACATTGCTGGTAAAAGCGAGCATTTTCTTGACCACAGATTATCACTAATGGAAAGGGGATTAAAGATATGCCAATCTTCAATAGAGAAAACCCGGAAGACGCACAAAAAGTTGTTGATAAATTTATCACCGATGAATCAAGTAAAAGATCATTTCTTTCGTTTCTAATAGATGCGATAGATTATGCAAACAATCTTGGACCTAGTAATTGGAACTTGAATTTGGATACGAAGGGAAAGTTTATAAGGTTTAATGTTGGACAAGAGTATTGCATTGAAATACAGCCCAAGAAAAATTATCTGAATTTTATTACCGTTCTCGCACTCAAAGATTTTATTCAGCAAAATTTAATAAACCAACTAAACATAAATTTCTATCGTTTTGATGAAATTAATAAAATTCCCACTCGTGATTTGGAAAGTATTCCTGGCGCGCTTATTAAAGTGCCAGGTTCAGTAGCGTGCTATATTCGATTTGAAGATATTGAACATACATTGCCATATCTTAAAGAAGCAAACCGAAAATTTATTGAAAAGGCTATCGCTAACACGCGTATACACCCTGCAAGTATAAAAGCTCATTCTTCAGGTTTTATTGCATATATTTCACAGTATTGTAAAAGATCGGTACCAAATCCAGCTTACGTGAATTTAGAAGACGAACTCTTTCAGAGAAAGCGCAAGAAAGAAAATTTTTATGTAAATGATTTAGACAATTCGGAGTTTACTCAAGAGATTGAATCTAATTTGATACCCGAACAAATCAACAATCCGCTAATGTTTTATGAAGGTGCATCTCAACAAATAGCCGTAAATTCCTATGAACGCAATCCTAAAGCCAGAAGTAAATGCATTGAGTATTATGGAGTCAAATGCATTATTTGTGGCTTTGATTTTAAAGAAAAATATGGCGAGATTGGAAGAAACTTTATTCATATACATCATGAAAAACCGTTAGGAGAAATTAGAAGAGAATATCAAGTTGACCCGATAAATGATTTGTGTCCAGTTTGTCCCAATTGCCATGCAATGTTACATCAAAGAAAGCCAGAACCATATACAATTCAGGAGCTTGTAACCATTATCAATAGTGTCAAAAATCAGTAAAAATAATTTACATTAAAAGATAATTGAAAGTGATCCAAGGAGCCCCTCTCCTATGAACCCCTTAGATTTTCTTCTCCCTCAGCCACCCTGCCTCATAACCCCTGAAATGCAGGCAGAATTCGATACAATACTCGCCTCGACCATGCCCGGAACTGATATTGTCTATCATCTTCCCTATCCTAAATGGCAGTTCTTAAACTATCTGTGCAGCTCAAAAGAGTTAGTTCTTCACGGTTCACAGCATACCAATATTGATGTAGTCGAGCCCAGGAAAGCGCTGGATGTGCGAGCCTTCAGCGCCCAAGAGGCGATTTATGCCACCACCGATGGTATCTGGGTGATGTTCTTTGCCATCATTGATCGGATGAATTATCAACCCTTATCGCTATACAACTCATGCTTGCATATCCGGATATCAGAAGAAGAAGTGTTAGGTCCACTCTATTTATTTTCGATCACATATTCTGCCCTGGTTCAAAAACCCTGGTGTGAAGGCACGGTCTACATTCTCCCCCGCCAATCTTTTTCTCAAGAACCTTCCCAACAGATAATGGGAGCTGAGGTCACTTTTCCGCATTGGATCAGCTCACAACCTGTTCATCCCATAGCTAAGTTGAAGATTACCCCACAAGATTTTCCGTTCCTTGAACAAATTCACGGGCATGATGATGAAAAGCTAACCCAACATATGGCAGCCGATCCCAACGGATTCCCCTGGCCGGAAACATGGTTGATCTGATAATGAAACTTACCTATCCCTTATGATCATTTCTGTATTAATGGGGACGCGAACTACTTGCTGGAGAGCAGAAGTAACCATCTCTTCTGGTTCTATCCTTTTCAGTAAGCTGCCTGGAACCTGCCCCTGGATCATCAATGACACCAGTCCATGAATAAGCCCCCACAAGCCAACAACCTGCATTTCAGCATCCGTATCAGTGAAATACAATATTCCTGCTTCCCGGCACCGATCAACAATGCCCTTCAATATTTGCAGATTACCCTGAGAAAAATGCATGAATTCGGGATGGCTGTGCTCATCTTGAATCACACCAGAAAAAGTGATCTTATAGTGGGCAGGAGCATCCAACCCGAACTGCACATACGCCCAGGCGGCACTGATGAGCTGCTGCAGTGGGTCATCTGGATAATGGGTCATTACAGTTTGCAGGCGTTCATTGAGTTTTTGATGTCCATCTGAGGCGATAGCAGCGATCAGGTTCTGTTTATCAGCAAAATGAGCATACGGCGCAGCATGACTGACCCCCGCTTTTCGGGCTACTTTACGCAGGCTCAACCCACTTGCACCTTCTTCTGACAGGATCTCGATACCAGCCTGAATCAACGCATTTTTTAAATCACCGTGATGGTAGTTTTTTCTTGTCATGGTATTAATCTTATTCTTAAATCTTGACGTTGTAAAGATTATAGGCTAGAATCTTTACATTGTCTAGATACAAAGAGGTGGCTTATGGAAACGTTTGACGTTTTTACAAACCAGGTGGTGGATACCGCCCAGGAGCTTACCCGCAAAGGGTATCTAATGGCTACCGGGGGAAACATATCGATCCGTATCGCAGGGCAACATGCTTTTGCGATTACCCCTTCTGATTTCGACTATATGAAGATGACTTCTGAAGATGTTTGTGTATTGGATTTTGACCTGAAGATGATCAAGGGACACCTTAAGCCATCAGTTGAATCTTCGTTGCATGAAGCCGTCTATGAAGTGAGACCCGACGTGAATGCCATCATCCACACCCACCAGGTATATGCCAGCGCGTTGACGCTAATCAAGATGCCCATCCCAGCCCTATTCGATGAGCAGGTGAGGTTCCTGGGTCGCAGTGTAGAGATTATCCCCTACGCACCATCTGGTACAGGTTTTCTCAAGAATATTGTGGCAAAACATGTAAAGAATAATGCAAACGCGTTCATGATGCAAAATCACGGTGCACTGGTTTTTGGCATCGATATGGAACGCGCAGTTCACAACGTCGAGATCCTCGAAAAATGTTCATTGGCATACCTCTTGGCGCTGCTCAGCGAGCGTGATATCACGAAAATACCTCTGGCAATACGGGAGATCGCTTTTGCCAAATTACGCAAAGACCAGAAAAAGGTCTCGCAGGTTGATACATATTCACATGGAGAGCAAAATGGATGAGCAAAAATATGCAATCAGTTCGTATCACAATACTGAAGAGATTTATGCAAAGCTGAATAACCTGATCAGCCAGCCGATGCGACCAATCAATCGTGAAAAGATGCAGGAATTTCTGGCATATTTCGACAATCACTGCAAACGCTCAAAGGAACTTTCGGATGAAGCAAAGAAATTCATCCCCGGTGGTGTTCAGCACAATCTCGCCTTTAACTACCCATTCCCCATTGCCATTGAAAAAACAGACAATGCATATCTATGGGATGCAGATGGGAATCAATACATTGATTTCTTACAGGCGGGCGGACCTACTTTACTGGGCAGCAACTATGCTCCGGTACGCGAAAAAGTGTTTGAGATGCTCGAGTCCTGTGGTCCAGTTACCGGGCTATTCCATGAATATGAATTGAAACTGGCACAGCTGGTTAACCGGCTCATGCCCTCCATTGAAATGTTTCGCATGCTGGGTTCGGGCACAGAGAGCGTGATGGCAGCCATCCGAGCAGCCCGAACTTTCACAAAAAAGAAATATGTCATCAAAGTGGGCGGTGCATATCACGGCTGGAGCGATTCGATGGTTTATGGGCTGCACGTTCCGGGTACGGGTCGGCTTGAATCGACTGGTATTCCGCGCGGTGGTACCTCTTCGACACAAGAGTTTTACCCAAACAGTCTAGCAGCATTAAAACGTCACCTTGTTTTCAACAGGTTGAAAGGTGGTACGGCTGCAGTGATCGTCGAACCATTGGGTCCAGAATCAGGCACCCGTCCTGTTCCCTACGATTTCAACCAAAAAGTGCGAGAATTATGTGATGAATTCGGTGCGCTCCTGATCTTCGATGAAGTGGTGACCGGTTTTCGTGTTGGGTTAGGCGGAGCACAGGGTTATTTCGGTGTCAAACCCGATCTAACCATCTTTGGCAAATGTATCACAGGCGGATATCCCATGGCAGGTGGTGTTGGTGGGCGTGCGGATGTGATCCGATGTTTTGCAGCAGGCATCGGAGGAACTGGAGAGCGTGCATATATTGGCGGTACACTATCAGCAAATCCGCTTTCCTGCGTGGCAGGGTATTATTCCTTGCTCGAACTGGAAAAGACAAATGCACCCGTCATTGCTGGGCGGGCGGGTGACAGGCTCACAAAAGGGCTACAGGCTATCATAGACAAATACGCTCTTCCCTTCGTGGTATATAACCAGGGTTCGATCGTCCATCTCGAAACCTCTGCCGTGATGCTGCTCGACTTCCGCAATCCGCTTCGCCTGGCTCGCGAACTGAAACCTCGCAAGCACATGATGGAAGAAATGGGCGCAGCGTACATGTCACAGGGATTGATCACCCTGGCAGGCTCCCGCATGTATACATCAATGGCGGATACCGATGATGTGATCGATAATGCATTGAGTAAGTTCGAAACAGTCTTATCAGCCTGTGTGTAGAGATTCATTATGACAACCGACTATAAACTCTATAAATATCGTTGGGTAGTACTGGCTGTCTTCATGTTCATCAATTTGACAATTCAAATACTGTGGATAACGTATGCTCCCATCACGGGACCTGCAGCGAAATTCTACGGGGTAACCGATCTGAAGATCGGTCTTTTTGCGATGTCTTTCATGATCGCCTTCATCCCACTTTCGATCCCTGTATCATGGATCATTGATACATATGGCTTTAAACGTTCCGTCAGCATTGGAGCGGTCTTAATGGGTGTTTTTGGCCTCTTGCGCGGGTTTTCTGGTGACAACTATACCCTTGTTTTATGCAGCACGATCGGTATTGCCGCCGCACAACCTTTCTTACTTAATGCCTGGACAAAAGTTCCAGCCAACTGGTTTGCCATTGAAGAACGTGCCACTGCAGTAGGGCTGGTGACGCTCTCCAACCTGGTTGGGACTGCGATAGGAATGGTATTGACGCCCATTTTAGTTGAGACCATTTCCATTCCTAACGTTCAATTGATCTATGGTGGCATTGCAACCTTTTCTGCGATTTTGTTTGTGGTTTTTGCGCGAGAAAAACCAGCCACTGCACCAGGACCGGCTGGAAGCGAAGCGCGCGCCTTGATGCTTGATGGATTGAAACACGCCCTGACAGTTAAATCTTTCTGGCTGTATCTGTTTGTTTCATTTGTAGGTCTAGGAATTTTCAACGGTGTCACCACCTGGGTGGAAAACATCATTCGCCCCCGTGGGTTGACGCCCACTGATGCTGGCACACTTGGCGCGTTAATGCTCATCGGTGGTGTGCTGGGTGCGGTAACCATCCCGCCATTTTCAGATAAACATCATAAAAGGAAACCTTATATTCTGCTTGGCTTATTACTGGCAATCCCGGGTCTGATCGGTGTTACCTTTGCCACAAACAGGTGGTTGATCTTCGTCTCTGCCTTTGCAATGGGATTCTTCCTCGTCAGTACCAGCCCCATCGGTATGCAGTATGCTTCTGAAGTAACCCACCCTACCCCTGAAGGTACCTCAAACGGATTGATCCAACTTTTCGGTCAGGCATCTGTCGTGTTTGTGTACATCATGGAAGCCTTGAAAACCTCCGAAGGTTCTTTTACTCCCGCATTGCTTCTGGCAATCGGATTGATAATAGTGAGTGCGCTCTTAGTTACCCAATTGAAAGAGCCTGAAGAACTTCGAGGCCTTTAGTTTTCTTTTTCCACAGGAAAAATTATGACTGGTGAAAAAATTATCATAGCGGTTGATCTGGGAACATCTGGCATGAAGGTCGCGCTGATCGCGGTCAGTGGTAGAGTATTGGGCTGGGAAAATGAACCCATCAACCTCATTCTCACACCCGATGGCGGCGCAGAACAAAGCCCAGAAGAATGGTGGCAGGCATTCCTTTCAGCAACAGGCAGATTGATGGAACGGAATCGGGATATAAGCGCGGAAGTAATAGCGGTTTGTTGTTCCACCCAGGGTGAAGGGACGGTTCCAGTTGATCGAGAGGGAAATGCCCTGGGCAACGCAATCCTCTGGATGGACATGCGTGGGCAACCTTGCCTCCTCAAACAATTGCACGGTCTGTTCAACATGAATGGTGCTGATATTTTCAAGATTATTAGATTTGTTCAGTTGACCGGAGGGATGCCATCACTTACCGGAAAAGACCCTGCGGCGCACATGCTGTTGATCCGCGATACAATGCCTGAGATCTATGAACGCGCTTATAAATTCCTGAATGTTCTTGATTATTTAAATCTACGGTTAACAGGTGAATTCGTAGCCAGCTTTGATTCGATCGTCACATCCTGGGTAACGGATAACCGCAACCCCGATTCGATCTGCTACGATGATTCTTTGATCAATATCCTCGGCATTGATCGCCAGAAACTTCCCGATATTGTGCCCTGTACAAAAGTAATCGGCTCACTGAGAAGGGATGTCGCTGAAAAATTAGGGCTTTCAACGGATGTCAAAGTGGTTGCGGGAGCCATTGATAATACTGCCGCCGCTATAGGTGCTGGAGCCGTGGAGGAATATGCCATGCATCTGTATATTGGCACCTCTTCCTGGATGACAGCACACGTACCTTACAAGAAAACGGATATCGCATCCAGCCTGGCATCCATCCCCTGCGCGGTACCAGGGCATTACCTGCTAACTGCACTTCAGGCAACTGCGGGTGGTAATCTTACCTATCTGCGTGACAATATCATCTATCATAAAGACGAATTGCTGCAAGAGGCAGATGTGCCTGATATCTTCAAAGTACTCGATCAAATTGCGGTGCGTGTACCAGCGGGAGCCAACGGTGTATTATACACACCGTGGATCTGGGGGGAACGCGCCCCGGTGGAAGACCGTAGCCTGCGCGCCGGGCTGTACAATTTGTCATTGAACAATACACGTGAAGATATCATCCGCGCATTTCTCGAGGGGATCGCCTTCAACACCCGCTGGCTACTGTCACCGGTCGAAAAATTTCTTGACCGTAAAGTAACCTCGATCAATATTGTGGGTGGTGGGGCACAGTCAGATGTGTGGTGTCAGATCTTCGCGGATGTGATGAACGTGGAGATCAAACAGGTCACAGATCCGCTGTATGCCAACGCACGCGGTGCAGCTTGGATTGGGGCGGTTGGGATGCGCGAGATCGAGTTTACCGATATTCCTCAACTGGTGGAATTCAAGAGAATCTACCACCCAGCACCAGAAAACCGGGCACTCTATGATGAGAAATTCGATGTTTTCAAATTAATCTATAAGCAAATGAAAAAGGTTTATTCGCGCTTGAACTCGCCATTAAGATTGTAGTTTTACCCATTACAAATCATCCGCCTCGCTTGTATACGTATCACCTCTGAAGTATGATGGTGAAGAATCTTGTTGCACAGGCAAAAATAACTTGGCAATCACCGATTCTCATCAATATTTTATTGGAACTTCTGGCTGGACGTATGACCACTGGAAGGGATGCTTTTACCCGCAGGAAATGGCAAAAAGTCACTGGTTTGACTACTATGCCAGTCAGTTCAATGCGGTTGAGATCAACGCAACCTTTTACCGGACTTTTTTAGATCAAACTTACTTGAATTGGAAAGCTCGCGCCCCGCAAGGGTTTGGATATGTACTAAAAGCACCCAAAACCATCACCCATCGTAAACTTCTCAATGATGTGGATGCTGATATCCAAACTTTCTGCCAGTCTGCCGCGCTGCTGGGGGATACCTTCGAAATGATCCTGCTACAGATTGCCCCAAACACGCCATACGATCTGGGACTTCTGAAACATGCTCTGCAGGCATTTTCGAACCCCACCCGGGTGGCGGTGGAATTTCGCAATGCATGCTGGTTCAATGCGGAAACCGAGCATCTCTTAAGTTCGATTGGGGCAGTCTTTTGCAATGTAGATTCGCCCAGACAGAAAATAACAGATATCCTCACCTCGGAAAGGGCTTACCTTCGCCTTCACGGACGTAAAAGCTGGTATTCCAGTAACTATACAGAAGAAGACCTGGCAGCAATCGCAAACCTGGTACGTGGATTGGTTGAACACGGTGCCAGGCAGGTATATGTTTTTTTCAACAATGATTTCGGGGGATATGCGCCTGTCAATGCGCTGGTATTACAGAAATTTCTTGAACAATAATCATTTAAAGTATTAAAAATTGGACCATGGAACGAAAAGGGATAAAAGATCATTCCCTTTTTAACAGACTTTATCAATTGGGGGCGCGTGTCATTTGTATTTCGCGCCCCGGTTATGGGTTGTCAACACCGTATACCTTGAACAATATTGGTGAATGGGGTGATATTGTTGCTTATCTTGTTGAAGAATTACGGCTTCCCCAGATCGATGTTCTCGGAATGTTTTCAGGGGAACCTTACAGTTATTCGATAGGACGTGCATTTCCGGATAAGGTGCGCAATATTAACATATTTAGTGGTAAATTTTTATTCGAGACAGTATCGTTTTTTACAGATCCAATTTTTCAAAATGCTGTACCGATCTGCCATAAGCTACGGCGGTTAGCAGAGCGAATAACAGGATCCCAACAATAAAAACCAGCGATTGCTGCGGGAAATACGCCGCATTCGCCGTGTCCAGTGCACTCTTCCAGGTTGGGATGATATTTATCAATGCCTCAGACAAACCCACAAAGACCGTCATTGCAATACAGGAAACCAGATAGGGTGTGCCGGGTTTGTAAGCTGTTCTGTAGAACATGGGCAGAAAAGTGATGTTAAAGATGCCAAACATCATCAAGACTAACCCGAAGAAGGCGATATTTGCTTCCATACCTGCGGGATTTTCAATTGGGAGAATTCGATAACGGAGGATCGCAAAGGGAATGCTCACGATCACCTGCAGCAGTTCAAAGAGGATAACGGTGTAAAATCGAGCCTTCACCGCATCCCTTTTCCTGATCGGTAATAGCACTGTAAAGAAAATATCATTGGTCACATTGCCATTCAGGAAAATAAAGAAAACACCCAGCGTCTGATAGAAAAATGCTACATAATAGGGATAACTGGGAATCAAAAGCATAGCTGCCAGAGGAAGGAATAAATAACATGTCGGGTGAACTGACAACTTTAATTCTTTATAGATCAGGTTTTTCATCTGCCTGCCTTCTTTCCGTGTAGATCATGATGGATTCCAGATCTGCAGGGGTTACCTTGAATTCCTGGATATCCAGTACATCATTGCTTTGCACCATGCCTGTAAATTCGCCTTTCCTCTCGCGAAAACCGATGATATTCTTCTTAAGCGATTCAGAGATTCGAGCCGTTTCGCCTTCGATAATGAGATAAGAATTGAGAAATGTATCTTTATCCTGGCTGGCAATGATCTCGCCATCCTTCAGGTAGGTGATGTCATCAGCATTCTTCTCCAGGTCGGAAGTAATGTGCGTGGAAAAAAAGATCGAAGCGCCTTCTTTATCAACAATATCTGTAAATATATTCAACAATTCATCGCGTGAAACAGGGTCGAGTCCCGTGGTTGGCTCATCCAGAATCAACAATTCAGCATGATGAGACAGCGCAAGAGCTAATGCGAACTTAATGCTCATTCCCTGTGAAAGCTGTTTGATCTTTTTTTCTGGGTCCAACTCAAAACGGGTGAGGTAATTTTGATAGATAGCTTCATCCCATTTCTTGTAAAACCTGCGGTAAACATCAGTGATTGTTCGAATCTTGCTTTGTGAATAATAATTTGCCGCACCCAGGATGAAAGAAATTCGCTGTTTGATCTCGAATTCATGCTCCTTGACATCCAAACCAAAAAACCGGATCGATCCACTATCCGGGTGAACCAGGTTGAGGATGGATTTCATGGTAGTCGTCTTCCCGGCTCCATTTCTTCCAATGAAACCCATAATCCTACCCCGTTCTACAGAAAAAGATACATCCTTAAGGTGGAATTTTTCATAATGCTTGTTCAAATTTTTTACGGTAAGTACTTCCATTTTGATCCTTTTTAAACAACGTTGAAATGACTTCGTTGTGCCACATTATTAACCGATATCAATAATTCAGTCCTCTCCTTTTGATGGTTCCATACTGGCTTCCAGGATTGCCATGAATTCCGGTTTTTTCTCAAGCAGAGTGGATGCTTTAATAATAGCCAACCCCTGTTTCAGGTCACCCAACACAAGCAGCTTGTCGCCTACCTGAATGTCAAAGTCACGCCTGGCTTCTGCAGGAATGACAATTTGACCCCTCTCACTGACAGTGATCGCACCGTAAAAACGTTTTCCTTTTGGGGGAGTAGCCATTTTTCACCTCAAGGTAAGATAATTCTTGTATACAAGATTTATCTTACTATCAAGCGAGTGTTCTGTCAATATTCCTCCATCTCAAAAAGCGTCATTGATATAATTACTTCACAGGGGGGATAATGAATATCGATAAAACTCGAGCTTCAGCTTCTTCCTGTAATAAAACTATTCCTAAGGAAAAAAGATGGAACTACTCACAGCAGCTGCAATATCAACCAAAAACTTTATTGGTGAGCAAGATAAAGCACTACAAAGAATGGAAGCCTGGCTTCAACGCGCTTTTGAACAGGGCTCAGAATTGGCTTTATTCCCCGAACTCAATGTCAGTGGATATATCCCCGCACCTATTGCTGCCCATATTGCCGAAACTGTACCTGGACCCTCTACCGAGAAGATCATCCGGCTGGCTGAAAAGTATCGAACTACGATCGCTTTTGGATTGATCGAAAAAGAACATGATAAATTATTTTGCACACATGTGCTGGTAAACGGAAATGGTATTCTGGGCAAACAGCGAAAAATCCATGTGCCGGCTCATGAGCGACCTTTCTGGAGTGCAGGGGATGCCATTGAGATCATGGATATAGGAAAAGCGAAAATTGGCATTGCTGTTTGCCGGGATGCTTTCTTTGACGAGATGACCCGTACATTCTACTTCAAAGGCGCTGATATTGTTCTGATGCCCTTTGGGTACTACAATGTGCCGCGCAGCCAATACCTTAAAGGGACGATTCATGGCATGTCGCTGGTCAAATCAGCCTGGTCCAATGGTTTTTTTGAACTTGTATGCAACAATGCAGAAGACCGCCCCGCCAACGCGTATGAACCACACGGGAATAAATTTCCTGGCTGGGCGGGCATCATTGATCCCTGGGGTACGGTTTTAGGTTTTGTGGAAGTTGAAGGGAATAATGAGTCCATGATCGTACGGCAGCTCAATCCTGCTGTTATGAATGACCGCCGCTCCCACCCCAATTTTCTTGCAAAGGAATTGCGACCAGCGTTGTATCAATTTGAATGACTCCCAGAAAATAATTTTTTGATCCGATTTTAATAAAGGGAAAGCGCCTCAACTTTTTACGGTTGAGGCGCTTTTATTTTTACCCGTTAAAACCTGTCAGCATGTGGTTCAGCTTATGTCACGGAAGCCAATCCTGTACTTCTCCTTTCAGGTTCGTTACCGGGATGATCTGGCACGTATCCACCTGGATCAAAGCCTGGGTATACATTTGGTCTGGGATTTTCCAGGAGAGGTCAACTAGCAGCCAGGTTCCATCAGGGCTCCAAACCATGTTGCGAATGTTGCCTTCACCATTCATTTCAATCAGCATTTTGCGTTGAGAACCATCGGGCGTGAAGGCAAAAACGGTTTGTGTACCAGCCGATTCATCTACCCAATTGAGCGCGAAGCGTTTTCCATCTTCTGAGACAGCAATGGCAGTAGCAAGAGAAATGCTCTGTAAGATATACGAAAAAGTATGAAAAAGGTAATAATTCCCGACACGGATGATCGTGTATCGTCAAGCCATTTCATAATTTGAGGTGCGAACATGAGAACATCAAAGTAAAGCTGATCATCAGGAATTAGATTATCTGTTAATATGTGCTGTGTAAAGCGAAGAAAAATTTTCTTCAAGGGGTCTTCATCTCAAGTATTCAAATAATTAATTAGTTTTGTGGGTTCTTATACCTGATTTACTTTAGCTACAAAACTATCTTTTTGAGGATTTGATACGTATCCAACATTCGAGGAAATCTACAAAGGCTTTGGTCAAATTATTACCAATTTACAATCCTTGGAATTAATCCTGCGCTTTTTTAGATGAAATACAAAGACATCCTGGTCAATCATATGGATCTCTTTCATAGTTAACTGAGCTGAAAGCTGGTGATTGGGTTCCAGAGAATTATTTCACTAATTATGACTCACTAGACAAACTAGTAAATAATGTCAATAATGAATTGAGAGCGCATAATTTCACTGAAAGAGAACAACATTCAGACTCCTGATGGGCAGAATTTTGATGCCTTTATGGTGCTACCATTGGATGAAAAGAAATTACAAAAGATCAATGGAAGATTCTTTGAGGATCCGGCATTTCAAGTAGATAAGAATGATCTGGAAAAATTCGAGCAGAATTTCCCCCATAAGGAAAAGCATAAACGAGAAGGGCAATTTCGATAACTTGTTTTTTTATCTTCAAGCTTTTTAATATAACAAGCAACAACGCCCTTTGAATCAAGGGCGTTGCTTTTCATTTATTTATTTTAGAAATTAAATTATATACATAAGTGACTCCATGAAACATCATAGAATCTCAATTAAAGCACATCAACCGTTTGACCTTTACTCCGCATTAACCAGACATACCCATCTTCGAGACCAGGTTTTACCGCTTCAGCAGTTGGATACTTTTCTATGGAAGACCCAACCAACCTGTATTGGATCCCCTCTGGCAGGTGTAGCATAGATACGACGGTTAATCCATGATCCGGTCTTTCCATACTGTCGGAGGTGAATGACCAGACATGTCCATCTGCTTCTCGCATCAGCCCTGCAGGGCTGCCACGGAAGATCACCTGCCCAGAAGACAACACAGCCATATCCTGGCAGGTCTGCGCAATATCTTCAACGATATGTGTTGATAGGATGATAGTTCTCTCGTCAGACAAATTGACAAGCAGGTTTCTGAAGCGGATACGTTCTTCAGGATCAAGGCCGGCAGTCGGTTCATCAACGATCAACAGCTCAGGATCATTGACCAGTGCCTGAGCGATGCCAACCCGTCGTTTCATACCACCGGAAAACCCCTTGATTTTCCTCTCTGCATCCTGACTTAATCCAACCATATTGAGGACCTTTTCAACCTGTTGTACTCGCTTTTGTGTATCATCGATTCCTTTGAGGATCGCCATATAATCTATGAACTGCGATGCACTCAATTCCTGATACATACCAAGCTCTTGTGGCAGATACCCCAGTGTGGCTTTGATAGCTTTTTTCCCAGCGCCTGTCTTCAAAGAATGGCCATTGATTATAACTTCACCCTGGCTCGGATTGACAATTCCAGCCAGAATGCGCATCAAGGTGGTTTTTCCAGCTCCATTTGGACCAAGCAGCCCAAACATCCCGGTTCCAATTTCGAGATTAACATTATCCAGCGCCTGAACGGTGCGATTTTTTGTACGGTAAATTTTTGAGAGAGAAGAAATTGTGATCACTTTCTTTATCCTTTTGTAAATTCTTAATCGTCATGTATGCCAGAAAGGCAGCCTATGATTAGATATACCTTTCCTGTCGTCGTAGTAATTCCAAAGATGCGATCAGAAAGGCAATGCTCAAACCGAAAAGTACAATCTGGTTGGCATGCAAGGCAGGGTGCTCTGGCATAAAAACACCCATGAAGACCAATACATACTGACCTATTGCGCCATCTGCAAACCAACTGCGTGCGACAAGTTGGACAATCCATACCAATCCAACCACAGAAGCTCCAATAGGTGCCTGGGTGGAGATAAAAGCCATCAGGCATCCAAAAGACATTAGAGAGATAGTCGGTACCAGCCAGAGCAACTGCACATCACCCCAACCACCAATTGGAGAGAAATCAGCACCAAAATAAGAAGCGAAAATTTGAAAGGTAAGCGCTGACAGTACCTGAATTGTGAAGGTCGGCAGAAGCCGTTCCATGAGAGTCCGGATGGCAGAAATCGGTGTAGAGAAACGTAGTTCCAGAGCAGGGTCTTCCAGAACAGCATAAGCAGCGGTTATTCCACCCATTAAGGGGATGACGGTTCCCAGGTATGCGCGTGTTGTATCGAAAATATATTCAGAACCACGAATAATCCCGATGATGATGAACACTGCCCAAAAAGATAATGGGAACCATATCTGTTCAAACCGAGAAGTAAGCAAGATGTAGTGTAATGATGAGCGTTTCATGATAACTCCTATGTATGCTTTTCCTGCCAATGTAAGTAACGGTTGACAGTAAATAGCACGATAGCGATACAGGTCATGAGAACGATAAGATTTAGCACTGCTTCAACTGGAGTGAAAGCCTGCACTACCTTGTAAGTAGAGCTATATGTAACATTGAAGTAAGCCTGCAAGGGATATTGACCTGCAACATTTAATAAAGTATCACTGATGGTAGGGAAAGCTTTTGGAGAGAGCAGATTGCCCCAGAACCAGTAACCTGTAAACAATACCTGATACACTCGCAGTGGCATGATTAAAGGACAAGCCAATGAAAAAGCGACAACAAAAGCATGCGCAGGCACTGCTATGGATAGGAAAGCCAGAAAAAGAGGCCACAGGTACTCCAATGGAGCAAGACCAGTTAAAATCGTTATAATTCCAGATGCAGCCACCAGAAATGCCATGGGAAGGAGTACAGAAAGCAAAATTCCCAGGTACTTTGCCAGAACGTATGCAGAAATGGATAACGGCGTGCTACGTTGTAGCTCTCG
Source organism: Anaerolineaceae bacterium (assembly GCA_034429195.1). Taxonomy (GTDB): domain Bacteria; phylum Chloroflexota; class Anaerolineae; order Anaerolineales; family Anaerolineaceae; genus UBA4782. The sequence continues at coordinate 22,036 of DAOUGQ010000021.1, forward strand.
AATACCATTACGGAAATCGCGTTGCATCCTGTCTGCAGATAATATTCCAGCCAGAAGAGGCATAAAAACATTGAAAGTAAAAACGAAATTCCCTGCGCTTTGCCAGATTTTTTCATGACCGATCACATCGCCTGTTCTATCCATTGATGGAATAAGGATGGAAACAATGTAAAAAGTGATGAGCAAAGCGTAGGTGATCCAGAAACCAGTTCGGCGAACCGACATTTTAAATTCATAGTTGGTTATTTTGAAAAAGTGATTCATTCGATTCTCGCTATTTTTAGTAGTATGTTGACTATCCTTTAGATTAATAGATATTCGAAATACGGATGGAACCACCATGAAATTACAAAGAGCTCTGTACCAGCCCATGTTCAGAAAATCGGGTGGAAAACAATGCAATGGCAAAAATCGCTATTGCAGATATAAGCAGTAAACCTGGTGAGTTCCAGAAACCCTGGTATATATTCCAAAAAACATCAAATTTAGATATAGAAAATCCCCAGAAACCTAAAAACTTTGATACCTGTAAGTATTGGGTGATCCACAATACATAAGAGATCACAATGGAGTTACTTGTGCCCAACCAAATTGAAAGTAATAATGCCAGAGCAGAGAGAAATGCCATCGGCGCCAGCCAGCTTAAGATGAGCTGCCCAAAGAATTCTGGCGGGATGATTGATACCAATGCAATGCTGGCTACAAGGGTGATCACCAGGTTAAACGCTGAAACAATGCTTAAGCGTGCAAGGAGAATTTTCCAGGAGGATGTCTGAGTTGCAACGACAAGTTCGTATGCAGGGTCATTCTCGGGGTTATGAAGCATTGCCAGGTTTGCGGCTGCCACCATTGGGGCAATGAACACGATTGCGTTGATATGATTGGAAAGTAGTGCGATCATCACACCCAACGCCATGATGCCAAGTGAGGTTGGCCAAACCTCACGTCTGATGAGATAAGATTGGGCTCTCAGCAGGTTGAATGCCTGTTGGAAGGCTTTGGAGAATTTCAGAAACGCTGAAAAGGGTTTTCTCTCGGTTTGCTCCTTTTCTAATATGTGTGTCAGGGCGAGTTCTGTAAGGTTTTTTGGCGGTATAACGACTGTATTCATTGCTTTTATTTCGCAAGAAACCGAGCGCCAAAAGGTCAATTCTTCCTGGCAAAGGGTGCATTCTTTGAGATGCTCTTCCAATTTGGAAACCTGTGATGCCTCTAATTGCCGTGCAGCATAGAGAGGTATTTCATCAAGATAATGTTTCATCAGAGTTCCTCCATACGGCTTATCACACCGCGTAACTGTTGCCGGGCATAACTCAAACGACTTTTTACGGTTCCAATGGGGCAGTGACATACTTCTGCAATTTCGTTCAGGCTCAATCCCTGATAAAAGACCAGTTCAAGTACCATGCGATGCTCTGGTGATAATTGCCTTAACCCCTGCCTGATCAGTCTGGATTGTTCATTGGCTTGGGCTTGCTCTTCAGGTTGTGGTTCATCAGCAAAGATGTTATCTTCCATCTCCTCAGAAATTGGGATGGACCGATGACGCAAGGATTTAATTGCTATGTGGTGAATGATTCTCAAAAGCCAGGCGATAAGCCGTCCATCGCCACGATATGATGTGGCAGAACGCCAGACTGTTTCCAACGTATCCTGAACTACATCTTCCGCCTGTGCGTGGTCTGAGGTCAGGCACAGAGCATAGGTATACAATCGCTGACCATACACCAGATACAGTTCCTGGAGGGCATGTTCATCTTTCGCTGCAATCCGGCTAATTAGCTCAAGATCGTGCGCAACATCCATGGATGTGGATTGTATTCGCTCAGTTGTTTGAGAAAGATTCATTGTCAATTGCCTTGCTAACATTTCGTCTTCACTCATTTGCTCTGGTTGTACTCAGAATTATGTACCACCGTGAAGACAAAAGGTTCAAAATTGGGTTGGATGTTTGGCTTACAAGTCAAAACCAATGATTTCACTTTATAGTATAAAGCTCTATAATTTTCGAAGCTTGTACCTGATAAACAGATAAAAAATTGCTAACTATCCTTTTCAAATTTCTATACAGAAGTACTGCTTTTTTTTCAATGCAAAGGCCGATCTTCATGATTGTGTATAATCAAATCCTGAAGAATATTTTCTGGATACAGACTTTTCATTGCAAATATTCTAAAAGGAGGACCAGATAATGCATTATCGAACACATCGCGGATGTACCTTCTCTGAGATCGGCATTGGCTGTTATGCCTTGAGCGGTGCATATGGCCAGAAAGATCCACACAGCTATCGGCAGATGCTGCAAAGAGCCATCGAGTTGGGTGTAACATTCTTTGATACTGCTAATACATACGGAGATCTCGCAGAAGAGTTGTTGGGAGAAGTCATCCTGCCATACCGTTCTTCGATTTTTCTGGCTACAAAAGCTGGTATGCAAGGAAACCAGAAGTCCGATCTTTCCCGTAGCGGGGTACTGAACGCCTGCGAAGAATCTTTACGACGATTACAAACAGAGTACATCGACCTGTATCAGATCCATTATGATGATCCGCTTACACCCGTTGGAGAAACCCTTGAAGCTCTAGATGAACTGGTAAAAACTGGAAAAATCCGCAACTATGGCATTGGTCATCTGCCGATGGAGCGCATCCGCGAATATCTGCAAACAGGGAAGATATTTTCAGGGCAGTATGAGTTGAGTGCGGTGGCGCGAGACACCCGAAAAGAAATCCTTCCCCTGTTGCTCACCCATCACACTGGTTTGATCGCTTTCAGCGTAACCGGTCGTGGTTTGTTAGCCAGCCAGGTTGGTAAAAAACCATCTTTCGAACCAGGGGATATTCGTGTCATTGATCCACTTTTTCAGCGTGACCGTTATCAATCTGCGCTACGGATCACCCATAAATTCATTGAACTTGGTCAGCTTTATGGAAAAAGCAGCACACAAACAGCAATAGCCTGGGTTTTATCGCAGCCAGGTGTGATCTGCGCGCTGACAGGTCCTTCTTCCATTGCTCATCTTGAGGAGAATCTGGGTGGTTCAAACTGGCTGATCGCGAAAGAACATCTGGATGAGTTGGAACAATTCTTTACGGCAGAAGATGAGCAATTGCAAAAAGAGCTACGGCAAAGCATCAGAGGCATTCTGGAAGATCCGGTCTCTTCTGACTCTACCCAGGTAATCCAGGACCTGATTTATGTAATTGAAACTGCTATTACCTATGGTTGGATCGAGCAGGAAAAGATCATGCCGTATTTTATGGAAATCTGGCAGGAGAAAAAGGCAGGTAAACAGGCATCGTTGCAAAAACTGGAATCAACGCGCCATGAAATAGCTGCCTTGATTGACCCCTCTGTACTGCTACGTTAGGTGTTTTTTTACGTATATTGTTTTTAATGAAATATTATGAAGATAATCGCCTTTCGATAAATTTATTAGTGGAGAGGACATCATGATTTCTAGAATCTGGCATGGTTGGACTACACCTGAAAATGCAGATATTTACGAAGGTCTACTTAAGGAAGAGATCTTCGTTGGGATCCGCAACCGAGACATACATGGTTTTAAAGATATTCAGTTGCTTCGACGAAATATTGGACAAGAAGTTGAATTTATCACGATCATGTTGTTTGACTCACTTGGCGCAGTTCGTGAATTTGCTGGTGAAGATTATGAAGCAGCAGTAGTGCCGCCTAAGGCGCGAGCTGTCCTTTCCCGCTTCGATGCTCGATCACAACATTATGAAGTTAGAGTAGCGGGTGGTGGATAGATCTTTATATCGATAAAATTTCCACCTGCGATGTTGTTTTGTAGCAATGCGCGCTTTTACCCACATGGCTACTTATGTTCTTTTTTGTCGCGATTTTTATAACCGTCTGAATGAGTGGTAAACTCTACTGCGTCAGATCGAGAAGAAAACTGGTATGATATTCTGTTCGATCGTTATTGATTGCACCAGAGGTTAATTTGGTTACAGATAAATTTATCACTCCACAAATTCAACAGGAATTGATCGAATTTACCCGTGAGCTTATCCGCATTAGAAGCTTTTCTGGACAAGAGGAAAAAGTAATCCGGTTCATTTCTCAAAAGATGAAATCACTGGGCTATGATGAAGTGAACATCGATGCTATGGGAAATGTCTTGGGGAGAATAGGAAATGGCGAGAAAATCCTGCAGTTTGACTCACATGTTGATACCGTAACGGTTAACGATGAGAATGAGTGGGATCTCCCGCCATTCAAAGCCGATGTAGTTGACGGGCAATTATTTGGCAGGGGTTCTGTGGATATGAAATCGGGGGCTGCTTCGTCAATTTATGCGGGTGCATTGGCGAAACAGTCAGGATTTCTATCAGGTAAAACCATCTATGTTTCCTGCAGTGTGTTTGAGGAAGACTGCGATGGGGAGAATTTGAAGAATCTCTATCAAGAGCTCAATTTTAAACCGGATTACGTGGTCATTTGCGAACCTTCAGAAAATAAAATCACACTTGGACACAAAGGAAAAGCCCAGGTTTGCATTAGAACACATGGTGTTTCAGCGCACGGATCTGCACCTGAAAAGGGGGTCAATGCAGTTTATGAAATGGCAGAGATCATTCAACGGATTGAAAAAACGAACGCCAGCCTGATGCAGCAACCAGAACCGCGTGGTACACTGGCTTTATCGAATATCTCGTGCACCACAGCTTCATTGAATGCGGTGCCTTCTGAATGTGCTATCTACCTGGATAGACGAATGGCACCCGGCGAAACCGAGACCGCCATCCGACAGGAAATGGATCGATTGATCGAAGGGAAAAGAGCGACCTGGGAAGTCGGCACACTCCAACGTAAATGTTGGACTGGTAAAGAAATCACCTATAAACCATTTCACATGGCATGGAAGATAGCTGAAAACCATAAGCTTACCCATGCATGCAACACTGCTTATCAGGAATATTTCGGAAGAGCACCTGACGAATACGGTTTCTGGGATTTCAGCACAAACGCTATCACGCCAGTGAGCATGGGTATTCCTGTGATCGGATTTGGACCAGGTGATCCGAAATTAGCTCACATGCGAAACGAACATTGTGATATTCAGCAGATCATCGATGCCTGCGGTTTCTATACCAGCCTGATACAACACATATAAACAGTAACTATTTCCAAAAAGGCATCTGGTCATCCGCCGGGTTATTGGTCAGATTGGTAGGGTTGCTACCATCAGGTTCCATTGTATAGATTTCCCAGTTGCCATCCCGATTCGTTTGAAATGTAATCAACCTGCCATCCGGAGACCAGGCAGGCGACCAATCTTCGGCAGAATTGTTGGTCAGATTCACCATTCCGCTGCCATCGACATTGATCAGGTAAATATCTGATTGACCATTCTGAACCGAGCGGAATATGATCTGCTTACCATTGGGTGACCAAACAGGCGTGAAGTCGATACCTTTATCTTTGGTCAGCCGTTTCACATCAGTACCATCGGTATTCATCAGGTAGATGGAATAATACCCTGTGGTGTTATCCCTATCCGAAACAAAGGCGATTTGCTTCCCATCCGGTGACCATGCAGGAGCGAAGTCATCTTTTGGGCTATTGGTCAATCGAATGGGATTCGAGCCATCCACATTCATAACATAAACCTCATTGTTCCCATCTCGCCGTGAGGTAAAGGCAATCAGTTTCCCATCTGGTGACCAGGCAGGAAAACCCTCATCAGAATTTTCCTGTTTTGTCAGGTCAATCGGGTTGCTACCATCAGCATTCATCAAGCCGACATAACTATTTGTTAGCCCAAACCCGGTAAAAACGATCCGGCTGCCATCGGGCGAAAATGGACCCGGAAATGTATTGGAATCACCCTGGGTCAGACGGGTAACCCTGGCGCTGGCAATATCCAGCACGTAGAGGTCAGAATAATCACCACCACGATTGGAGCCAAAGAGGATCTGACCGCTGCCGCCCACGGGTGTTTGTTCTACTGCAGGGGTCGCTGTTTCTGTAACAGCGCTCACAGGAGAAATTTCATACCAGATATTGGCTATGAACCCCGCTGCATCTACTTCTGCGATCTGACTGAGTACTTCGGGGCTAGCGCCAACACAATGCCAGCTATAAATGGTTTCATGTCCTGTGATACTCATGGGAATACTATCTGAATCGGGATTGGCTGCACAATAATCTTTCATTACCTGAGAGGGAGCTTTATCTGTATTTGCCTTCGAGTCACAGGGCAGGTTTGCGCCAAAATTACAAGTATATACTTTGCTGTCCATACACCGCCAGATGGTGGTTTGCCTGAGCATTTCCATGGGTTCAGTGCTCGATTCAAGACCGGCTGCCTGTTTGAAACCATCAATGATCTCATCAGGGATAGGCACTCCGGTATATCGAGCATCAGGCGAATCAATTGTTCCCATCGCCAAACAATAAGCAAATGGGTCAGTGAATGTTTCAACCGTAGGTGTCAGCGTGGAAACTGGCAGGGCTGGTGTAAGAGAAGGTTGTGATACACTGGGAGCACAAGATGATACACTCAAAGCCATGAAAATAATCAAGGAAATGGTTATTAAAATTTTTTTCATTGTGACCTCCTGACCCACCATAATTTTCCGGCAAATCATTCTTTCACTATTTGCAATCATTTCAACAAGATCGATTCATTTTAATCATATCGCAAGTAGAACCTTTTGGCTTGTTTTTGTAGCTTCCTTTACCCTTTGTGGGGTAGAATCGACGTACTTAACCTTGCAAGATGAGTGAGGAATTGAAATGATAGCAAAATCCAAAGTCGCGGTATTGTACACACAACCTGAAACAGTAATTCAAGATTATCAACGCCTTTTCGAACTGGCGGGTGGTGCAGAAAAGCTTCAAGCGCAGACCACCACGATTCTCAAAGATAATATCACCTGGCATTTTCCCATGCCGGCAGCCAACACAACTCCCTGGCAGCTTGAAGGCACCATCCTTGCTTTACGGCAGGCCGGGTTCGATGATCTGGTGTGTGTGCAAAACCAGACAGTGGTTACCAATGCCTTCAAGGGTGAAGACTTGAATGGTTATGTGCCCATCTTCAAACATTATCAAATTCCAGTTCGATACAACTTTCGCAAAGAAGATATGACCTGGATACAGTTCCATCCTAAAGCGAAAATGCTGGCATTGGATACTATTTATCCAGAAGGCATCATGATCCCTGATTACTTTATTGGGAAGAATATCGTCCATCTCCCCACGGTAAAAACACACATGTACACCACCACAACGGGTGCCATGAAAAATGCGTTTGGCGGACTGCTCAGCAAATACCGGCATTACACCCATACATGGATCCATGAGACGTTGGTAGACCTTCTGGCAATTCAGAAAGAGATCCATCCTGGGATACTTGCCATCATGGACGGAACCAGTTCCGGGAATGGAGCGGGACCTCGCATGGTACAGCCAGAGATCAAGAACATCATCCTGGCTTCCGCGGATCAGGTGGCGATCGATGCAGTGGCGGCTAAACTGATGGGTTTTGACCCACTCGGTATAAAGTATATTCGCCTGGCTCACGAACAAAGCCTGGGAATTGGCGATCCTCACGAAATCGAGCTGGTAGGAGAAGATGTATCGAATGTAAATTGGAATTTCAAAGTGGGGCACAACTCGCACAGTTTTCTGGCGTGGCTGGCGTGGTATGGTCCAACCAAGGTATTACAAAAATTGATCTTCCGCACGCCCTTATCCATCATTCCAACCTTCATTGGTGAAGTCGAGCAGGATTACATGTATTGGCCATTGAAATATAAGAAAGTCGCTGCACACTGGTGTGAAGAAACCACCTGGGGAAATCTGTTCCAGCAGTATCAAAAACAGGGACATCTTGGGAAATAGGTTGATGGATACTGCTCTTTCACGCGTTGCAAAAAGACTTCAGATCTCTCAGGTGATTCTTTGCGATCTCCATCTTTTGGAAAGATGGGGTGCCTTTGGTACTCCGGTGCTCGTAGGCGCAGTCGCTTATGGGCTGGTTGTGGCACCGGACATTGATATGGAAATATTTTGCGATGATCCAAAGATAGAAGATGGATTCAAAGTGCTGGAAGCCTGTGCGAAAAATCCCCATGTACGAAGTGCACGCTTTGCAAATAAGCTGGATGAAGCAGATATGGGGTTGTACTGGCAATTACGCTACCTGCACGAAAATGGGCAGGAATGGAAGATAGATATGTGGTCTGCCCGCCGCGACCATCCAGGTCCGTTATCTTCTACACTGGTTGAACCCATGAAACAGGCATTGACAGATGAAACCCGTCAAGCTATTTTGGAACTCAAAGAACAGGTTCTTCTTGATCCAGCGATTAACTGTGGCTCGATCCTCCTTTACAGAGCGGTGATGGACGATGGTATTCGCACCCTGGCACAATTCAAGGATTGGCTTACCCGCAATCAATCGGATGCCTTGACCTTCTGGACACCCCGGAAGAAAAAAGATTGAGTCAGTGTAGGAGGTAACCAAAAAATCCCATGTCAACAAACTGGATTGAGATCCAAAAAACGCTGTCGCCCATCAAAGATTTCGAAGAATTCTGCCGGCAGTGGAAGGAATCCTTTTCTTACCCATTCGTACGCGAAATTTTCAATATCTCACTACCAGATTTATCCGACTACACCCGCCATCTTCTGGGAGAGGATCCAAAAAAACGGTATGATAATTATGCAACCTGGCTGCTGCGGATCATAGACGAGTTGCATCATGCCGGTGTTCAGGATGTTCTGGAATTGTTAATAGGAACAGAAACTCGCCAAAAATTCGAGCAGTTTGCTGAGCAAAAGGAAATCCCGGCTGAGGAAATTGCCGGTTTGTTTAAATATCTTTTCTACTGGTTCATACCCAGGAAGAAACGACTGGAAGAATCAGTTCGGAGTGATCAGGTAATCAGCGATGCAGTTAAGGTGCTTCATAATATGGGTGTTCGATTCAACCTGGATATGCTCCAGCAGGGATATACAGCAGCCGGGCGAAAAGCTCTGGTTGATTCCAGCAAGCTGCCCGAAACGATCATCATGGAACTGGTGAACCGTGCCGATCTCTCGCGTATGCCCTGGGCAAGTAAAGCCACTATTTCGAATATCGTAGGTGCGGGTTATGGCAGCATCGAACAACTGGTAAATGCTGATCCTGAAAAGTTGTACCAGGATTTCTTCGATTATGGTGGAGCGATTGGTAAGAATCTGAAGCTGGGAAATGAGATCGAGAATAGCTATCGCATTGCCAGGATCATACCTGCGATCGTGCAGCAGAGATAAATATTTTTCAGGTTGGTAATTTCTAAATTTTTTATCAAATCAGAATATATGGCAGCTAATTTAGATGGAGACATTCCAACAACTCGTGATTACTTTCATGCAAAGGTTGTCATAGATCTTAGATTTTAATATCCACCGCAACAAAATATCTGGATAGCTTGCACTATCTGTTCGAGTGCTGCCAGTGATGAGGTAACGTTCTCGGGAATTTCAAGCCCGTGATCCATGCCTTCGATCACCAGAGATTGACCATGTGTGATAGCTACAAGGTTCTGAAACACATCTGGTATATAGAAACGATCCGCAGTGCCCATGATGAAGAGGGAACGAGGGTGGACCTCCTCGATACGTTTGACAAGCCATGAGTGGGTTAAAAGGGGTGTCAACCAGATGCAATTTGCCTTCTGATAACGCTCATCCGCCAAAAGATACCCCATTCCCAGAGTACCTAATGATTTCCCCACCAGGGTTATCTTCTGATATGCCTTCTGTGCCAATACCGCATTGCAGGCAGCAAAAACATCAAAGGAGATCCAGTCATTCTGTTCCGCAGAGGTACTGTCTTTAAAGCTGGTATGGTCGTAGGCATATTCCACTTGCAACAGGTCAGCCCCGCTTTCGAGCAGAACTCTACCTGTATAATGAAGGTCAGGTCTATCCACCGAATGTGAATATCCAGGGAGTATGATGCCAATATGTCCGGCAGGTTGATCCTGTGTGATATACGTGTTGGAAATCCGCCGTCCCCGAAATCCGATCACATCTAAAGATTGTGTTTTCATCATAAGCCCTTCTTACCAGTCCCGAATACCCAATCCAAAGAGGTACTGAATCTTTAAAAATAATCTCCCCTGGATTTAATCAACGCATTCGCAACAGCCAGGATTACGGCAACTCCCATCAGTCCATATCGAACAAACCGATTTGCGCTGAATATTACACCCTCCATAATAATACAGAATGCTTTCTCACAGGTTTGTTCCTTTATGTCCAAAATACAAGCAACGCGTGGCAAGAAGAGCGAAGATTTCGACCATGATTGCGATGTAAGGTATAGATGTATTCATGGCAACTCCTTCCTTCTTCTCACTACTATAGTTATCAATGATCGAGTTTATGAATGGGTCTCACTCTAAATAATAAATACTATTCCTTCCCCAGTGCAAACTGCACAGCAGCTTCAGCATGGATGCGGGTAGTATCAAACAAAGGAACCGGGCTATCCTCTTGATGTACCAGCAGTCCAATCTCCGTGCACCCCAGGATGATCCCCTGGGCGCCTTGACCTGCCATTTTCTCGATAATGCGTGTGTACTGCTGCCTTGATTCGCTTCGAATGGCACCCAGCACCAGCTCATCGTAAATGACCCGATGGATGATCTCACGGTCTTTTTCCTCTGGGATGATGACCTGCAAGCCAAATTTCTCCTCAAGTCTGCCTTTGTAGAACTCCTTCTCCATGGTAAAGCGCGTTCCCAGCAACCCGATCTTTGTGATGCCAGCCGCTTTGACTACCCGGGCGGTAGCATCAGCGATGTGGATAAAGGGAACCTGGATGGCAGCTTCAATTTCTTCGGTTGAGATATGCATGGTATTGGTGCAGAGAAAAACGCAATCAGCACCCCCTGCCTGCAGGCTCCTGGCTGCATTTGCCATCATTCTGCCAGCCTGTGCCCAATTTCCATCACGCTGCAGGATTTCTACTTCGGCAAAATCCACCGAAAATAAAATGCATTTTGCAGAATGAAGCCCTCCCAATTGCGTTTTAATCCCCTCATTGATAATACGATAATACTCCAGTGATGATTCCCAGCTCATCCCGCCAATCAGTCCGATGGTTTTCATAATCTCTCCTTTGATCCACAATCAACGAATTTGTTAGTTGTTTAATGGTCTATCTTTGTTAATAACCCATTTCCATGTTACTCCAGCTCATACCAGTTCCTTCCTCATGCGGTAAAAGCCAGCATATCCGATTCGCCTATGGAATGATTCGATGAACACCTTTTTCACTGGTGTGAATCCAAATCGTTCATACAACTTGCGGGCACGATCATTGTCAACATCCACGGTCAGGCTGATCTTTTTGAAACCCAGTTTAGCAGCCATTTTCTCCGTTTGCTTGAGGATATGGCAGCCCAGTCCTCTTCCCTGCTGCTCAGGCAGAACTGCCAGGTTGCTGATGAAATACTCATCGTCCTCAGCTTCCTTAATTCCTGCAAGGGGGAGCGCCCTCATGAAGAAATGCAGGAATCCTTTCAGCCCTCTGATCTTGAGCAGATGCCACGCCATAGGCAATTCAAAAGATTTTATCAGTTTTCCTGGGTAAGCCACCACCAGCCCTGCCAGCAGGCTTTCAATGAATACGATCTGAGTGAATTGATAGCTGAAACGGTTGGATTTCATGCGGAAAAGAGATTCCAGCGCCTGCAGCCCTTGCTGCGGATTGCCCATACCAAACAGATAATCCGCAGTGGTTTTCATGGAGAGATATATCAGCTGGGATGTGAGTGGGGCTTGATCAGGTGTGGCTGGCTGCAGGTCGGGAAACGAAACAAATTGCATCATTCAGATATTTCCGGGGGAAAACTGCCCTTCGATTGGATTATACATCGATAGGGCAGTCTGGTATCATTGGAAGTTCCGTCAAAGCTTCAGACAGGCATCAGCGCTCAACCAGAACAGGCTTTCACGGATTTCACGACGTGTCTGCCAGCCGCGATTATCCCATTCGGTACCGCTGAGATCATCCCCACCATACAATACCTGCCCGAAAGCCAGCCCACGGAACTGGGCAACCGCCATCATTCCAGCAGCTTCCATCTCCACCGTCAGGCAGCCTTCTTCCTTGCGGGCAGCGATCTTGTTGGCAGTCTCACGGTAAGGCGCGTCGGTCGTCCAGGTTTTTCCCACCAGGTAAGGAACCCCGCACTGCTCTATGGTAGATACCAATGCCTGTATACCTGCTGCAGTGGCAGTTACTTCTCGAGATGGAGGCAGGTAATGGTAGCTTGCGCCTTCGTCACGCACTGCTGCGTTCACCACTACCAGGTGACCCACCGCAATATCCTTCACCAGCACGCCTGCTCCGCCGCAGGCGATATACTTGCGGCAGCCCAATGCAGTTACCTCTTCGAGCAGGCTGGCTGCCAAAGCTGAACCAATGCCGGGATGATAGAATGCCAACCGCTGCCCGTGATGCTCAATCTCGTACACCGGGTGCGGACCATCCTCCCAGCGGTTTTCGACCAACTTTTTAGCATTATGCTCGCTGATAACTTTCTCGAGCACTTCTTTGAAAAAGCAGATCACACAGTGCTCGGGCATATCGTGCGGTTTGATGATTTTCGATGGCTCAATCCGCGCTTCGGAAATAGGATCAAATTCAAGGATGGGATAGGAAGGCGAGGACATAGGAATAGTTACCTTATAAAGAGTTTTTACATGAATATTTAATTGTACAGGAATAGTAGAAAATGTCCTGCAAGGTGCGGTCAGCCTTTATGAAGGATTGGGTAATATTTTTATTCGATGCGGTCTGGAGACCGACAGCACCCTACTCCTCGTTTTGATCCCACAATTGTGTTGAACGAATGGTTTTGCTTATCATAAGGGTTAAAGAGAAAATTGATTCGTAAAAAAATTTATTGTTATGCTGAACGAAGTGAAGTATCTTGCCTAATATTTTCCCAGAGTAGAATCCACACCAGCACTGCGTCTAGTGTAGTATCAATCATCAGCAATTATTGTCATTCTGAGCACAGCGAAGAATCTCGCCCAGAAGTATTTCACATTTCCACGGGAAGATGCTAACCAGCACTACATTTGGTACTGTGCTGGTTAGCATCCTCAGAATACCATTCACTTTCTTAATCCTCATTAACTAAAACCTACCTCTTCACCACCTTGAGCACATCCGGCAGCGGTGAATCCGTCACCCAGGCGCGCACCATTTGGGCGAACACCTCGGGGAACTGCAACGCCCAAGCATGCCCACCTCCAGGCATGGCAACCCCATGCGCAGCAGGATATTTCTTTAATGGCTGTAGCGCGATTTCTCCGTACAGCTTGGCAGCTCCGGGTTCTTTTTCTCCCACGCATACCAGCAATGGGCTGGTGACCTTTTCTGGAGCTGTAAAACCGGTCAGTTCGGTATAGATCGGTTTGAGGAATTCTATTTGGTTGCTGGCAAGGATATCGTCGTGCAGGAGGTCGTAATATTCATCAGGGATGAGGTGCTGCTTCATTGTGCTCCGCACAATGGTTTCCGGCTTCATCCACTTCAGAATCCCGAACATCGGCAGGCTCATTTGCACCAGCCATTTCGCCAGCCGCCCGGAACAACCCGACAGGATCAGATGATCAGCCACCACCGGCTCGAGCCGCATGAGTGTCAACGCAACTGCCCCTCCCAGTGAAAGCGAAACAATATGCGCCTTCCCATGCGGTGTTTTTTGCCGGATGATCTCTGCCACTGCCCGCGCTGAACCTTCGAGAGTGAAAGGAACATCCTGGCTTTTGCCATGTCCCGGCAGGTCGGGTGCCAGGCAATGAAAATCTGGCAAGTGCTCGATCACCGGCAGCCAGGAGGTATGACTCAACCCACCGCCGTGAAGAAATACAACAGCCGGATCAGAAGGATTGCCTTGTTCGTGGGTGTAGATCATTATTTCCTCTTTCTTTGTCATGCCAGGGCATATTATTCTTTTGCCACAAGAATGGTTTCCGGACGATCAAAATAATCCTGTGCAATCTCGTAATACCTACCAGCATGTAGCCCATCCATGAGCGCGTGGTGACCCTGCACACCCAGGGGCATCTTGATCTGCCCCCCTTCTTCGAAATACTTTCCCCAGGCGATGCGTGGCACCGAATCCGAAGGATCCAGACGCATGGGATGCATGAAACCTGTAAAAGATACCCACGGAACCACAGTCATGAAAAGCAGGTCATCACGGTCCTCATCCTCTTCCGAAAGGCGAGGGCGTTGCTGCACATCCGCGATCTTGATAGCAGATTCACGCGCAAAGGTTGCGAAATCATCTACATACTGCAATGAACAAAAGCTGAAGACACCATCATTGCCCATGATGGTAGAGGAAGGGTGCACAATATCGTGTTCAACCACTGTATCGCCACGGATACGGTAGCGAAATTCAGGAATTCGGTTGGCTGTCCGGGCAAGCAAGTAAACTACAGCGATGTGAAAGGAAATGCCCGAATTTTTTACATATTCCCTGAAAGCAGTTATTTCGACATTGGCACACAAGCTGAATTGCGGGTATTCATACTTTCTGAACAATTCGAAATGTTCGCGCCTGGGCCAGGTTTGTTTATCAATGGTGCGGATGGTTCACCTCCAGAGGTTTTATTTCAGTCATAATTGTACAACAGCATGGGACGCAAAAGCTGTTCTTTACGAAATTACTTCATCTCAAAACAATGATGGAACTGGACCGAAAGAATTGATCACTACGAAAATCACTAAAATCACTAAAAATATGTATGTTTATCGTGTCTTTGGTGGTTAAGAATCAGTATTTTCCAATGAATCAGTTTTCTCAATCTCAACGCGCTATAATGATATTGTATGAACATGCAAACTGTTGCTGAAATGTTGGATAAATTGACTGCTTCGGGTGAGCTTTATCGTCCTCTAGAAGATGGGAAAGTGCAATGCCGGGCTTGCGCCCATCGTTGCATCATTAAACCTGGCGGGCGCGGCATTTGCCAGGTGCGTAGTAATCAGGGAGGTGAACTGCGCGTGCCATGGGGGTATGTATCTGGTCTTTACCCCGACCCGGTGGAGAAGAAACCTTTCAATCACTTGCTGCCGGGCAGTCTGGCGCTCACATTCGGCATGCTGGGGTGTAATTTTCACTGTGATTTCTGCCAGAATTGGGTCACCAGCCAGACATTGCGAGATCCGGCTGCCAGTTACGGGGCTGAATACATCCAGCGTATTTCGCCAGAGCAGGTGGTACAGATTGCTAAACGGGATGGCTGCGATCTGGTCGTATCATCCTACAATGAACCACTGATCACCAGTGAATGGGCAGTTGCGATCTTCAAGCAGGCAAAAGCTGCTGGGTTGCGTTGCGCGTATGTCTCCAATGGGCACGCCACTCCTGAAGTATTGGAATACCTTGCACCTTACCTTACCGCTTATAAAATCGACCTGAAAACAATGCAAGCCAGTCAGTATCGGCAGTGCGGCGGCAAGTTGGAATCGGTGTTAGAGACCATTCAGATGGCGCACAAGATCGGGCTTTGGGTGGAAGTTGTCACCCTGGTGATCCCTGGTTTTAACGACAGCACCCAGGAGCTTTGGGATACATCCCGTTTCATCACCTCAGTATCGCGTGATATCCCCTGGCATGTTACCGCTTATCACCCAGATTATAAACATGATGCACCGCCTACAAGCGCTAAGAAGCTGCAAGAAGCAGCCGAGATAGGGCAGGAAGCAGGATTGAAATTCGTATATGCCGGTAACCTGCCAGGTAGGGTTGGTTCTCTGGAAGATACCCACTGCCCCAGTTGTCTGAAGGTGTTGGTAAAACGGCGGGGTTACTATGTCATCGAAAACCATCTAAAAGAAACAAATTCCTGCCCATATTGCGGAACTGTGATTGCTGGAGTCTGGCAATGATCTTCAAAAATTGCTCTTTTAAGAGGTGAAAAATGGATAAGAAAAACATTCTCACAAGAATTTTAGCAATCACAGGTACAGTATTGGTCTGGTTTCCAATCCTTGCAGCTGTGATCTTTTCTATCGCTCACCTTATCAGGTCTGGTGAATTCCGCTTCGATTTCTTGATACCAGCAGAAATGTTCTATGTGATCCTGATCGGTGGAGCGCTGCTCATCTGGGCGGCAGTGCGGGCAAAAGCATACCGGGCATGGATCATCTGGAGCCTGGTGGGAGCAGTTGTGTGCCTGATTGCCAGTCAGGGTCTGGCAGTTGTCTCCGGTTTGGCATCGGGTGAACGAGAACCAGAAGGGATTTGGTGGATACTTGTGTTGAGTATCATGGGATTGGTTATCGTAGGAGAAATCGTTGAAGGTATCGGTGGTATTTTCCTGACATGGAAATTATTTGCACCTGATACCAAGAAATAATCCTTTATTATTTACGGGCTAGTTACTGATGGCTGCACCCAGGGAGTTGGTGTGGGTGCAGGCACCGGGAAGATCGTGATATCTTCCACGTAATCTGATGTACCCGGGCACTCTTCTTCAAGCGAAATCTTTACATGTTGCCAATCGAGCGGGTCATCGTCATCGTATGTTTTTTCCAGCGCACCTGCCAGGCAACCCGCTCCAGCATTATAATTCACCAGGGTGAACCGCCAGAGGTCCTCATACCCTGCCAGGGTACGGGTGTCTTCTTGCGTGATGTTGTAGATAAGCTGGTTCACCTGCTGGCAATTGGCAACCAGGGTGTTGGCAAAAACTTCTACACTGAAATTCGCCTGTGATAGATCGATCCCCATGGCACAGGTTGCGCATGAGGCATCAACTGTTTGCACCAATGCGCCGCGTAGCAAATTTTGCGCTTCTTCGCTCAGCTGAGCAAACCCTTTATCACAGGTATCCTGGCTGAGAACTAAAGGGCAAAACTGATTATAGAAACCTTCATTCCACAACAGCAATGTATCCGCGCCATATTCCGACATCTGCCCCAACCCGGCTTCCATATAGGTGGTAAAGATCCCTGGCCAGAACTGGCTTTCGCGGCTGAAAAGGTTCTTTAATAGTTGAGCTGGAACGCCTGTCTTATTAGAGACAGTGAGAATATCGTTGTTAAAGTCATTTTGCCATTCATCCAATTTGGTACGGCTTGCCTGCACACCACATTCTGAGGCTACCCCAGATCTGGTCAATCCTCCATCCGGGCATTTAGACACATCCACCATGCCCTGATTGATCAACCGTGCTGCAAGGTAATAGTAAGAAACGCTGGATTGAAGATCAGCGCTGTTGTATGGTGTCTGCAGCCAGGTTGGCAGCCCAGTGGCATCCGGAAACACCTGCCATATATCCGAACAGCTTGCAGGTCTTTCTCCTACCCATTGACTGCTGAGAACATCTGCCAACCAAAGTTGATCATCCATTCCATCGCCTTCGGGATCACTGAAATCGCCCTGAGGTAATGCCCGCACCAAAGAAGTATATGTCTCGCTTGAATCCCCAAATGAGGAATCTGCCCAAAACTCCACATCGATTCCCTGTTCCCCTGTAGGCTGCAAAGGTAATTCGCAAACGCTGCCTGCACAGGAAAAGGGTTCACCATCCAGATAGCCATTGATCGTAATGATAGTTTCATTGGGCAGGGGTTCATTCCCTTCCAATACCAGGTATGGCTGGCTGCTGCAGGTGTAGGTGGGCGGTGTATATTCGCAACCTTTTAACGACAGCCAAACATTTGGCAGAGGTAATTCGACATCCACTTCTTTTGAACCGGTGCCTTCTCCGTCATAGAGCAGATAGACACCACTGCATTGTGAAACATCACCTCCGTTTTTCGCTTGTTCACAAGGAGGAGTATCATACCAGTCTTCGTATCGTTCAGCACCACAGGAATCATAAATTTCACTACCCCTGGGCAACCCTTCGTGTTCAATTTTAATATTACAGACGTATCGGTTATTCTTCCAACGAACCATCCACCATTCATATAATTGTGTTTCTACAGTAAAATGTGAAATTCGTTTATGAATGGAAGGGGTGGGAGTGGGAGTGGCCGCTTCATTCAGATGGGATGATTGAACAATGCGCGGAGAAAATACCCCCAGAGCAAGAAACGCAACCAGAATCGCCATCAGGGCAAAATTCCGCTTCTTCAATAATCATTCCCCAGAAATTAGTGGATGTCATATTAGTGTAGCAAAAACCCTGATTAGTCACAAGAGGAATCACTCAGTCTATTAACTCTCCTCTCCTTCGATTCCTATCAAACAACGGGCTTTGCTGATCTGATCTGATTCGCCAATGATGCCTATCTGGTCACCAGCTTCAAAAATGGTCATTGATTTAGGATTGGCTGTCAGTTCATTATTCCGAATTAAAGCCACTATTGAAGCGCCAGTATGCGCACGGATGTTACTTTCAGCCAGGCTTTTTCCAATGATCGGACTGTCCTCTGGTAAGGATAACCAGGTAAGTTCTACCCCCTTTAATGCATGTAAGAGTTGATAGAGAGATTGGTGTTCTGCATTTATGGCAATATTCAGTTCGTAATTGTCATGGCGAACCGATTCAGCGTAATCATATACTTCCTTTAATGGAAACCCTAAGCTGATCAACGCATGGGAGATTAATTCCAGACCTTCTTCCAGTTCAGCTTGTACTGTGTGCTGAGCACCCAATTTCGCGAGTACCCGCACCCCCTCCTGGCTCGAAGCCCGAGCAACGATGGGCAGCCTGGGATTGAGATTCTTTGCCGTTGTGATGACCAGGCTGGATGCAGATTCAGTCTGTACTGTAATTACCAGGATACGCGCTTTCTCTAAAGATGCATGCATGAGAACTTCAGAGTTTGCAGCATCGCCAAACAAAGTAGGGATTTTTCGCTTGTTCAAAGTATCGATCTGTTCAGCATCTGACTCGATCACCAGCATGGGGACTTCCAGTGATTCCAACACATCCACCATTTGCTTTCCAACCCTGCCATACCCAATAATGACCGCGTGGTTCATCAGCTTACTTTCATCAATCTCTGGCAGTGGTTTTGCTGATTCCAGTTTTCTCCAAAATTCGGGCATCCGCTTCAGCAGCTTTTCCATCCTGGGTAAGAGTTTGAAAAGAAAAGGATTTATGGTTATAGAAATGAGTGATGCCGCCAGAATGAGTGAGTACTGATCAGCATTCAAGAGGTTGAGTGATACACCTGCCTGCCCAATGATGAATGAAAACTCACCAACCTGTGCCAGTCCAACCGCGATCACTAAAAATGTCCGCGCTGGACGTGGAAAGAGTAACCCAAGGATGAGAACGATCAGTGGTTTACCAATCAGAACGAGCAAGGACAGAGCAATAACCTGGCTGACGTTTTGCCAAAGAAATGTGGGGTTGACCAACATACCCACAGAGACAAAAAACAATACCGAAAATGCTTCTCGGAATGAAAAGACATCCGCTCCCACCTGATAACTGAGGGGCGACTGGCTGATGATTGCACCTGCAACAAAAGCACCGAGAGCCAGCGAAACTCCAAAGAGTTCTGCTGCACCCATTGCAGTACCCAAGGTGATTGCAAGGATAGCCAGGATGAACAATTCTCGCGAACGTGTGTGGGCGATACGTTCCAACGCCCAGGGAAGCATTTTTGTACCAAAAAAGAACATGACCACTACAAATGCTAAGGCTTTAAAAAGTGTGACCACCAGGTTCATCCAGTCGAATCCGCCCGTACTGACAGCCATGGAAGGCAGCAGTACAAGGATCAAGACGGAAAGGATATCTTCCATGACCAGCCAACCCACTGCAGCCTGACCATGCGAGGTGTTTAGCAGCGTGTGATCCATCAGCCCGCGCAGTAAGACAACCGTACTGGCAACTGAAACAGATAATCCCAGCACAATTCCAGCTGTTAAATTCCATCCCCAGAGCAGGCTCAAACCCACACCCAGTAAAGTGGCAAGCAAGGTTTGAAGCATCGCACCTGGTATGGCAATATCTCTAACATTCCACAAATCTTTAAAAGAAAAATGAAGTCCGACGCCAAACATCAGGAAAATGACGCCTAGTTCCGCCAGTTGCTGAATGGTTTCCACATCCCCTTTGAAACCGGGTGTGAAGGGACCAATTACGATACCTGCCAGTAAATAACCTACAATGGTTGGTAATCCAATCCGGCGAGCGATGATACCACCAATGAATGCAACCACCAACGCGATAGTAATGCTGATCAATAAGGGAACATCATGCATGAGGTTTCTTCCAAATTATTTGATTAATAGAAATTCTTAGTGCTTTTAAAAAAACAATCAGTAATGATTATGAAACAAAAAGTTCAAATCGAGTGAACGAACCATGTTCCTTTGAACACGACACCGATGCAATGTATCCTGCAGATAGTCCATTTTCCCCGATCTGAAAGACAAAAACTACTTTCTGGTATTTAAAATGTAGTTTAACAAAAAAAACCCGCCGCAACAAGGGAATCTTGAAAAACTAAAGAAATACTCATAATCCAAGGATGACTATACAACTTTTTTTGTTTTTTGAAGGATTGCCGACTGAACCAACACACCAAAGAGGAAAATCGCCCCCGCTGCAGTCATTGCTGCTGCGCCTTCCAGGTTTATGACTTGTACGATGATCATGGCGCCACTAAGCGATGACAGCAATGTCAGCGCCCACCCAAATATGCGGGCTATCAGCAATATACCCAGTAATCCAAACACCAGGATTAAAACCCATGACCAGCTTCCAAGATTTAGATCGAGTAATCGGATCGCACTCAAAGCAATATAACCACCGGCTACAAAGCCTGCCACCGATAAGGCGACTTTTTGGATCAGCAGTGTAAATGCTGCACCGATCACACCGATTCCCAAAGCGATCAGCATTTGCGTGGTACCGTTCATTCCGTTAAATAATTTGTTGACAAGCAATAATCCACCGATGAATCCTAATAATCCTACAACCAGCCAATAGAGCTTTCTTCCAAAAAGCACCAGGGCTGAACCTGTAAAAAGTAACGGAACAGTAAACATGGGGTTCGAATTCCTCAAATAAAAAAGCTTTTTAGGTAGTTCTTCCTTGAAGAATCGTTACAAGAATTATGCCGTTTTATTTCTCGTTATGGATTAGAAGTAGAGGTTTCTGTTTCGCTGGATGTAGGTGTGATAGTCACTGTTTTTGTGAGGGTGGGTGTACGAGTAACCGTAATTGTTCTGGTACGGGTGACCGTACGTGTGAAAGTTGCAGTTCTGGTGGGAGTATCGGTGGGTGTGGGTGTATCAGTGGGTGTTGGAGAAGTGGTCATTTCATACACCAGTGTGGTTTCAATTACAGATGGAGCTTCTGGTTGTAGTACAAAATCCACTGCCTGCAGCATCACTGTGTGAATCTCTTCTAAATGGGGCAGAAATACTTCGGTCACTGGACGGTCTGTAATCTGAAACCTTTCCATTTCAGCTTCTCCCAGGGTAAAGCTGCCAATCCGGTAAGGACCACCCAACTTCAGAGCGAATGGGATAAGAGCTGTCAGGTCTTCCAGGAAAAGGTCGCTTTCCACCATCTCATGAAATTCTGGCACCCATTCGGGCAAATTTACCAGGTTTCCCCCGCTGATCAACCGGATAATAATATTCTTCATAACCTGCAATTGGCGCTCGTTGCGCGATATTTCATCCATTCCCTGGCGATAACGAATGTAACACAATACCTGACTGGGAGAAAGATGCTGCACGCCGGGGTTCAATTTTGGGCATATACCTTTCATGTACGCAGGCACTTCCAGAGTTAATCCATCCAATCGCTCGACTAGATTGGTGAAATCATCGGTGTGCACCAATACATAATGCTCTGGACGAATGCCAAAAGTGTACTCGATGGACTGAGCAAGCAGGTCAAATCCTCCCAGACTGTACGCGATATTCAATCGCTGAATTGTGAAACCGGGAAGGTAGACAAATAAATCGGGGGGAAGGGTAATCAGACTGACTTTGGCTGTGACAGTAGAATAAATGACCAATACAATTGCATCCGTTCTGCCAGGGTAAGGAGCTTCACGATCTGCTCCAAGTAGAACAAAAGCATGAACACCTTCTTGAAGGCTGATCGTCTCAGCAGGAGATGGCAGAGGGATGATGGGAGTTTCTGCTGGAGGGGGAAATTTTCCCCAGATCTCCGAAGTGGCTGTGGCTGTATTTGCTTTGGGAGAGGATGTTGCTGAGACGGTGATTTGCATTGGCGATGGGCTGAAAGCGGGTACTTTGTTAAAAAAAGGCGAACAGCCCATGATGAGAAGCGTAATAAAAACGCCAATCACCGCGAGAGAGCATACGATCATAGAATTGTTCTTTTCTCGCCGCATCATTTCATTATACACATCTACCGCTATGGAAAAAGGTATCCTTCTACACCCCAAGATAAGGATAAGGTAAGGATAATAGAAACCTTTTAAAATGATACAATTTCTTTAGCGAGTAAAAATATGTTCGAGGGAGGTCAACATCCCCATATGTCACAAAAAATGACCATCGCTATACCTATGGCGGGCTATGGAACACGCATGCGTCCTCATACCTGGAGTAAGCCAAAACCATTGGTGCCCATCGCGGGGAGGACAGTACTTGATTATGTAATGGATCAGTTCAGCAGTCTGTCCTCTGACTGGCAGGTGGAATATGTATTCATCATCAGCCCCAATGGTTGGGATATCCGCACGCACATGGAAACCAACTACCCCGGGACAAAAGTCCATTATGTAGTACAGGAAGAAATGCACGGTCAATCCCATGCCCTTTACCTGGCAAAAGAAGTCTTAGAAGGTCCGATGTTAATGGCATTTTCAGATACGTTGATTGAAACAGACCTGGCTTTTCTGAAGAATGAGCCCTCTGATGGTATTGCCTGGGTTAAGGAAGTGCCTGACCCGCGTCGGTTCGGTGCAGCAAAGGTCGACAAAAATGGTAAAGTGATCCGCCTGATCGAAAAGCCGCAAGACATCAAAGACAATCTGGTTGTAGTAGGGTTCTATTACTTCAAATCAGGTGAAGCTCTGATAAAAGCCATCGAAAAACAAATGAAACAGAAAGTAATGTTGAAGAATGAGTATTTCCTGGCTGATGCGATCAACATTCTTCTGGACGAAGGACAACAATTCCGCATCGAAAGAGTAGAAACATGGCTGGATGCCGGTATTCCCGATGCAGTGCTGGAAACAAACCGCTATTTGCTGGAGCACAACCCTGCCCAAACGGATACGCCAGATCACCCCTGGGTTTCTATCATTCCACCAGTGTACATTCATCCTCAAGCAGAGATCACTGCATCTGTGATCGGCCCCTACGTTTCTATTGGAGCAGGATGTAAGATCCATGATGCAATCATCAAGGATAGTATTTTGGATGATGATTGCAATGTTAATAGCGTTGTAATGGAGCACAGCCTGGTTGGAAGGCATGTGAAATTGAAAGGGAAAGCCAGCAAGTGGAATCTTGGAGATAACACAGAGTGGGAGACAGAATAGTCGTTTCAGTACGTTGCCATTCTGGATATACCTATGCCGAGCGTCCATTGCAGGTTCTCATCGAGGGCGAATGGTGCGATATTATAAAGATAAGGAATGAATGGCGTACACCACAAGGAAGAGCATTCTATGTAATTTGCAATAACGATCAAGAATTCGTTCTAAATTTCAATGAAAAAACAGAGGAGTGGATCAAGGAATGAAGGAATCTTATCTCGCTGAACGTATTATTCGCTTAAAACCATCTGGAATTCGGAAATATTTTGATATTTCCGCCACAATTGAAGATGTGATTTCGCTGGGGATCGGTGAACCTGATTTCACTACGCCGCAGCCAATTCTTGATGAAGGTATACGCTCGTTACAGCGCGGAGAAACTCATTATACTGCCAATTCTGGCATCATCGAATTACGCCGGGCGCTGGCTGCCCATCTGGATCAAAAATATCATGTGATGTATGACCCCACCAATGAGGTTGTGATCACCGTGGGTGGCTCTGAAGCGCTCTTTCTTTCTTTATGTGCAATCCTCAACCCAGGGGAAGAAGTCATCATTCCCACCCCCTGTTTCGTGTCATACCAGGCAGATGTTGAGCTGGCTGGTGGCAAAGTAATTGAGATTCCCAGCCGCATGGAAGATGGATTTGCCCTGGTTCCTGAGAATATCGAGAAAGCGATCACCCCAAAAACGAAAGCGATTTTTATCGGGTACCCCTGCAATCCTACGGGTGCAGTTGCCAGCCATGAAACCCTGCTGGAGGTTGCCCGAATTGCAGAGAAATACGATCTGATCGTTATTTCGGATGAAATTTACGACCGCCTGGTTTATGATCACACTCATGTTTGTTTCCCTAGTTTGCCTGGAATGAAAGAACGTACGATCTTATTAGGTGGTTTTTCCAAAGACTATGCTATGACCGGCTGGCGTGTAGGATATGCCTGTGCCCCGAGAGGTGTTGTTGAAGGAATGCTTCGCATCCATCAATATCTGATCATGTCTGCCCCTTCTACCGCGCAGGCTGGTGCCTTGCAGGCTCTGCGGGTTGGTGAAGAATATGTCATGGAAATGGTCGAAGAATATGATCGCCGCCGGAAATTAATCGTAAATGGTTTCAACCAGTTGGGATTGCCCACTGTTGAACCAAAAGGAGCTTTTTATTGCTTTCCCAAAGTAGGTGTAACTGGCTTGGATGATGAGACCTTCTGCACACGATTGCTTCACGAGCAGCATGTGGCAATGATCCCTGGCCATAATTTTGGCGCTGGAGGTGAAGGGTTTGCCCGGGCTTCATATGCAACGGCATACGAAAAAATCGAACAGGCTCTGGTGAGGATAGAGAAGTTCTTGAAAACGCTATAGGCTTTGATGTATAACCCACCATCGTCATCTCATAATAGTGATGGTGGGTTTTCTATTGGGGGAATTCGAATGGTACGTTCTTTCAGGTTGGTATTCCAAAGCAATAACCAATACGAAGAAAGCTACATAATTATTGTGGATTTTGTGTTTTAGTGGTTATATTATTATTGAGTCCATTACTAATTCCAAAACTTGTGACAAATTCCTATTGACAGAATCCAAAATCTGCGTAGAATTGTTTCGATATGTGTACGAGAGTTGTAATCAAAAAAATTATTCCACCAGCCCGAAGCAAAGAGTCTTCTGGCGTTACCAACGTTTTGTTAACAGAGAGCCTTTTATAGGCTCTCTTTTTTTGCCTGTTTACGGAAGGATAATGAAAACTCTTACTCTCCCCGGACTGATAGACCCGCATGTTCACATGCGCGAACCTGGCGGCACCCACAAAGAAGATTGGGATAGCGGTACTGCTGCTGCACTCGCTGGTGGTTTCACTACCATCCTTGCCATGCCCAATACAAAACCACCTGTAACCGATGCTGAAACTCTGACCTCTACTTTAACCATTGCACAAAGTAAAGCCCGTTGCGATTTCGGACAATACCTGGGGGCAGGAGCAGATAACACCACCTCCGTTTCAGCCAATGCCTTCCACAGCGCAGGGTTAAAAATGTACCTCGACCAAACTTACGGGCCTTTACGTCTGGATGATATGACTGATTGGATGGCACATCTTCAAGCCTGGCCAAAGAATATGCCCGTTTGTGCGCACTGTGAAGGGACAAGCCTGGCAGCTGTGATCTTATTGGCAGAACTCACACAACACCCGGTACACCTCTGCCATGTTTCACGTCGTGAAGAGATCCTGCTCATCAAAGCAGCTAAGCAAAAAGGTATACCCATCACCTGCGAAGTCACACCGCATCACCTCTTCCTGAGCGAAGATGATATACCCGCTATTGGCAACGGACGCAGCGAAGTACGTCCCCAATTGGCTACCAGACAGGATGTGCAGGCACTCTGGGATAATTTGGATGTGATCGATTGTTTTGCCACTGATCATGCCCCACACACTCTGGCAGAAAAAGACGGTGAAATACCTGCACCCGGATTCCCCGGACTTGAAACCTGCATCCCGTTGTTACTCACTGCAGCTTCTCAAAACCGTTTATCGATAGAAGATATTATCCTGCGATGTCACATTAATCCACAACGAATATTCCACCTACCCGAACAGCCTGAAACACGTGTGGAAATCGATCTGCAGGGAAAATACACCATCCAGGCAAAGGACATGTTCTCACGTTGTGGTTGGACACCTTATGAAGGTATGCAGGTGAAGGGCAGGGTAAAACAAGTTGTCTTGCGTGATCAGGTAGTTTATGAAGCTGGAAAAGTACTGGCAAATCCCGGCATCGGGCGGAATGTCCGTCCTCCAATTCTTAATTTCACAAAATCTTAATTCAATCTATTTATTAAGGAGTTTCAAATGTCACCCCATACCCCAAGAATAGTTCGCAAAAGTCCATATTTACCCTTTGGCGACCAAAAAACAGCACCTTTCTACGGCAAAGACATCTTATCCGTCAAGCAGTTCAAACGCAACGACCTGGAATACATTTTTGGTGTTGCACATGAAATGGCAGGCATGGTTCGCCGGGTAGGAACCTTTGACCTGTTGAAGGGAAAGATATTAGCCAATCTGTTCTATGAACCGTCAACCCGCACCTCAGCATCCTTTACTGCAGCAATGGAACGATTGGGTGGCAGCGTTATCCCGATCAACGAAGTACGGTATTCTTCTGTTTCAAAGGGCGAGTCACTACCCGATACTATCCGTACCCTCGAAGCCTACGCTGATGTTATCGTACTGCGCCACCCCGAAGTAGGCTCAGCGGCACTGGCAGCAAAATATGCCCGAAAACCAATCATCAACGCTGGTGATGGTGTAGGAGAACATCCCACCCAGGCACTACTCGATCTCTTTACCATAATGGAAGAAATGAACCGTGTGGATGGTTTGACGATCACCATGGTGGGCGATCTAAAGTACGGTCGGACTGTTCACTCTCTGGCACGTTTACTGACGCTTTTCGATGTCAAGATCAACTACGTTTCGCCAGAAATTCTACCCATGCCGGAAGAAGTTGTAAAAGAAGTTGAAGCAAAAGGTACTCCTCAAATGCATTACACCACTCTGGAAGAAGCTTTGCCAGAAAGTGATGTGGTTTATGTAACCCGTGTACAAAAAGAACGCTTCACGGATGAAAAAGAATACGAAAAAGTTAAGGGTAGTTATATTATCAGCCCCGAGACATTGAAGACCGCCAAAGATGACATGATCGTGATGCATCCACTACCACGTGTTGGCGAGATCAGTATGGAACTCGATGACGATCCACGTGCAGCTTATTTCCGCCAGGTTGAATACGGTCTTTATGTCCGTATGGCTTTACTGGCGATCGTTTTAGGAAAAGCATAGTCAAATCTACTTATCTACAGGAGGTTTTCATGAGTGCATTCTTTACCGTGCTCGAAGAGCGGGCAAAACAAACAGGTTCCCTTTTATGTGTCGGGCTTGATCCTCACCCCGCAGATTTGCCTGCTCAAACAGCCCTGGCAGCGCGCGATTTTTGCCTGCGTCTGATCGAAAAAACAGCTGATGTGGCGCTGGCATACAAACCCAATGCAGCATTCTTTGAGATCTATGGAGCAGAAGGATGGAAAGCGCTTGCAGAAGTAATCGCAGCAGCACCGCATGGTACCCCTATGATATTGGATGCAAAACGGGGAGATATATCCTCCACAGCAGATGCATATGCCAAAGCAGCTTTTGAAATGCTCAAAGCACAGTGCATTACCTTGAGCCCTTACCTGGGGCATGACAGTCTGCAGCCGTTCATCAAAGATCCAGAAAAAGGTGTTTTCCTGTTGTGTAAGACATCGAACCCTGGTTCAGGTGATCTGCAGGATATCACCCTGGCGGGCGAGAATTACCCTCTCACTTTGTATGAAAAAGTAGCAAAACTTGCCACGCAGTGGAATACCACCAACAACATCGGCCTGGTAGTCGGTGCGACCCATCCTAATGCGTTACGCAGAGTACGTCAGGCAGCTCCCGACCTGTGGATCCTGGCGCCTGGCGTAGGCGCACAGGGAGGTGACCTGCAGGCAGCTCTGAAAGCTGGTTTGCGCAGCGATGGATTGGGGATGCTCATACCGGTTTCGCGCGGTGTGGCTCGCGACGCTGATCCACATGCCGCTGCGAAGAAGCTGATGGACGAGATCAATAAAGAACGGAAAGTTGTCATCAGCCAGGTTGTTCTGGCTGAAAAAGAACCTGCTGTCCCACCTGCCCTGGCAGAAGGGCTGCTGCAGGCAGGCTGCATCCGCTTCGGAAACTTCACCCTGAAATCGGGGTTGCAGTCGCCCATTTACATCGATCTGCGTCAACTGGTCACGTATCCAAAACTGCTGGCTGAAGTTGCTTCTGCATACATTCCTTTACTGAAGGGTTTGAAATATGATCGGCTGGCAGCTCTACCTTACGCTGCTCTCCCCATCGCTACAGCCATATCCTTGCAAACTGGCGAGCCCATGCTTTATCCACGCAAGGAAGTAAAAGACTATGGCACAAAAGCGGAAATTGAGGGAGAATATAAAGAAGGCGAGAAAGTAGTAGTGATTGACGACCTGACCACTACAGGTGGCAGCAAATTTGAAGCCATCGAAAAACTGACCGCTGCCGGATTGAAAGTAGAAGATGTGGTGGTACTGGTTGACCGCCAATCTGGTGCGGCGGAAGCACTGCAGCAGGCAGGGATCAAACTCCATGCTGTGCTGACATTATCTCGCCTGATCGATTACTGGGAAAAAACCAATCGTATTCCTGCAGGACAGATCCAGGCCGTACGTGAATTTCTGAAGATGCAGCCAGGATAAGAAACCGGGTATAAATGAAAACAACTGCCTACCGTACTGATAATGAGGGATGGATACTTGCTGTCACCCTGATCGTTCTGGTGATCGCTGGGATCATTGCAGCAGGTCCAACACTATGTATTGCCCCCATCCTGGTATTACTGATGATCGGGCTTGCCTATGCAATGAATCAATCATCCCATCATGATCTGTTACGACGGGCAAAAAAGGTTTCTTCGCAAACCAGCCCACAACTGAACTTGCTGGTTCATGAGTGCCAGGAACGGCTGGATCCAGGTGAGCTGGATGTATTCGTCGTTCCCAGCCGGCAGTTGAATGCATATACCTTTGGGTTTAACCCACCTCGGGCAGTGGTGCTTTACAGCTCATTGCTCGAGGTGATGGATGCTGATGAATTAAAATTCATCGTCGGGCACGAGATGGGTCATGTGGCATTGGGTCATACCTGGTTGAATACGCTATTGGGTGGGATGGCGGGTGTACCTGTAAGTCTTGGGGCAGCAGTGGTGCTCACCTTTGCTTTTCGCTGGTGGAACCGTGCCTGCGAATACTCGGCTGACCGGGCTGGTTTGCTCGCCTGCGGTGACCCACGCAAGGCTACCACAGCAATGGTCAAGCTGGTCGCAAGAGACGCCGACACCCCTGCAGAAGTAGCCATGGTTTTAAAAGCACTGGACAGGCAAGACGATGATATTGGAAATGTCCTGGCGGAGTCTATGGCAACCCATCCCATGCTTATCAAGCGGATCAATGCGGTCAATGCATATGCTCGCAGCGCAGAGTACCAGCATATCTTGCAGCAGGTGAGCAGAAAATACTGATATAGAAAATGTACAGGGGGAACCTTATCGTCGATGTTTGAGATATCATTTAAAAAGATTTTTTCATCATAAACCCAGGGGAAAATTCCCAGTTGGGATCGTCACTAATGGTCCATTGTTGAGTAAACGCCAGGTTCGGAACATTCCGGCAATCAATCTCCAGGGTGTTCGCCTGGGTTAGCATTTGGTCAGCCAAGCAATCCAGGTCTTCATATAAGTTTTCCTGGTGGATTTGACCGGAAAGGTCGCTGGTTGATGCAGGGTTATGGGTCAGGTCGATCGAGAATGCTGATGTTGGCTCCACCGTGGGGGTAGGTTTTGGAGTAGGGGAAGGTTCAAGAAGGGGTCAAGACAACAGTTTCACTCGGAGGTAATGTATCGATGGAGGAAGGAATATTCACCATCTGGGTTGGGTATGGATTTTTCGCATTAGCTGTTCATGCAGCTGCCATCAATACTATCGCCTCAAAACCTAATGCAGCTCTCGTCGTCAGTTATATCTTCATTTTTTCCTCCCTCATCGGTTTTTCTTTTACACTCTGGGGTTTTTAAGGGGATAGTTTTTGAATGGTGGAGAGCAATTCATAAGCAAAGAAGAACTACCCCTTCCATCTAAACCCTCTCCATTTTGAAAAGCGAAAATGGAGAGGGAATCTGGCACCTTCCCCTAAATCTAGATTTTTAAATTTGGGGGAAGGTTGGGAAAGGAGTCATGAGTTTATTTATTAATTCTTTGTTTTCTATGGTTTTTAATTCTTCTTGATTATTCCGTCGCACGTGTCTTCAATAAATTAATCAGCACATCCAGGAATGGATTATTCGCCGCAGTGGTTCTTGCGGTTGTAGTGGTTGTATCAGTTCCATCTGTCTGAGTGCCAGCACCTGGCATGACCCCACCCATTCCCATTTCACTGCCACTGGGCATACCCGTACCGCCACCCATTCCGCCCGTCATACCGCCGGGACCACCAAATCCTCCACCCATATCCCCGCCAGGGAATACCATATCCCCTCCAGGAAATCCTGTATCATTCCCTGGCATTTGATCCATGGAAGCACCTGGAGTACTGCTTACACCTGGTCCTAAACCCATAGTTACACCCAGGTCACTGGCGATTGTTTTCATATCTTGACCGGAGAGATCCATTGCATTGATCGCCTGTAATTGGGCAGTGGTTAATGTATCCTGGATCTGTTGGTCGAGAGCTTCCATTTCTGCATCTGAAATAGTGTCACTGCTACTGAAGACTTTGACACCCTTCCACAAAGGCAGCAATTCCTTTGCCTGTTCAGCAGTTACAGCATTATCAGTACCTTCGAGCTTCAAAATACCGATAGCAAGTTTAGTTTCTAGCGTCATGGTTGAAGCATCCATCGTGCCAGAAGTCTGGGCAATTACCTTGTTACCCAAAAACATAACATATACGAATACACCAGCAGCAACCACAATCACCGCAGCAAGAATTATCCAGATATATTTCTTTTTCATCTTTTACTTTCCTTTTCTTCTTCGCTTTTGCTTATTCATGTCTGAGTGCAACAATAGGATCCAGTTGTGCAGCTTTGTGAGCTGGCAGGTATCCAAAGAAAATACCAATGAGCGCAGCAGAGCAGAATGACAAAATAATCGAGAAACTGGAAATTACTGTACGCATTCCGCTCAATGAGCCAAACAACCAGGAGCCAACGACCCCTGCGATCACACCAATCACCCCTCCGAGTAAACTTAACATCAAGGCTTCAAGCAAAAACTGGGTTTGAATATCGCCAGGGGTGGCGCCCACTGCCTGCCGCAATCCGATTTCACGCGTGCGCTCAGTGACACTTACCAACATGATATTCATGATCCCAATGCCACCCACAATAAGGGAAACACCAGCCACCCATCCCAACAATGTACGGAATGATGAAGTGGTTGATTCCTGGGTTTCGATAATGTCATCCTGTGTGGTGATGCTGAAATCCGCTGTATCCACGGTCACCTCGTGCCTGTTGACCAGCAGTAAGGTGATCTGTTGGACTACTGCATCCATCTGGTCTTTATCTTTAACGGATACAATAATCATCCGTACATCGTCACCCATGATACGGGCGAATTGGGATGGTGTGAATTTTTTAAATACAACTGAAATGGGGGTGTAGATCTGTTCATCGTAATCTGTACCCGAGGATAACCCTTTGGGTGCAAGAACCCCTATCACGGTTAGTTTAGTATTGCCAACCGTAATATATTGGCCAATCGGATCGGTACCCGAATCGCCAAATAATTCATCTGCAATAGATGAACCTAACACCACTACTTTACGGGTGTTGTCCATCTCATCCTGGGTGAAATATCGTCCGGTGGCAACCTCAACTTCACGCACGGTAGGGTAGTCAATCGTAGTACCAACTACGGTGACATCAGAAAGGGTTGTTCCATCAAACTTGATGGTTTCACTGGCTGATTGTTCCACTGAAACACCCGCAATACCGCTGATCTTTTCACTGATGGCGGTTGCATCATCATATTTCAATCCACCTGAAGAACTGCTGGGTCCCATGGAAGGACCTCCCCGAGTGAAAGCGGTCGAAATGAATATCAGATTGGAACCCAATCCATTGATGGCTTCAGAAATAGTAGCCTCAGTACCCGCGCTGACCGCGATCATAATGATGACCGCTGCAACACCAATAATGACACCCAGCATGGTCAATAGTGAACGTAATTTATTGGAAAGCAGACTTTTCCAAGCTACTTTCGAAACTTCACGGTAGTTCATTCTGCTGCTCCTTCCGGTGTTGCTTTTTGAGCCTCACCATGCGCAGATTTCAAAATAGGATTTCGGTTTGTTCTTTCCATTGCTAATTTGCCATCACGGATAAGGATGATCCTCCCTGTGTGCTGTGCAATATCAGGCTCATGGGTAACCATAACAATGGTTCGCCCCCGTTCATTAAGTTCATGCAAAATATCCATGATCTCAATACTGGAATGGGTATCGAGATTGCCGGTGGGCTCATCCGCCAGGATCAAAACCGGATCGTTGATGAGAGCCCTGGCAATAGCAACACGCTGCTGCTGCCCTCCCGACATCTGACTGGGAAGGTGATCCGCCCGATCTTTCAACCCCACGCCTTCCAATGCAGCCAGTGCTTTCTGTTTTCGTTCTTCCATAGGAAGATTGCTTTCTCTCTGGTACATCATCGGAAGCATGACATTCTCCAATGCAGTTTGACGAGGAAGGAGGTTATATGATTGAAAAACAAATCCCAACTGGCGGCTACGAATGAACGCTAGCTCTTTCCGGTTGTACTCGCTCACATCTTCCCCTGCAAGAATATAACGACCACCTGAAGGCCTATCCAGGCAAGCCAGAATATTGAGTAGAGTGCTTTTTCCTGAACCGCTTGGTCCCATAATGGCAACAAATTCACCTTCATGGATCTGGATGTTGAGGTCATCCAATGCGGTTACACTGTACTCACCCTCGCCATAAATTTTCGTTAATCCAATTGTCTCTATGATTGTATGATTCTCGCTCATGATTGCGTCTCCATAATACCTGTTGTAACCACATCACCCTCTTTCAGCCCAGATGTGACTACGGTATAAGTCGAATCGGATAAGCCAATTTCGACGACAGTCAGAGTAAGTTTGCCATTTGTACCCACTACGAATACACCATACTGACCATCCCCCAGGTCATGCACCGCTTCCACTGGTACCAGGAGCGCATTTTCAGCTTCGCCACCAATAACCTCGACGGAAGCATTCAGTCCTTCGATCACGACTACAGAGTCATCTTCATTAGAAAGGTCAAGCTGGATAATTCCCTGTACCACCTGATAACCACTTATGGTCTGCAGGGTTGGATTGATCTCTGTTACTGTTCCTTCGAATACCTTATTGGGGATGGCATCAAAAGTGACTTTGGCAGAAGTACCTTCAGACACTTTATCCAGATCAGTTTCATCCACCCAGAACTCTACTTCAGGATGTACCAGGTCAGCGATGGTAATGAAAGAGCTTGTTCCCACTTCATCACCCACTTCCCCCTCGATGGAAAGGATAGTGCCATCGAATGGGGCATAGATGGTAGTGCCTTTCAGGGTGGCAAATGCATTGTCATAGGCGATTTGCGCTGCAGCCACATTTGTCTCAGCAACTGCCAGGTCAGCGGGATCAATCCCATTATTTGCTTTTAATTCAGCCAATTCTACTTCTGCCTCTTTGACTGCTGCTTCTGCCAGAGTTAAAGTAGCCTGCGAGGAATCGATCTCATATTGGGTATATCCAGCACAATATTGATAGGTGGCATATGCCTGTTCAACTTTTGTTTTTGCCGGGAGAATAACATTGAGGTAATAATCCTGATTGGTATTGCTTTGGTCCAGAGCATTCAGGGCTTCCTGAGCTTTCATATACGCAGCGTAATAAACATCAGTGGTGTCCTGGTCACAACGTGCCATTTCTGCTGTCAGCACATTAGACTGAGCATCTTCGAGTTCCTTCTGCGCATTTGCTAAAGTAAGGGCAGCATTTGCCAGATTGGTCGCTGCGCTATTTTTTACTTTTTCTAAATTTTGATTGGCAGCTTTGAGATCCAATTCAGCCGTAGTCAGAGCAGATTGCAAGGCGCTGATGTCAGCAATTCTTGCCAATTCCTGTCCTTCGGTCACTTTGTCGCCCACAGCTACAGAGATGGAAGCCACAGTTCCTGATGCAGTAAAGCTTAAGTTTGTTTTTTGACCGCCAACCAGTGAACCGGTGCCACTCGCGGAGATTGTCAATGTACCACGCCGAACCTGAGCAGTCTGGTAACCAGTTTGTTCAACGGTATTAGCAATAGATGATCTTTTCAAAAGGGTATAGCCTAACCCAGTGGATACCAGAACTACAATCACAATAACTGGGATGAGTATCCTCTTATTAACCTTTCTTAGTTTCATACGCTCTTTCATAGATCTTGAAACTCCTTTATCCAAATGGGTAACAAATAAGTGCCTCTATTCAGAAACCTTGCTGGTGATAATGAGCTCTCCATCACTTAATCCATCAATAATTTCTATATAACTGGCATTCTGAAATCCAACTTCTACAAAACGTTTTTCGGGCGTTCCGTTTGAATTCAATACATAGACAAAAGATTTACCTTCATCATCCTGATAAACTGCAGTTATAGGTGCAAGCAGTACTCTGCTTGCCTCCCCACAGGTAAGGTACACTGTTCCGTTCATGCCCAGTGATAAGTATTTTCCGGGCATCAGCAGAGGATCCTGTAAGGTAACCACCCCTGTTGCCACTGAAGTATTGAAACCTGATATTAATTCAGGTGAAACCTGGGTAACTGTTCCCATGAATACCCGGTCAGAAACCGCAGATAGAACTACCTGGGCACTGCACCCTTCCTGTAATGCCTGATAATCTGTCTCATCTACTGAAACGTTCATTACAAGCTGTGATAGGTCTGCCATGCTGATAAGGGTTGAAGTATCCACACTATCGCCAACCGCTGCATTGATTGCCAGAATAACTCCATCTGTCGGAGCAACCAGCGTTGCATTTGCCAGATCATTCTGAGCCTTGGTAAGCTGTAATTGCGCATTTTCAACTTTAGCCTGGGCAATTTCGACCGCTACGGGATCTACGCCATTGTTTTCAAGCAAATACTGATACTCTTTCTCTGCCAGTTCCATCTTGGCTTTTGCAAGCATCCATGCTGCTTCCGACTCATTAGTCTCCATTTCTGTATACCCAGAGCAATATTGCCAGTTGAGGTACGCTGAATCTCGGGCATTCTGCAGGGGAGTCAAATTTGTGAGAATATAGTCTTTCCCGTATCCGGTTTTCGGGTTTTCCAGTTCATCCTCCCAAACCTGGGCTTTTCTACGATAATCCCAGTATTCTGCAAGGTATTTATCAGAGATCTCACTGCTGCAACGAACTGTTCCACTTGTCACATGATCCTTATCTGCTTCTTCAAAAGCTTCCTGTGCTTCCGCTTGATCGAGAAGTGCCTGCGCCAGGGTAGTTTCCCCACTACTCAGCAATGTAGTCAATTCATTCTGTGCGTCAAGAACTGCCTTCTCTTGTTGTTCAAGTTTTACCTGTAAAGAATTCAATTCACTGGAGATCGCCAGAACATCCCCTGCTTTCACCTCATCGCCTATTTTTACATTCAGTGTCGCCAACGTACCAGGAGTGGTAAAAGCCAGATCAATGGTTTTCGCAGCTCTTAAGGAGCCTGAACCGGTAGCAGTTACTGTAATATCACCACGTAACGCTGGGGTTGTTTGATAGGCGGTCTGGGTGACTACGTCTTTCTTCTGACTCTCTATAAGAAAGATACAAAGCACAATTAGAATGACCAGCACTACCCCTGAAGAGATTAAAACGGGTATGCGATACTTTTTCACAAAGGTTTGAATTGCCTGGAAAAGAGTTTTCATGGGTTCATCCATTTTTATTGGTTCGTTGTAGGTACCATTCCTGTAGAGACAATATCACCCACATTCAGACCACTCGTTATTTGTATGTATGTTGAATCGGATAAACCCACTTCCACCGTATGTAATCGAAGTGTTCCATCATCATCGATCATAAAAACAGCGTAGTCACCATCACCCAGATCATGTACAGCTTCAACAGGGGCAACAATTGCATCTTTTACTTCTGAAGAAATGATCTCAACTCCAGCATTCAAACCAAGAGGAATAGTCTGAAAATCTACTGTGGTAGATGGCTCCAATTCAATCAAACCCTGCACAGTTTGAACCATGTTGGTGTTCACTAACTGAGGCTCGATCTGGATCAGTGTGCCTGTGAATGTGTAATCCGGCAAGGCATCAAAAATCACTTCCACGCTACTGCCAGCGGTAAATAATGGCAGATCTGATTCATCTACATTCACCTGAACAAATGGATTGCTTAAATCTGAAATGGTGATAAATAGCGAAGTATCCACCAGTGTACCTTCTTCTGCAGCCAGGTAGGTCACCACACCATCCATAGGGGCGGTAAGGGTGATCCCATCCAGTATTGCTTGCGCTTCTGTCAATTTATCTTGCGCTTCGGTAACTTTTGCCTCAGCCAATTGCAGTTCGATCGGATCAATTCCCGAGCCATCTTTAAGCGTGTTGTATGTAAGTTCTGCAGATTTTCGAGCTGCGTCAGCCAGTTCAAGATTGGCTTGCGCTTCTTCTTTTTCACCACTGGTATAGGAAATGCAATAATTGTAATTTGCCACGGCGGTATCATACCGGCTCTTTGTTTCGATATACAGGGCGCTGCCTTCGGTTAATTCTTTCAGTTTGTTGGATAGGTTTTCTACTGAAGCCGCATACCCCTTAGTAACCGTGTCACTGCAGCGTGAATAAGAAGTATGTTGTGCCTCAATCAATGCTGTCTGATAATCTTCCTCTGCAGTCACCCAATCCTGGTATGCCTGTGCCAGAGCTACATCAGCATTCTTTTGCAGGTCATTCAATTCCTTTTGAGCTTCTAATAATGCCAGCTTTGCACTGGAGACATTCGCTTTGAGTGTTTCAGACCCTTCGATACTAGCTAACACATCACCAGCTTTCACCGTGTCCCCCAGCTTTACATATAATTCAGTCAGGATACCTTGCGTGGGGAAATTCAAATCTACTGAATTACGGGTAATAAGGGTTCCAGAGCCGTTGATTGAAACACGGACATCGCGCTGCAGCACTTTTGCAGTTTGATAGGTTGTACTCGCTTTATTTCCAGAATTCGCAATAGAATTATAAGAACCCTTAAGAAAATAAAATGCTATTCCAGCGCCAACCAACAATGCTCCACTGACAAGAATGATCCAGAAGCGTTTACTTTTAGGTTTTTTAATTTTTTCCAGTACTCCAGAAAACTTCATGCGTCCCTCCGGAAGATATTTCCTTTGAAAAAGAGCAAATCTACTCTCTTGTGAGCTTTATAATCTTCATGATATTAATCAATAGTTATTTAGTTTTTCTTTAGATGGAATTAATTATTTAGGTAATATCATTACAGCCAGCAAAGGAAAACTGTTTCAACCCTAAATCAAATCTTAATAAATTTGTGATACCCTGTAGTCCAGATGTATTCTAAAGATAAGGTCTGTTATAGAATAAATAATAGCAGGTGTAATATGGCTTATTCCATTATGGTTGTAGATGACCAATCAAGTGTCCGGCAGTTGCTTCAGGAGTATCTGGAAGAACAGGGGTTTCATGTATCTACGGCTGCAGACGGACAGTCTGCTTTATACATGACCCGGCATGACCCACCCGATCTCATTCTTCTGGACATTATGATGCCCAAAATGGATGGATACCAGTTCTTGCAGCAATATCGGAAAGAACGACAGACACCTGTTATTATCATCACCGCACGAGAGGAAGAGACAGACGCTGTGCTAGGATTGGATCTGGGCGCAGATGACTATGTGGTAAAGCCTTTTAGAATGCGTGAGCTTCTGGCGCGTATCCGGGCAGTGCTTCGCCGCACACAGGAACCCGGGAAAAAATCGGAAATATTACGAGCTGCTGAAATAACCCTGGACGAAATTACCCATACTGTCACTGTTCATGAAAATCCTGTCAATCTGACTCCTATTGAATTCAACATGTTGGCAACTTTGATGCGCAGCCCAGGTAGGGTGTTTACCCGAGACGAATTGGTAGATTGCCTGATGGATTGCGGCTTTTCAGGGTTGAGCAGCACACTCAATGTTCATATACGAAACCTGCGCACAAAAATCGAAACCGATCCCGAAAATCCACATTATATAGAAACGGTTTTTGGTGTGGGCTATCGTTTTACAAAATCTGGATAATTCTTTATGTGGAAGACGCTATACTGGAAACTTGCCCTTGCTTTTATGTTTGTTGCAGTCATTGCAACTGTATTAATCGCAATCTTTATTCGCATTACCAGTGTTGACCGCCTTACCAAGTTGATCACCGAGCAGCAGGGGAGCAGTTTACAGGCTAGTATGGCTGAATACTACGCCTTTACGGGTTCATGGCTGGGTGTAAAGGAATACTGGCAAACTGCTCAAATGCACCCCACTCCATCCTCTGATGGAACACAGGATACAAACACAAATCCTAATCCCTTCCCACCTGATGGACGTGATCGTCGCAATTTCTTTGGTCTGGTGGATGCCAATAGAGTTGTTCTTGTATCGGTTGACCCAAAATTTCCTGAAGGCAGCACCCTGCCTGAAAAAATGTTAAAAGATGGCTTTCCCATCATGGTGGATGGTCAACAGGTAGGCACAATCATCAACGCGAATACCCCCCCTGGTTTCCTTCCTGAAGAAAATCTTTTCTTGACACGAACAAATCATGCATTGCTGTTGGGGGTGGCTGGCGCGCTGCTTATCGCATTGGTTGTTGGGATTGTTCTGGCACGCACATTGACACGACCTTTGCGTGACCTTACTCAGGCAGCTCAAAGGATTGCAGATGGAAATTTGGAGCAGCAGGTAAAGGTGAATTCAAAGGATGAGATCGGTGATCTGGCCATCGCTTTCAATCAGATGAGTCACGAAGTAGCCCATCAATCGTTACTTCGCAAACAAATGACCGCGGATATCGCTCACGACCTGCGAACGCCTTTGACCGTGATCGCCGGGTATATCGAATCCATGCAGGATGGGGTACTTCAACCGACACCCGAAAGATTAGCATTGATCTATTCAGAGATCGAACGGCTGCAAAACCTTGTAGGGGACCTGCGCATGCTGTCGCAGGCTGATGCAGGAGAATTACCCTTGAACCCGCAAAAAATAGAGCCAGTCTCGTTGCTGGAAAGGTCAGCTGCACTCTTTCAACATCAGGCTGAAAAACAGCAGATCTCTCTTGAAGTCCTGGTTCCGGAGGTTCTACCAGAGATCTATGTGGACGAAGCTCGCATGCTGCAGGTATTCGATAACCTGATCAGTAATGCTTTCCGATATACACCTGCGGGTGGAAGGATCACTCTTTCAGGAAAACTCCAGAATGATGGAGTAGTGTTAAGCGTAAACGATACCGGTTCGGGTATTTCTATTGACGAACAACCATATATTTTTGATCGCTTCTATCGGGCGGATAGATCCCGGCACGCTGAAAATGGGGAGTCAGGACTTGGTCTGGCGATTGTGAAGGCATTGATCGAAAGCCAGAATGGGAAGGTATGGGCTGAATCAAAACCGGATCATGGAACCACGATCTTTATGGAATTTCCTGTGACTAATTCATAAGGCAAAAATACTGTAATAATGCGGAGGGAATCTGGCTTATTCCCCTAAATCTAATTTGGACTTAGGTGAAGGATGAGAAGGGAGTCACGAGTTAGTTTATTAATTCTTTGTTTGCTTTTTGGTGTTTTCGTGGTGATCCCGCCTGCATGAATACCCAATCTACTTGGCAACCTGCCTGCTTTATTGGATAATGAGGAGGTGATGGAACAAACCTTACCCAACTTATCCTTAGCACATGGCACATTGACCTTTCCTGTTTTTCTTCCCGATGCAACGTATGGCATGGTGCGAGCGGTGGATGCAGAAGCGTTGGAATCTCTTGGCATCCAGGCGCTTGTGATGAATACGTTTCACCTGATGCAGCGCCCTGGTTCCACGACTATAAAAGCGTTGGGCGGTTTGAATACCATGAGCGGCTGGCAAAAACCCATCATGACGGATTCTGGCGGTTTTCAAGCTTATTCGCTGATTCACAACAACCCGCGCGCGGGTACCATCAGCGAACAGGGATTGACGTTTCAGCCCGAAGGCAGTCAGCATAAGATCCAGCTTACTCCTGAAAAAAGTATTCAGCTACAATTAGCTTTCGGTGCAGATATCATTGTCTGCCTGGATGATTGCACGCATGTGGATGCCAGTGAAGAAGAACAGCGCCAGTCTGTCCAACGAACAATAGCCTGGGCAAAACGCTGCCGAACTACCTTTGATCAGCTTCTCAAACAAAAGCGGAAGAATCCTGAACACCGTCCTCTGCTTTTTGCCGTGGTGCAGGGTGGAGGATCCTTCGACTTACGTAAAGAATGTGCAGATGCCTTACTGGAAATTGGTTTTGATGGCTATGGTTTTGGCGGTTGGCCACTTGATTCGCATTCCAACCTGTTAACAGACATCCTGGAATACACTCGCAGCCTTATCCCATCACAATTTCCACTCCATGCGCTGGGAGTGGGACACCCAGAAAACATAGCTGCCTGTTGTCGCATGGGCTATCCAATGTTCGACAGCGCCATGCCTACGCGCGATGCCCGTCATGGCAGGCTCTATACTTTCACTGGCTCACTCGAACAGATCAACCCGTTTGCACCAGCAAAAGAATGGCTTCGGTATTTTTATGTTCAGGATGAGATACACATCAGAGATAACCATCCTCTGGTGGAAGGCTGCCCGTGCCCTGTATGTCGCAAGTACTCCGCTGGCTACTTGTATCATATCTTCAAAATGAATGACTCCCTTTTCCCCCGTCTGGCGACGTTACATAATCTGGGATTCATGTTGATGCTTTGCGACCTGCTTCGTGAGTATAAAAAGGCAGGATTGTGATGGTCGAAGAAGACTTGGTGAAGAAAGTTGTAGAAGCGGTGATGGCTGGCAGCGGATACAACAGCATCAGCCGTGACCTGATCATCCGCATTGCAACCCGTGAGATTGCCAAAGGGAGAGCTTTCAAAGACAGCGTAAAAGCCACACGCACAGTGTTGCATCAAATTGGCGGAGCGTATCTTCCTGTTAACCCGCCTTATGACCTCTGGGCAAAAGAACTGGCGGATTTATCTCGGCTTCCCAGCGATCCTGCTCTGCGTACATTTTGCGCACAAAAGATGCAGATGCATGCTTCCACCCGCGAACGCCTTCCTTTTTTGGAAGATTTTGCCAACCTCATTCGTGAGAATGTTGGCGAGATTGGCTCCTTACTTGACCTGGCTTGCGGGTTGAATCCCTTGGCATTGCCCTGGCTCCCGATGAAAGCCAATGCTCAGGTGTATCTATGCGACATCTACACGGACATGGTTACATTCGTGGATACATTTCGCCAGCATCTCGGGTACGCCGGCTCCAGCCAGGTGTGCGACCTGACAGGCGAGATTCCTGATCACTCTGTTCAGGTGGCGTTTCTCCTCAAGACAATCCCATGCCTTGAAAATATACAGAAAACAATCGGTACTCGCCTTCTGGAAGGTATACAGGCTGAAACTCTGGTGGTAACATTTCCTGCATACAGCCTGGGGGGACGCAGTAAAGGGATGCGCCAGACATATTCAGCTCATTTCGATGATCTTGTGGCTGGGAAGCCCTGGGAAATTAGAAAGTTTGAATTCGGAAATGAGCTTGTGTACATCATTCAGAAATAATTCGTTTCGCTAATCAGGAGTAGAACATGGACAAAAAAATTTTAGTGGCGTATGCCAGCCGGGCAGGATCTACAGCAGAGGTGGCAGAAGAAGTAGGAAAAGTTCTGGCAGCAGAAGGACTGCCCGTGGATGTTCTGCCGATCCAAAGCGTGACATCCTTTGAACCTTACAGCGCTCTGGTATTGGGCAGTGCTGCCCGTATCGGGAAACTGATCCCTGAAACCATTCGATTCGCCCGAAAATATGCAAAATCATTCCAGATGATCAAAGTAGCTTATTTTGTGGTTTGCCTGACCATGTTCAAAGATACCGTCGAGAACCGCGCAACAGTCGAAGGATACCTTAAACCTTTATACAAGATCAAAGAACCAGTGGATCATGAGATGTTCGGCGGCGCAATGTTCCCAGAAAAAATCCCCGGCATCTGGAGCAAGATCATGCGTAATGCTGAGCGAGGTGACTATCGCGATTGGGAAGCAATCCGCTCCTGGGCAAAACAACTGGCAGCTAAACTGCAATAGACCGTGGGGAGGAAAAATGATGCCCATCCCTATTTTTCAGGTGGATGCTTTTACATCCAAAGCATATAGCGGCAACCCGGCAGCAGTCTGCTTGTTATCCAAACTTATGTCTGATGCATGGATGCAATCCGTTGCAGCCGAAATGAATCTTTCGGAGACAGCTTTTCTCCTCCCACAGGAAGATGGATTTTCTTTACGCTGGTTTACACCCCGGGTTGAAGTAGCACTTTGCGGGCATGCCACACTTGCATCAGCACATGTCCTTTTCCGTACGGGTAGAGTACCAGCGGGTGATACTGTACATTTCTACTCTCGCAGTGGATTGTTGACTGCCACAGAAAACGCTGGCTGGATAACATTGAACTTCCCCACCCGACCTGTGAAAACAGTACCCGAACCTTCTGGTTTACGCAGATCACTTGGTATTGAACCATTGTATGTAGGGATGGGAGAAGACCTGCTGGTGGAAGTCGGCAGTGAACGTGAAGTACGAGAATGTACTCCCGACTTCACCCGCTTAATGGAGCTTCCAATGCGGGGGGTGATTCTCACCGCCAGGGCAGAGATGCAGGGTTTTGATTTTGTTTCCCGCTTTTTTGGTCCACAGGTAGGGATCAATGAAGACCCGGTGACAGGTTCAGCACACACCTCTCTGGCACCCTACTGGAGCGAGAAACTGAGAAAGACAGATTTCATGGCATATCAGGCATCAGCCAGGGGAGGAGTACTGCGGGTCAGTCTGCTGGGAGAAAGAGTTGCCATTTCTGGTCAGGCAGTGATGATCTTTGAGGGAGAGCTCCAGTCCTGATTGAAAAAAGAGTAATTATCTGGAAATTTATTGACCAAAGATTCAGCGTGAATTGGATGACAAAGAAGTTTTTCATCAAACAAATGATTCTAGGCATGATGTTGTTTACAACAGGATGCACTCCCCTCCTATCGATAGAACTGACACCGATACCCTCTTCAACGCTTACCCCCTTTCAGGTTGCTCCCTCTACATCTACTCCCACCCAACCACCCGAACCAACCACCACGATCACTCCCACGATCATTCCGACGATTCCAACCACTCCTACCCTGGAGGAACAGGCAGTCGCCATTCCCGTCATCGA
Source organism: Anaerolineaceae bacterium (assembly GCA_034429195.1). Classification (GTDB taxonomy): domain Bacteria; phylum Chloroflexota; class Anaerolineae; order Anaerolineales; family Anaerolineaceae; genus UBA4782. The sequence continues at coordinate 65,650 of DAOUGQ010000021.1, forward strand.
ATACCATAGTCCATCGTTTGAAATGACAACCGAGGTACAAATGCAACCTGCCTGGTTTGCAGAACAATTACAATGGCTGGCAGATGAGGGTTACACTACCTTAAGCGCAGACGACCTAGTTTCATTTGTAAATGGAGAGCGCTCCTTCCCACAAAAATCTGTTGTGCTCACTTTTGACCTGGGTACCGCCCAATATCAGGATTATGCAGAAAATGTCATTCCTTTGTTAAAACAGCATGGCTTTCAAGCAATCTTCTTCATCCTCGTAAATAACAGTGTCATTCGGGATGATTGCACACACCCCCAGAATGTATTCTGCTGGGATGACCTGCAAGGTTGGATGAATGAAGGGCTGATCTCGATCGGTTCTCACGGATTAACCCACCCTGATTATGCAAAGCAATCTGCAGATACAATCCGGCAGGATATGACGGATTCGAAACAGATTCTTGAAGAAAAGCTGGGAATCACAGTACAAATCCTGACATACCCCTATGATTCTGCGCCATCGGTTGCACAGCAGATTTTACAGGAAAGTGGTTATTCATTAGGAGTCAATGGGAACAATCGTCCAGAGGTTGGTGCTATGGTAAACGACCCTCAACGATATTATTTACCCCGCCTGTATCCGTATTCAAACCCCAGAATATATCCATTACTCTATGCATACAAACGCACTTTTGCAGACGTTATAATCGACGCTGGGCAGTAGTTGAATTATTCTCTAACACAGTTGTGATGTTGTATAATTTAAACGATTGGTGGGACAGATAGTCATTGCATCTTGATTAGGGAGTGTAGTAATATGCAAAAGAAGATGTTAAGCTTTTTTAAGTTATTTCTTTATTTTGGCTTGCTCTGTACACTAGTGCTGCCCCAACCGGTTTTCGCTGATTCAGTGATCAAAACCGTTGACATTGTTCAGGTGGATTCAACCAAATTTCCAGAGGTGACCCTCACAGTCAACCTGTTGGATTCAGCCCGTACTCCTGTTACTCAGCTTGACAGCAACAGTTTGATCTTGAAGGAAGATGATGTTCAGTTGCCTTATACCTTCGTTTCCTCAAAACGAGGGGTGAATGTTGTTCTGGTGATGGATATCAATTATGCGGTCGGTAAAACAGGATCATCTGGAAAAGCCATTATGGCTGAAATGCGAGATGCTGCACTGGCGTTTGTTCAGACCGTACAACCTGCAGATGCAGTAGAACTTGTCACCGTGATCGGCAGTGAAGTCGATGTTGCGCAAACCTTCACCAATGACTCGACTTTATTGACCAATAAGATCAATGAAATGAAATATGAGAATGCCACCAACACTTCTTATGCATTGGCAGGGGTATGCCAGGCAATCACCAACCTGGATGATGCTTATCCCAATCCAGCGCCCAAGATTGTTATTCTCCTTACCCCCGATCTGCAACAGAACACTGCTGGATGTTTGACTACGGATGTTCCCACAAAAGCACGCAAAGGCGAAATCTGGGTGCATACCATCATGATGGGAAACGAAGACCCGATTGGGTTGGATACCATGTCAGAAAGCACTGGGGGGAATTTCATCCGCTATACCAGCACAAGCGATGTGAATACGCTGTATGCACAAATCGATCTATTACGCCAGCAGTATCAACTGACATATCGAACAAAATCAGCCAGCACCAGTGAAAGAACTGTATCATTGTCGGTCAGTCCCGAAACCAGTTCTTCACCGAATGATAATATGACCTTCACTGTAAAACCTTCACCACAGGCACCCGCCATCAGTGGGATCGTTGCGAATGAAGGAAGTCCTATCATTCGAACCGCACCCGAATCAGATAGCTCCACCGATGATGCAACACCTACCCAGGTGCCCGTAAAAGCTTCTGTCAGCTTCCCGGATGGTTACGAACGCAACCTGACTGGTGCCCAGATTGAAGTAGACGGTGTGCCTCTTGGAGATATGATCATTTCAGATGATGGCAGTCTCAGCTTCACCTGGGATATTCGTGGCTATTTCACCGCAGGTGAAAATACTGCCCGTATCAAGATCATCGTTCAGGATGAGCTGGGTTTGGAAAACAGTGCAGAAACCGACATACCTATTGAAGTAAATATTCCTGGCGCTTCCAATCAGTTCTGCCTGGAAGTTCAAAATTGGAAAGTGGTCGGTGAGTACTTATATGAACCATGCGTCAAATACAACATTACCGCCGATAAAGCCACGAACATAGGAATCACCCTGGGAGCATCAGTGCTGGGCATCATCGCCCTGATCGTGATCATCATTCTGTTGATCTCCAATCGTAAAGCAGTGGTTAAAGCCAGCAAGAAGATGGGTGCTGGTGTTTCCACCATTGCATCACGTATGACACAGCGCATCGGAGCCGGGGCAGGACCAAAGCAGCCACGTGCACAACTTGAAGTTCTTGCAGGTGGGCAGGTTGGCAAGAAGTATGACTTGTATGGGAAAACAACGATCGGTCGTGATCCAGAAAAAAGCCAGATGACGCTGGATAATCCGCTGGTTAGCCGGGCACATTGTACATTTCATCTGGATATGAATGCTGGCAGATGGACGCTCGAAGACCTTGAAAGTGCCAATGGCACCTATCTGAACAGCTTACTCTTGCCACCTCATCAACCGCGTGAACTGAAAAATGGTGACACTCTCGACCTGGCTCCCATTCCAAAGGGTGGTATACGCTTCCGATTTATCGTCCTGGTACAACCTATGTCAACTGTTACATTGAAACAGGGACAGACCCCTGATCCGTATGCAACGCAAAATCCGTATGCGACACGTAAAGGATCAGTGCCTCCTCAAACACCTCCGACGGGAGCACCAACGGTCCCTAGTGTTCCTCCACATGCACCCACTGCTGGAGTACCCACCACGCCAAATGTACCACCAAAACCGCCAACGGCAGGTGTACCTACCGTGCCGCAACAACCCGGTGTTCCGACCATACCCCAACAACCTGGCGTGCCCACCGTTCCAAAACCACAGGGTACACCAACCATCCCGCAGCAGCCAGGTGTACCCACCGTTTCAAGACCACAGGGTATACCTACCATACCTCAACAACCGGGTGTGCCAACCATACCTCAACAACCCGGAGTACCCACAGTGCCGAGACCGCAGGGTGTACCAACCATCCCGCAGCAGCCAGCACCACCTACTGTGCCGAATTACCCTCCAGCACCTCCAACGGTGCCCAACCAGCCTGCGCCGCCAACCATACCGAACCAGCCCGCACCGCCTACAATGCCAACACCTCCACAACAGCAACCTCCGGCAGGACCCTATCCAACGCAGCCTAATCAACCACCAAAACCCACCAAACCAGATGTTTTGTGGCCGCCGCCACCTGAACAGAAACCGTAAGATTGAATTTAGGGTCTGATGAAAAATCAGACCCTTTTCTTTATTTACAAGGTGGCACTCTTGTATCGAAGTCCAAACGGCATATAGTGTAATTAGAAGCTAAAATGAACCGTCCGATATTCATTTTCCTGGTAATTCTGGTCCCAGTGTTGGGGTTTGGGTTGGCCCTGCTGGGAATAATCACCTTATCAACCAATATGATGGGGGGATTTTTGATCCTCGCAGGGCTTGCATACGCTGTCGGGGTCATTGTTGTTTTTTGGCAAAAGCGGGATAAATTCTGGACTGCAAAGACGGGTGAAGAATTTAGTGCTGAGGAGAAAAATGATCTTTCCTTCTGGTTCATTCTGCCTGGGATGATCACCTGTTTCTTTCTTTCCCCAGTCGAATTTCTCTTGATCGAGGAAATCATCCAGCGAACTAAAATTTTCCAGATAACTGGCTTATGCCTGGTTTTTTCCGGTGTCATCCTTTTTCTATGGGCAAGGAATCATCTGAAAGAAAATTATACAGGTCATCTTTCGATAAAAACAAAACAACCTCTCATCACAACAGGGCCGTACAGGTTCATACGCCATCCCGGGTATGCCAGTTTTATTCTCATCGCACTTGGTGTCAGCCTGGCATATTCCAGTCTGATTGGAATAGTTGCAGTTCCTGTTCTGATTGTGCCGGGTTTGCTATTTCGCATTCATCGAGAAGAAGATTTACTGCAAAACCATTTTGGACAGGAATTTAAAGAATATGCTGCTCGTACAAAACGATTGATCCCAGGGGTATGGTGATTAGTTGTTTTCTGTAAAGGATGCTGAAGATGAATCCTTTCCCAGAATTCTATCAAAAGAAGGCTGCTCTCCTTCTACACGAGTTTGATCGGAATGCTAAGAAATTAAGCCCGGTGTTGGGGAAGTTTTTCCCAAATGAAAATGTGCATGAACTTGTCATAGAAGCTCGTCATGAATACGAAGTTCTGATCCCTCAGATGCCTTATGTGGGAGGAAAAGAGCCATTCACCCGGTTTATTATTTATTCCGGAATGCTGTTAGCTGTTTACCGGATTGCCCGTGCACATGGGATGGCGGTTGAAGAAATTGGCATCATGACATACGAAATTGGGAAATCCTACCTCAAGGCGTATCCAGCTTTCCTGCATCGTTTTATGGCGCAGGTGAATTTCAAACCTTCTTATCTGAAACGTCTGCGTGAAAGAGCGGAAGAGTCCCATCAACGAGCATATCCCGATGATTTCGTCTTTGATTTTGTCGAGGGGGATGGAATAAATTTCGATTACGGTGTGGATTACCATGAATGTGCCATCTGCAAATTCTTTGAACAACAACATGCATCAGAATTTACACCATACCTGTGCCCGATGGACATTTTGTACAGCCAATCACTCAAATGGGGTCTGATTCGCACTACCACACTTTCAGAAGGCGCTGACAGGTGTGATTTTCGATTCAAAAAAGGTGGAAAAACGCTGGTGAAAGTGCCACCGGCTCTGGAAGAAGTGATCCTTGATCCTTCATAATCAGGTCCGATTTTCCAACAGCTTATGGTAATGATATACTTTATCCATCAAATTCCTGGAGTAAAGAAATGAAACTGCTCATTGCAACAGATATGGAAGGGATTACCGGTGTAATGCATTGGGACCAGGTTACCCCTGGGCATGAAGAATACCCTCGTTTTCGAAAATTAATGACCAATGATGTCAATGCTGCGATCCGCGGTGCAGCCGATGCTGGTATGGAAGAGATCGTTGTCACCGATGGTCACTGGTTTGGCTATAATATCATCATTGAAGAATTAGACCCGCGGGCACATCTGGTAAGCGGCACAGGTGGACCACTTGCAATGGTGGAAGGAGCTTCCAGCAAAGTAGATTGCGCCTTTTTTGTTGGTTATCATGCCCGGGCAGGTTCACAGAATGCCATTCTGGATCACACCTGGTCTTCCAGCAGGGTACACAATGTCTGGTTAAATGATATTCTCGTTGGTGAGACTGGTGTAAATGCAGCAGTCTGCGGTCAATTTGGAATTCCGGTCATCATGATCAGTGGTGATCAAACCGTAGCAGCAGAAGCTTCTGCGTTGCTTCCAGGAATTGAAACCGCGGTGGTCAAAACTGCTTCCGCCCGCATGTCTGCAGAGTGTATGCTACCCGAAGATACAGAGCAGGTTATTTACAGCACTGCATATAAAGCGATTCAAAAATTCCATTCAGGGAAGAGCGCCAGCCCATTTATACCCCATCCACCCCTTACCATGAAGGTGGAACTGGCTAACACAGAGCTAGCAGATCGATCAGCACTTCTACCAGGGGCAACCCGTCTGGATGGCAGAACATTTAGTTTGAAAGCAGACTCAATGGTAGATCTTTACCACAGCTTTCAAGGTTTGGTTCAATTGACCAGATAAACTATCTTGTTCTTTATCGTGATGGAAACACCTGTCGCTCATTATGATGTTATTATTTGCGGTGGTGGACCAGCCGGTTCCAGTTCAGCATTTTTCCTCACTCGAGCAGGCAAGAAAGTATTATTGATAGAAAAAGAAACACCCCCACGGTATAAAGCTTGTGGGGGTGGATTGTCTATTGGTTTCTTGCGCACTCAATTTCCTTTTGATTTTTCCCCCATTATTGAAGGTTATGCAACACAAATTGAATATCATTTCAATGGCTTTGAAGTTCCAGTACTCTGCCGTCCTGATGTATTTGCTTTTGTCCAGCGTGACCGGTTTGACCAGTATCTGCTTCAACGCTGCGGTGCCGATTTGTTGGTGGGAGAAGCTGTACGTGAAATTCAACAATCGCCCGACGGGGTGAAAGTTGGAACAACTGGAGGAAAAACTCTCATTGCCGACTGGCTGATCGGCGCAGATGGAGCCAATTCGATTGTAAGAAAAAAGGCTGGTTTCACATCACATCACAAGGTCATTACCGCACTAGAATCAGAAGTTACCCCACCGGATGAAGTGATGCGGCGTTTTTCTGAAAGTCCGGCTATCATTTTCGACGAGATAAAATTTGGGTACGCATGGATATTTCCCAAATCAGGTCACCTTTCTGTTGGCATTGCCTGCTTTCACCCCAAACCAGGGTATCTGGCAGAAATGCTCCTGAGAATAATGCTCCGCTATGGCATTAACCTCGCAGGGGTAAAACTGCATGAACATCCTTTGCCAGTCTATACCCGCCATTCTCCAGTTGTTTCTGGCAGAGTGCTGTTGGTGGGTGACGCGGCAGGATTGGCGGATCCATTTTCTGGAGAAGGAATCCGGCTTGCTATAAAAAGTGGAAAGATCGCAGCAGAAGCGATCTTAGAGAATGACACTGTACTTTATCAGCAAAGGATCCAAAAGGAAATAGGCAGAGACAGGGTGTTCAGCATTTGGGTATCTCAATTCTTTTACCGGTTTCGATTCTTGTGCCTTCTATTTGGTACTCCAAATCCATTTAACACAGATCAGGTATTGGATCTGATATCTGATCGAATCAACACTGCTGATCTTTTGATCATGGCTATTGCTTCTTTACCAGCTTTCTTTATCATCGAAATGATGGGATTGGCCATCTATATTTTTGCTGGAGAGAAAAAACAAACCCTTTTTCTTGAATGGTTGTATCCTTACAAAGGATTTACAAAGACTCGAAAAATCGGATAATTTCGGTATCATATATTTGTAAAAAAATTTTTTTTTGTTTTTACTTTCTCACAAAATTTATACAAAAGAACATTTGAGGAAATTCCAAAGGCTAGCCCATTTGGGTACGATAGTTGCACTTTAACATTGCCATAAGAGTGTTTTAATTTACCCGGTAATTCATTTCATCATCACTATCCCGGAGTCCAATTTATGCGAGGAGGAAGATACTCAACAAGCGGATCAATGAATATTTTTAAATTGTAGTCTTCAATTGTTTAAATTTTTTCTCTGCGGAAAGGAAAAAAATATGTTTAAGAGGTCTATTCGAGTATTGTTGGTTGTTGCACTCATGTTCATTCTAGCAGGTGCAACGTATGCTTTTGCAGCAGCTAATACCGTCCCAGATTCATTCGCCGGTGATGGTTCTGGAGCAGTCAGCGGATACACTGTATCCAATATTCATTATGTTCTGGCAGCCAATCCCGCCAATATTGCCAGTGTTACTTTCACCCTTGACTCTGCTGCAACAGATGTTCGAGTCTCTTTTGATGGCACTACTTTTCATTCCTGCACCGTTACAGGCGGCACATCGTGCTCATGCGCCGTAACAGGTACTGTAACAGTTCTTTCTGCATCAAATTTGCGGGTCATCGCAGTGCAATAGTCTTAACTTGCTCCTGATGAAATTCCTATTAATCTCTTTAGGGATTTGAATCAGGAATGGCGGATTTCGGGATGTGTTTCCCGAAATCCGTCAGGCAACTTTGTTGAGTAAAACCATGACGAACAAAAAGAAATGGACAATGGCATTTCTGGCTGGACTTGTTATTGTGATAACAATTGCCAGTTGGGCTCTTTTTGCACCACCGCAAATGGGCGGGCTTTCAACATGGGTGATCGTCAATGGTAACAGCATGGAACCCCTCTTTTACTCAGGTGATCTGGTTATTGTACGTGGCGCTGAATTTTATCAGGTGGGCGATGTAGTTGCATATAAAAACATGCAGCTGGGAAAATTTGTCATTCATCGCATCATTAGAGAAGAATCTGGTCGATTTGTTTTACAAGGTGATAATAATTCATGGACAGATGGATATGAACCTGCATCAAATGAGATCATAGGGAAGCAATGGATCCATATCCCGTTCATTGGAAAAGTAATGAACTGGTTCCGTAAACCAATCTATCTCTCTTTATCTGTATGTCTGATGGGAGGATTGCTTATGATTAGCCGACTGAAAGAACGGTCACAGCAATTGAACCGAAAAATAAAACAAACTTCATTCAGAAAAAGATTGCTTACCCCTCAACGTATTGGTCAATCGGGTGAGATATTCTTCTTCATCCTTGGAATTATTTTATTTACATCCATAATATTCGGATTAGTAGCATTTACACGACCTGTAACAAAAACCATCCCAGAAGATATCCCTTATGTACATTCTGGCAAATTTGATTACTCTGCACCTGCACCTTCTGGGGTATATGATAGTAATACTATTCAATCAGGGCAGCCAATATTCTTGAAGCTCAATTGTGAAGCTCAAATTGATTATAGTTATGCCCTGGCAGCTGAATCTGTTCAAAACATTCATGGTTCTCTGACGATCAATGCCATAATAAGCGATTCGAATGGATGGAAACGCACACTGATTCTTCAACCAGATACTGCTTTTTCTGGCAGTGAAAACTCTGCATCAACCAATATCAACTTTTGCACAATAAGTTCCATTGTAAAAGCAATGCAGGAAAAAACAGGCCTCCAACATTCTGAGTACACGCTTTCTATTGTTCCAATAACCAATATTGAAGGAGAAATCAAGGGTGTTGAGTTTACGGATGTTTATGCACCTGCTTTGGACTTTCGATTTAACGACATCAGTTTCTGGATGACAAATACAAGAGGTGCGGGAGAAGAGTTGGTTGATCCACTTTTCCCTGTTTCAGAGCGTACCTTAAAGAACCAGAAGGAAGTGCCTGAAACGATCTCCTTCCTGGGAATGAAATTACCCGTAGCAGGAGTTAGAGTTTTTGCCTCCATTTTCTTCCTGCTCAGCACAGGTGGTTTTATTTACCTTTTTATTATTATGTCAAAAATGAGCAAAGCCAGTAAAAATGCAGATATTCGCCTCCGTTATAATCCCATGCTGGTAGATATTCAAAACCTTACCATTGAACCCAATTTATCAATTTCAGATGTCGCATCCATGCAAGACCTGGCTCGGCTTGCAGAGCGAAATGGCAACATAATATTTCATTATTTGAATGAAAATGGCGTGGATACATATCTGGTTCACAATGAAAATATCGTTTATCGAGTATTGCTACCTGAAAGAGAAAAAACAACAGATGATATTGGTTTGGAGAATAAAAGAAAAGAGTTAAAACACGCTTTGGATAATGATCAATTTGTCCTGCACTATCAACCGGTGATTGATCTGAATAAGCAGCAAATCGTGGGGATGGAAGCACTTATGCGATGGAATCACCCTACACTGGGAACCCTCCCTCCTTCTGCGTTCATTCCAGATGCAGAAGCAACGGGTCTCATCAGCATCATTGGCGAATGGGTAATACGAACTGCCTGCAAGCAATTGCGCGAATGGGAAGATGCCGGCGTTTCAAAGCTTTCTTTGGCAATTAATATATCCAGCAGACAATCCCTTTTTGTCCTACCCAGTTTAATCAAGCGCATTGCCAGAGAGTACCATATTGAACCTTCGCAAATCCAGTTGGAATTTAGCGAATCACAAATCACAGAAAATTTGGAACAATCCCTAAGGTCATTGGATGCGCTACGGAAGTTAGGTGTTGAGATTTCGATCGATAATTACACTGGGCAAGTGTCGATGGCACAACTTGCCAGGATAAAGGCTCGAAATCTTAAATTTGCAATGGCATTCATTTCACAAATGAATAATCCTGAGATGGCTGCCGTTGCTCTCAGCACCATCGCTGCTGCTCAGAAATTGGGGATGCTTATTGATGCCGTTGGTGTGGAAACCGAGGAACAGCTTCGTTACCTGCGTACGCAGCAGATTGCTTGCGCCCAAGGATATTATTTTGGAAAACCTGTTTCTGCTGATGAGGCAATGAATACATTATTTGGTTTTGGAAAACAAGCAATTGTGATCGAAGGGTTTGCGCAATAGGATGGTTTGAAAATGGCGTACAAAAGTTGGGTGATCCGAATTTCCATTTTGTGCCTGTTTACAATAATTATTGCCGGTATTGCTTCTGCTTTGGCTGCAGCCAATACCGTACCTGTCAGCCATGCCAGTGATGCTACTTATACCGTAGATACCAGCCCATATTTTCCACCACAATGTTCAGGGATTACGTTCGATAGAATTATTTCCGGTTCGGGAAGAATCGATGGGGGTCCAGGGAATGATCTGATCTATGGCAGTGATGGAGATGATGACATCCGGGGTGGTAATGGAGATGACTGCATTATCGCCGGAGCTGGAAATGATACCATCCGAGGACAGAATGGTGATGATATCCTTGATGGCGGTGAAGGTACAGATACAATCGATGGCGGACCAGGAACGGATACCTGTCTGAATGGAGAAAATGTAACGACCTGCGAATATTGAGCCATTCTTTAACACAAAAGCCGCTGGAAATCCAGCGGCTTTATTCTTGATAGAGTTAATTATCGGAGGCTAGTTCTTTCCATTATTACCTCTACCTGACCATAATGGACGTCCATAATCATCTCTCATGCTGATGGATTGACCAGAGTTTAGATTGGTAAGAGTACCAACCTCAAAAACCTCATCATCATAAAAACCAACCAAACTAACGGCATCTCCTGCTGCCAGATTTATACCTTGATCCAGAGCAAACCACCAGGCACGGTTTTCAATGCTGATACTTTCTCCTGTGCTGGTTGTAACTTTAAGGACATCTTCATCGATAAAGGTTACTGTACCTTCCAATGTAACCCAAGCTTCTACATTTGCATCGGGAATTCCATCTCCTGAAGGTATTCCATCGCCTGGAGAAACGTTGCCAATTCCTGCTCCATTTTGTCCAAAGCCACCACCATTCCCTGTTCCGCCATTCCCATAACCATTTCCCTTACCATTCAAAACCAGGGAAGGATCGATATTCTGCTCGCTATTCGCGATTTCACCATTATGGACCAGATTCAACTGAACATCTTCACTTTGCTCAGTTTGCGCCAGGGTTCGATTTACCCCTCCAAATATCAATCCTGCAGCCAGCCCAGTAAACATTACGCCTAACAATATTTTTTTGAACATTTTTATACTCCTGTATTAATAGTTTTCTTTTGATTTACGCTCGGGTTTAAGGAAAATTGATTCATTCAGTCGATGGTTCATCATTTTGTTGCATTATTTCTTTCTGTATTGAGAAGATAACTACTTTTGGTGTGATCTTGCGGATCCAATTCCAATGGAAGAGGAAATGTGCCATTGCAGCAATCACCATAACAATACCAGACCAGGTGTGAATGAGGTCCCAGGTTGAAATACTAAATAACCACTCATTCCCACCATGATTTGGAAGGAGAAGAAAATAGATGCCGGAAATAGTAGCAATAAAAAAGCTTGCTGCAATTATGCTGTCCACTACTATATTCCATCGCACTTTGCGATTCATGGTTGTACCATTTTTCCGAAAACTTCCTGAGATACGTTTGGTGGTACCTGAGATCCAGCGCCAATGCAGAGGTAGATGGATGAAAATAGCAGCAATGAATATGATGCTGCCCAAGGTATGGAGGGTTTCCCATGTTTCCCGGTCAAATAAAATGGTAATTCCATAATAGGGGTTTCTTCCCCCCTGATAACCACCAGTAGGTAAAAACAAGAAGTAAATACTACTTATGAGCACTACGATGGCGCTCAAAAATACAACGAAAGATACAAACCAGTTTATTCGGGTTTGTTTTGATACACAGGTTGATGAACTCATAATGATCTCCTTTTACAAACAGGATGATACCGATCATTTGTAAAGAAATCATGAAGAGTCTTTAAAGAAGCAGCAAAGTATCAGTTGGGGCGAGTAACAAACCTGTTATTTTTGTATCTTTTGTGTTTTTTATGGGAAACATGAGCGCAAGTAATGACAAAGCCCCGCCTGAAAAGCGGGGCTTTGAATGAGCAATAAAAGAATATTTATGGACAGGTGATATCAAGGTTCACAACGGGTGTGAAATATTGGTGGTTAGGTTTATCAACATATACACGATAATAGCCATCAAAGGTGTACCCAGCAAACCCGCCCACAAGATCCTCTGTGATTGTTTGTGTTCCAGCTTCGGTAAAAGTGATACTACGTGATGGCATTTGAGCACCATCGCTGCGTTCCCAGAAATAGGTCACTGTGCCCGCTGCAGTAGCGGTGATTTTGGCTTTGAGAGTAATCGTGAATGGGCAGGCTGCATTCCAGGTGCTTGGTTCTGCAGAAGGAATTACACTGGTGACCGCAAAAGGAACGGCAGTGACACCGACATTGATTGTCACAAAGAAAGCTTGATTGGCATCGCCCAATCCAAATGTGGCACCCGAAGCGTTCTGTAATTTCCAATTGCTCTTATAGGTACCGGATGCAGCGGGCGATTTGAATGTAACACTCAGGTCAACTTCTTGCCCTGGAGCTACATTACCAGACAACGGTACTGAAGCAGGTGCATTCATCGCATCCCCAGTGACAAAAAACAATTTATAAGCGGTAGTCCAGGTGCAACTCCCGTCATTTTTTAGGCGCCAGGTTTTCGTAAAAGTAGTGTTGGGACCTATTACTGATCCATCCGGGATGGTGACATCAGCAATAAAAGATGCGCGATCGCAGGGAACTGGTTGGGCACTTGGTGACGAGGTAAACACCGGATAAGATGTCATGGTTGGAAAGGCGGTTTGTGTGATCGATATTTCAGATGTATTAGTAGGCACTGGTGTGGAAATTACAGCAGCAGTTTGCTGGCTGATCGCTGTTCCTGTTTCGGCAGCAGAAACAGTCTGTGCTGCAGCGGTTTGAATGGATTCCATGCTTTCTGTTGGTTTACTTTTCAACGCAGGAACATTACAAGCGCTGAGAAATAAGATCATCAGGATTGTTAAGATTCTCCCCTTTAATTTCAAGGTTTGCATTTTACCTCCAGAAGAGCCAGTTAGCTAACTACATTATAGATTTAACCTATCTGAAATTCAAATAAAAGTATTTTGGATATTTACTATTTCTTCCACCCTGGTACTAAATGATTCTTTCTCGCGTGAAAAGAGAATTTTCAGTACATTTCAGGTTGCCTGATCAGGTAATCAATTACAGGAACAATATCGACAAAGAATAAGCTATGGATAAAAGTAAAGGCAAGCCTGTTTGATAAGAAACAGGCTTGCCTGTATTAATCACCAATGATCTTGATCAATACCCGCTTGCGACGTTTGCCATCAAACTCGCCATAGAAGATCTGTTCCCAAGGACCAAAATCTAATTTTCCATTGGTAATAGCTACCACCACTTCACGACCCATCACCTGCCGTTTAAGGTGCGCATCAGCATTATCTTCTCCTGTCAGGTTATGGCGATACCTGCTGACTGGAGCATGTGGGGCAATCCCTTCCAGCCAGGCTTCGAAATCCTGATGTAGCCCAGATTCATCATCGTTAATGAACACAGAAGCGGTGATATGCATGGAGTTCACCAATACGAACCCCTCTTTTACACCGCTTTCGTTGACCGACTGTTCTACTTGAGGTGTGATATTCACAAAGCCACGCTCTGTGGGTAAATGCATGATGATCTCTTTACGATAACTTTTCATTTTTCTTCCTTTTTCAAAGAATATGAGAGAGAAAAACTCGAAGCCCAATTCCTATCAAGATGATACCACCCAACAATTCCATTCGTTTGCCGAATTTCTTTCCCAAAAAATCACCGCCTAATAAACCGCCCAATGAGAGAGCGGTGGATACCACACCAATGGTCAGACACGCTACCAGGGTGTTCACCTCCAGCAGAGCCAAACTGATACCGATTGCCAGGGCATCAATGCTGGTTGCAATGGCAAGCATAACGAGAAACCAACCACGTGAAGGGTCGGCATACTCTTCTTCTTTTTTGGAAAAACTCTCGATGATCATCCGAACCCCCACAAATGCCAGCAACATCAATACCAACCAATGGTCAAAACCTGCGATCAGATTAAGTATGGTTCGACCTGCAAGCCACCCCAGGAAAGTCATCAACCCTTGAAACAATCCAAAGTGAAAAATGATCCGAAATACTGGACGGAATGTATTAACACGACCGCTGGTACCAATTCCCAGAGAAACCGCAAAACAATCCATCGCCAGTCCTAGCGCAATTAACAAAATCTCCCAACCAGACATACCGCCAAAACCTCCAGCAGGTCATTATACCGTAAGGAAATGCCTTATTAGGATTTTAAGCGCGACTTGTTTAAGAGAAATATTAGTGTTTTTCTTTTCTCAAACTAATAGCTACATAAACAATTCATTTTGCCATTAGATAGCAAACCTCCTGGGTTACCTGGTCATCATTATCCCCTGTATAATACTTTCATGAGATTTCATTATCATAGTGCGATCTTGTTAGTGATGCTCCTATCAAGCTGCTCTATACTGGTACCTCAATCAGAAACTACACTGTCATCAAACACTCCATTGGGATCAACAGAAACTTCTCTACCGACGATAAGCCCTTCACAAACCACCGAGCCATTACCCGTTGCACCTGGAGAAATCTGGGTAGTGAACCAAACCGATAATATGCTGTTGTGCTATGATGCTCAAACGCTGGCGCAAATAGCTTCAATACCAGTGCAGGGTGATATTGCAGCAATTGATCAGGGGGAATTCGGTGTTTGGGCAATTGATAACACTAATCGACAAGTAGTGCATATTGACCCACAAACCCATCACATCGCACAAAGTATTGCACTTTCAGGCTATATACCTTTTTCACTGGCTGCCTCTGATCAGGGTATCTGGGTCGGTGTTCAACCTGAAACAACGCCTTCCCCAGAAAATCCAGGCTCCTATCCTGGCGGTGGACTGCTCCTTATTGATCCTGATTCCGGATCAATAAAATCGGCAATCGAATTAAAAGCACCTGTTACTGATATCGAAATTTATGGTGGCTGGGTCTGGGCAGTAGCATCAAGTAACAGTTTTTCTTCGCTATACCTCATCGATCCGAAAACCCTGACGCCTTATCAGCCTGAAAAGGGTGCAGTCTGGTATGACCATTCCAGCATAGCAGTCAACGACATTGGTGTTTGGTTGGTCAATAGTATGATCCCCAATACACTGATATATCTGGATGTGCAAAATGACTGGGCTCAAACTCAGATACCTCTGGAGGGCATGAAAGGAAACTCCTATGAAATCGCAACAACGGATGATAGTATCTGGGTGATTTCGGATAAAGGAGAAGTAGCCAGGATCGATTCGGATACGAAAAAAATAGTAACCGTTTTTCCTGTGAGTTCTCATGAGGCGAATATTTTCGTCATAAACGACATGGTCTGGGTTGTTAGTGCCTGGGATGGATTGATTTATGCTGTATCCCCTGATCAAAATAAGGTGATGGTTTTTGTAACCACAGGTAACCGCAAACCCACACCTACACGTACACCCACGATCACGCCTTATCCTACAGAATCACCCATGCCGCCCTGTACGGCAGCATACACTACCCGTTTAAAGGTGGGAGCGCGAGCTATCGTAGAATCAGAAGCAGCACTGCCAAATCGCATTCGTGCAGAACCCGGGCTGGGTGGAAAGGTGATGGGATTCATCCAGCAGTATGAAACCGTATTGATCATTGGTGGACCGGTTTGCCGTGATGATTGGGTATGGTGGAAGGTACGCTCAGAGCAATCGTATATTGTTGGCTGGACTGCCGAAGGGGATAAAGAAACCTACTGGCTGCAGCCCCTGGAATAAAGCCGTTCCATTGTCTGGAATATTGTGGTGGAAAAGCTTCATGCTATTTACAGCCAGATGGGAAAAAGAGGTGTTGTATGTTAAGAGAAACGAACCTGCTTGGTGCTGTTGTTGCAATCGCACTCTATGGTTCAGCCATTCTTGTTTTTAGTTTCAGACTTCTTGGAAAGTGGCAGTATGGGTATTGGATTGGCTATTTCGAATTTCTATTGGCAATCCCTTTGATCTTTCTACTTTTTAAAGCCCCACAACTGGAACGACCTGTGCTGTACTATATCCAGATTGGGTGTATGCTGGCATGGCTGGTCGCGGAAGCATTGCTAGATTATATTCTAAAGATTGACTTCCGAAATGTTCAATGGATAGTGATCAGCTATGTCGTTTTATTCTTTACGGGTACAGGGGGAATGCTCGGCGTGGCATCAAACGCTGGGCGTAAGTGGAGCATTTTAACAATTATCTTGTTCTTAATCATGGCTATACTGGCATTTGTACAACGTGCCGTTACTGGCATGTAATATGTAGCCAAAATTTCCATATCTCCCTACAAAGCGTGAAGCAGGCATCAGGAAAAACGGATAGGATTACCAAAAGTAAAAGCCATCACGCTGCTAACACAAACTGATCTATGGCAATTGAGTCATTAAATGAGTGCTTGACTTTCACCTCTCAAAGTCATAATATAAAAACAAGTAGCCAGTTAAAAATTTCATAACACAGGAAAGTTCCGGCTGCATTTTGGAGCAAGCCCTGCATAGCCAGGGGAAAGACCCCACAGTAATCCATTTTTTATATTATCCCAATGTAAAAGGAGGGAATCATGTCCAGGCATGCTATATGGCATGGTCTTTTGCCGTTGGCTGTGCTTCTGGTATTATTGCTGGCAGCAATCAGCCCACAGATAGTATTTGCTGAAGGGGAAATCCCTGAAACACCACCTCCCGATGAGGTCGTAACAGAACCTGCGGAAGAGGAGGATGTAGTTGATTCTGTTTCAGCATTATCAGATGCAAATGCTGTGATCGTCGATGGATCCGGAAATACACTTCCATTTGCATCAGAAACAGCTATGAATATCTTATGCGATCCTGATCCATGGTTCTTTTGTTCTGCCTGTGCTGGTGGTATTTCTTACAATGCCACGATCAGCGGAGCGCTGGGGAGTTGGGTAGCCCAAAAAGGTTATGGGATGATCTATGTAGAGGGAGGATACAATAATACTGAAAATATAGTGATTAATGGCGCAGTGGCTGGTTTCAACACCCTGACGGGTATTGTTCGCCAAACTCCCATTTCCTCGACTCAACCTGTCATTCTTGGAAGAGTTGAAGTTTACAATATGCCAGCTGGCTTTTCTCTGCAAGATTTCCTCATTGTTTCAGATTACTCTGGTCCTACCATCTGGTTTCACGATAACAATGGAAACATCAAATTGGTTGACATACGCGCCAATAATGTTGTTGCTGCTGGTTCTGGTATCAACATTACTAACAAAGGTGCTATTGAGTTGACCAGAGTGAATTCATCAGACAACTTAGGTACAGGAGCGGTTATTAATAATTGCAATTGGTCAGGGGGAGTTTGCCTTGCTACAGGACCTATAAAAATTACTAACAGCTCATTTAATAAGAATGGAAATCCAACCGTCAGCCTTCATCCCGGTTTGAACATTATTTCTGCAGGTCCAGTTACCCTGGATGGTGTAACAGCTTTGTTAAATAACGGAGATGGGCTGGATCTCTCTATATACGGGACAACAATCATAAAGAATAGTGTTTTTAACCAGAATACCACTAACCCGGTCAATACTGATTGGGGATACGGCATCTATACCTCATCTTTATCAACAGGTAACCTGACACTCCAAAATATTCAATTGGCAAATAATCAGAATGATGGTGCTTTGATTCGCACACTTGGGAATGTTACCATGGATGGAGTCATTGCCTATCAAAATGGCGATAGAGGGGTAACCATCACATCCGATGAAGCTGGTACGGGGGCAGGTGCAAAAACCGTGATCATTAAAAACAGCACATTCTTTTTAAATGGTTGGACAAACCTCCGTGTGTATGCATCGGGTGCTATCACTGCCACAAATATCAAGGCATATGAAGGCGCTGCATATGGCATCTGGTTGGAAAATACTTTCGCAGCCACTCCTTTACCCATCATCGTGAATGGTGCCTATCTGGATCATAATGTTTATGAGGGTGCCACGCTCAATAGCAAAGGGAGCATAACGTTAAATGGCATAACTGCAATAAACACGGTCGATGGCGCAGGGGTTTACGCTAGTACGAATTTTCCTGGAGGAACAGGCAGTGTCACTATCCTCTCCACCCTGGGAAAGAATAACATAAACGGAAATTCAAGGAATGGATTGACCATAAATTCAAATGGAAACATCACTATCAATGGCGTCAATGCTGATGGAAACGGCTTTTTTGGTTTGAGACTAAGCTCAGTTGGAACCGCCGGAACCATTACTCTGAAGTCAGTGAATGCCCATCAAAATGGTGATTGGGGTATCTATGCAACAACATATGGAAATATTGCCTGGATTGGTGGTGATGCAGGTGGAAATGGCACCAATGCTGCATTTATCGGTGGCGGTGCCTATCTGGAAAATTCAGGATCGATGGTAGCCAGAACAATTACATTAAAAGATGTCATTCTTAATGACAATCTCCGGAATGATGGTTTGACGATTAAACCTTTTGGGGCAGTAACGATCACCAATATTACCGTACATCAAAATGCGGCCAATGGGCTGACCATTGACAATTCACTCAGTACAGGCACAGTTTCCATTCTGCGTGCGGCATCTGAAGACTATAACAATTTAAGCAATAACGGAGGGTATGGTCTGTATATATATGTCAAAGGCGCAGTGATAATCAACAATCTCGCGGCAGAAAACAACGTGAATGAAGGTGGATATATCAATAATTGCCAATGGAATGGAAGTGCATGTGCAGGTGTTGGAGCTGTAACGATAAGTGGTACAGGCATTCTAGCAACGCGATTCAATACCAATTTTGGAGATTTCGGTTTATACGTATGGTCAGGTGGTACGATTAAATTGTCTCATGTTGATGTTCAAAACAATTACAATCAGGGTGCTTATCTTTCCACTTCAAAAGCTGTGACGATCAATGGTGTTGCCAACCGGTTCAATAATAATGGTTGGAGTGCAACCAATACAGGGGGTGGATTAATCATTAGCTCGTCAGGAAATATCAGTTTGACAAATCTGGAAGCTCAGTCGAACGATGGAATAGGATTATATATTTCCACAATGTCGGTGGGGAACACCACGATCACTGCATCATCCACCTGGTTGAACCGTTTCAATCAGAACAACTTTGAAGGTCTGGTAATTTACAGCGCTGGAATTGTCAGTATAAATAAAGTAGAAGTCATGGGCAATAATCAAACCATCGGTTATTATGGTGCGGTCATCACTAATGAATTTGGTGCCACACCAAAAACAGTTACCATCACAAATAGCTCGTTTTCAAACAATCTGGGAACATCTGCCGGAGCATGGGTCTATTCAACTGGTCCGCTTATCATGCGAGGGGTTGTTGCAAACAATAATCAAGGTTACGGGATCGATGCTCATAATGACCTGTTATCTTCTCATCAAGCTGTCACAATTTCCAATAGTACATTTGATGGGAATGTAGGAATAGGGCTCTACCTGATCTCATTGGGGAATATAACGATCAGTAACCTTAACGCAAGGGGTAATCAGAATGTTGGAGCATATATCGACAACATCGCCTCAACTACTTCTAACACAATTACTATGAGCGGCATGAATATTTTCACCAACAATGTGGACACGGGTTTGATAATTTATAGTTCAGGGAACG
The DNA here is from genome assembly GCA_034429195.1 of Anaerolineaceae bacterium. Lineage (GTDB taxonomy): Bacteria > Chloroflexota > Anaerolineae > Anaerolineales > Anaerolineaceae > UBA4782. The sequence continues at coordinate 85,500 of DAOUGQ010000021.1, forward strand.
CCACAGTTTCAGGTGTGAATGCTAACTTCAACGAAGCAGATGGATTATACATATCGAGTTTGCAGGGCATAGTTCTATCCAACAGCCGCACTGATGCCAATGGTGAAGACGGGGTTACTCTGGTTTCCAACGACGTAATCAGGATCACCGGGTTGGTCAGCCTGGGAAATGGTTTTGCGGTTGATTATAACGGATTAACAATTGCCTCCAGTGCAAAGGTGTACATTTATAACAGCACTTTTGCAGGCAACAGTGGTTGGGGAGCAATAATTAATGTGATTAACCCAACCAGCGATGTGATCTTGTTCAATACCAGCACCTTTGGCAATGATGCTGGCCCAACATTCAATGATGGAGGGATCGACATCTTCTAGTTTGGTTGGTTTTTTGTGCAATAAAGGGCTGGTTAGATTTTAACCAGCCCTTTTTATTAGTAAATATGGGGTTTTCAATGAAAAAGCACACGTGGCAAAGATATCCTTTAAGTTTATTCCTTTTCCCTTACATAAATGACTGCGGTACCATCTTCTCCGCGGATCTCTTTTACATCGAATACTTTTGAGTAAGCGCGGATGAGTTGTGAAAGCTGCTTGAATCCATAGGTTCGGGGATCAAACCCGGGGTCAAGCTGTCTCATATGATGCCCCAAGGTGCCCAAGAATGCCCAGCCATCTTCCTGTACGGCAATATCAAATGCATCTCTCAGCAAGGGCAGAGGATCGTATGAGGCGGGTTCGGTTGATTCGGAAGTTTCAGGTTCAGTTTCTAATTCTGCTTTCTTTTTATGTACACGGGGCTTCTGCTCATGGCGGGGCTGCAAGTTTTCTGTATAAACAAATAATTCACAAGCATTCACAAAAGCGCGTGGTGTAGTCTTTTTACCAATCCCCATAACAAAGAAACCTTTTTCTCGAATGCGGGTTGCCAGGCGTGTATAATCGCTATCGCTCGAAACCAGGCAGAAGCCATCCACCCCACCGGTATAGAGGATATCCATCGCATCGATGATCATGGCACTATCGGTGGCATTCTTGCCAACGGTAAAACGGAATTGCTGGATGGGTTGGAAAGCGAAGGTGTTCAATACATCTTTCCAACCCCCCATGTTCGAAGTGGTCCAATCGCCATAAATACGACGGATGGTGACAGAACCGTACTTGCCGGTCTCTGCAAGAATTTTTTCCATTAATGATGGTTGGGCATTATCACCATCAATCAAGATAGCAATCCGACGCACATCGGAGATATTATTTATCGTACTCATAATTATCCTATCTATTTCTACAATATATCTTTATTATACGCAGAAACAGTTTGGAAATAATTTTGGGCAGATGATCAAGGCTTTTGTGCGATCACTTCCAGGCTAAATACCTCCACATCTTCTAACATGCCACCACTTTTTCCTTTATGGGTGATTGGTTTTAAAAATCCTGCTTGCTGGATCAAATCAAGATATTCCTGTTCGGGTAGGGCTCCGGCAACACAGCTAGCCCAACTGGCAACCTGTTTCCTTGTTTCAGTGGGCAAGGACTTGTCTGTTATCATATCGCTGATGATCATTCTCCCACCCGGGCGCATCACGCGAAAAGCTTCCTTAAAAACTTTCCCTTTATCCTCACACAGATTAATGACACAGTTGGAAATGATCACATCGACACTGGCATCCTCCAAGGGGAGATTCTCGGCGTGTCCAAGCTTGAATTCAATATGGCTTATCCCTGCTTTTTTTGCGTTAGCCTGAGATTTTTCGATCATAGCAGGGGTCATATCAACCCCATACACAAACCCTGTTTCACCAACTTTGCGAGCAGCCAGCAAACAATCCATACCGGCTCCGCTTCCAATATCCAATACAACCTCTCCAGATTTCAAGGAGGCACTCTGAATAGGGTTGCCGCATCCCAAAGAAAGTTGGGTTGCTTCTTTTGGTAGCGGTTGAATATCACTCAGGGGATAATCCGTATTGAAAGAAACCTCTGAGTTATCATCACTGGAACAACAGGAGGAAGCTGACGCATCATTACTGCAACTGCAGGAAGCATATGAATCATCACAACAAGCATTATTGGCTGCCAGGGCGTGGTAATGCTTTCTTACATTGCTTCGAGTACCCTGTACCCGCCTGGTGCCGGTTGCGAGAAAAATGCTGATCTTTGCTTTGTCATCTACCTTTTCTTCTTTTGACTCTGCACAACAATTTTCACCAGTGCAATCAATGAAAATATTGACCAGATCTGCTTTTTCATACCAGTGCAATATTTGCTTCCTGTCAAATCCCTGCCAGGTATCAGCCATTTCTTCTTTCAGCCAGGAATATGGGTGTTCATCCAGGTCAGTCAGCGTCAACCTTCCTCCAGGGCGTAAAATGCGAACCATTTCTTTAATGGCAATAAGTGGCTGAGGGCAATGATGTAAATACATGTTGGCAAAAACTGCATCGATGCTTTCGTCTGGTAAAGGAATATGAGTTCCATCTGCCACCCGGTATTCCAGGTTGGTAAACTGGCTCAGGTTCTTTTGGGCTTGTTGAAGCATACTTTCTGAGGCATCAATCAAAAACACTTTACGCACCAAAGGAGCAAGGGCTTCAGAAAGAAAACCCGTTCCCGCACCCATATCCACCACTGCATATTCAGGGCGTAAATGTGATTTCTGGATAGCGATCTTCCTGACTTCGTCACGAAAGAAACCAGTTCTGAGTTCATTCCAATTTCCAGCGATATTTTCAAAATAATCTTGTGTTCTTGATGAGATGGTCATTTTTTACTCCTTGTTTAACAACAATTTGGCAGCCAATGTTCGATCTGGTCTTTAAGCCATCGAATGTTCGTTTCATTCAAGCAATAACATGTAGCGGGACCTGAAATTGTGCCTTCAATTAGTCCTGCTTCACGCAATACTTTCAGATGCTGGCTGATAGTCGACTGGGCAAGCGGAGTGCGCAAGACAATATCATTAGTGATGCAGGCCTGGCATTCCGCCAGCATCGCCATGATTTGAAAACGGGTAGGATTCCCCAGCGCTTTCAGCATGGTTACTAACCGCTCCTGGTCTGAGGAAAGGATAGTAGTTATTGATTCCATATAATCTCCTTATATCGTAAATATACGATATAACGATTCCTTTGTCAAGGACTTAGAATATTGATCCAAACAAAGAAACCCGAATTTGAGATAGAATCAATTCATGTTTATATTTCTATCGAAGTTTCTCCCATTGTTCATCTACCCGGTAGGATTGACGTTTGTCTTGCTGGTGATGGCACTCATTTTTCGAAATAAAAATAAATTGCGAAACGGTTTCATAATTGCTGCGATGCTGATGGTATTCATCAGCGGCAATCGCTGGGTTGCCATGAGCCTGATACGCTCACTGGAATGGCAATATATGCCGATAGAAGACACGAAAGGTGCTGAGGTGGCAGTGGTGTTGGGTGGAGCAACTGAACCTGCTCAATATCCCCGCACTGCAGCAGAAGTTAATGGCGCTGCCGATCGCATACTTTATGCTGCCCGACTTTACAAAGACGGCTCGGTAAAGACTCTGCTCCTTTCTGGTGGTTCGATCCCCTGGTACGGAGCTTACACCTCTCCTCCCGCAGAGGAAATGCGGGAGATTCTTAAATTGACCGGTGTGCCAGATGATGCGATGTGGCTGGAAACAAAATCGCAGAATACACACGAAAATGCTCAGTACTCAACCGAGATTCTCAAAGAACATAATGTTAACAAGGTGCTTTTGATCACCTCTGCAATGCACATGCCCCGCTCGATAAAACTATTCCAAGCCCAGGGTCTCGAGGTGATCCCTGCTCCCACAGATTACACAGTCACACAGGCAGGTTGGCAGAATTTATGGCATCCCAGCTTTGAAGAATTCCTTATCAATCTGCTTCCCACTTATGGAAATATCTCGCAAACGACCTATGCTTTAAAAGAATATATTGGGATAGTGGTATATAGCCTGCAAGGCTGGATGAAGTAAACAATTACTCCGGGAAAAGGCTTTCTTCTTCACATTGTTTGATAGGTGCAAAGGTCACCCGATGGATGGGACAGGCTCCAAGCTTCTGTAGCGCTTTTCGGTGTTGGAGTGTGCCATATCCCTTATGTTGTGCGAAACCATATCCAGGATAAATCGCTTCCATTTCCACCATTTCGCGGTCACGTGCAGTTTTTGCCAACACAGATGCACAAGCGATGGAAAGGCAGTACACATCTCCCTTGATCAGGGCAGTCTGTGGGTACTCCATCTGCTTAAGTAAGACTGCGTCTATCAGCAAGTGATCGGGGGATACATTTAGATTCTCAATCGCGCGCTGCATAGCGAGGCGGGTAGCTGGAACAATACCTATCGTATCAATCTCAAGATTACTGGCATTCCCTACCCCCCAGGTTTGAGCAGTTTCCTTGATCTTGCTTTCCCATTTCATTCGTTGATATGGGGTCATTTGCTTGGAATCGCGTACCCCTGCTAAAATATGGATGATGTCTTGTTCAGGAGGCAAGATCACTGCCGCAGCATAGACAGCCCCCGCCAGGCAGCCTCGTCCTGCTTCATCTATCCCGCAGACCAAGTATTTTCCTGCCTGCCAGAATGGGATTTCATACCGTAGATCAGGTTGGATGTGTTTTGACATTTTAAAAGAAGATTACCGGGTAGAATCATACAACCCGTTTTTTCCATTACGACGGATCGTGAGCAGGTCGCGTGCCATTTGAAAAGAATCACGCCAGACCCGCACTTTACTATTGGAATGGTAATACCAGGGAATGGGAATTTCTATTATCTGATATCCAAATTTTTGTGCAATATAAAGGATCTCTACGTCAAAAGTCCAACCCATGATGGTTTGCTTTGGAAAGAGAACTTCAGCCACATTTCCGCGAAAGCATTTGAAACCACACTGCGAATCTTGCAAATTGGGCAATGCCAGGAATCGCACCAGGCTGTTGAATCCACGCCCGATCCAATGACGATACGATGGCTCGTCGATTCGGGTGGCGCCTTCCCCTTCGCGTGATGCGATGGCAATATCCATATTGGGCAGAGCAGGAGGAAGGAACCGGTTTACCTGGTCTATAGGCATAGAGAGGTCAACATCCAGGAAGAAGCGATATTCTCCAGTGGCTTCCAGCATTCCCCGCTTCACTGCCAGACCTTTCCCACGCTCTTCTTCATGAATTACTTTAAGATAAGCAAATTTCCCTGCGTACTCTTGGGCCAGTTCCAGGGTACGGTCGGTACTGCCATTTTCAACTACCAGCACTTCTGCCTGGTAAGATTGCTGGCTCAAAAAAGTATCTACGGCTTCCAAAGTCTGAGGAAGTCGATTTTCTTCATTGTGTGCTGGAAAGATTAGAGAGAGAAATGGCTCGGTCAATTTGATTACGTTAATAAATCAGTCAGAATAATGGTACACCTTCAAGCCAATCATGAGAAGACTGGCTATCTTGCGTAAGGATGATCTCTTTTCCAGAGACCTCTCGCGTGATGACAGGTCGTTTTGTTTGAAAAGTCCCTGCCATGAACTCTATGCGTGTACCGGTGACTAACCTGCGCCTGCTTTTTAAGAGACGCAAGAGATCCTCACGATTCAAAAGAACATGATCTGAAAAAACTGCATCACGGCGTTCGTACAGACGCACCAACTTTATATTGCCATCTGTTTCATAACGAACTGCTTCGATCACACCATCCATCTTCTTATGGGTCATAGATCACCTGCTTTTTCTATGATCAATTATATGACCAGTTATAAAAAACCGCCGAGGTTTTCCACGGCGGTTATCCAGTCGGGGTGGGCGGACTCGAACCGCCGACCCCCGCGTCCCAAACACGGTGCGCTACCAACTGCGCTACACCCCGACGCATTAGAGTATAATCCGAATGGCATGAGTTGGTCAAGGCATAAGACAGACGAAAAATTGCAGTCAGAATATGTTTGCAAACGAAGAATATTATCTTTTCATGAACCGCTCCCGAAGCATTTACAGAAAAGATTTCTAACTGCTGCATGCGCATTCATCATCTTTTTCGCTCTTTCTGCCTGTACCGTCAACGATCAATCTGAATTCGCAATCCGTACAACAACCCCAACTTCTGTCGCGTCCGTTGAAATAAAAATATCAAGCAAACCTGATCAATCCACGATTACACCAACAGCGATAACAAACAGCCAGATCGAAAAAGTGGTATTCGAAAGCAAGAACTATCCAAAGCCGATCACTGTTCGTTTATACCTCCCTCCAGGATATACCGCTTCACCAGATGAACCTTACCCTGTTTTGATACTGTTGCATGGAAGCAATGCCGATGGCGAGCAATGGGCAAGACTTGGCGTACCTGAAACTGCAGATCGGTTGATCATTGAGGGTGAGATCTCACCTCTAGTGATCATCATGCCAGAAGAACCTGATAGCATGGTTTATTACAGCGAAACTACCTTTGGTGATGTGCTGGTAAATGAAATCCTGCCCAAACTACAAACAATTTATCCTCTTTGCAGAATCCGGGAATGTATCGCCATTGGTGGGCTTTCTCGTGGAGCAGTATGGGCAGCCCGATTGGTGTTTCTCCATTGGAATGTTTTTGGTGCCGCTGGATTGCACAGCATGCCAGCCACTATTCCTGCATTGCCCGAATGGGTTCACGAGATTCCAAAAGATGAGCTTCCCCGAGTTTACATGGACATTGGTGATGCAGATAAAGATTGGCGCAACGCAAAAAAATTTGAAGAAATGCTGACTATTCTGGAAATACCCCATGAATGGATCTTTCAAAAGGGAGACCATACCGAAGTTTATTGGTCAGCCCACGTTGAAGAGTACTTACGGTGGTATAACGAAGGCTGGAGAAAGTAGAATTTTGTAAGAAATCGATAAAAACCTCTTGTCTTCTTAAAAAAGCCTGCTATTATTGTCTTATAAATTATTAAAAATCCATGATTGATAAAGCGAGGACAACATGTTAGTCGGAAGCCGCATGAGTCACCCAGTGATCACCATAACACCCGAGACAACACTTGAAGATGCCCATTTTTTAATGGAAAAAGAACATATCCGCCGTTTACCAATAGTGAACAAAGATGGTAATCTTGTAGGAATTATCACAGAGAGTGATTTGCTCAAAGCATCCCCCTCAAAAGCGACACTTTTGGACAAATGGGAAATTAATACATTAATGAACACATTGCCGGTTGAGAGAATCATGACAAAAGATGTCATCACCATTATCGAAGATATGCCGTTGGAAGAAGCCGCACGGATCATGGCAGATAAAAAGATCAGTGGCTTACCGGTGGTAAGTGGAGAAAAAGTGATCGGCATGCTCACCGAGACAGATATTTTCAAAGTCTTTCTGGAAGTCATGGGCGCAAGGCAGCCAGGAATACGCGTTACTTTTAAACTGATCAATAAACCCGGACAATTGGCAAAGATTAGCCGGGCAGTTTGTGATATTGGCGGTGATATCATCGCTATGGGCACATTCAGTGGAGAAAGCAGCGGTGAAGGGGAGATGATGATGAAAGTATCAGGTGTAGAACTGGAAGCTCTTAAGAACGCACTAAAGCCTTACATCGTCGAACTTGAAGATGCCAGGGAAATGAAAATCGTTTAACCATAAATATGATGAACAAAAACGGCGGAATCTATCCGCCGTTTTTTTGTCTTTGCCACCCCCGTTTTGTGGAATGTGGCAATATGATTTATCAGGTATTTGGGCATCTCTTTGTTATAATACAACCTATGAGTCTTACCCGTGATGAAGTAGAGCATATCGCTGCACTGGCACGCCTTCAGCTCACCGATGAAGAGCTGGAAAAATATCGCCAACAACTCTCTGCGATTCTTGATTATGCTGCTCGATTACACGAAGTGGATACCAGTCAAATCGCCCCAACTTCCAGCGTGCTGCCTCCTCGCAGCGTATTGCGACCTGATGAATCACATCCAGGATTGTCGCTGGATGAAATATTGCAGAATGCTCCTCAGGTTGAATCCAAACAATTCCGGGTACCACCAGTTTTAGAGTAGCTTATGACCGATATCACCCGGCTTTCTGCCGTTGAAGTATGCCAGGCACTGCGCAAAGGACAGGTGAGCAGTTGCGAGCTTACTAATGCGTATCTACAGCAGATCGAAAAGCTCAATCCCACCCTTCTGGCATTTCTGACACCCACACCCGAGTTGGCAAAGCAACAGGCACTTAATGCTGATAAAAACCTTTCAACCTGGCGTAAGAATCCGGATGCTCCTCTTCCCCCTTTAACCGGACTACCCATTGCCATCAAAGACCTCTTGTGCCAAAAAGGTATCCGTACCACCTGCGGCTCAAAGATCCTTGAGAATTTTATCCCGCCTTATAGCGCGACAGCTGTGCAGCATTTAATAAATGCAGGTGTTGTAACTTTAGGGAAGACCAACACAGATGAATTTGCAATGGGTTCTTCTACTGAGAATTCAGCGTACCAGGTCACGCGAAATCCGTGGGATATATCCCGTGTACCTGGAGGCTCCAGCGGTGGTTCTGCCGCTGCAGTAGCCAGCCATATGGCGCCCATCGCGTTGGGCACCGATACCGGTGGTAGCGTGCGACAACCGGCTGCTTTTTGCGGGCTGACTGGGTTGAAACCCACCTATGGCAGGGTATCACGTTACGGCTTGATCGCTTATGGCTCCTCGCTGGATTGTGTAGGGGTGTTAGGACACAACGCAGCTGATGTGGCGCTCTTATTTCAACACATGGCTGGTTATGATATATTGGATGCCACAACTATGGATGTGCCCGTACCACAATATACTCTTGTAGATCAAACTGACCTGCATGGTCTCAGAGTAGGAGTGCCAAAGCAGTATTTCATAAAGGGGATGCAACCTGAAGTAGAGCAGGCAGTACATACTGCCATCGAAATGCTGCATGCTTTAGGCGCTGTAGTAATGGAAATCTCTTTACCACATACCGGGTATGCCCTGCCAGTCTATTACCTGATTGCCCCTGCTGAAGCATCTGCTAACCTGGCGCGTTATGATGGGGTTCGCTTTGGCTTACGCGTGGATGATCCAAATATGATCGCTCTCTCCTGTAAAAGTCGGGGAGCCGGTTTTGGTGCAGAGGTCAAACGGCGCATCATGCTGGGCACGTATGCACTTTCTGCCGGGTATTACGATGCCTATTACTCCCAGGCACAAAAAGTTCGCACCCTCATCAAACAGGATTTTGATGAAGCATTTAAAAAAGTGGATGTTGTTGCAGCACCGGTCACACCCACCACTGCATTTAAAATTGGCGAGCATACCGAAGATCCACTGGCGATGTACCTGGAAGATGTGTTCACCCTGCCAGCCAACCTGGCTGGCGTGCCTGGTCTGTCTTTTCCGGTGGGATTTGATAAGAACCATCTACCAATCGGGATGCAATTAATGGGAGCCCATTTCCGGGAACTCACCCTGCTGCAGACTGCCCATGCCTACCAGATGGCGACAGATTGGCATAAATAAACTCGATTCGAACAACTATTTTTCCCAAAGAACAGTTTATCATCTTCTGCCTATTAACTTCAGGAAATTTGAAAGAGTTATTTTATCTTTTATACCCTTTACAAACCTGGCAGTTAAAATACTGGCCAACAATGACGAAAACAATACCAAATGCAAATGGTTTTGGTTGTGATATACTTTTAAATCAAAGAAGATTATCATTAAATTAATCGGCTGTAATTACGCCAGGAGAAGGTACCCACTGTGAAAGTTTCCGTTTCTCAACAACAACTTGCTCATGGTCTTGGTTTGGTTTCACGGGCTGTAGCACCCCGAAGCACTCTGCCAGTTCTGGCAAACGTTCTGCTCGCTACTGATGAAGGGCGTGTACGTCTTTCAGCTACCAACCTGGAATTGGGGATATCCTGTTGGATTGGTGCACAGATCGCAGAGGAAGGAGCCATTACCGTACCCGCCCGTACTTTAAGTGATCTGGTTAACACACTACCTACCGACAGCGTTCAAATGGAATTGAACCCCAAGAATCAGGTACTCAATGTGCGTTGCGGTACATCGGTAACGGATATTAAAGGGATCGATGCTCAAGAATACCCACCCATCCCGGTACCCGATTTGAAAGATGGCATTGAACTAAATATTAATGACTTTAAAGAAATGATCCAGCAAGTGGTCTTTGCTGTCTCAACAGATGAGTCGCGCCCTGTGTTGCAGGGCGTGCAGATGAATATCACAGGTTCCACCATCACCCTGGCTGCGACAGACGGTTACCGCGTCTCAGTGCGTACCGCAACGTTGGAGCAACCAGCTTCACATCCGCTCTCAGTGATCATTCCAGCCAGAGCATTGAGCGAGCTGGCCCGTATTGCAACCGATGGCGAACAGAAAGTTTCCATGGTCACCCCACCTGGGCGCGGGCAGGTTCTTTTCCATTTGCGTGATGCAGAATTGGTTTCCTCACTTATCGAAGGGAATTTCCCTCCCTATGATAAGATCATTCCTACCTCTTTCAAGACGACAACCACCATTTCTACCTCAGAATTTTTAAAAGCCTGCCGCCAGGCAGAGATCATTGCCCGTGATGGAAACAATATTATTCGCTTACACCTCCAACCAGGTGACGATGCGCCTGGTGTAGTCGAAATATCAGCTCAATCCGAAGAGACCGGCTTCAGTGAAATTAAATTGGATGCGAACATCGAAGGATCCGGATTGCTAATTGCATTTAACGTTAAATTCTTGCGTGAAGTTTTAGAGGTCATCAAAACCCCCAATATCCATCTAAAAACCAATGCCAACAATACCCCAGGCATGATCTTGCCTGCAGGAGATGACACCTTTACGCATGTTATTATGCCAATGCATCTTGGCTAAATAATCCTATGCCCGGTGAGATCAGTTTTCTTCCCAGTTCAAACGAACGTTACCTTTCTATCACTCTGGCATTAGCACAATATCCCATATTAAGCAGCCGCATTCGTGAAAGGATGCGGCAATTCTTATTTGATAATGGCATCCTCCAGCATCAAGTTTTTGAATCACAGGTGCGTGAAGCAGCTATTCGTTCACAACAGCGCGAAGGAATGGAACAGCCATACGAAGAAGAACCAGCAGAAATGTGGGAACTCCGCGTCCAGCGTATACGTGATCAATTGACCGACTTGCGATTCAGTCATTTCTTTAATTTCGAAGCATTCGAAAAGATCGTCAACGAGGTGATGGGCGAGCGAGGTGTACAGATTGAAGACCTGATGTTATCGATGAACCCGGAACTGGCGCCGCTCGAAATGGTTTTTGAACAGGCAATGTCGATCGAACGCATGGAAGAAAAAGAACGACAACGCTACGCTCACCGTCTTCACGAATTGAAAGTAGTTCTCATCAGGGCTCTTATCAGCGATCAGCTTCGCTATATCAATATTGCCAAAGAATGGTTCACCATTCATGACCTTTCAGATATCCGACGTAGGAGGATTGGGGCAGGACGCATCGGCGGGAAATCTGCTGGTATGCTGCTTGCCACCCGCATTCTGAAGGATTCGCTTCATCTTCCGGATGATGTATCCATAGATACTCCCGATTCTTACTATATTGGCTCGCAAGAACTATATACCTTCATGTCCATTAACAACCTGGTGCACTGGAATGACCAGAAATACAAAACAGAAGAGGAAATGCGGGCAGATTATCCAAAAATTGTCGAGGATTTTCTCGCCGGTGATTTTCCACCGGATATCACTGCCCGATTGGAAGGAGTGATGGCAGGCGTAGGAAATCGCCCCATTATTGTACGTTCATCCAGCCTGTTGGAAGATAACTTTGGCACTTCATTCGCTGGCAAGTATGAAAGCATTTTTTTACCCAACCAAGCTTCCACAGCAGAGAATATTCATGCCCTGACCAGGGCTATTGCTCAGATTTATGCTTCTACCCTCAACCCGAATGCTTTACTGTACCGGCGTAGTAAAGGGCTGTTAGATTATGACGAGCGAATGGCTATCCTCATCCAGGTGGTTCAGGGTGAAACCTATGGAAAATACTATCTACCACATGCTGCTGGTGTGGCATTCAGCCATAACCTTTTCCGTTGGTCGCCCCAGCTTAAAGCGGAGGATGGATTTGTTCGCATGGTATGGGGATTGGGTACACGTGCAGTTGACAGGGTCGGAAATGATTACCCACGACTGGTGGCGCTCAGCCATCCCTTGCTGCGCCCCTCTACTAAACCCTCGGTCATTCAACACTATTCTCAACAATATGTTGACCTGATTAATCTGGAAGATAATTTATTTGAAACCCTCTCCGTACATGATATAGCAAAATCTGATTACCAACCTTTACGATATCTCTTCCAGTTATATGAAGAAGGATATTTTTCGGCATTACGGTCAAACCTCCTACCATCAGATACAAAAAATCTTGTGCTGACCTATGATGAATTCTTACGTCGCACACCATTTGCCGAAAAAATGCGGTTGATCTTACAGACATTGGAAAATATCTATCACTCGCCAGTGGATATGGAATTTACTGTACACCTTTCCGAATCAGAAACCGGTAAGCCTAAACTAAAAATTACAATCCTGCAATGCCGTCCTCAAAGCCAGTTGGTCACAACCGAACAGGTTCCCATCCCTGCTGGAATACCTGAACACAAAGTGGTATTCTCAACCAAATTTGTAGTTCCTCAGGGGTATATTGACCGGATCGATTATGTAGTGTTTGTACCACCCGAAGGGTATTTTGCTTTATCCACCATGAATCTTCGTTCAGAGCTGGCTAGAGCCATTGGAAAACTGAACGCGGCTTTAAATGGCAAAGCATATATTTGTATTGGCCCAGGACGTTGGGGTAGTTCCAATGCTGACCTGGGAGTGCCCATCAGTTACGGAGATATTTATCATACCCGCGCCCTGGTTGAATTAGCTGGACCAGAGATCGGTCCGGAACCCGAACCATCTCTGGGTACACACTTCTTCCAGGATCTATTGGAGTCACAGATCTACCCACTGGCAATCGAGCTGAATAAAACCAGCAGTTCCTTCAATCATGCCTTCTTTTATGACAGCCCCAACAGGCTAGAAGAATTCATTTCGGTAGACGAACCGTTGAAAAATGCCCTGCGACTGATCCGCGTTTCCGACGTCGCCCCCAATCAGCATGTATGCCTGATCATGGATGAAGAAAAAGGGCATGCAGTGGCATATCTGGAACCAAACTCTTCTCAATAATGTTTTAAAAGTTATTGGCCTGGCTGCCAGGCGTAGATAAATTGTTCCTGAGTTTTTGTTTCGGGAGATGGGTATTTTCCGTAAGAAATGTTTTTTCGTAACTCTTGAATATAGGGGATCACCAGATCTTTTTGGACCCCATGCCGGACAAAATGACAACCCACCACCATGCCAGTGCGTCCCATACCAGCCATGCAATGCACATACACTGCCAGGTTATTGATCAGTGATTGATCGATTTTATCCAGGATTTTCACCATCTCATCCACAGTAGGCACCCCCATATCCAGAATTGGCATACGAGTATATTCCACTTTCACATTATGCCGGCGGGCTTCCTGACGGAGCAACTCACGATAATCTTCTCCTTCACCTGCTCTGCTTAAATCGATGATCACATTGATATCGAGTTCGACTAATGCCTGCAATCTTTCGCGGACGATATCCTCCGTGCGTGAAATATATCCCGGACGTGAACCCGGATATTCACCTGCCAACAACTGGCCAGGTCGCACCCAATAAGAATTATCGAAGGGGATGGGGGGAGTATTTAGCATGAGAAACCTTTTGCGTGATTATAGCGCATATATCCCCAAAAATATTCTCACAAATCCATAATAAGTTTTAAACACCTTCTAACAATCGGGCAATTTCATCTCGGGTAGGTCGAGGGAGAAGTCTGCGCTGCCCATCTTCAACACACCACACAGATACACCACCATCTTCGACCCAACCAATATCATGACAGGCAATCCCCGCTTTGCGACATGCCTGGGTAATTGTAAAAGCATCTGGTTCAGGTGTCGCAATCAGCAAAGCACCCGAAGCGATAGCTGCAAGCGGATCAATTTGCATTATGTCACAGATCTTCTGCGCCAGCGGTGAGATAATATCCTGTCTTGGAGTGAACACTAAAATTTTTTGACTTGCTTCTGATAATTCCCAAAGGGCAGCAGCCAACCCTCCCTCTGTGGGGTCATGCATACCATGCACCCTGCCATACTGGCATGCCAGGTGTGCATCCTGTACCACACTGATGCCCGGCTCCAAAAGGTAATTAGCTGCCTGTTGTAATTCACGGGTTGAAAGTTTTCCCAGAAACCGGAAAGCAAATTCGCGTGCCAGAATTGAAACCGACTCTATTGGAACTCCTTTGGTCAGTAATATCCGGTCACCCGACTGTAAACCACGAGGTGTAACCAATTGGTTGATCGCCACTTCACCGATCATCGTACCCAAGATGATCGGGCGATCCAAGCCATGCGTGATCTCTGTATGACCACCAACCACACTGACACCCATCGTCTGACAGGCACGTTGGATTTGCCGGGATAAATCCAACACCATTTCCCGAGTGGCAGTGTTTTCGGGTAGCAGGATGGTTGCCAGAAACCAATGTGGTGTGGCACCAGTGGTGGCAATATCATTGGCACAGACTTGTACTGCATACCTGCCGATCTCATCGGTAGCAAAGGTGATGGGGTCTGATTTCACGACCAGCAAGTGATCTCCTATTTCCAACACGGCGCAATCCAGCCCTGTGCCTGGACCAAGCTTCACCCTCGGGTCTGATATTGGCATACCAGCCAGCATCTGTTCCAACAGATCGGGAGGTAACTTCCCTAATGGTAAATGTTTCACGAAATTTCTATCCCCAGATCAAAGGCATGTTCCACCCCTTCATGCTCCATAATGACCGCCCATACCAACCAGCCAACCGGTACTTCACCTGTGAAACCGGGGGTTTCCCAATGTTCCAGTTTGCCCATTTCCAGATGAGCAACATCCATCAATCCCGGTGTCTGAAAAAGAATGTACAATACTTCACCCATCTGTAAGGCAGTCTTTTGAATTTCTTTCCAGGGAATGTCTGCCTGGCGTTTCATTTGATGTTGGTTGAATGCTTCGATATTCTCAAAATCTTTACTGGTTCCATCTGGTTCGATGTACCCCTTTAATCTCCAGCCTCGCGGGTACGAGACTCCCGTCAGAAACTCAGCGCACATTTGGATCAAGAAACGATCCCATTCTGCGATATGACCAATCACCAGTGCCATGCTTCTTCCATCGCTGCTGACTTGGGCAGCTCTTTCTGGGGTGATTGCCATCACTGCAGCCTTGTATGTCTCCCATATTTTCTTGTGTACCGCAGCAAAGCGTTCATATCTCTCATCCGGTAGAAGAACGATCGCTTCAGCCATTGCCTGGTTAAAAGTCTTTCGATCCATTCTTTGCCTCCTCAAATCCTACCTGCAGCATGCAGTACAGTTAGAACTTCAACCGTAACAAATTCATTCATCGATTTCCCATTGGATTTCCCCCATCCCACCAGCGAACATCCACTGGCGGTAGTTTTCGTGGTCACCCGATAAATTTTCTTGTCAGCTGCATACCCACCTTCTGGTAGCTCTTTCGATTCCAGCCAATCCAGAGCTTCTTTGCAGCGCGGGTCATGGATCAAACCCATTTCAGCCATCACCTTCAACCCATTCAGTATTGTGTAATGCCAGTAGAAAGGATAATGAAGTTTGAGAAAACCAGGGTCGATCACCTCTCCCCCGTGTACACGCCGGAACATCCTGCGTTGTAAAAAGACCTCAGCAGCCTGCCTGGCTGTCTCCCGTAATTTCCCGTTCCCGGTTTTCTCAGCTGCCAGCCAGATTGCCCGCATGGGCAGCCAGGTTTCATGAAAAGAAGAGGTATCTGCTTTAGGATGCCAATCACAGTTCCATCCACCATCTGGCCACTGACATTCGAGTAAGCGGTCAATCAGTAATTTCACTCGGTCATCTTCCAGACCAAGTGAATAAAGAGAAAAGATCGCATATCCTTCCTGTGAGCCACATCGCCGGATACGTTCAGGACCATATTTCCGGCGTTTTTCCTCATATGCTTGAATGTGATGTTCACCCAACAACCAATCCAATTCTTGCTCACGCAAGGGGATCAACAAGCTATTACCAGATGGGTAACACAATTCAGCCAGCATCGCGAGAGTCCAGTGGGATCCAGCCCATTTGAAATAGGCATGATGCGGCAGCGTTCCATCTGGTTGTTTTTCAGAAAGTAGTTGTTTTACCCGGTCTGAATTGCGAATTTCTTCTTGCATCGCCAGCATTTCAGCTGATTGCGGATCTTTGTCAAGCACATCCCTGGCTATCCTATAACGGACAGATGGTTCAGGGCTATTTATTAACTTCTCAATGATCGTTCTCACTTTGATCCTTTTTTCAATCAATACATTTTCCATCATCTGCAGGGTCTTCATAAAGGGGGATTCTGTCACCGACCGATTTAATTTCGCCTTCTCTCGTCAGAGTGACATCTACCCGGTAATAGGTATGAGGACCACAACCGCATAATTGATACCCAAATAGATTAACAACATATCCAGCGTCTGTTTCCACTGCATGTGTATCCTCAATTTTCTCTGTCAGATATCGCAGATTTTCATCTGCCTCCATCTGAAAACCAGCCCAATAGCCAGTGGCAGCCACCGCATAACTGATCGCTTCAGTACTGCTTTCGATGGGAGCAAACACCTTTTGCAGATCAGGAATTCCTTTGATCACCTCGAATTTGCCATTTCGATAAGCAAGCATGCGAACATAAAGGTTCGTAGGACACCCGATGTTGTATAAATACTCATCCTCTGGCAGGTCCTCCAACATCATGTCCATCCTGCAAGACATGATCGGAATGGATGGTTCCAGTCCTCCATACGTGTCACTGAGAGGGGAGATAGAAACACACCCCAGCTTGCTGGGCTCGCTATCTGCAGGGCAGGTGATCCAACCTCCACCATTATCTACACAACCTGTATTGGGCATTTCCAGAAGAATGGGAAAGGTTGGTACATCATAATGGATCATTTCTGGCAGGGGATTCACTTCCGTTGGTTCATCGGTAATGGTGCGTGTTCTATCTTCATCAAACACCCCACCTATACTACACGCAGCAATGATGGCGGCAATCACCAACATAAACGAAAAACGCCATGCTGAATGTCTGCGCATGCTACCTCCTGTTAAGGGCGTTCTGATTGATCAAAATCAATTTATTCTAACAAACCCAATTTTTGTTCGATGGAATCATCGCCTTGCAAGGTCATTGGGTTCGGGATGTCTGAAAGGACGCTCCAGGTTTCGATGTGGGTGATGGACTCGCCAGGTTCCAACGCTGTCAATGGTCCAAGGCTTTCCAGTTCAATGAATTTGTTGTAGCAAAAACATTCAAAATTACTATTCTGATCAGTATGGATTTTTGTGAATTCTGGGTTGAAACGTTTTATTAACAAGACTCCTTTATCCCAATAAGCTGCCCATCCAACGTGGTTGAAGTATCCAATTTTAAAGGGATGATTCCTGCTTTCTCCCTGAACCAGCAGGTGATCATTCTTGATCGTCAAACGGTCATCTTCCCAACGGGTATAATGCCAAAGGCTGATCTGTCGGTTTGGTGCATACTCTCCCTGATAAGGAGCCGATGTGGGGAGAACCGCCACACCACCCAGAGGCAGCAAGGTTATTGCCCAGGGCGCCAGTTCCACTTTTACCAGGCTGTTGTTCTGGATGGTATGGATTACTTGAAGGAGGGGTTTCTCATCATCCAGGGTGATGGCAATGGATTTACGATAATGCGTACCGGGTTCATCCGGCTGTATTAACACTACCTGCCTGTTGCCATACTCAATTTGCAACCCATCACCATCTGGCAAAAAAGAACGGGGAAAAGCTTCAGGCGCATGCCAGAGGCGATGACCACCAATTAAAAAATATTCCCCATATGGGGTATCATAACAGACATCATCCGCACTCCCCAGAATATTGCCATCTTTCCCATTAAGAAACAAGCCGATAATACGCGGTCCTGCTGTGGTAAGAAATTCAACCTTGATGGATGAATTATAAAGGCAGGCAGATGGCAAATTTCTGAGAGGCGTCATTGTCTAGCTGGTTTTTGTACCACACTCAGCACAGAATTTAGCTCCTGGCTGCAGTGGTTTTCCGCATTCTTTGCAGAAGGATGCTTTCAAGCTGGCTCCACAATTAGGGCAGAATTTTGCATCTGTTGCCAAAGGAGCTTCGCACTTTGGGCAAGAAGCTTTTATTGATTGCTTCCAGGTTTCCGCACCCAGATGCCGGTCTTCTTCAGCCATGCAAGCGTGTGCATGAATTTCCTCTACGGAACGCTCCGATTGTGCAGCTGCCATCTCCACACCCAGGTCGGGTGCACAATTCTTGCATAATCCCTTTTTAGCATTCCAGCAGGATTTCCTGCAAACCCATGTTGAACAACGCGGGCATTGAATAAATTTTGGTTTGATCTCTTCTATTGCCTCAGCAAAAGCTTTATCCCGTGCTTTCTGCCAGGCAGCAGAACGGGCTTTTTCACCCAGATCTGCCGCTGTGTTCAGAAAACCTCCAAATAAGCTGCTTGCGGTATCCAATACGCTGGCAACACTACTGACTGCCCATGCCTGAAACTCAGTACGGTATCCCACACCACAGCGGTTGCATTCAAATTCGAATTGGAAACCTCGGTCATTACTCAAGTCTTGATAATTACTTACAAATTCTATGAACTCTGCCATTAAATCCTCCAAAAAATAATTTTATATGCAAAAGCAAATTAATGCTTGCGAGGTCGTTTGCTTAGCCATAAAAAGAAGAAGAGAAAACTGGTT
Source organism: Anaerolineaceae bacterium (assembly GCA_034429195.1). Taxonomy (GTDB): domain Bacteria; phylum Chloroflexota; class Anaerolineae; order Anaerolineales; family Anaerolineaceae; genus UBA4782. The sequence continues at coordinate 104,417 of DAOUGQ010000021.1, forward strand.
AAAGGCCAGATCCATGCCAGGTCACCTGGACCATCTTTTCCAGTCCGGGGTGCTACCCGACGCAGCCTCATGATACGGTAGACTTTTAATAGCTCATCGATTTCCTCGTCGGGCATGGTTTTGGGGTCGATTCCAAATACCCTGGCAGCAAATCCGCTGGCGATAAGCACTTTTCGCAAAATTACCTTAGCTTCAGGTGAGGTGCTGGCATCTTCTGCAATGGCTGCCCACCAGCCATCTGGAAGCCAGACTTCGACCTGGGGATTTGCCAGCATATTCTGGTACCAATCAGCCACACTTCCAAAACCAGCGGTGCAATAGATATCACCATTGATTTCGGCGTAATTCACAGGGGTTCTATACCGTTTTCCAGATTTTCGTCCATGATGGGTAATGACCAGGATACGCCCACCTACATCAGGCCAGGCATTGACCCATTTTCCTAATCCCAATCTCCACAATCCCGTCATAAATTTGTTAAAAAATCTAAAACCTATGCGTAAACGTTTTTCCGTTTCTGGATTGGTTATTGTCATGTAGACACTCTCCTTTTCTCAAAAATAAATGGATCAATCCAATTGTCCTGCTCTGCTTATGCCATAAATGAGTAAAGTAAAAATGATCAAACCCATCCCTAGCAAGAGCAACATATTCAAATCCGGGATGGACACAATATCTGTACCCGTCAATTGCCCGCCAATATATATGCGTTGTTGATACACCGTTTCATTATATTGCACCGAATTTCGTATCCCAATAAAGAAAAACGCCAGCCCGATGATAAACCCTGAAAGCATAGTTCGAGCTATCTTTACCTGGCCTTTCTTTACTACATCTCTAAAACTGTCTTCTTTCTTTTTATAAGTAAAATGGATCATTGAATAAGCTGCCAATCCCCATACAGCCACAATCAACCAGTTTCCATAAGCCGCATAAAGGCTGAAGATCCTGCTTTTGAATGCCAGCCCCAGGGTATAAAGAATAAATTCCATCCAGGGCATAAAAGGTCCAAGGATGGATATGACCAGCGTGAAGAGCAATGCTTCCTTTTGTATTTTGTTGAATTGTCTCCCTTTTACCAGGAGAGTGATCAAGCCTCCAATAAAAGTAAGGCTGGTCATCCAATACACTATATTAAGGATGATTGGAAAGATCACCCAATTTCGCAGGGAATAAATTAAAAATGGCATTCCAATCAAAACCACTGCTCCAATGATCATCCCAATCCTGAGAAGAGAAGAAATGCTTTTCTTTCGGCAAAGAAGCAGCAACGTAATGGTTCCCGTTAAACTGCAGAATCCATACGCAAGTGGAGCCATAATATCATCAGATAACAACAAGCCATCCAGTAGAGAATACCAAAAGGGCCACGCACAATAGAAGCAGAATGCAGTAATAAGATACTGAAAAACGAAAATAGGTTTGATTTCCTTATCAGGCATATTTCCCCTTTCTTAACGTTCTCAGATCAATCAACAAGGAAACAGCGCTACATCCCCATTGTATACAAAAATACAATGGCTTGCACAAGTTCCTTTATAAATTAATCAAAATTTTAGGGGAACTGAACCCTACAGATCGCCCTTTTCAGGCCATGTGGATACAAAATCTGCAGCCTCACCATGAATATGGTCTGAATTCGCCCATTGGATCAACCTGACATCGAGTCTGCCATCCACACATTCCGCTTCCATTTCAGTGATCGAGCAATTATTGTTCGTGCCACGGTCAAGCATGCTTCCTGTATTCACATTGGAACAAAGATCATTCAATGTGAAATTAAACATACCCAGATGCCCCACGATGGCAATTACACCATTCTCTCTACCAGTAATAGCTTTCTTCAAAGCTGTGCGTGCTCTGCCAAGCAAACTATTGTAATCTTCACCACCCGGGAAACTAAGATCGTGTTCTCCATTCTGCCATCGCCTGATGATGGAATCGTGTTCCTCCCAAATGGCTAACGTTGATCGGACTTTTTCCAGATCGCCCACATTGATCTCTCTTAGCTCTTCAATAACCTGCGGGGTGAGATTGAGATAAGAACCAATGATCGCTGCAGTTTCTCGGGTACGTTTCATGGGTGAGCAGAAAAGAGCTTCGATACCCTTTCCAACTAATGCTTCACCTGTTTGATGAGCCTGTAATTTTCCTTTTTCTGTTATTGAATAATCAACAATTCGAGAAGATAATTGCTTGATAACGTTTGCATAGTTTTCACCATGCCGGATGACATAAACACGAGTCATATACAACCTTTTTTACACCATACATTGAACCTGTATGCTGCGATTGAATTTCACCTTTCTCCTTGTAAAACCGGGGTCACTCCAGACAACCGTGCTGGCGTAAAAACTCAGCGGCTTGTTCGTTGCCGTATTTTACCGCAGTACCAAGAGGTGTCAACCCATCAGCTTCCAACCGGGGATCCAGGTCTGGATGGTAAGCAAGCAAGATTTCCAATGCATCTACATCCCCATTCTGTGCAGCTATATGTAATGGGGTATACCCTCCTGATTCGGGCAGATTCACATCACCACCATGCTTAAGAATTTCTTTCACCAGAAAAATATTGTGGGCCGATAGCGCAGCGTGAAGAGGGGCAGCTTTCAGACTGTTCTGTGAGGCTCCATTTACATGAGCTCCATGCCGAATTAAGAACATGGCTGTTTCCTCTTTACTAAAATACACCGCCAGGCCGAGGGGCTGAAAACCATCCACGTTGACAGCGTTCGCTTTTGTCGGATCCTGCGTGATTAATTTCTTCACTTGATTCAGATCACCCAATGCCGCTGCTTCGAATATATCGAGTGACTCAACTTTTGTTGCCAGGTATCTGGCAATAACCTGCTGGTTAAAGTACAGGGCAATCAATATGGCAGACACCCCCTGTGCATTACGAGTTCTAGCCAGAGCAGGTTTCTTTGCAAGCAGTTCTTTCACCAGCTTAAAATCTCCAGACTGGATTGCCTCTAGGATCACCGGGTGAGTTACAGCTTCCATTCAACCTTTCTTCTTGCGCAATTACATATGTTTCCACCAGATGCCCGTGCATTCGGGCAAGTAGGATATATCGCCGCTGGTAATTTCATTGATCATTTCATCACCAAAGAAAAAGCGGGTCAATAATTCTGCTTCTTCGCGCGATTGAAACAGGTAGTCTGTTCTGATCCAGGTGCCTTCAAAGCCAAATTGCTTCAATGATTCGTAATACGGGATCAAATGGGCTGGTGGGTCAGGCTGTTGTTTGCCCGTACCCTGGGTTTCGATCAGCATGATCATCCCACCTGGCGTTATGACGCGCTGCATTTCAGCCATAGCTTTTTCCAATTCAAACTGCCAGGTCTCTGGATACCAGGAAACCAGATAACATACACTCCATCCAGCAGCAATCAGAGAGACGCTGTAATTGGCTACCGGTAACGCTCGGTGGTCTGCGGCAGCTAATAGCGGGAAAAGATAACCTGTTTGCGACGCCAGATATTCCTTTGCCCGGATGAGCATCGCTGGAGATACATCCAACGCAGTCAGATGATCCGACAAAGGCAGAAGCATCTTTGTCAGCCTTCCTGTACCTGCCCCCAATTCAAGAGTATTCCATCGCTGACCTGCCAGTAATTTCTCCAGCAAGTCTGGTAAATTATGCTGATAATCTTCACGCATTACCAGTAAGTGATAAAGGTCAGTTTCTTTCTGATAAACAATTTTATGATCAGGCATATGGTTTTGTTCCCACCCAGGGAAGTAATTAGATTATAACAAGCTAGATGAAGATATTCATCTCCACTTATTGACGCACAAAATTGGGCATATCTTCAGGGATTTCCAGCGACAGCTCTACCAGACCGGCGTATTTGCCATCTTTGAACCAGGGACTCTGGTAGATAAGTTTTCGCACACCTTTCTTTTCAATCGTATATGCATTCCCTTTACCGCTAGCCAACAGTTTCTGTAATTTTTCACGCGCAGGTGCAGGGTGACAATCCAGCACATTCTTGCCGATCAAAGCAGCACCGCCATCCGCGCGAAAAGTTTCACAGGCACGTGCATTCATCATAATGATGATGCCCTGCCTGTCACATACTGTGATCGCGCCAGGGAATTCCTGGACCCAATCCATTTCGTCGTGCATAACACCTCCGTAAATTAATTAAAAAGAGTATCTATCGAGTATGTTCCGTTTTTGCAAAAGAAGACAGTATTTGTGGAAAGAAAACACTGGCAGGATCAAGTTCTATCATGAATCTGGCGCGGTTCTCCAGGTTGAATGGAGATGAGTAAAATGGGGCCAAATACAGGTAAGGTAAGGGCAATTACCGCCCAGAAAACATATCCCGCTGGTGGAAGGGCGCGCTTATGCAAATAATTGAGCGCCAGTATTGCCAGCAGGACTATGATAAAAACGAGCATGGCTTTGATTATGGTTTCAGCAAGCAAAATGACTCCTCTATCCATAATTGTATGGGCTGCGATAAAAATGGGCAAGGGGAACAGGCTATCTGCAGATGAATATAATAATGGTATGGCTTCTTCAGTCAAAAGGATCACCTTCTCCTGACCATGTCAAAACCACACAATCCACACATCCCTTTTACCAACCTTTCTCCTGATGCCTGGAGAAAATTGGGGCTGGTGGCATTATTGGTTTTTTATATCCTCAACTTTATCTTTTCAATTTTCAGGCTCGGTATTTTGAATGGAGTAGGAGCCGATTTTCTAGGCTTCTGGAGTTCTGGCAAGATTGCAGATCTATATGGTTACTCAGAAATTTATAACCCAGACCTCGCAAAAGAAATTCAATACCAGGCAATCAGCTACCTGAACATCCCTTATGAATCCTTTGAGCCAATGCCTGCTCCTTTCTTTGCATTTTTTTTAATCCCCTTTCAATTCCTTTCAAGGATTAATGTTATTACCTGTTATTGGATCTGGACTATTGCAAATTTCTGTTTGCTTGCCGGTTATCTATACTTCTTTTTACACAAACTTACAGGGCAAAAAGGAATAAACAGAAAACAAGCAACATTATTGATTTCACTAACTTTAATTTATCCAGTGTTTATTAATTTCATTGTCGGACAGGTGGAAGTCTTTCTGGTTATATGTTGTGGTGAATTTGTTCGTCATTCTCTAAAGAAAAGACCTCTGATGGCTGGCATTTGGTTAGGAGGATTGTTAATAAAGCCACAGATATTGATCCTTGTAATTCCTGCATTATTGCTCATGAAGAACTGGAAAGTTTTTGCAGGCTTTCTTGCTTCTGCAATCAGTTTACTACTGCTTTCGACTATGCTCAGTGGATTAAACAGTCTTCAAAATTTAATTCTCATGTGGTCTACCTATATACCAAGAAATTCTAGCAATTCCCCATTTGCTATGGCTAACTGGCGTATGCTTGCAGAGAATATCAATATCTGGACAGGTAGTTCCTTTGGATGGATTCCCGCAGGAGCTGGGATGCTGTTTACTTTGATCATCTGGTTTCTGCTTTGTAAAAATCGATATGAATTCGGTTCAGGCAAATGGATTGCTAATTTCCTGGCACTGTTGGTAGCTTCTTGTGCCTTTACCTGGCATTCTCATATACATATGGGAATGGTAATAATCCCTTTTTTGATCTATTTAATGATTTTTGAACCAATGCGAAGAATTAATTTTCTAGTTGACTTAACAGTTTTTGCTTTTCCAGCATTTTTAATGCTGGGGTATATTGCTTCACTTGTATTAATTGTTCTTAAAATCCCCCCTGTGGAAAATTTAGATTTCTTCCTGTCTGGATTAACCGGACTATGTTTGTATGTTTATATTGCCACTTCAGAGCTAATTAACCAAAAACCTATCCAAACACCTGGAGAGAAGACAAGCTGATAAGTCTTAATAGATATAAATTTTAGATAGCTGGATTTTTGATTTTTGTCATATTGATTTTGCGTATTAATTATTTTAAACAGAAAATTCAAAATGGAGGAAGACAAATGAAAATACTCATCATCTATGATTCTTATTTTGGCAATACCGAGCTAATTGCAAAGAAAATCAGCGAAGTACTGGCTTCTCAAAATGAGGTCCAGATCGTCAAAGTACCTGATGTTCGCTTCGAACAACTGAAAGATTTCGGTCTGGTATTGTTTGGCTCTCCAACACGAGGTTTTAGACCATCAGAACCCACTCTAGTCTTCGTAAATTCAATCCCTGCTGAAGGGTTGAAAGGGCTAAAGGTTGCAGTATTTGATACCCGCATTTCAGCACAGGATGTTAAACCTGCAATCTTCCGATTTATTGTCAAACGGGGTGGATATGCCGCAGATAAACTGGCTGACACTCTGGTGAAGCTGGGTGCTGACCTGGTTGTTCCTGCTGAACCTTTTTATGTCAAAGAATCGGAAGGTCCACTGAAAGATGGAGAATTAGAACATGCCGCCCTTTGGGGGCAATCCCTTTTAGAAAAAATTATATGAGAATATAATTAACGAACATCAAACTATGGGAGGTTCCATTGTTCAAGATCAAAGCTCCTCTTCTTGCACTTTTCATCATTGCTGCCATTTTGCTGAGTGCCTGTAGTCCAACCCCAACAGCTACGCCTTATAATACTGTAACACCTTTACCTCCCCCCCAAACGAGCACTCCTGTTCCCACCCAGTTGCCTACTAATACAGTAACGCCAAAACCTACAGCCACGCTCGAACCCACACTTACCCCAACTTTTGGGGTGGTTGATATGGGGTTGAGCGCCTGGTGTCTGCCAAATAATGTTTACATTCCAGATACCAGTTATACGGTTGCTGAAGGTGGATTGCCAGCAAGGAACATCGAAGGCGGTATCGAACTGGATGGCATCGTTCAATCCTGTACTTTTGTGTATACCTTCAACCAACCGATGCCTGCAGGTATGCAGGTAGCGTTGTATGATACACGCACCGAACCCTGGTTCCTCTATCCTCTGACCCAGGCTACTGACAATCCTAATGTTGGTTACTTTACTACTGATCATGAATACATCGTCAACCTTCCCTATTGGGAAGTAGATTACCGATTTGACCTGCAGGATGTGAATGGGCAGGTAGTAAAATCGGATATCGTGCGAATCTTGCGACCTCAAAATGTTGGCTATTGCTATGGCGGCGTCTTGCCCGACCCCGTCACTTTGAAATGCCCTCCTTTGCCAGAAGCGCATCCCTGGGATCCGTGGTATGGCTGGGGTTCTGATCCGGTAACCCCTTAAATAACTCATGTGGATGATAAAAATCCATGGGAGAACCCATGGATTTTTGTTTTCTTCAATAGTAAATTACTTTTGTTTATGGGTGTGGGTACAGTGAACTTTTCGTAGGGTCTGTAGGCAGGTAAAGCACATACATCTTTTTACCAGGCTGCAGAACCATGACAGACGGATTGAGTGTGGTGATTTTTCCGCTGTACAGTCGGTTGTTAACGACATAGTCGTATTCGATCCAGCAGGGATGCCTGCCATTAATGGATACGCTATAGTTTTCTTCTACTGAAGTAATTTCTCCCTCAGTTGATTCCCCAAACTTGAGAACATTCACGATGTTTTCTTTTTCGTGGTATAGCTTTTTTCCTAGTGCAAGCCCACCAACCAACATTCCTGCACCTAGTAATGTAAATGGTATACCAATAAAAGCTGTGATAATCCCGATAATCATCGGCACGCCAATAACAGTGAAGATAAATCCGATGATTATCAGTACCATCGCAATAATTCCCGATCCATCAGTCATGAACATCTTCCAGATATAAGAATTGTCAATCTCTCGTGGAGGAGCAGGAGGTGCGATCGAAGGTACAACTGCATCCAATACAGTCTGAAACAAATCAGGAGAAGATGCAGGAATGGGAGCACCACAATTCTTACAATTTGTTTGAAATCTTTGATATTGTGTTCCACAATAAGGGCAGGAGATCATAGGATATTCATCCTCAAAAAGGAATTTTTATCTTCGAGAATTGTATCAAATTCAGAAGAACTACACATAAATATGACGCTAGAACTTTCTCGAAATCTTGAGTGATCGTTTCCCAGCGATTAAAATATTATTTATAAAAGAAGGAGATAAACATGTCCGTTACTGATATTCTCGTTTGGATCGTGGTTGGTGGAATTGCAGGTTTATTGGCAGATGCCGTAGTCAAAGGGATCAGGCTTGGTTTATTAGGCGCAATCCTGGTGGGTATTCTTGGTGGCTTCATCGGCGGTTGGATCTTTGGGCAATTAGGGATCAACATTGGTGCTGGCATATTAGGTCAAGTTATTTCATCGTTTGTTGGAGCTGTGATCCTGTTGCTCGTTTTACGGCTTTTCCGTCGTCGCAGGTAAGGGATAAAATCTGAGGGGGAAGGTTTTAAATTCTGTCGATAAACATTTGCATTAAGCAGAGAACCCTGGTCGTCCAATCAGCTATGCGATCATTTTTCTTCTGCCAGGTATCGGATAATGGTAAGTTCGCCAGAGATAGTGGTTTTGGACCAAAATCCCACAATCCTTCAGAATTTCTTTGACGCCATAACCAATTCATGGAATCTTGTGCAAAATTCACCCAACCAGGAAATCCTCTTGCCAGCAGCTCACAGGAAGCCAGCCAGGGATCAACCTGCTTCTGCGTTTGCGGAGGTCTATCCAAAGGTACTGTCAGGTATCCGATTCCTTTTGGTCTTTTCCACAACCATTTAAGCAGCGACTCTTCTATTTTTGATGAAAGTAGCCCAGGGTTTGAACCCAGGATGTTTAATTGATATTTTCCACTAAAGATCAGATAAGTGTTCTGCATGAATACACCCGTGAGGTCACGGTGCGCCTTTATTTCATCTTCCTCGCAGTATTTCCCAGATTGAAAAGTTCGATTGGCAATTTCCTTCCAAAGTGCCCGGTCACGATCAAGGTTGGGATGGGCAGGTGCGATTAATGATAGGGTAGATGCTGTGAACAATCTTGTCCCAATCTCCCAGCGTTCATTTTTCTCTGGCGGGTCAGGAAAAGGAATGGATTTATCCAATATCTGGCAAATATAATCACGGGCACTCTGCAAAATTGCATGTCTGGTATCCAACCCTAAAGATAACGCACGTTCCACACCGATTTCTGTGGTAAGTATGGTATGCGTTTCCTTTGTATTCCGTGAGTGAAATCTGCCCCAGCTTCCATCTGATCTCTGTTCCTGTGATAGGATCTGAACAGATTGACTTGTTTGTAAATCTTCGTAAGCATTTGATAACTCTTGCGAGGTGGAAGGTAGTTTTAGCACATCTCTGAATAACCGGTATCTGGCTACCGGGTGGGGATTCATGTCAAGGATGGCATTGGCAATACCGATGATCTCGCTTTTTGTTATCGATGTCACAATAATCACGAATGACCATTCCTTGCTGCAATGATCAGATTTTCGCTTTGCTCAAGAGCAAAAATACTGCCATCCATCGATCCAAAGAATTGCATATCATTGAATCCAGCTGCATTCAAAGCCAGGTTGAGATCAGCCTGTAATAATGGAAATAGTCTGGTAGAGCGCAAGGTCTGTTTCCAGTTCCCTGCACCTTCGCGATACAGGGTAACAATATGGAACTGAATGTGTCCATTCGGCTCGAAATCATAAAAGCGGAAAAAAGCCCACTCCTGTTCCCCTTCACGGTGTGCCTGGGGTTCCATCCAGCGTAATTTCTGAGCCATTACTTTATCAAAATTGCGGTTCTGCAGCAACAACACTCCACCGGGGCGAAGAACCCTGGCAAAATCATCCAGAGTAATCTGTAATGCTGCTTCATCATCTACATGAGGTAATGAATTCCCCAGGCAGACCAATGCATCCATACTTGCGTTGCCGAAGGTTTGCGCCAGTCTGCCAAAACCAGCAATCTCAAAGCGCACATCAGTATTTGCCTCCCTCGCGTTTTGTCTTGCCCGCTCGATCATATTTGGGAAGAGGTCAACGCCAGAAACGGAATAACCTAGTCTGGAAAGAGCAATGGCGTGCATACCAGTTCCGCAAGCTGCATCCAACACTTCTAGTTTTTTATCTCTTTTCTGCACCTGTGCGATCGTCTTTTCGATAAATGGCAACTCATATGCCAGACGGGATTCCCAATTTACAAAACGGTCATAATCATCACTGAAAGTGTTGTACATGGAAACCTCCTTGAGTTACCTATATGAATCTTACCAGAATTGAAATGGGGGATAATTTGATTTATCCAAGAACCCGTTTCCAATAAATTAAGTTGGGTTATTCTATGTAAAGAATTACTAATCTACCCGGCGAATACCTGTACTGAAGGACCTGATCCCTAATCTCCCTCGCGGAGAGAGAATATTGCCAATGTTGCGACCACCAGCCCATAAGCCAGGAGTTCCACCAGGTTCTGCCATTTATCCAGCAGCCCGCCATTCGAGATAAGTTCCTGTACAACCTCATTGGCATAGAACAACGGAGTCGCATAACTGAGAACCTGTGTCCATTTGGGTAATTCTTCCACGGGAAGGATAATTCCCGAAATGATGACCGAGATGATAATGATGGGCAGCATTACCACAACCTGCCCTTCAGTGCGAGCCAAGCTCGAAAGAACTATTCCCAATGCCATACTGAGCACAGAGAGCAGCCAGTATACCAGGTAGATCGAAGCCAACCTGCTGAAAGTATATTCCAGTTCAAATAACCAGTTCAACTCAGCAAGTATGAGCAAACTTTGTAATGTAACAAGAACAGTATACGCAAGTAAATAGCCTGAAACGATCTCGAATGGGTTGTACCCGCTGACGAATGTTCGCGCCATGGTACCCACCCGTCTTTCACGCACAAGCACGATGCCCGTCATCATGAATGTAAGGAAGTGCACCACAAATGCACCGTAAGGCACAACGTATTGCGTAATATTGAACATCGGCCCTGCAAGAGCATCGAACAACACCTTGATAAAATAGATAATTACCAACGGAAAGCCCAGGGCTATCCCGATCAAACGGTGATCTCGCCGCAGTTGGTTAAGCACCCTGCCTGTAACGATGCCCACATGCCTAATCGCCTGGGTCATTTTCTACCTCGTTACTCTGGTTTTCTTCTTGATCATGGATCAGGCGAAGCACGATAGTTTCCAGTGTATCCTCTTCTACTTCAATCCGAGTAATTGCTGGATCAAGCCCATGCTGATGTAATAATTCGGGCAACTGAGTTGGATAATTGAATGATTCATGGATTTCCCGCTGGTTTCCTTTCCAAAGGTTAATACGGGCTTTTCCATTCCACATGATATTGTGGGGCGAATCACATGTCAGCACCTTGCCATCATGGAGAATCGCCAGCTTATCGCAATGGACCGCTTCGTCCATCTGATGTGTGCTGATAATAATTGTGACACCTTGATCACACAACGTTCTGAAATGTTTCCAGAAAGTTTCGCGCAGTTGTGGATCGATCCCTGAAGTTGGCTCATCGAGAAGAAGGATCCGGGGTTGGTGTACCAGAGCGCAAGCCAGCGAAACACGTTGTTTCATCCCACCCGAAAAAGTATATACCTGGTCGCGGGCACGATCACTGAGCCCGATGAATTCGATCACCTCATCAACCCGCTGGTTGAAATTTTCGATCTGATGGGCATTCCCAAAGAATCGAATATTGTCCCGTGCAGAAAGGTCGTCGTAAAGGGCAGGTTCCTGCGGCATATAGCCAATCTGTTTTCGCAGCGCCCACTTTTGAGCAATGGGTTCAAAACCAAGTACACTGATCTGCCCTCCCGTTTTCCGAGTGGCTCCAATACACAACCGGATGAGGGTGGTTTTTCCTGCCCCATTTGGCCCCAATAAGCCAAAGATTATTCCCTGCTCCACCTGTAAACTCACATTTCGCAGGGCATGTACTTTTTTAAAGTTCTTATTCAACCCTTCGACCACTACCGCAGCCGAAATATTCATTTGCTCTCCTGAGAGAATTGGGAATTAGAGTTTATTTATTATTATACGATTTTATTTGTTTGGATTCATGAAGCAGTCTTCCTTCTTCTCAACAACAGCGGACCCATCAAATCCACTGCCCAACCGAAGAAAGCATAAATATAAGGGAAAATAACGATGCCTGCGGGTACATATACCACCTTCCGTGGCCACCGGATCAACCAGAAAATCGCATTTGCAACTCGCGAAGAAGGCACAGCCATTCTTTCGAAAGGTATCTGACTCCCTTTGGCTCTTTTTGCAGAACGATCATAGAACTCTGTCGTAACGGGTCCGGGTCTGACAACACTGACTTCGACACCACTGCCGCGTAGTTCGCGATAAAGGGAAATAGTGAAAGCATCCAGAAAGGCTTTACTGGCGCTGTACATGGCAACCCCTTGCGCTGGGAGCCTACCCACAACAGAACCAACATTGATTACATGGCCACTCCGGCGTTTCACCATTTCTGGTAAAAAAAGCCTGGTGAGATGTACCACTGCTTCTACATTCACCTGCAAAATATCCAACGCAATCTCCCAGGGCATTTCGTGATAATAGCCATACCATCCCAATCCTGCATTATTCAGCAGCACATCTGGTATTCCCCACTGCTGTATCACTTCGTCGTAAACCATACAGCGTGCGTCATAATTGCTGAGATCAGCTTGAAGCACGTGGGCAGTACCTCCCTGTACTCTGATAGTATCTGCAAGAGCCTCCAGTTTTTCCTGACGGCGGGCTACCAGGATGACATGCATTCCTTCACTTGCCAGTTTTAACGCTGTTACCGCCCCGATTCCACTGGATGCGCCCGTAATAAGAACTGTCTTACCTGCATATTTGCTGACCTTATTCTTTTGCGGCATATTCTCCTTTTTTGCTTCTGTTATGCTCATATTCTATCCACAACCACACCGTAAGACATTAAATTAAGTTTATGATTTAGTGGAAAATGTTTGGGAAGAGATGAGAAACCAGGTGATCCAGATCAATTTTCATAAAGAAAACTTGCCATAAATTATTCTCTTGACAGAAAGAAGAGTCGAGGTATACTCAAACTAGTTTGCACTACAAACTAGTTTACTCGATGAGGTTTTCATGAAAGACCCTATCCAAGATACGATTCAACGAACTCAACGCTATTGGTTTTCTGACGGAGCCAATGAAATCGGTATGGGAATATTGTTTACTCTGTTGGGTCTGTCATTTTTTGTGATGGAACGGGTGAACTTTTCTGGGCAATTGGGTCTGATTATGGGGATCCTTCAACCGGTGATCTTTCTCGTGGGTTTCTGGCTGATCAACCTTCTCGTGCATAAGTTCAAGGAGAAAATCACATACCCACGCACCGGATATATAGCTTATCCACGACGTAGTGGAAAACGCCGTCTGACAGCAGCGCTCATTAGCGGAGGAACTGCTGCCGTGTTAGCGGTCGGCGCTTCAATCATTTCGGATCGCCTGGGTGGAGAAATCATGCCAGTTGTTAGTGGAATAATCATTGCAGCTGCAATTGTCTATCTAGGGATACATTTTGGTTTGAACCGGTTTTACCTTTTAGCTGTATATGTTTTTATCTGTGGTGCATTCATTACCCTATCTGGCGTCCAGGGAATAAACTCTACTGCCCTGTTTTTTGGATTAATGGGTATGGGTTGGGTATTTTCGGGCATTGTAACGCTGATTCATTATTTACGCACGACTCATCCCCTGGATGAAGAGGAGCAAGAATGAGCGATGAATCCTGCTCCTCATTTCAAAGCCTTAATAATATAGACCGGGTAATTCACGAACCAGCGCGTTTGATGATCGCCACTATTCTCTATTCAGTGGAGAAAGCTGATTTTCTTTATTTGTTGCATGAAACCGGATTGACCCGTGGTAATCTTTCTACACACCTTACCCGGCTTGAACAGGCAGGTTATGTATTGATCGATAAAACATTTCGGGGAAAAGTACCACAAACCCTATGCAGCCTTACACGCGAAGGACGTGCTGCATTTGAGAATTACCGAAATCAATTAAAACAGATTGTGATACAAATTTCACAGGAAGGCAAAAATGAGTGAGTATGCTGTTCAAACGCGTGGATTAACACGTGATTTTTCTACTGTACGAGCGTTGGATCACCTGGATCTGGATATACCACACGGAATTGTGTTTGGCTTCTTAGGCCCAAATGGAGCAGGCAAGACCACAACCATTCATTTGCTATTGGGACTACTTAAAGCGACAGAAGGCAGTGCACACGTGTTGGGGTTGGATGTGTTCAGTCAGGCAAGCCAGATCCGTGCGCAAAGCGGTGCATTGTTGGAACATACTGGTTTGTACGAGCGGTTAACTGCACAGGAAAACCTCGAATATTACGGGCGGATCGCTCGCATGTCTTCAGGCGACCGGTCGATGCGGATTCGTGAGTTGTTAGAAAAGCTGGATTTGTTTGACCGCCGGAACGAATCTGTTGGAAAATGGAGCCGTGGAATGAAACAGAAATTAGCTGTCGCTCGCGCTCTAATGCACCATCCCAGGCTGCTCTTTTTGGATGAACCAACTTCGGGATTGGATCCAATTTCAGCATCTACACTGCGTGATGATCTGGCAATGATTGCTGCAAATGAAGGTGTCACTGTCTTTCTCACCACACACAACCTGACAGAAGCAGAAAAACTATGTGCCCAGGTAGCGGTTATTCGCGAGGGGAAACTGCTACGGGTCGGCAGCCCAGATTTGCTGCGAACCCAAGAAGCAGCACCACGAATGGAAGTGGTCGGCACAGGTTTTAGCGAGTCACTTTTGGCTGCACTACGTTCTCACCCAGAAGTTCTTTCTGCGGAGCTTATCAATAGTCACTTGATTATAGAAACTCAACCCAGCGCGGATACTGCACCCCTTGTAAACCTCATAGTTACCAATGGAGCTTCAATTGAGGAAGTTCGTAAAGGTAAAGCCAGTCTTGAGGAAGTATTCCTCACCTTGATGGAGGAAGAAAAATGATTACAGATATTCAAACTGTTTTATGGAAGGAATTTAAAGAGATCATGGCAATACGCGGCAGTCGCCGTGGTGGATTGTTCACTATGGGAATTTTGATAGCTCTGATCGGGATTTTTATGCCATTGCAAAGTGGTCCAGAATGGTTCACGAACCCGCTCCTTCTCATTGCGTGGTCATGGATGCCTCTTTTTCTTGTTATGGGCATTATTTCCGATTCGATTGCTGGCGAGCGCGAGCGCCATACGCTTGAAACACTACTGGCAAGTCGTCTACCAGATGCCGCTATCCTGTTTGGGAAAATTCTCGCCGCAGTTTTTTATGCCTGGATCACTCTTGTAATTGGGTTACTCCTTGGCGCGTTAGTGATCAATATTGCACACCCGCAATCACCAACGAAATTCTATGATATTCAAATGTTCCTGGGTGTAGTAGTGATGGTCTTTCTGGGAGCATTACTGATGACAGCAATAGGTGTTTTGGCTTCATTACGAGCTGAAACCGTGCGGCAGGCGTACCAGCGTATGAGCATTGGTTTTCTTGCTATATGGTTTATTCCAATTATTGGAATGCAAATCATGCCTGCTGAATGGAAAGATGTATTGAATTCAACCCTGATGGGTTTGAATTGGGGCTCGCTTGTAATCGGCGTGATGGGAGGTTTGATCGTGCTTGATATCATCTTGCTCATGATTGCCTTCAATCGATTTAGACGCACCCGCCTTATTCTGGATTGAGGAAAGGCATCATCAAAGATATCAACAAGATATTAAAAGAATGCGGGAAATGACCCGCATTCTTTTCTATTCTTCTTTACTTTTGTGTGACAGCAATCCCATTTCTTTTAGAGCCCGCCACACTTCTAGAGACATTCTAAAGAAAAAGTTGATCTAAAGGTTTAGACCCAGCCACGCAGTTGCATGGCTTTTACAACTTTATCGATAGCGACCATATATGCTGCATCACGCATGTAAACCTTGCGGGATAGAGCCATTTCTAATACGCTATGGAAAGCTACGGTCATCTTCTGATCCAGTTTCTGCAGTACTTCTTCCTGTGACCAGTAGAAGTTCATATCGTTTTGGACACCTTCAAAGTACGAAACTGTAACGCCGCCAGAATTGCACAAGAAATCTGGCACTACAAAGATACCACGAGCTTTAATGACTTCGTCGGCTTCTGGTGTTGTTGGGCCATTGGCGCCTTCAGCAATCAGTTTTACTTTTGAGCTGATCTTGTTTACTGTTTCACCATTGATCTGACCTTCCAATGCTGCAGGGATGAGGACGTCAACATCTTTACTGATCCATGCATCACCGGGTTCAATGGAGTAGCCGGCTTCGCGGGCTTTATTCTTGTCAATGGTGCCATATTGATCAGTGATCGAAAGCAGGAAGTGCGGGTCAATTCCCGATTCCTTCGTTACGGTATAACCAATGCGATCTTCGCGATCCCAATAAGAAACACAAACCACGGTGCCTTTGAGGATTTCGATGAAGCCAATGGCTGCAAATTGAGCGACATTACCAAAGCCCTGAATGGCTGCACGGCATTTTGTAGGATCAATGCCTAAATGCTTTAAAGCTTCACGTACATTGAAGATCACACCATAGCCGGTGGCTTCTTTACGACCTAATGAACCACCGCCACCTACTGGTTTACCGGTGATCACACCAGGTGTATATTCACCGGAAAGTGTTGAATATTCATCCATCATCCAGCACATCATTTGAGGTGTGGTACCTACATCTGGTGCGGGGATATCATTGCGGGGACCAATATTCTTCCAGATCACCTTCATATATGCACGTACAAGGCGCTCTTTTTCAGAATCTGACAGAGTAGCCGGATCGACCACCACACCACCTTTACCGCCTCCCAGCGGAATATCGGCAACAGCACATTTCCATGTCATCCAGGTTGCCAGAGCCCGAACAGTATCGATGGTTTCGGCAGGGTGAAAACGAATGCCACCCTTGTTAGGTCCACGTGCATCATTGTGTTGAACACGGAAACCCTGGAAGACGCGAATGCTGCCATCATCCATGCGAACAGGGATGCGGAAGTGAAATTCACGCATTGGCCAGCGCAGCATCTCTCTTACTTGTGGATCGAGTTGTAGCATTTCTGCTACATGATCAAACTGCGCCTGTGCCATTTCAAAAGCATTTGTTGTTGACGTCATTCAATCACTCCTATAGGATTATGTTTTGTCTGACACAAGAAAGAGGAGATTAGAAGGTTTTGGCTTAATTAATGATAAACGGACACCACGGGGTGCCCGCCATATTTCAGTCAGCCATTCAAAACCTGCAAATCAACCTCCCTGAGCTTTTGCTCAAATATAAGATTAACAAATATGCACACTTCAGTCAATATGATGAAAGTCGGATTTATCAGGTGAAGAATGGAAGGGAATTCTATGAATAACATAAGCATGGGAATTCCCTTCACATCTAATCACAAACAAGATAAAAAGAAAGAGGGAAAATTGGAATTTGATTTTTCTATCCAATAAGCGATCGTGTCGATGGTGCAGTTTGGCGGCGGAAGATGGGTTGTATGGTTTTCTTCATTGCATCGTGTATCCTTTCAACTTGTTTTGGCGAAGTATTGGTAGGAATCTCATCGATAGCAAAATAATTATGTTGATCTGCCTCATCCGTAAGAATGAGCTGCCCACCTGTTACCCGACACACGAAGGCAAAGACCAGTTCATCCTTTTCCACCTTACCATAGACACCCACCAACCGCTCAAGCGTTACTTCCAATCCTGTCTCTTCTTTGCCTTCACGGATTACCGCTTCATCGGGCATCTCCTGTGCCTCTACCCCACCGCCCGGTAAATTCCAGATATCCATATCCCGACGGTGTGAGAGTAGTACTTTTCCGTTTTCATCAAAAATGATCGCAAATGCACCGATAGAAAACATAAATGTTCCTCTCCGAACAATTTGAACAGTGTTCTGACGAAAAATTTTCGAGTTTTTCGTGGCCTTCGTGGTTAAAACTTTCTTGCCTGCAAAGTGATCAAATATGCAACGATCAAGAACACCAGCCCGCTGGCATCAAACACTATGAACCGCAATACCGATGAGCGCAATAGGGCATACCCGGCAGGGAAGGTGACCAGCAGTAACGTCTCGCCCAATGCCCCGATCGCCTGCATGATGATTGCCTGGATCAACGAGATACCAAATTTCATTGGATTCCACAGCGCAAACGCATAAGGCACATTCCACATCAGAAATAGGATGCCCATTCCCCGGATCATCCCTACTCCGGGATATCCCGCCAATTCGAAAGCAGGCGCGTACACCTCTGGTGCAATAATGAATGACAGAGCACATTCGACATTAAAGAAAAATACCACCCCGATCAGTAAGCGTGCCAACCAGAGCTTCCATTGATTTGATTTGCCTTCCGAAGTGATCTCTTTGTCTGTCATATATTCCTTTTTCGAGATAATCCACGTAATTTATTGTACGCTAATCTGAAAGAATTCACTGATTACAGTAGTTTCCCCCACGTGAGTAAGGTTTCTGTTACAATCACAACAATTAATAAGAAAGGAAAGCTTATGACCACAAAACAACAATGGGCAACCCCTCCAGCGATGGAAATTGACCCGAAAAAAAGTTATCAGGCTACCATCACCACGGATAAAGGTGATATTGTTATTGACCTTTTTGCTGCCAAAGTACCCAACACAGTTAACAACTTCGTGTTTTTAGCCAGGCAGGGTTTTTATAATGACACGATATTTCACCGTGTGATCTCAGATTTCATGGCTCAGGGTGGTGATCCCACAGGTACCGGCATGGGCGGACCAGGGTATCGTTTTAAGGATGAATTTGACAGTACTCTGCGGCATGACAAACCGGGCATCCTTTCCATGGCAAATGCTGGACCAAATACCAACGGTTCCCAGTTCTTCATTACTCACGTTCCAACCCCATGGCTGGATGGCAAACACAGTGTATTTGGGCAGGTAATCAAAGGCATGGATGTTCTATTATCCATTCCACCACGTGATCCACAGAAGCCGGAATATGCCGGAGTGAAGATCCAAAAGATCGTTATTGCTGAAAGCTGATAAAAAAATCACGCCCCTATTTTCTGGGGCGTGATTTATTACTTTTCATTTTTATTCCACAGATTATGAATCCAATTTCACAACCGTGTCTACATGCGCGGGTTGATCAGGATCCAATCCTTTCATAATCGCCCTGTGATACGCCAAAAGTTGTAATACTGGCATGTATAGCGGTCCTCGCGCGATGTCATCCAGGTTTGTATTTAGATGAATACGGTAATCAGGTTTAAGATCATCCATGCCATCAGCCACTTCCAAAACGGTAGCTCCCAGTTCTTTCATTTCTTCAAGCACTTTCAGTTCTGCATCCCTGGTTTGATCTGCTACCAGCCCAACCACCAGACTTTTCTTCGTGATGATGGATTTTGGCCCATGCCTGAATTCCATGAACGGAAATGCTTCAGCATGGGTTAGAGAGATTTCTTTCATTTTCAAATGTGCTTCACATGCCAGCCCATAATTGATGCCAGTGCCAAGGAACACGATGTGATCGAGCTCGGTTCTGCTGGCAATCTCCTTTGCCAGGGGATGATATTCATCGATCAGTGGTTGAAAGAAGCCTGGGATTTGTCGAATCTTCTCGATCAGTTCTGGTTTTTCAGCAGCAATGCATGCTGCGATCTGTGCCAGGATATACATGCTTGTAATAGAACGTGTCTGGGCAACACCTTGCTCGCTGGCTACAGAAGCATCCATGATCCGGCTGGTCAATGAACCGATTTCCAACTCAGGAGAGCAGGTGATTACCAGAGGTTCTTTTCCCGTCTTGTTGATATAGCTTTGCATAGCCCGGATCGTTTCTGTGGTTTCACCAGAGCGAGAAGTGGCAATAAGCATGGGATTGTCTTCTGTTACATAAACTTCAGGATGAAACCATATCTCTGATGCATGAACAGGTCGTGAAATTCGTCCTGTCAATGTCTGCCAGATGATTGAAGCGCTGATGGAAAGATAATATGCTGAACCACAACCGGTGAAAATAGTCTGCAAGTGCTCTTCTTTGATCCAGTTTTTCAGACTGGATGACATAGTATCAATAAATTGAAAAATGCGTTCCCAGGTGACACCCTGGCTCATGATCTCTTGGTAAGTAAAAGTCCCATTTTCTTTTCCCATTCAACCTCAATTCTGATATGTTCTTTGATTCAAAAATATCAATAGTTTTTGGGGCAATCCAATCAAAATTCTAGATTTATTTCACCCACGCTTCCAGTGCATAAGCAAGAATTAAGATAATCGTTGCTGCGGATGATAGAGTAATGATACGCCCCATGGCAGGTGTGTAATGGCTTTCATCGTCATATTTTGCGGCATGTTGTAGCATATTCACCGCCAGCGGGATGGTCAAAAGAACCAGCAAGGACCAGATGGGGATAGCTTGAAAAATTACACCTGCAACAAGTGCCAGGTATACTATGGTCGTATCCACCAGCATGATACGTAAAGCAGTTGACTGCCCAAACCGAACGGAGAGAGTGCGTTTTCCTGAGCGAATATCATCATGGTAATCAAATGTATTGCTGACAATGCCAACATTCATGGTGAAAATGCCAGGAACAAGAGAAACAAGGAAAGGTTCAGCCGCTACCTTTCCAGTAAGCACATACCAGATTCCAAAGACGATCATCGGACCAAACGCCAGGAAGAGTACTGTTTCACCTAAACCACGATAATTTAGTTTCAGTGGGGGTGAGGTATAAAAGAATACCGCAATCAATCCAATTCCCACCAGGATAAGGACCGGATAACCCACCTTGATAAAAACAATCGACCCGGCAGCAAAAGCAATTACCAGGCAGAAGATGATGGCGATCAAGACCTGTTTCAGGCTCACTGTGCCATCGATCAATGGACTATCGTGAAATTGCTGCACCTTGTTTCCCAGGTTTCCCTTTTGGAAATCAAAATAATCATCCACAAAATCACTGGCAGAATGTGCCATCACCACGCCAATGGTAGCCATGATGAAAATCAGGGTATCGAAAGAGTCTCGTTCATATGCCATGATACCGCCCAGCAGGCATGGCAGGATGCTGACGATCAGGAAAGGCGCACGAGCAGCTTTAAACCAGGTAACCAACCATTGCTTCATACATTATCTCCTGACCACGGGCAGAAATGATCAAGCCTAAAGATATGAACAGGCATGTCACAATAAAAACGACCAGCGAGTATACCGTAGCCCATAAATAATCTGCAATCTTTTTCTGTACAAGTAGCCGCCGGTAAAGGATCAATGAAAAAGGAAAGGTCAATAAACCAAGCAGCGCCCAGGGTGAACAAAATTTAAACGCAACTGCTGCAACCAGACTGATATACGAAAGAATTGATAAAATAAGTACAATCTTTGGTTTTAAATTAAGAATAATTTCTGAATCTCCTTCCTCAACAATCTTATACCTGGCTCCTTTGAGGTAAGCCACTATGGTCACCAGAAAACCCACCGGTAGAGATACCATGACCGGTGCAAGACGGAACTTTTGTGTGATTACAAAATCAACCCCAAGCATACAAAGCGGTCCAAATGTGATAAATACCGTTGGTTCTTTCAATCCATGCAGCATAAGCGGAGTAAAAAAGATCGAAATCAGCCCTCCAGCCAGAACCAGCCAGAGGATGGGTGTTCCCAATTGAAAGAAGAAGTAAACCCCAATCAAAAGTGCAACAAATAGACAGGAAAACCCAACATAAATTGAATGCTCATTTTTGAATAAACTGCCAATGAATAACGGTTTCCACCCGGCAAAAATCTTTGAGTGTGCATCACAGCTATCGGTATGATAATGGGTGAAAAAATAGTAAAGGTAATCTGCGCCAGCCTGCCCGAAGAACAGCCCCACTGCCGCCAGCAACCAAAATATCCAGTTAATATAGCAGTCAGCATACGCCAGAGATCCTGCCACAATGGCAGGTATGATCGAAGCACTGAAAAGCATGATCTTGATGAATCGAATGGGGCGCGAGCGTTCTTCAGAGATTGTTTCTGGAGAGGACATGGTCATTACCTGTATCCTGTTGGCTTTTGCTTTGATGTACACACAGGAGCATACAGAAAGCATTGTATATCATTATCATACTCTACTCTGAATACATTGCCAGCGTCTGGCGAGCAAAGTCAACCAGACTTACCCTCAGGGCATGCGGTTCGATTACTTCGATGCTTCCCCCCAGGCTCAGCAAACGTTTACGAGCATGGTCGAATGACGAAAAGGTAAGGGTAAACCATCGCCAATTATCCAAAGCCTTTTTCTCTGGGGAGACTTCTTGAAATGAACCAGGAGAAAATACCCAGGCCATATATGGCAACAAAGAAGGTGATACGCGCACTTTACATTGAAATGCCTGCTGATATTGTTTGTGCTGTTCACACCACTCACGCCAAAAAGACTCCAATTGAAATGCCGGTTGCCTAATAAATCTCTCAGGAAGCAGGTGAACTTGAACGATACTGGCTACGTTATATACCTTCAATCTCTCCTGGATGGCATAGATCAGGTACCAATCAACAGCTTTTGCCACCAGGGCATACGGAGCAATTTGCACTACCCCTAAACCCCCTGATGGCAGCCGGTAATGGATTTGAACAAAGTTCTCTGAACAAATTGCCTGGTAGAGTTGCTGTAGAACCTGAACAGATGCAGGGTGTTTTTCCCAACTGGTTGAATCTAAAAGAAACCGATGCTGAGTGCTTTCCTCAGGATGTAATTGCCTGGGTAGAGTAGAAGAAAGTTTCAGCAACGCGGATTTCATAGATGAACCAATTCCCAGGGCATCCAATGACTCTGGAATACCCAAAGTAAACAGGGCGTTGATCTCGTTTTCAGTAAGGCCTGTCAGGCTGCTGCGAAAATTCTCCACCAAGGAATAGCCACCTTCTTTCCCTGGCTCACTGGTCACAGGTATTCCAGCAGTGTTCAATGCAATCATATCCCGAATAATGGTGCGTTTAGAAACTTCCAGTTCCTTTGCCAACTGGCGGGAGGTCATCTTCCCTTTTGTCTGCAGTAACATAATGAGGGCGATTAAACGATCTGCGCGCATGGAATATCCTTCTATCAGATATTTTCAGAATCGCTAATAGTGACATAAGATGTCACTATTAGCGATTATACTCTGAATAAACTACAAAAGAATTAACTGGATGAAAGGAAACAATATGGAAAATTCACAAGTAACCCTCGTAACCATACCCGCTCTTCATGTGATCAGCGCCTGGAGCTATAGCACATCACCAGAAGATGAAGCCTGGGAAAAGTTGAAAGCATTTGCAGAACCATTGGGATTACTGCAGCCCGAAAAAAATCCCATCATCTTTGGATTCAACAATCCCTGCCCCTCTATCGGAAGCCCGAATTATGGTTATGAGTTTTGCCTGGTAACGGATCCATCAGTAAAGGCAATTGGAGATTTGAAGGTTAAAGAACTGCCAGGGGGATTATATGCGCGCATGGAATTCGATCCAACCGGAACAGATCCTTGCGTGAGCATTCCGGCTGCATGGGAAAGGTTGAATGCATGGTTGGCTGCAAGTAGCTACCAGCAAGGTCAGCATCAATGGCTTGAAGAACATTCATGTAAAGGAATCCTCCGGGCACTCCTGCTACCGATAGAGAAAACAGGAAAATGACATAACCATGCTTCACAAGAATGAGCTTCCTCGTTGAATAGGAAGCTCATTTTTAATTTTGACAATAAACGCCGTTAGTGCGAAAAACTTTTGAGACGATACGATATTTGACAACAGAACCCATTAGGCAATACGGAAATCCTGACGAACCATGTTACTCAGCATCATACTAAGCGTCCTTCTCAAAGAGCCCAAAAATTCATGACGGAATTAGCACATGTAGAGAAGAAAGGGGTCTGTTATTTGCCTTCTTTAGGGATTGAAGAGCTTATCTATTTAAAGGATACATTTTCGATGAGGAATCAGAGATTATTTTGTTGTAAGATGAAATGAACGCATGATCGCTGATATTCAAGAGAGGCTTAATGAATGCGAACACTGAACAACCTGCACAGGTTAAAAAACCTGGATTATTTATTGGGCTGGTCTGATCATTGTGTACTTATTGATCCCCATGGTTTTGATACTTTATGGATGGGGTATACATTGGTGGCAGGCATGGGTCTACTCCTTTCTTGTGGTTCTGGCTGGCGTCGGGGGACGTTGGTGGGGTGAACGACGGCATCCAGGGTTGCTGCTCGAACGGCAAAATCTTAAAGAGTCTGCGGGTATCAAACCATGGGATGAACTGCTTTCTCCTTTTATGTCATTGAGTATCTCTTTTCCGATATATATTGTAGCTGGGCTGAACCATCATTTTGGATGGTCAAAGGTGTTCCCGGTGTGGGTAAATATTCTTGGGTTGTTCCTCGTTGCGTTTAGGTTCATTTTTGCCACCTGTGCGGTAGCAGAAAACTGTTTCTTTTCCAGCATGGTACGCATTCAGCTGGATCGCGGGCATCAGGTGTGCGACAGTGGTCCATACCGTTTCGTTCGCCATCCAGGGTATGGCGGTAATGCGCTGCCACTGCCAGGCATGGTGATGGCATTCAGCTCCCTGTGGGCAATCTTGCCAGTTGCAGTAGCACTGGCCATCATCATGATCCGCACCGCGCTGGAAGACCGGCCTTTACAAGCAGAACTGCCCGGATATACAGAGTACGTAAAACGTGTGCGCTATCGGCTGATACCAGGAATCTGGAGAATCATCGCCAGGGTGCGCGATAATTTATGCAAGAATGGTCTCCAATTTTCTCACCTGTAA
This sequence comes from Anaerolineaceae bacterium, assembly GCA_034429195.1. GTDB lineage: Bacteria > Chloroflexota > Anaerolineae > Anaerolineales > Anaerolineaceae > UBA4782. Next base: position 129,219 of record DAOUGQ010000021.1, read on the forward strand.
ACATACTTTTGTGTTTTCAGATCAATGGGGAGGAAGGAGAAATCGATGCAAAAGAATCGAAAGGTTTGGCTGTGGATAAGTGCAGCAGTTTCGATGGTTGTGGGTCTAATTCTTGTATTAAAGGGTAGCGGAGCCGGGTGGTTTCTCATCATTTTGGGGATCGTTGATATCGGCGCTTCAACAGATGTGGGTGACAGTCTGGCAGTTAAGCATCCTCTCCTGACCCGGTGGAGCCTGATCATTATCTCATTTTTGCTCATCCTTCTCACAGTCATCATCCTTAGCGTGATGAATATAAGGTAAGCCAGTCATCATTGATCTGCATGGATAAATTTTCTCAAATATCCGAGATGATAGAGCATGGCAGTTCTTGCTCTCTTGTATAATTCTTTTAAGTTCATACTTTATTGGAGAGATCATGGATCATCAAGCATATTCCCCTGTTAATCCCGTTCAGCCAAAGATAATTTCCTTCCCAGCTTTAGAAGAAAAATATACCAGGCTTCTGGGTGGACCTCCAGAAACCTCTGGGATGCGGTCGGGGTATGTAGTACTTGCGCCGGAGGAATCCGTTGGCTTTCACGATTCCAATGATCATGAAGAGGTCATTATCCCACTTACAGGCACGGGCGAATTGAGATTTGATGGTTTAGATAGCTTACCGGTGCACCCAGGATGTATTTTGTATAATCCCCCACATACCGGGCATGATGTTGTCAATACCGGTAAAGAATTGCTCAAGTATATTTATATCATTGCGAAAGTGTGAGTGATATCTTGAAATGACATCCACTGCAATGTAAGATAAGAGTAACTTTTGCATAAAAGGAGTATTCCTATGTCTGTTGCAAAAATTACCGAGATTAAAGCTTCCTCGCCGGTTAGTTTCGATGATGCGATTAAAGTTGGAGTAGCGCGAGCCCACAAAACCCTGAAAAACGTGGTTTCTGCCTGGATAGAAGATCAGGAAGTTGTCATTGATAAATATGGAGAGATATCCGAGTACCGCGTTCACATGAAGATCACATTCATCCTCGAAGACTGATACAGCCATTTATCTGTACTATCAGCACAGGTCATTCCCTGTGCATTTTGGCGTTAAGTTGATATTCTTTCCTCCCCCAGAATCTGGTGATTTTGGGGAAGGAGAAATTAACTAAGTAAAATGACACATGCCTTTTCTTAATATCGCAGAATTTCTGAGAAGTTGAAAAAGGTCTCTCTCAAAACCAGATTGGAGTTTTTCCCTCCCTGAATTTCGAAGAGATTTGGGGAGAGCAGGGTAGGGCATAAATTGCCTTCAACCCTCACCTGCAGAAACAAAATATTTCTCCTTCTCAATTCTTTTTCCCTTTTTGCTTTATACTAGAGATTGTCTTTCCTATTCCTTTGAAGCAACAGGTGGTCGATGGATTGGACAATTCCCGTCATCATTTTACAACTGATCCTTTTAGAGGGGCTGCTTTCTATAGATAACGCTGCAGTCCTTGGCGCAATGGTGATACATCTGCCGAACGACAAGCCCATAGAATGGCCGAATAGTCTACAAAAAATAGGAGACAGACTGCATTTCCTTCTTGGCAACCAGCGCACCGCTGCACTGCGCGTGGGTCTCCTGGGCGCTTATGTCGGGCGCGGATTGATGCTTCTCCTTGCCAGCATGATCGTGCATAATCCCTGGCTCAAGGTCATTGGCGCAATCTACCTGATCCGTCTGGCATTTGAAAACCTCGGCATGGCAGAAGAAAGCGCCGCAGATACCGAAGTAAGAACGGTGAAAGCCACTTCCTTCTGGGGAATCGTAGTGTCCGTCGAAATTGCTGACCTGGTGTTCAGCCTGGATAATGTTGTGGCAGCCGTCTCCCTTTCTGACAGGCTATGGGTTGTGATGGTTGGTGTTGCCATTGGTATTTTGTGCATGCGATTTGCTGCTGGGTTGTTCAGTTATGCGGTTGAGCGAGAGCCAGTTTTACGCGAGGCGGCTTATCTTCTTGTTTTCAATATCGGTGTGGAACTACTGGTGGAAGAATTCGGGCATATCGAGATCAACGATTGGCTTCGCTTTGGCATTTCAATCGGTACCATTTTGTTATCCCTGGCATATGCTCACTTCAAGTTCCTTCGAGTTTTTCGCCCAGTGATCCTCTGGGTTGCCCAGGGCTTTGCAAAAATGAACGAGGTAATCGATTGGGCTCTTGTGCCCGTATTTGCCATTTTGGGACTCATCAAAAACTTGATTATGAGTTTATTCACAAAATCGTTGCCATCGGAAAAATAAAGAAAATCCCCGGAGAAAATCTCCGGGGATCATTTTAGCTTAAGTCTTTTTCCATCCACATCATTTGAAGTTTCCCAAACAGCACACCGGTGATTCCAATGGGCTGGTATCCACAGCGCTCATAAAAACCGGTGGAGGTCAATCGTGTGAGCGTTCCCAGTCTCTTATAGCCCAATTCACGGGCTTTTTGTTCTACTGCTTCGATCAGCATCCTGCCAATGCCTTTTCCTTGATAGGCTTCTGCGACAGCAATGTGCGAATATTGCCCGATTCCGGATTCTTTTTCAAATAATTTAACCACGCCGACAATTTCATTTGTTTGATCATCCACCGCCATGAAATGGTAGCTGATGGGTTCATAATCATCTTTTTCACTTCCACGGGGTTGCCCAAGCGGTTCTCGCAATATTTTGTATCGTAAAGCATAATAGGCTTTGAATTCCTCTTTGGTTTTGGGGGTTCGAATGACGATCATGCCCAATACTCCTGAAATATTTTATGTAATTGCAATGAAAGAGGCACAGCAGGTGAAAGTTCCTCTGAATATTCTAAAAAGAATATCTTTTGCATGTAACCCACCTTATTATCATATCTCATTTTGCCTGAAATGGCTAAAGAAACAGCTCGGATAAAAAAAGCTTCCGAAGGTTCTAACCATCGGAAGCCTATCTTGATCATTAATATTCCTGGAATGGGTTTTTATAAATGCGGTACTGGCGAGGGATCTGGTCACCACCATCCCACACCACCCGTCGATAATCATCCGGGTCGGTATTCCGTTCAGAGTTGACCAGAAGTACTCGTGAGTTTTGATCCAACCCCAAGGCTTTACGGATGTGTGCATATTGATCGAGCTCCATAATAAACATCAAGGCGCCCAGCGTCACTGCGCCAGATTCACCAGCGATGATGTAGGGATCACCGTATAAGGGCACCCCACCCACACGCATGCCTTTGGCTGCAACATAATCGGGACATTTGATAAAGCCGTCAGCACAATCATAGAGCACTTCCCAGGCGATCGGATTGGGGTCACCGCACGCAAGGCCAGCCATGATGGTATCCAGGCTGCCCACGAAAGAATGTGGTTTGCCATCTCCAAATTCCATAGAATGGAACAGGCAGGCTGCCAGGTCGGGTTCCACCACTACCATTTTGGGACGTTCAGGGGCAAAAAGACTGGAATAAAAGCCAAAAGCGGAAGCTGCCAGTGATCCAACCCCGGCTTGCATAAAGATATGTGTGGGTTTGAATTGCCCCATGGCTACCAGTTGCTGCTGTACTTCAGAAAACATGGTTGTGTATCCCTGCATCACCCACACCGGGATCTCTTCATATCCTTCCCAAGATGTATCAGAAATGACCTGCCAGCCGTTCTTTTGAGCATCTTCATTTACCTGGCGAACTGCATCATCGTATGTTCCGTCGATCACTTCTACACGGGCGCCGTTCTTTTCGATCGCTGCGATACGCGCTTCTGAGGTGTGTTTGTGCACATAGATTACGGATTTAAAACCCAGTGAAGTTGCAGCCCATGCAACACCGCGACCATGATTTCCATCGGTGGCAGCAGCAAATGTGATATCACCCAATTCTTTTCGAACTTCGGGAGTATTTAAATCCGCAAAAGCAAAGCCTTCCGGGTTTCCCAATCGTTTAAGGATGGTTTGAAAAATTGCGTATGAGCCACCCAAAACCTTAAAGGAGCCCAGGCTTAACCGATTGGCTTCATCTTTTACCCATAAATTTGCAATGCCGAGTAAATTAGCGAGACGATTCAGACTCTTGAGAGGAGTTACGTGATAATTTGGAACACTGGAATGAAAGGCGCGGGTTTTTTCCGAAATTCCCGCAGGGAAATACTTAGCCACAGCCGGGCTGTGACTGATGGTTGCCGCACGAGGATTTGCGATCCAGGTAATCGGTTCAGGAGCAGACATTTTATTCACCACAAGTTTATATATTTCTCACAAATGGAGATAAGGGGATTATACCAGTTGTCTGACAATTAAGCGAGTAAGCGTACCTCGTTTTTCATGAGGAAAGCCTCCTCTCGAAAAGGGGAGATTTGCGTTATATAGCGTTAGGGGGCTGTGGAGGAAGAATGAAAAGCCTAGTTTAAAAATTAACAAATCAGAGAAGTAAGGGAACTTTTTACCCTTTTAGCCAATTGAAAAAATATTACTGAGTTAGAAACAAGTATTCAACAGATTATCTTGGCATTAATGTGGTTTGAATAGAACCACAGCTTTTACACGGCTCTCCTTCCTTTACTCTCCTACCACAATATGAACAATATAAGATGCTTTGATTCAGATCATTTCCATCGCCCTTGAATCGAGAAACCCATAAAATCTTTTTGTCAATGTCTTGTAGTTGTCGATTTATTACTGATTTTGCTTCTTCATTCGATTTATTTGCTGTTTCTTTTTGATACCTAACACTCATACGACCGTATCTTGCAACATCACCAGCAAAACCCTTGCTAATGCCAGCAAGTTTTGACATTTCATGTCGTGCTTGTGCATTTACTTGGCGCATTGATTCCGTAATTTTTCTTTTCTGTAAAGCCAACTCTTTTTTGTGATACCTTAACTCACTTAGCATTTCTTTTTGCTCTGCTATTGAAGTTGGTGTACTGTCAATATTTCCTGTAATTTTTCGATTACAATTTTCATCTGCTTCACTGTAGTGTTTATTTCGCGAACAATTTCCTCATGTTCTTTCTTAATTTTATTTGAAGAAAATATTCTCACGAAAAGAGGTTTCTCTTTCAATTCTTCTTCAATTTTTTTTACTTGGAGTTTTTCATTTTCTCTGCATTTAAATAATTCTTTCGTTATATCTTTATATAGTTCTATTAAAGACGTTGCGTCCGAATCCCATTCAGCTGCTTCGTGAAAAGTTTTAAGATCATCATAAGATGAAAAGATCTCTTTATCTCTAGATACAAGGCTTTCAATTTGACTGAAAAGTTAATCATGAGTTAGCATAAATCCTCCCATGAAAAAAGTGAAAATAATTTCTTCTATGCCATTGATGGAAAAATATTTTGATCAATCAAATCTTATGCTTAGTAATTCACTGGTTGTCGAGGTAAATTATCTACTTCTACGTTTTCGTGGCAATGCAGCGAAAATAATAACAAAAAATTACTGGTCCAAAAATAGCACCATACAGTTGGAATACCTGCTTCATCATGTCAGGAAATATAAAAAATAGAACCACTCCAAATCCTGCTAGAACAAGTAAGTTGATAAGGAATTTCTTTAGAAACAGCATAATATACCTCCCTGAAATATTAAACTAAATATGATTATTTAGGATTATTTATCTTTTGAGAACTAACGAAATTTATTGAATTGATTCATCAACCAGTACTCGATATCACACCTCGATGGTGACCGGGAACCATATTAAATAAAATGAGCTCCTCGACCAGGACTCGACACGTCCCCTTCCGGGGAACCTGGAACCTTAGAGCTGATTAAAATAGTAGGCTCCTCGACCAGGACTTGACGCGTCCCCTTCCGGGGAACCTGGAACCTTAGAGCTGATTAAAATAGTAGGCTCCTCGACCAGGACTCGAACCTGGAACCTAGCGGTTAACAGCCGCCCGCTCTGCCGATTGAGCTATCGAGGAACGCGAGGTACATTATAAGGCGTGCAACCGCTGACGTCAAGTTTTTAACGGGCAAGTACATGTCCGGCGGTGGCTTTAAAGCTTGCAGATACCGTCTGCCCCTCTTTGATCCCCATTTCAATCCAGGAAGAGCGCGTGATGAGCGCCACAACCGGAAAGCCGCAATCAATGGTTACCCGTACAAGGGCACCCAATATGCTACAGCGCTGCACCACGCCATGCATACGGTTGCGGGCACTGGATAGCGGCACTTCGCCATCTTTCCACAGGGTGATATCTTCGGGGCGCAGGCACAACAGCACCGGGCTGCCGGCTCTGGCGTCACCAATGGATTCGAGAGTGTAGTCTCCGGCTTTCAAGCTCACTATGCCATCTTTCAAGCTGGTCACGGTTGCTGGGATGACCGTATCCACACCCACAAAAGCAGCTACATCGGCATCCACTGGCGCGTTGAACACTTCTGGCGGGGTACCGGCTTGCCGGAGCTTGCCATCGAGCAGCACTGCCACCCGGTCCCCCAATTGTAAGGCTTCGTTCAGATCATGGGTTACCAGCAGGGTGGTGATAGCATTTTCATGGATCAAGATACGGAAATCTTCCAACAATCGTACGCGAGAGGGGGAATCGAGCGCGCTGAAAGGTTCATCCAACAATAGCAGGTCGGGGTCGAGCACCAGGGCACGTGCCAGGCTAGCGCGTTGGGCTTCACCGCCCGAAAGAGAACGGGCGCGGCGTTTCTTAAGGTGGGCAATATTCAACTTTTCGAGCCAGGTGTTCACCTTCTGGTCGATGACCTTTTTCTCCACACCGCGAAAACGCAGCCCCGATGAAACATTTTCGTAGACGGTCATATCCATCAAAAGGGGATCCTGCAACACAAGAGCAGTCTGGCGGCGGTAAGCCAGCATGTTGCCTGCATATACTTCCTTGCCATCTTTGGTCAGGCTGCCAGATTTCGGAGGTAACAGACCTGCAGCAGCTAACAGCAGCGTACTTTTACCTGCGCCATTGGGTCCAATTACCACCATGCTTTCGCCGCGCAGGATATCCAGGACATCCACTTCCATTACTTTTTTCCCGCCACGTACGATGGAAATATCTCGAAAGGATAACAAAGCTGCAGGATTCATCGGCGCCTCTGCTGTACAGTGGTAAGAAATAGATTGACAAAGTATGCCAGCAGCAGCAAGATAGCGCTGAGGGCTATGGCAATGGCGAATTCCCCTTTGCTTGTTTCGAGCACGATCGCGGTTGTCAACACCCGCGTTTGGTTGCGGATATTGCCACCCACCATCATCGAAGCGCCAACTTCAGAGATCACACTGCCAAATCCAGCCATGATTGCAGCCAATAGAGGAAGTCGGGCTTCACGCCACAACATCCAGGTGGTTTGCCAGCGCGAAGCGCCTAATCCTTTCAACTGCAATTGCAGTCGCGGGTCGAGTGATTGCAGCGCCGAAGCGGTCAACCCGGTTACAACAGGTGCTGCGATGATGGTCTGTGCAATGATGATCGCCACGGGGGTGTAGATCAGCCGCAGGCTGCCCAGCGGACCACTGCGCCACAAGAAGATTGAAACCACCAACCCAACCACCACTGGAGGCAATGCCATGCCGGTATTGATCAGGCTGAGAATGAACTTGCGGGAAGGGAAACGCCCCAACGCAAGGAGCGTTCCCAAAGGCAAACCGACCAGCAGGCTGATGGCAGTTGCCAGCCCGGACACTTTCAAAGATAAGACGGTAATCTTCAGGACATCTGGGTCAAGGTTGAAGATCAACTCGAACGCCTGCAGTATTCCTTTCCAAATCGTTTCCATGCTCTACATTCCTGAGGGTATTTTAATCCATCCTGCTGCCTTCTACCAATAAAGAAAGTGGGCAGGATATCCTGCCCACTTTTTCCCCTACAAGTAAGGTTACTTGAAATTGATCTCGACCAGAGCTTTTGCCCAGGCTTTTCCTTCCATTCCGGGCATGGCACTGATGAGGGTATTATCGTCGCCGAAAGAGATCAGGCGGTCGGTGCAGGCAGTAACATCAGCCAGTGCTAATTCGATGGTATATCCATCGCTGGCAACAAAGATCAATGTAGTGGCATCTGCTTTTGGTTTCGCCATGGCAAGAATGTTATTGAGGAGTGCGCCGGTATAATCTTTGGTTTCATCTTTCTTGGTAGCGATGGCGGTCTTCTGTTCCATTGCCTGGATATCAGCAAGTTTCAAAGAAACCTCGGTTTCGACATTGCCGGTGATTTTCAAAGCGGCAGATTATTCAGTACCGAGAAGGTTGTTTTCGTCTTTGCCGTAATCAGCGATGAACAGTGGTTGACCGAATTTATCTTTGCCATATTCAGCAATGATAGCCTGGGTTTCAGGAGAGATCATGAAATCATGGAATGCCTGAGCACCTTCACCATTGACCAGCGGCCATTTTTCGGGATTAACGGTAATGACATGGTAGATGTTAAGAAATACTGGATCGCCTTCATACAGGATATCCAGATCGAGGTTTTCTTTCTGGAACAGGTAAGTGGCACGATCGGTTAAAGTGTAGGCATATTTCTCAGAGGCAACCTTCAAAGTATCTGCCATACCCTGGCCAGTTTCGATGTACCAATCTCCTTCGGGGGTGATGCCAGCTTTTTCCCACAGGCTCAATTCCATCTTGTGGGTGCCCGAATCATCTGCACGCGAGGCAAAGGGCGTTTTGGCGGTAGCGATCAGGGTCAAAGCTTCGACGCCACTGGTTGCGGTTTTTACACTAGCCGGATCATCAGCGGGTCCAACGATGACATAATCATTGTGCATCACCAGGTCGCGCTGCTTGCCAAAACCATTATCCATGAAGGTGATCTCGGATTTGGGAGCGTGTACCAATAAGACATCAGCGTTGCCTTCTTCACCCATCTTCAGGGCTTCGCCGGTGCCTACTGCAACCATTTGAACCACGTAACCAGTTTGCTCTTCGAACATAGGAAGAAGTACGTCGAGCAAGCCAGAATCACGTGTGCTGGTAGTTGTGGCCAGGATCAAGTTTGGATTTTCGGGAGCTGGCTTGGTTGGCTCTTCTGTAGCGGCAGGCGTTTCCGTAGCAGGAGCTTCAGTAGTCACCACTGCTTCTGTAGCAGCCGGTGCTTCTGTTGCAGTTGGTGCAGAGGTGGGCTTGCATGCCACCATTCCAACCAACATGACGATTAATAGCATAGAATATAGGAACTTTTTCATCTTCTCTCCTCATAATTGTATAGTTGTAACCGTACAAGTGATTATATAACCATGAGAGTAGTGAAGCAATCGCTTTTTCTCATGCTTGAAGAGTATAAAGGTCATTATTTTCATGACCTGATCTATCGTTGAAGAGACCTGCATTGTCCGCAAGCGGATAAGCTTTTTGACAAAACCTTATTGTGTTTTAATGGCTTTTATGGCGAGCAATTTTTTGGGTTTGGCTTCTGAAAGACCATCTCGAACAAACGATCAATTTTTACTCCCCCTGTATAAAATCCATACGATGATTTTCACTTTAAGCAACGCAAAACAGTCTCTCTGAGTGAGATTGCTTCAACCTGCAAAGAACGCAGATTTCGCAATGACAGCGAGTTAATGTAGTGCATCAAAATACATTTTTACAGGATGAAGCAAATAAAGAGAGGTTATCCAACTGCTTAAACATCCTCCATTCTCATAAAACGAAATAGAGAATTCTTTTTCTGCTTTTGGTGGCTTTCTTGGTGATCCTTTTTATGAACTGGGTAGGATCTCTTTATTACCAATATTTCTACATATCCCGGCTGGCTAGAATATCAATGCCTGTATCGAGCACATTCGTAACTATCACGGTGCCTGCCTTGATGGGAGCATGCACCACCACACCCCGGAGGGATTTCATCAGCTCTGCAATTCTCGGCTTTGGAAAAGGTGATGCGGTGTACACTGGCAGCAGTGGATGGCGAGCACCTTCAATCCGTACCGTGGTGGCAACCATGCGTCGTGGGTCAGTCAGTTCCTGATGGGCGTAATTTTTGCCACGATTGCAACCAGCCTTCACATCCACGATCGTTTCCCCTTCTTTTGTGACCACCAGTGTGCAGCCCTTCGGGCATGTTGTACAGATCAACTTCAGCTCTTCGTTCATCGCTTCACTACTCCCACCACCAGTTCAGTGGCTTTCAATACTTCATCATAAGCCCTGGGCGTCAGTGTGAGGGTAATGATCTCACCAGGGCGGGCATAGGGTTCTGCCCGGCGTGCCACCAGGTTGCCATTGCTGCGCACTTCCACCCATACCGGTTCTTCGATGGGGTTTTTGACCCGCATCTGCAGCCGTACTTCGCCTTCAGCCAGGCTCTCTTTATCGAGCGTGTGCGGTACCACATACCTCATCGTTGCATCTGTTTTGAGGGGTACATGACGCACTTCTTTTGCCCGTTCTTGCTGGGCAAACAGAGCGGCGCTCTTCCCAGCAGCATACCCGGCTTCAGTCACCCAATCCACCAGGTCATACACATGCACAACATTTCCGGCTGCAAAGATGCCCGGTACGTTCGTCTCCAGGTGATCATCGACAAAGGGTCCACCCGTCAGTCCGTCTAACTGTACTCCAGCTTTACGAGAAAGCTCATTTTCAGGGATCAATCCAACCGAAAGCAGCAGCGTATCGCAGGGGATGATCTCATTCGTTCCAGAGATGGAATTCCACTTTTCATCCACCTGCACTGATTCAATTGCTTCCACTCGTTTGGCACCAACAATACGGTTAACCGTATGGCTCAACTGCAGGGGAATATCATAATCCAGAAGGCATTGCACATAATTCCGGGTCAATCCCGTCAGATAAGGCATCACTTCTAGAACACGCTCCACATGTGCACCTTCCAAAGTCAATCGGCGCGCCATGATCATACCAATATCTCCCGAACCGAGCACTACAAAATTCTTTCCGGGCATATAGCCTTCTACATTCACCCAGCGCTGGGCAGTGCCAGCCGTATAAACACCCGAAGGGCGCATGCCAGGTAGACGGATCTGTGCGCGGGTTCGCTCACGGCAGCCCATCGCTAAAACAATCGCTCTGGCTTGAATATCCACCACTCCAGAGGATTTTCCCGCTGCGAGAATTCGGCGCTGTGGGCTGATATCCAACACCATTGTATCCAGCAACGGCTCTACTCCTAGAGTCAGTGCTTCATCAATGAAATGCTGAGCATAAGCAGGTCCGGGCAGGTCTTTCTGAAAGACTTCCACCCCGAAGCCGTTATGAATGCACTGCAACAGAATACCACCCATCTCAACGTCGCGCTCGATGATAAGTACTTCCTCTGCGCCATGCTTTTTTGCTTCAATCGCAGCCGCTAACCCTCCTGGTCCGCTGCCAATGACAACCACATCGTATATGGATTTAGCGGGCATGGGTCACCTCCCCTTTGGTAGTACGCATCAGGAACTCAGTGCCCGGCCCTTTTTTACTGACCTCAAAGGGACTGATACCCAATTCGCGTGCCAGTATCTCGACCACGCGCGGCATATCAAAGGAGCCCAGACAGCGTCCTGTTCCCAACCAGGTACGCCGCTTGATAGCATCATAGGTACGGGCCGGCAGAGGCGCATGGATCTCCTGGATGATCTCGGCTTCGGTAACATTTTCGCAGCGGCAAATGATACGTCCATAATCAGGATTGGTTTTGATCAATTTGATCTGTTCTTCGAGAGGCAGTTTCCGAAAACGTGGGCGGGGTGGACGGATAGGATTCCAGTCGCTTTTTTCTTTCAAGACCTCACCTGCATCTTTCAGTAATTCGATCACTCTCAGTGCGATGGCTGGCGCAGCCGTGAATCCGGGACTTTCGATCCCTCCCAGGTTGACCAGACCATGTACTTCTTCAGGAATTTCAACCACAAAATCATGATCATGCTTCACACCAGGGTTTTTGCATGGGGCATTGCCCATCGCGCGCAATCCGGCAAATACTGCAATAGTGTGCTTTGGCTGCAAAGAGGGTACCAGCTTATGCGCACCCTGCCAGATTTCATTCAATCCATGTGATGTGACTTCGCGATTTTCTTTATCATCGATCACCTCGGCATTCGGACCGAGAATAGTGTTGCCATGTAACGTGGTAGTGACCAGGATACCCTTTCCCTTTTCGGTTGGAGTGGGGAAGAGCACATTGTTGATGGTTATTTCTGCACGATCAAGTACACAGTACTCACCCCGGCGAGGTGTAATGTGAAATTCAGGACGCACCCCGGCTTTATGCATCACATCATCTGCATAAATACCCGCTGCATTTATCACCCAGTGACAGCCAAAATCACCGCGGTTGGTGCGAACACCTATGATCTTCCCGCTTTCGATAATAAAATCTTCAAAAGCGGTATCGAGCATTACGGTTACTCCATTTTGAATGGCATTTTCAATGGCAGCAACTGTGACTGCAAAAGGATCACACAACCCACCGGTGGGAGCCCAGAGGGCCCCACTGACATTGGGACTGATGGCTGGTTCCCGATGGTGCATCTCTTCTGCGCTGATGAGGTGCATCCCCGGCACACCGTTGCGAATGCCCTGGTCGAGCAGTTTTTCCAGAGCTGCCATTTCTTCTTCACCGATAGCCACCACATAATCGCCGCGCCGCTCGAACTCAAACCCAAGCTCACCAGAGAGCTTATCCCACATCGGATTGGCGAGAACGTTCAATTCTGCTTTGAGCGTGCCCGGTTCAGGATCATAGCCGGCGTGCACAATAGCAGAGTTGGCAGCGCTGGCGCCCATGCCAACATCGGATTCTTTTTCAATGAGGAGAATATTCCGTTGGTAACGGGAAAGGAAGCGGGCGACCATACTCCCCACCACCCCTCCACCAATGATGATGATATCGTACGGGTCTTTCAATGATCGCTCCTTTTTATTTTGGTATGTGGATTATACACCAGGCAAAAAAACAGCATAATGATTGCTATTATGAAACAATGATTTTAAAAGTGAAACATCAATCAGCCGCTTCATCAGAATTCAGTTTCTGCATCAAGGGAAAACATATGAAACATACTCTCGCTTATTTTTAGAGTAAAAATGGAGAGGAAATTCTATTTATATTTTTAAAGATTTTCGTAGTGATCTATAAGTTTTAGGATTTTCCTTTCTGGTTTCGATCACTCTGATTCAGTAAGCATTTCTTTTGGCTGTTCGTAATCCGGTAAAATGGTTTCCACGTTGCGAACACTGGGGATGTTCAATCCTACAAGGATCACGATCAGATAAAGGATTCCAGCGAACACATACTGCAAAGCCATCCCTGAACCGGGCTCTGTTCCTGTCAGCCAGCTAAAGGTGCCAGAAAGGAAAGAGGTGGACGTAGTCATGGCAGGTTCCGTTACGTAATCAGCCAGTGCACCAGCTAGAACCGGCATGATCGGGTCGATGAGCCAGGCAATGAACCGCCTGGCAGCAAAGACCCTACCCTGTACATCAGGTGCTACTTTCGATTGCCAGATGGCATTGCTGGCACTTTGGGCAAGAGGGAACCCCATTGCAGCAAGTGCTGCCACTGGGATCCAGGCGTACAAAGAACGCCCTAAACCAAAACAGATGAATCCCAGCAAGCCGCTCATACCCCATCCAATCAACATACCACGCAGGCGTTTCTTTTTAAACCCTCCCCATACACTTACGATCAAGCCACCTGCCACACCGCCAATGGCAAACGCAGATTCAACTGCTCCAAGGGCTGCACTATTATTGCCGGTTCGGGTAAGGATCATAGGCGCAGTTAATGATTGAGCCAAACCGCCCGTGAGGTTCAGGCATAATATTACTAATAAGAGGTTCAGCAGGCTGCGCCTGGCAAAAATATATTTAAATCCATAGATTGCTTCCTGAAGCAGATTACCTTTTCCCTCTTTGCCTTCTTCGGTTTGTTGAGGTTGGGGAATGTGAACGAAAAGCAATGCGCCAATCGCTAAAAAGAAGGTAATGACATCAATGGTGAGAATACCGGTTAATCCAATGATGGGCAGCAGCATGCCAGCCAACATAGGAGAAAAGATAGCCGGTCCAGAGTCGATCAACGACATCATACCATTTGCGCGCCCATATTGTTCTTTGGGGATCATGGTGGTTATGGCAGCCATGTAAGCTGGCCATTGAAACGTACCACTGATGCCATAGATAGCAGATGCAACACAGAAATGCCAGATCTGCAGCACATCAGTAGCATTGAGGATCAGAATTGCTGCTGTTGCCAGCACTGCACCCAGGTCACTGATCATCATCATCAATTTGCGGTTATAGCGGTCAACCATTGCACCGGCAAAAGGTGAGACGATCAGGAAAGGAATGAGAAAACAAACCTCAACAATCCCTAATACAGTTGCACTACCACCTGATTTTTGGAATGCCCAAATCGTCAGTGCAAACCCACTCATGTTCGAAGCCAGTACAGAAACGATCTGCCCAGCCCAGACCAGTGTAAATCCAAACATGCCAGAAAGGCGATGCTTTTCAATGGGTACATTATTCATCGGAGATCATCCACCAAAATGGTTTGTATTTAATTGGAATTCGTAGAAATACAGGTAAGGGTATTAATAATCAGCTTCTTTTATTATAAACACTTCCTCATCGATTCTTTTATTAGACTTGCGAATAACCTTTGCCGGGAGTAGAATTTCGGGCATGTCTGATCCTTCTTGTTACCTTCCTGAAAGTGTACTGGTAATTGCTGCACACCCCGATGATATTGAATTTACCTGTGCAGGCACTATCGCTCATTGGGTGAAACAAGGCACCCGTGCAGAATATGTTATTTGTACCAGCGGAGATGTTGGTATTGCTGACCTTAACCTCACCAAACAACAGGCTGCTGAGATCCGTGAATCAGAAGCAAGGAATGCTGCAGCCATCACCGGTGTAACTAATGTTGTTTTCTTGCATGAACCAGATGGGTTACTGACTGCCACATTGGAGTTACGCAAGAAACTAGTACGTGAGATCCGCCGGTTCAAACCCGAAGTGATCATGTGTGGCGATCCTACGGCGGTCTGGTCAGGAGAGAGCCACATCAATCATCCTGATCATCGAGCTGCTGCATTGGCAGCAGTAGATGCTGCTTTTCCTGCAGCCGGGCAGCCCCATTTGTTTGCTGAACTACGTGAGGAAGGATTGGAAGCCCATAAACCTCGTAAAATCTATATTTTTGGGCGTAGCCAGAATGGAACCTTCATCGATATCGATGATTCGATCGAAACCAAGATCCAGGCATTACGCGCTCATAAAAGCCAGATGGGTGATTGGGATCCCTCCGAGCGAATCAAGCAATGGGCGGCAGAAAAAGCCGCCGAAAAAGGAATGCACTACGCTGAAGCTTTTCGGGTAATCACCCTTGAAACAGATGAAACCTGGCAGCGGTTACATCCCGAGAGCTAGCATTATTTGTGAATAGAGATATTCTTGAATTTCAAGCGCCGCACATCGGCGCTTTTTATTTTTACACAACCCTGCAGATCAAGGTACTGCAACCGGGTTAAGCCAGTCAAAGGTTTCAATCCTAAAAACGTTATCCGATTACAATAACTCAAGTTTAACCATTCCAGTTTTCTTAATGCCAGAAGGAAAGGGGTACCTTTATCGGTAATATCACATGAGCTCAGATTGAGCATTGTCAAATCGGGTAGATCATGCAGCATTGCCAATCCCTGATCAGTAATCTTTCGATTTTCAGATAAGTTGACCATTTTTACCAGGGGGTGATGATCTATCTCTTGTAATAGATTATGCAATTCATCATCACCAATATTTTGAATACGGATTCCAACTTCCATACTTTCATCAAAGGTGAAAATACCTGGTGCGTCATCCACATGCTGCCATTCTTCTCCTGGATGGCGGTTGAATATCTGGCACGAAATACTAAGGGTTAATTTTGGTATAAATTCTTCATTCATGGGTAATATCCATTTTTAGAACAGCAGCAATCCAACAGAAACGATCAGCAGAAGAGGTACCAGGATCCCTGCTGCCAGTAAAAGATAGCTGATCGGTTGTTGGCTCTCTTTGCTGTAGAAGTACATGCCACCAATTACATCCATCGAAAAACAAAAAGCAGCCAGAATTGGCAGAAGCAATAAACGGACAGGGTTTCCTGGTTCCATTGGAATTCCCTGGGCTGTAAAACCGATGCTTACTTCCTTAACACTTGGGATAGCAAGGGAAACCAGCAGGAATAAGAGAACGGTTAACCCCAGGCCAACCAGAAATAAGATCCTGAAAAGGCCATCCATCCACACCTTCCGCATGAAAGCTGCAGGGACAATTGATACCTGTGGAATGGGATTCAAACTGCCTAATTCAGCCACCTGCTGAAAAGTACGCAAGAATCCACGTGCATCTACTGGTGAGATGACAAATACTTTATCATGGGTTACTGCAACAAGCGCATCATCCATTTCCGATGCCAGGAATTCAACTGTTCCCAGATCAGCCACTTCTCGTTTCCCCAATATTGCTCCTGTTGCACTGAAAGGAGGGATTTGTAAAACCTGTCCCAACTCATTAACCGGGCGCAACCATTCAATTGAATTTAAAGGAACATCCTCCGTGCGCAAACCCCATTTTATGTGCAACCCATCCCTTTCAAGCGTATATGAAGCCCGAATTAGTGCATAACCGCGATATATTACAATGGGTATAGGCAGCAAACACACTATTGCAACCACCAGCAAGAGAGGAAAATATCCTCCCACCTTTTCATCCATTGCAAAATATAGGCTTCCCCCTGCACCTGCAATAAGCAGCAAAGCCACACCAAGATGCAAAAACAGCCCACGCCTGCGAGGTGGAGTAAACAGGTACGTTGTGCTTTCAGTTGGATTGAACATGAGGTTGGTTCGTTCTGATCACCAATCGACTTAATATGAACAGAGGTATTTCAAAATTGCTCTGGGCGGCTTGAATTACCCACTTTGGGCAATGGCATTTGCCAGTTCAAAACACACCTGTTCCACCTGTTCCTTCTGCATTACACTGGAGAAAGGTAAAGCAATGCCACGGTTTCCCAAGTCTTCTGTAACGGGAAAATCACCCGGTTTATACCCAAATCTTTCGGTTATATAAGGCTGGAAATGAATGGGTGCAAAGTATGGTCTGACCGGGATA
Source organism: Anaerolineaceae bacterium (assembly GCA_034429195.1). Classification (GTDB taxonomy): domain Bacteria; phylum Chloroflexota; class Anaerolineae; order Anaerolineales; family Anaerolineaceae; genus UBA4782. The sequence continues at coordinate 146,293 of DAOUGQ010000021.1, forward strand.
CCTCTTGCAGCCAGATAAGGGATCATCTTATCGCGATCGATACCTTTATCCAGGCGTATTACATAAACAAACCAGCTTGACCGGGTAGTATGAGGATCAATATTCGGTGCAGATGCGCCATCAACGGTAGCCAGTTTTTGCCCGTACCAATCTGCCACTTGCTGGCGTCTCACCAGCAATTCCTCGAGCCGGGTCATTTGAATAGCACCCAGAGCGGCACTCATTTCATCCATCCGGTAGTTATATCCCAGGTAGGTATGCTGTAACCAGGTATCTCCTGGTGCTCTACCTTGATTTCGCATTGCCATCATCATTTCTGCCTGGTGTGTGTCATCAGTAACGATCAAACCACCTTCGCCGGTTGTGATCTGCTTATTGGGGTAAAAGGCAAAGACAGCATTATCTCCGAGGGTGCCTGCTTTTCGACCTTTATACTCAGCTCCCAAGGCTTCGCATGCATCTTCGATCAAACTGATAGAATATCTGTCTGTTGTCTGTTTGAGTAGATCGAAATCAGCAGGTTGTCCAAACACATCCACCGCCAGAACTGCTTTCAATTTGCCATCCAACTGACAGCCTTTTCGAGGTAGCCACTTTTTAGCCTGGCTTCCGCCTGCCACAAGATCGGCGGCGGCTTGTTCGACCAATGCAGGGTCAATATTCCCTGTCAGAGGATCTACATCGACAAATACAGGCACTGCATTTTCATACAGCAGAACATTGGTTGATGCTACGAATGAAAAAGGCGTCGTGATCACCAGATTGCCGGCACCGATCCCTGATGCTCTGACACACAGGTGTAGCCCGGCAGTACCGGAATTAACTCCGATGGCAAACTTCCGCCCTATAAACTCACGGAACGCGTTTTCAAAACGATCAATATACGGCCCCATACTGAGTGAAGTACCCTGCAATACATCCATCACTGCCTGGCGTTCTGCTTCAGTTAGATAGGGTGAAGACATTGGGATAGAAAAATGACTTTGATAATCCATGCGGATGATTCTACCATCAAACAGGTATCTGATTTTTCGATAGTTCTTCTAATGGTTTGATAAGAGAGCTGGTCATGCTTCAGGATGAAATACCGGATGAGCAACGACCATGCTGACAGGTATCCCCCCCATGCGATCCTCCACTTGCGTTTGAATAGCAAATCCATTTTTTTGAAGGAGCCTAACAAGCGGAATGGGTCGGCAATCGAATATACCTGGCATTGATTTGTGACCCCAGAAATAGATCCGTTGAGCCAGGGTTGGAGGATCAGATTCTGACATGGATACAATGCCCAGTCTGCCATCGGTCTTCAAGACACGCTTACATTCTGCCAAAACACGGGGAATAGCTTTTTCTGAAAATAACTCTAGGGTAAAGCTCATAAAGATTGCGTCGAAAAACGATGGTTCAAATGGCAATTGTGCAGCATGACCCTGTTCCAATACCACCTGACCGATCAAACCAGCTTTATCCAGCCTGTTCTGGGTAACATGCATCATTCCTTCTGAAATATCGATGCCATACACCCTTCCGCTATCTCCAACAGCACGCGCTAACGCGACCAAGGCACGACCAGTGCCAAAGCCAATTTCTAATACACTTTCACCTCGAGCTGGTGCCAGAAGTTCTAATCCACGTTGTGTAAATCGTTTTTCACCAGGTGCAGACAGACTATCATAAAACCTGCTTATTCTGTCATAGCCGGTACTACCCCCTGGAGGTTCGCTAAGTTCTAGCGAAGGTTCATCAGATTCCATAATTCAACTTTTTAAGTATACCTTATTCTCTCTCAACTCTCAATGTTGATTGGTTCAATTTTAACCTATGCTGGTTTTGCTCCAAGCAAGAATCAAACGGAGGACAAATTCTACTATTCTTTGAAGATTTTCGAGACTGATCCGCTCATCGATCCCATGAACGCGTTTTAAATCAACAGCATTAATCATCATGGGAGAAAATCGATATATGGCATCACTGATGGAAGCATAATGACGTGAGTCCGTCCCACCCAACATGATGAAAGGAGCCACAGGAACCTGATCAAAGGTGTTTTGAATGGCAACCTGTAATTGCCTGTATAGAGGGGTATCCAATGGAGAAGCAGGGATGGGATTCCAGCAGGAAAGTTCTACAGGGGAAAATTGAACCCTTTCATCAGCAATAATGCGTTTTATCTCTGCCAGTGTTTGATCAACTGTTTGCCCCGGTAAAATCCTGAAATTCACTTTTGCGGTTGCCTGGCGCGGAAGAATGTTATCTTTTATACCACCAGAAACCATTGTCACAGCCGTTGTAGTGCGAATGGCGGCATTAGTCTGAGGATCGTCAGATAATTTTTTTATTAGCAATCTACCAAAAAGCCAGGGATTAGCAAACCCCATTCGTAAACCAAATGGCAGCAGGTATCCCAGCGATCTCATCGTTTTTTGAAAAACGGTAAGGTCTGCAGGCATGGGAGATGCTTCAAGTTTTGAAAGAGCTGCTGCCAGGATGCCAATTGCAGTCTGCCTGGGTGGTGTTGAAGCATGCCCTGGTTTTCCTTCCACAGTGAAATCAACGGTCATGTAGCCTTTTTCTGCGATCCCAACCAGACCAACTGGTTTAGTGATCCCAGGTAACACACCATCCAGGATACTATTCCCTTCATCCCACACAGCTGCCAGGTGTACACCTCGCGATTTGAGAAGTTCAGCTATCTTACCAGCTCCTTCTGTACCACTTACTTCTTCATCATGACCAAAAGCAAGGTATAAAGTACGATCTGGTTTGAAACCATTTTCAAGGAGGGTTTCAACAGCATCTAAGATACCGACCAACTGGCACTTCATGTCAATCGAACCACGTCCCCAGACAAAACCATCAGATACTTCACCACTGAAAGGAGACTTTGTCCATTGCGCTGAAGTAGCTGGATCAACTGGTACCACATCTTGATGGGCAGAAAATAGGATGGGTTTGAGGGAAGAATCATTCCCTTGCCACGTGTATAACAAGCCATATTTGTTAACAGTTTCAAGCAAGAGCCTGCTATGTACCAATGGATATTGCTGTATCAGTACTTCGTGGAGTTGCTGTAGTGCTGAACCATCTGGGATAGAACCTTCATGGTAGGAAATCGTCTGGCATTGTACTGCTGCTGAAAGACTTTCTACCATCCGGTCAAGATGGATCGGTGGGATGGCTTCTCCAGGTTGGGTGAATGGTCTTTCCCCAAACTGTAGCATGCGAAAAATGAGAACGCAAATAAATACAACAATTACACCAATAATGACCCACAAGGTTATTCCCATAACCCCTCACTTTCCACTAAGACTGTTATTTATTGCCCAGATTTTTTCTTATTTAATGAATAAGTATCAGGCATGTACACAGAAGAATCCGACTTCTTTACGAAATCGGATTCTTTATTACTTACCGTTTGCAGGTTTATTGCTTTACCAATCCTGCAGTAAGTTTCTTTAATAAAGTACTGGCAATGATATTTCCGCTCATGCTTCTATGCTGCGACTGACCTAGCGGGCTGGCAGCCAGGATCGCACCCACTGCGGCTTCCAACGTGCTTGCTCCGCGCGCCTTCGATTGCATGAAAGACATACCAGCGGTTAATAGATCATTAATATCAAGCTTACCATCAGTCTGACTGGATTGCTGGCCTGTCAAACCACCTAACAGTGAACCCAGCATGTCAGCAGCATTAGCCTGACCGGTGGATGATTGCACGGTTCCCTGTTGAGTTTCACCCAAAAGCGCACCCAATAGATCAGCCGCACCGCCCGCCTGATCGGATGACTTTTGTGTACCACCTAATAGTGTACCCAACAGCTCACCTGCTGCAGATTGTGTCGATTCGGCAGGTGCTTGCTGTGTACCACCTAACAGAGTGGCCACAAAATCCATCGCATTCGATGAATCCAGCTTCTTGCCCTTCAATTGCTGGCTTGCTTTTGCCAGACTATCTGCATAGAACTGCCCTGAGCCACTGGTTTGACTCTTTCGTACGCTCGCACTCGCATAAGCCAGTTGTTCAGCAGGGGTGGCGCCTTTCTTTTGCTTTACAGCAGTCGTGATGGTTTGAAAAATATCTACAATATTGCTGCCATGATTATGATTATAAGAATCCGCCTGATTCAAAGCTTCCTGGTTTGCGCTCAGGTTCTTTGTTACTGCAGAGAATAGACTTGCCAGATCAAGTGTGCTGGATGCCATATGAAGCCTATTTATCTTTCAACTCAGGGGGAAGTTCTGCGATTTTTACGACTTTTCCGGGCTTGTAATCTAAGGGTTTATCACCAATTTCTTCTTTATTGACTTCAATAATGTACTGCCAGTATGGAGGAGTAGCATGTCCATAATACTTCAACGCCAGGTGGCTCGGGGTTTCCCCTTCTTGAATGGTGTGTTCTTTGATAATGACATATTTTGGTTTGGCGGCTGCTGCCTGACGAGCCTGCTCAACACGGGCGCGTGCTTCTTCAAGTTCGCGTTGTTTCATTACTTCTTCGCGCTTCTTGGCGTTGGCAGCTTCTTCTTCCTGTTTCTTCTTTAATTCAGCCAATTCTTTTGCCTTTGCTTCAGCTTCCTGCTTCGCTTTTTCGGCAAGCATTTTCGCCTTTGCTGCTTCTTTCATTGCTTCTTGCGAAGCCTGTTCTTCATCTTTGCTGGATAAAGCATCACCTATTTTTTTAAAGAAACCTTTTTTTTCTTCTGCCATTTCTAATTGCCTCCTTATACAGAATCAATTGTGTAAACTCAATTTGACAGGAAATATCTTCGTTCTTTCCTTTATCAAAACCAGTAAATTTCCAGTATAGCCAGAGTATTGAGAGTGTATGTTAGAGGCCATACACTCTCTTTTTATTACTTAAAGACCTTTTATCAAGTTTCCAAGCAGCAGCAATCCTAGCCCTGCTACAGCAAGCCACAATCCCGGGCCCCAGATATTTGCGAGCACAAGAATAACACCTGCAACTCCCAGTAGCAAGGAAACCCAGAATGTAATAGCTTTTGGTGCACTTAATTTCATTATTTCCTCCTCCTGCCGGTCGGCAGATATTTATAGTTTTTCTCTAATTTCGTGGCTATACTATGGTAATAATCATTATAGCTATATTCATGCATTGAAATCAAGCATTAGCATCACACAACACCGAATTCGATTATTAATCTTTGAGCGCTTAAGTTTTTGGTTTTAGAATATTTTCCAATACATTGGACAGGTTTTGAATATTTTCTTTTTCTATTGTGAGAGCTGGGTCAAAGCGGAGAATGTTCCCAGCGGGATAATACCCTGCCAGGATCCTGTTTTTGTATAATTCGCGAAAAGCACTCTCAGCAGAAAATGATGGATGCGATTGGAATTCCAACCCAAGCAGCATCCCCCTTCCTCTTGCTTCTCTGATAATTGGAAATCGAGATGCCAGTTCCTTTAGACATTCTAGAAAGTACGAGCCGGTTTCAGCGCCCCGGTTGATCAGGTTTTCCTCCCGCATGATCGTGATCACCTCTTTTGCCACGGCGCAGCCTAATGGATCATTTTGATGGGACTGTGCATAATGCAGGTCACTATCTTCGAGCAGCTGCGCAAATTCACTTCGCATGGCAACTGCGCTGACCGGATACCCATTTCCCAGCCCTTTCCCGATTGAAACAATGTCCGGTAGGATATCATAATGTTGGAAGCCAAACCATTTACCAGTTCTTCCCATGCCGGTTGTGACTTCATTCGCCGCTATCCATCCTCCAGACTGTTTGATCCTTTGGAAAATGTCTTTTACCAGATGTTCTGGTGGAAATTTTACAAATGCAGAACCGCTTCCACCGGGTTCAAAAACAAAACCACCGATCTGATCAAACGGGATCGAGTCGAGAGAAGCCTGATAATTTTTTTCATTCAGGTTCTTCCAATCCAATAAATACCATTCTTCAGGATTCTTTCTTCCTGCAGACCCAAAGGCAGAGAGATACGAATTTGCAAAAGTGAGAAGGAATTTCTTTCCCGTTACTCGCCGGATTGCCTGAGAACCAAATTCAACTGCTTCAGATCCTGAACTCAAGAAGACACATTTTCCTTCGAATCCGATGATACCAAGAACAGCTTTTGCTGCGTCTTCGACTTTTTGATTAGGATACCGGGTTCCCAGATGCATAATCGCCTGGCATTGATCCTGAATCACTTGAATAATGCGGGGATGGTTGTGACCTAATGCAGTACACCAGATACCCGATTCGAAATCTATATATTTTTGCCCCTGATCATCATAAAGATAACAATTTTCACCACGAATAAAATTACTTTGAATAATCTCGTGGCATTGGAGAATGTGACCCACTTTGCACCTCAAAAGAATAGTTTTTCGTGATCAATGAGTACAGTTGTTCGTAATTAACTTTATTTCGTCCAGATAAAGGTTTGCCAGGGCTGGATCGTGTAAGATAACAATATTTTCGTCGTTATACTTTTCGGCACTGTTAGTGTAATTGTAAGAACCGGTGATCACCACTTCTCCGTCCACCACGATTACTTTGTCATGCATCAATCCAACCTCGCCATCCATGCAGATAGGTAACCCTGTACTCACTAGCCATTCAAAATCAGTACCTGTATTGGATGCTACCATATCGCTGTCGAATACGCCCGATACTCTCACTCCCCGTTGGGCTTTCTGGATCACTGCCTCTGCCAATGAATCATACGTGAAAGAATATGCTAGAAAATCGATCTGCTTGCCTGCATCATTCACAACGTTCAATATTTTCTGCATCACATTGTCATCTGGAGAAAAATAAATTTCCATGGGTATTCCCGCTACTTCGATAATATTCTCCGAGTATTCTCCTGATGGGCTACTGGATCCAAATTGCTTGTATGTGAACATTTCCTCAAACTCTTTTTTGTACCGTTCAGCAACTTTTTTACTATCGATCCGAATGAAGTTATTGCGGTCTTCCGTTATCCCGTTATCAGTAAGGTTCAGAGAGCCAGTCCAAACCTGCTGGTCATCGATCACGATGAATTTATTGTGCATCAGGCTTTCTTTGCCATCACCAACGATATCAATACCAGTTTCTTCCAGAGAACGGGGCACGTTTCCATCCATGGCATCGCTTTCCATCACCAATCTCACCCAGACACCACGCTTGAAAGCATGAATTAACGCCTGCTCTACCTCAGGCAGGTTGATGTTATACATCGCCATATCCACAGATTGTCTCGCGCTATCAATGGAGTCAACAAAAGCTTTAACTATTTCTTCAGGATTATGCCCGGGGCCAGTGAAATATACCTTGATATTTTCGCGAATAAATGGCTCTGTAACTTCCGGAGGTAGAGGAACTTTGCTACACCCAGCTAAAAGGATCAGAAGAATTATTGAAATTCTCCAAAAAGATCTTAAAATCTGGTTATTCTTTCCACCCTCTGGAAATCTCATGTTAATTTTCTACCCCCCAAATGATAAGCCTTCCATTCTGATTGCTGCTTACCAACCATTTTCCGTCGGGAGAAAAAGCAGCTGAAAGGAATGGGGTAGTTTTGTCTCCCAATACTACCAATGATATCCAATCTACTGTATCCCATAATCGAAGTGTTCCATCCAGCGATGCAGAAACCAGGATATTCCCTTCAGGATGAAAAGTGACACTTTTGATGATATCTTCATGACCAACAAGATCTTTCACCAGCCATCCATGAGAGGGTTCAAAGACCCAGACATCATTATTTTGCGCTGCTGCTGCAAAAAGCTGGCTGTCGGGTGAATATGCCACCATGTTCACCCGGTTGTATGTATAGGCAGACTGCCACCATCGCCCATCTGGTGCAAAAATGCGTACATTGCCATCCCCACAACCAGCAATGAAACCGGAACTGTCAGGTGCATAGGCAAGGCTGTTCACATATTCACCACATACTGCTTCATGTCCAACCTGGGTTCCGGTAGAAATATCCCAAATACGGATCGCCTGGTCACGTGACCCGCTGACCAGATACTTTCCATCAGGTGAGAATACAACCGCACGCACATCATAAATATGACTTTCGATCTTTCTTACCAACTCTCCTGTATTAATATCCCACAGCCGGATGATGGAATCACCGCTGCCACAAGCTAACAATTTGCCATCAGGAGAGAATGCCAGACTGTAGAGATACCCCATATCCGGAGGATCAATTAATTGCAACAATTCGTCCCCTTCAGGAACAGAGTAGAGACGAATGATCCGATCGATCCCAGCAGTTGCCAGCACTTTTCCATCCGGTGAAAAAACCAGGGTATTGGCAAAAGCATTCCATTCGGAAACCGGTTTCAGCCTTACTGCATTTTCGGGGGTAATAACCGTACCACTCAATGATCCATTTTCCGGTACGATTGTTGTTTTATTTACTGTTGGTGTTTCGGTAATAGCAGGAACAACCAGGGTTTCAGTTGATCTCATCACCTGAACTACAGGGGTGTTAGCCTGCCAGGTTACTTTTTCCTCAGTTGGCGCGATCGTAGGTGAAGAACACCCTGCCAGAACAGATAAAAAAACACCCATCATTAGCAAAACGATTCTCCTTGCCCGATAGGTGTTTTCTATGCTGTTCATTATCACTCGATATTTTACAAAATAATTACCTGACTCTATTGTACTTTAGTGTCACTTCCGTTGCTTTCAGTCGTTTCTTCGGGCGTCATACGTGCCAGTGAAGCAACAGCATCGCCTTCCTGAATATCCATCAAATGGGTACCACGCGTTGCCCTGCCCGATTGGCGAATCTCAGATACCTTTAGACGCAGTACCAGACCCGCACTGGAGATCAAAGTTACTTCATCTTCTTCCTGTACCACACGAGCAACAGAAATCTCTCCGGTACGATCCAGGTTCTTTATATCAAAAGTGGCAACCCCACCAGTAGCACGTCCTTTCACAGGGTATTCGCTCAGAGGAGTGCGTTTCCCAAATCCTTTTGTGCTGACTACCAATAGACTTCCGTTGGGTTCAACAACCTCCATAGAAGCGACTTTATCACCCTTAGCAAGCCCAATACCCGTTACACCACCTGCTGCTCTCCCCATTGAGCGGATCTTTGACTCTGAAATACGTAACGCTTGTCCATACGCGGTCACAAAAAGGATATCATCCTTACCGCTGGTCAATCTTGCCCATCCCAATTCATCGCCATCATCCAATCCCATAGCAATCATGCCACTCGAACGGACACTGGAAAGATCGGAGAGTGCCAGTCGCTTAACTTTACCTTTGACAGTAGCCAGCGTGCAATAACTCCCCTCTTCAAAAGCAGGGACTGCCATAGCAGCAGTAATCCGTTCACCTGATTCCATTGTCAATAGATTGACAGCTGGAACCCCACGATCGGTTGGTTTTGCATCCGGAATCTGCTTGGCACGTTCAGAATAAACCTTGCCCCTGTCTGAGAAGAACAGAATGGTTTCCAATGTGCGCGCATGGAGAATGGTTAAAACTTCATCTTCTTCTTTTACTGCCTGACCCGTAACGCCGCGCCTGCCACCACGAGCGGTACGGTATGATTTAACATCCACGCGCTTGATATAGCCGCGTTGGGTAATGGTGATAAGGATTGGCTCATCAACGGTCAGATCTTTTTCGCTGAATTCACCCACCCCTTCAGCCACGATCTGAGTTCGCCGTTTGTCACCATATTTTTCGCTTACTTCCTGCAGATCATTACGGATGACTCCCAACATCTTTTCAGGATGAGCCAGGAGATCTTCCAGGTAAGCGATCTTTGCCAGAACTTCTTTATGCTCATCTTCGATCTTCTGACGTTCCAACGCTGCCAACCGACGAAGTTGAAGATCGAGGATCGCCTGTGCCTGAATCTCGGTCAGTTTGAAACGTGATACCAGGCGCTCACGAGCAATGTTTGCGTCGGGAGATTTGCGGATGAGATCGATAATAGCGTCCAGATTTGCCAGTGCGATCAACAAACCTTCCAAAATATGGATACGCTGACGGGCTTTATCTAGCTCATATTCTGATCGCCGCGTGATGATCTCTTGCCTGTGTTCCAGATATATCTGCAGGGCTTTTTTAAGGGGAAGTGTTCGCGGTTCACCATGCACGAGCGCCAGCATCTGTACACCGAAAGTGGATTGCAATGGTGTGTATTTGTAAAGCTGGTTGAGCACTATGTTTGGCTGCGCTCCTTTTTTAATTTCTATGACAATGCGCATCCCCATGCGGTCTGATTCATCCCGCAGATCGGTTATATCTTCAATACGTCCTTCACGTACCAGCTCTGCGATACGCTCGATCAAGGTAGTTTTGTTTACCTGATAAGGTATCTCGCGAATGATGATCTCAGATTTACCACCAGATGAAGGCTGGATCTCAGCCACTCCGCGCACCATCAGGCGACCACGCCCATGTGCATATGCCTGGTTGATGCCATCAACTCCAATGATTTGCCCACCTGTAGGGAAATCTGGGCCTGGAAGATAACGCATCAGGTCTTCTACGGTTACATCATCAATGGTGTCGTAATTATCGATCAGATAAGTGAGTGCTGCACATAATTCATTCAGGTTGTGCGGTGGAATATTGGTTGCCATCCCTACGGCAATCCCTGAAGAACCGTTCAACAGCAGGTTGGGAAGTCGTGCAGGCAATACTTCAGGTTCTTGAAGTGAGCCATCAAAATTATCAATAAAGTTCACTGTATCCTTATCGATATCCACCAGCATTTCAGAAGCGATCGTTGCTAACCGGGCTTCGGTGTAACGCATAGCAGCAGGTGCATCACCATCCACTGATCCAAAGTTTCCCTGCCCATCAACGAGTGGGTAGCGCATGGAAAAATCTTGAACAAGACGCGCCATGGCGTCATATACTGATGCATCTCCATGTGGGTGATATTTCCCCAGCACTTCTCCAACGATACGTGCAGATTTTTTATAGGCAGTATTCGATTGCAATCCCATATCGTGCATTGCATATAGGATTCTGCGGTGGACGGGTTTCAATCCATCCCGTGCATCGGGTAACGCCCGTGCAACAATGACGCTCATGGCATAATCCAGATACGCCGACCGCATTTGCTGATCTATATCTACCGATTGAACTGTTCCTACATCCATAATACTTACCTGTTCCTGATGATTATTGCCTTTCATTAACATAAACAACAAAGGCAAGACGTTCCATTATACCCTACTACAATGTAATGACCTTTTCTGCATTGATCTGGGCGGAAAGGATATCACCCATTCCGCCTGCGATTCCTACCTTTAACTTATCCATCAGTCCAAAATAATTCAGACAGGTTGTACATACGATCAATCGCACTCCTTTGGTTTCCAATGCTGCCAACTGCTCAAGCACAGGAGAACCTTCCACTGTTAACTTAACGCCGTTAGTATAGAAACAGATCGCTGCGGGAAGATCGCCATTATTCAGCAAAAGTTGGAAATATGTGACTACCAACTTGTGCGTGAGCTCTGGTTCAGCATTACCTAATCCATCGTGGGTTATGAGAATTACTGTAGACAACATTTTGTTTTCCGTTACCATGATCGAATGCTCCTGAAGATAATTTTGCAAATCTGAAAAGCATAAATAAATTATACCTGCCTGTGTTTTCAGCTATCATGAATTTGTCTTAAAGCACCTTGCAGATTTTAATGATTCGAGTAAACTTAATTCCATGCTCCGAAAATTCTCTACATCCATTGCCCTGCTGTTTGCTGGAGTTTTATTTCTTTTTCCCGTTTTTAACAACGTTCAGGCTTCATCAACCAATTCGGTGGCACAAGAACAAACACCTGTTGAAGTAGAAAACTCACCAAAACTCGAAGGGGAAAACCAGGTTCATGTGCTGTACTTTTATGCATCCGAATGTACTCACTGCAAGGCAGTGTATGAAGAAGTGCTCATTCCATTGAAGGAAAAGTATGGTGACCAGCTTGACCTGCGTATGCTTGAAACTGGTATTCCAGAAAATTATGAGCTATTAATCGCAACGGAAGCATATTTTAAGGTCAAGCCCGAAGAGCGCGCCTTACCTGTGATCGTTGTAGGTGAGCAAATATTAATTGGCGAAGAGCCGGCACGCAATAGCCTGGCTTCTTTGTTGGAAAAGGGAATTGCGAATGGCGGGATCACCTGGCCTGCCATTCCTGATTTCAATCCAGATGCCCTGCAGAATGGCACTCCTGAATTTGTAGAGGATGATGAATGCACGATCACCGATCCTTCTGCCTGTGAAACTGGTCAACCGATCTACGCGGCATATTTCTACCAGGTGGGTTGCCAGGCATGTAGCCGTGTAGATGCTGATTTTAAATATTTACAGTCGAAATTTCCTAATTTGATCATCGAAGAATTCAATATTTACGATCAGGCAGCTTTGGCGGATTGGATGAGTGCCAGAGCAGGCCGTGATGATTTTCACACTCCCGCTCTCTTCATTGGTGATCAAGCCTGGATTGGAGAAGAAGAGATCACACCCGATGCATTACTGCCAGTGCTTCAAAACCTTAATGACACAGGTTCTGAAAATTTCTGGAAGAATTTTGATGAAGATAAACTAACCAGTGGCATTGTTGAGCGTTTTCGCTCAATGGGTTGGATGGCTGTGGTTTTTGCTGGTCTGGTAGATGGGTTAAACCCCTGCGCGTTTGCTACCATCATCTTCTTCGTTTCGTATCTGACCATCAGCGGTCGAAAAGGACGAGAAATTTTGGCAGTTGGCGGTGCTTTCGCCCTGGGTGTTTTTCTGGCTTACCTGGCTGTGGGCTTTGGTTTTTACAAGGTATTGGATCTTTTTGGAGATTGGCTTGGAGCAGTAGGCCGCTGGGTGTATGCGCTGACTGCAGTATTTTGCCTTGTACTGGCATTTTTCAACCTGCGCGATTTCTTCAAAGCCCGTAAGGGGCAAATTGAGGATATGGAGTTGAATCTTCCCAAACCACTACGCATGCGCATCAATGCCACCATCCGAGAGGGGCGTAAAGCCCAGGCTTATGTAATTGGGGCTTTCGTCACAGGAGTTCTGATCTCATTTCTTGAGCTGGCATGCACAGGTCAGATCTACCTGCCTACGATCATTTTTGTCAGTTCCATTCCCGAGCTTCGGGTTCAAGCAATCTTCTTCTTGATCCTCTACAATTTCTTGTTCATTGTTCCGCTGATCGTGGTATTTATCCTGGCTTACTTTGGTACTACATCACGAGACCTGACTGCCTTTCTGCAGAAGCATACGGCTTCAGTTAAGATGGGGATGGTGATCCTTTTTCTGGGGCTGACAACCTGGTTGGTCGTTTCTTTGCTATCGTAAGAGAACTCACCGCAAAGTAATAATTGAGAAAATCACAAGAATTCCGAATTTCTAAAAATTTCGGAATTCTGTTTATTTTAGGATTGCTTTACTCCAAAAGGCACATTTCGGGTGCATAATGTATCATTTCGTTCATAAAATTATCGTGAATTGCACAAACCGAAAGTATAGGATTGATGGAAGAGATTATACTCACGGCAAGATGTTCACCTACACATCATGTGGTGCAGGTCGCTTCGCTCAAGATGAGAATAGCAGGGTGTAGTCGACCCTTGACCGCCTCAAAAACGTTCAAATAATTGGCGCTGCCTGGAAACTGACCATACCCTTCGTATGCTTTCTATTTTAAGATTCCTTTATTTAAAAGTTGGGGGCAATGAGAGGGTTCTTCGACCTACCCAAACAGCCCTGCCTGGAGAGGGGATTCATTCTCCCCTTTTTCGAACACCTCATCCACTGGCAACCCTTTTTTCTTCGCCATCGCTACAGATAACTGGTCACAGCGTTCATTTTCAGAATTACCTGCATGTCCTTCCACCCAGCGAAAGGTGACTTCGTGGATGCTGGCAAGACGCAATATTTCTTCCCATAGATCTTTATTCTTGGCAGGGTTTTTCCGGTCTCGCATCCAGCCTTTCAACTTCCAGCGGGCTACACTTCCCTCGTTGTAATTCTTTACCAGGTACTGTGAATCGGAATAAAGGGTTACCTTCGATGGCTTTTTCAGCCATTGCAGTCCTTTAATAGCAGCCAACAACTCCATACGGTTATTGGTAGTCAAACGAAATCCACCACTCAATTCATGATGTTCCCCATCAGTCAAAATGACAGCCGCATACCCTCCTGGTCCCGGGTTTCCAAGGCAGGCACCATCAGTATAGATTACTACAAGCGATGAGGTTGATACTTTTTTCATAATATTCTATGAATGAAAAACAATCATACCATCAACAGTCATATTTTGATCTACCTTTCCAAAGGCACATTCTGATGATACTCATCCTGACTTTGAAAGAAAAATTTCAGATAACCGTTTTTGACCCAACATTCCGGTTATAATCTTGTTTAATGCGGAATAGTGTTTTTTTCTTCCTTTTGATCATCTCAACCTTGCTTCTGGCAGGTTGTGCTTCTTCATCCGATTCAACTTTCAAACCAGACAATATCCTATACATTCAAAATAAAGGGTCTGATACCATGGTCAACCTGGCGCTGGCATGGGCAGAAGCATATCAGAAAATTCACCCTGAAGTGAGCGTTTCTGTCACAGGAGGCGGTTCTGGAACGGGTATTTCAGCTTTGATCAACGGAACCGTGGATATCGCCAACGCGTCGCGTGAGATCAAAAAAGAAGAGATCGCGGCTGCTGAAGGTGAAGGATTTGAACCGTATGAACTTGTAGTGGCAAAAGATGCTATTGCAGTGATTGTCAATAAAGAAAATCCCATTGATAAATTGACCATGGAACAAATTTCCGGCATTTATCGAGGTGATTATTCCAACTGGAGCGAGTTGGGTGGCAATAACAGCCCCATTGTGCGCCTGTCTCGTGAAACCAATTCAGGCACTCATGTCTATTTCCTGGAACAGGTAGTGCGCCTGGGGAGCAAAGATGATAAAAGCCTTTTCACACCTGAAACATTGCTGCTCCCTTCCTCTGAAGGGATCATCTCTGAAGTACGAGACAACCCCAATGCCATTGGGTACGATGGATTGGGCTACATTACCGATGAAGTAAAAACCCTGGCAATCGCCCCCCAAGCTGGAGAGGATGCAATTTTACCTTCCATAGAAACTGTTAATAATAAACAATATCCCATTTCCCGCGATCTATACATTTATACCCGCGGAAAACCCAACGCCACCATTCAAACCTATCTGGATTGGATCGTTTCTGCAGATGCGCAGGCAATCGTCCAGTCTTTGGGATTTGTGCCCATTCAGGTAAATCCATGAAATCCGATCAGAAATTACACAAAACCAAATGGAACGAATGGATCATCACAATTCTTATCCGGTTAGCCGGTTACCTTTCTATCCTTTATGTAACCCTAATTATTCTTTTCCTGTTGAGAGAAGGGGTACCGGCATTGGTAAATGTCAGCCCTGTCAGCTTGTTTGGGAAGATCTGGTATCCCATAGAAGGGTATTTCGGTATCTTGCCTTTACTGCTGGGTTCGTTGATCGTGACCGTCGGGGCATCCATCATTGCCATCCCATTGGGTATTGGAACCGCTGTTTTCATTTCGGAGTTGGCACCATCCTGGGTGAAAGAAATCCTGAAACCACTGGTAGAGATCCTTGCGGGGCTTCCTTCTGTTGTTTTAGGCTTCTTTGGTATTCTTACGCTATCACCTTTTTTGCGAACAGCATTAAACCTTCCTACTGGATTAACCGCTTTCACTGGCGCCCTACTGCTTGGATGGTCTGCCATTCCCACTATCGTTTCGGTGGCTGAAGATGCATTGAATACTGTTCCCAAAGGATATCGTGAAGGTGCGCTGGCTTTGGGTACCACCCACTGGCAGACAATATGGGGTGTGACGGTACCTGCTGCCCGTTCAGGCATCATCACTGCTGTGATGCTTGGCATTGGCAGGGTGATCGGTGAAACTATGGCAGTCATGATGGTCACTGGCAATGCACCTGTCATGCCACATGGATTAGATGCCCTGTTCCTCCCCATTCGAACCATGACTGCCACCATCGCTTCTGAAATGGGTGAAGTTGCCCAGGGAAGTGTGCATTACCAGGTCTTGTTCCTGATCGGGATCATCCTTTTTGCTTTCTCCCTTGTTATCAATATCGTTTCATTTGCAGTATCTTCACGCCGTATGAAACGTACAGAAAGGCTGCTCTCATGAACGTCACGCCACAGAAGCAGCAGAAGATCGGTATTGCTCTGTTGGTTGCCATCAGTGTGCTTACCGTTCTACCAATTGTGGCGTTAATCATCTATATCATTATTCTTGGCGCTCCTGCCATCTCATGGGAGTTCTTAACCAGCATGCCACAAGATGGCATGCGTGCCGGTGGAATCCTTCCGGCAATTCTGGGTACATTTTACCTGACGCTTGGTACCGCTATCTTTTCTGTACCGCCAGGTATTGCAGCAGCGATCTATCTGGTGGAATATGCTCCAGACAACAGGCTAACTCAAATGATCCGTATTGCCATGCTGAATCTATCCGGAATCCCATCGGTAGTGTATGGGTTGTTTGGCATGGGCATGTTTGTCATCTTTCTCAAGCTGGGTACCAGCATCCTGGCAGCATCGCTCACTCTTTCCATTATGACGCTGCCAGTAATCATCAGCACCACCGAAGAAGCATTGCGGTCAGTGCCAAATAGTTTTCGTGTGGTCAGCATTTCATTAGGTGCTACTCGCTGGCAGACCATCTGGCGAATTGTTTTGCCACAATCGATACCGGGTATTATTACCGGAGTCATTTTAGGGCTCGAGCGTGCAGCGGGAGAAACAGCACCTATTATGTTCACAGGTGCAGCATTCTTCCTGCCCTTGCTGCCATCAACACCTCTCGATCCTACCATGGCACTGCCTTACCATCTGTTTGTCATCTCTACACAGATTCCTGGAATGCCTGTGCAGATTCAATATGGAACAGTGCTGGTTTTACTGGTATTTGTTTTGGGAATGAATCTGGCTGCCACCTTCATCCGTTCAAATGCGCGGAAGAAACGCCAATGGTAAAAAATGTAATCTTTGTAATGCCCGGCAATGGGAAAATTCTATGGATAAGATCCTGATCGAAAACCTTACTATCCGCTATTCTGATGGCTCAGAGAGCCTGAAGAACCTGACACTTGCCATACCGGAACACACCATCACGGTTCTGTTTGGCCCATCGGGTGGTGGAAAATCTACATTACTGCGCACGTTGAACCGTCTTAATGATCTGGCAGATGTCGCGGAGCTTTCAGGAAAAGTAACGATGAATGGGGTGGATCTATTGGATCCAAATATCGATGTGACCGAATTGCGGCGGAAAATCGGGATGGTATTTTCTCGCCCGGTAGCTTTGCCTTTGACAATTTTTCAAAATGTCAGCTATGGCATGGAAATAGCAGGGGAACACCGAAAGTCCGTCTTGAAAGACGCTGTCGAACGGGCACTTCGCCAGGCAGCTCTGTGGGATGAGGTATATGACCGTTTACAGGATCCTGCCAGTGCTCTTTCAGGGGGGCAACAGCAACGTCTATGCATTGCTAGAACCCTTGCCCTGGAGCCAGAAGTCATTCTTCTAGATGAACCAACCTCCGCATTAGACCCATTATCAACTGCAAAAATTGAGGGGCTGCTCCAGGAGATCAAATCTGAGATCACCGTCATTTTGGCACCGCACAATACCCAACAGGCTGCCCGAATGGCAGATTTCGCTGCGTTTTTCTTGCAAGGCGAACTGGTGGAATCAGGTGATGGGAAAGATATGTTCTTACGCCCGAAAAACAAACACACCCAGGACTATATCATGGGGCGGTTTGGATAGCTTTTTCCAGATACTTTTCTTTCCGATAGTTGTACAATCTTATTAGATTTCTGGATATCCTTGAATTCTGCATTAACGTAATTTGGTCAGGTGATCTATGAAAACTCACGAACTCTCGCTGGATAAATTAAGAAACATCTGTAAACGGGAGGAATTGCCCTGCTCTAGCAGTGCTGAACTTCCTCCAGGGAAAGCCATTATTGGGCAAAAACGCGCGGTTCGAGCTTTACAATTTGGACTTGGTATTAACTCTTTCGGTTTTAATATCTTTGTCAGTGGCTTGCCCGGAACTGGTCGTACTACAGCAGTAAAAGGATTCCTGGAAGAATTAGCCAAAACTAAACCTGCTCCACCCGATTATATTTATGTGCATAATTTTCAAGAGCCTTCCCGTCCAAATGCCATCATGCTACCTGCTGGCACCGCCAAGACTTTCCAGGCAGAAATGAAGGCACTTATGGAAGGGACACGCAAAGAAATCCGGCGTGCGTTTGAAAGTGAGGAATATGCCACCAAGCGCGATGAGGTAACCAATGAGCTGCAACAGCAAAAAGAAAAGTTGCAAAACCGGGTGAGCGATACCGCCATGAAGCAGGGTTTTGTCATCCAACAGACACCTATGGGATTTGTCACCATTCCGATTAAGGATAACAAACCTTTAAAAGAAGAGGAATTCGTCACACTGAAACAATCGGAAAAGGATGAAATCATTCAACGGCAGAAAATCCTGCAGGCTGAAATTGAAGCCGCAATCAGGCAGGCAAAAGGGTTTGAAAAACAAATAGTGGAAGAACTGGCACGCCTTGATAAACAGGTAGCGTTGTATTCCATCAGCCATTTAATGAATGAGTTAAAGGAAAAATACAAAGATCAGGATGAGATCGAAAAGTATCTCTTACAGGTGCAGAATGATATCCTGGATCACCTGGCGCAATTTCGTGGTGAAGAAGAAACAACCGAACCTTCTGCAATGCAGGCAGGCAGCAAAGAACGCTTTTTCAATCGGTATTCCGTTAATGTTCTGGTCGAAAATGATCCAGGTGATGGTGCACCTGTTGTAATAGAATTGAATCCCACCTATACCAATCTGTTTGGACGGATCGAAAATGAAGCCATGTTTGGCACCCTGGTAACAGATTTTACCCTTGTACGATGTGGTTCTATGCATCGTGCAAATGGCGGTTTTTTAGTATTGCCAGTGGATGAATTATTACGGGCTACATTTTCATGGGATAGTTTGAAACGGGCTTTACGCAATCAGGCGCTGACAATCGAAGACGCCAGCGAACGAATTGGATTACTTTCCACTCGGACGCTGCAGCCTGAAGCAATTCCCCTGAACGTGAAGGTAATCCTGATCGGGCAGCCAAATATATACCAACTTCTGCTTGAATATGATGAAGATTTTTCAGAATTGTTTAAAGTCAAAGCAGATTTTGACAGCCGAATGGATCGTACCCCTGAAAGTATTCGGGATTATGTCACATTTGTTAGCAGCGTGTGCAATAATAGCAATCTCAAACACCTGGATTGCAGTGGTCTGGCACAATTGATTGAACACGGTTCGCGCCTTGCAGATGACCAGACCAGGCTTTCTACACGTTTTGGCGAATTAACAGATGTTATTCGCGAAGCAAATTATTACGCAATGGCAGATAATGCTGATTTGATCACATCCGAACATGTTCGCAAAGCGGTCGAAGAACGCTTATACCGTTCTTCTCTTGTACAAGAGCGGATGCAAGAAATGACCAAAAACAACATCCTGATGATCGATGTAGAAGGTCAGGTTTGTGGGCAGGTCAATGGGTTGGCAGTGATTGGAATGGGTGATGTATTCTTTGGTCATCCATCGCGCATTACTGCAGCTGTGGGTGTCGGTCGTGAGGGAGTGGTAGATATTGAACGACAGGCTGAAATGAGTGGTCCAACACATACGAAAGGTGTGCTTATCCTTGCAGGGTATCTTTCACAACGCTTTGCCCAAGATAAACCCTTGAGCTTGTCTGCCCGCCTGGTATTTGAGCAAAATTACACTGGTGTAGACGGTGACAGTGCGTCCAGCACAGAGTTATACGCCATTCTCTCTGCGTTGTCTGAAGTACCCATCGATCAGGGAATCGCAGTAACGGGTTCGGTCAATCAAAAGGGTGAAGTACAGGCAATTGGTGGGGTAAACGAAAAGATCGAGGGCTTTTTTGAAGTTTGTAAATTAAAAGGTTTCACGGGAAAACAAGGTGTGATGATTCCCCGGGCAAATATCATCAACTTGATGCTGAAAGAAGAAGTGCTTGATGCAGTTAAAGAAGGAAAGTTCCATATCTGGGCGGTCAGTACGATCGACGAAGGCATTGAAATTCTAACGCATACGCCCTCCAGTGAGATATTCAACAAAGCAAACCAGAGGTTACAGCATCTGGGTGAAGTTTTAGTTCAATTCGGCAAAGAGAAAAAGAAAGGTCGCAAACAAGCAGCGTCAAACAATAACGATGATATTGCGTAAACCACCTGATAAGTTGATTCCCTTTTTGTGATTGCAATTTTTTATGGGCTGACAAATCCTGAACCTGTACTGCATGTGTTGACTTCAGTGGTTTCTTTGGAATTAATCGTCAATACTTTCCACAGGTCGTTCCCATCTACACAACCAGCAGATGCATCAGTAAGTTTCACGGTGGCAATGATCCTTCCCTTTGCCCATAATCGAACTACTGGATAAACAAAATCTTGTCCATCTGCATCTAGGGTGTTTTCCCATCCATCATTGCTGTAATCTGTCACCATTAAGGTGTACGTGCCAGCATATTTGGGAGTATAGTAAGGTGCAACAGTCAATGACAGAGCATTTTTGATCGAAATGAATTCTGTCGGGCTCATCCAGACACCTTCTCCATCCAATCCGGGAGATTCGATGAAACTGCCACCATCGAAGATAAGCTGTGCATATGGGGATGTTGTGGCAGACGGATCATATACAGTGGCATCAAGCAGTGTCCCCAGGTTAATATATGGAGAAGCTGGCAATGCCAGGTAATCAATCAATCTATCGCTCCCAACAATGAAATCTTTTCCATCTCCAAATATATCAACCTGGTCTGGCAGTAACAAGAACATGTCAAGGTTGGGATATAAGGGAGCACTTCCTACCTGTTCGAGGTTGTTCCAATCCAAAATAACTTGCATTGCAGTGGTGGGCGCCAGACTTACGGAGCTGTATGCATCATAGATCAGTTGACCTTGCCTGTAGAGAGGGTCACTCTGGTTCAGGGTGAGCTCATCAAACGTCTGCGAACCAGTGGTGTAACTGGTCCGGCTGACCTGTAAGCGGTATAGGCTGCCTGGGTCCTGCCGGATAGGTAGGTTGATCAACACAACATGCGAACTGGTTTTAGTAGTGATCGCCCTAGCCCGCTGGACAAATGTTGTACCAGTCGTGTTTTCCATCGCCATTACTGTTGAGTTCATCAGGGGCAGCCCTGTCGTGGCATCTTTCACTTCGGCAAACAAAGCACCTCGTTCCATCGCTGCAGCAATGTTCAAATACCGGGTGTCAGTCATATCCTGAGTTGCACCAAATGTCCCTCCGCTGACCGGCCAGCAGAAAGGCGCCATAATGATGTCTGCATTGCCATCTCCATCACTATCGAATGGTACCCCGTAACTGATATCATTTCCACCAAAGGAAAAGTTCGTCAGGTTCCTGTATCCGCTGGCTGCATTCGCAACCGTCGGATCAACCGCCCGTTTCAGATCACTGCTGTATAGGGGATCAGTAAGTCGGCTTTTCATAGCTGCCGCAGTCTGAGTGGTCATAATACTCCATACACGGGCTGCACCACCTGAAACAAATGCCGCTGCAGCCGACGAACCACTCAGATATTCATATCCTGATGCCATCCCTTCATAGTAGTTGCCATAGAACCCATAACTAACAGGAGTAGCAGAATATATATCTTCTCCTGGAGCCACCAGGCTCACCCAGCTTCCATAATTGGAACCCTGAATACTCCCATCTTCAAGCAATTGCCCCGTGGCACATTGTTCTGTCGAGTATAGCTCATTCGTATCAATATCACGTGCTCCATCTGTATCCACCCAGATCTTATACCCCAGGGCGCTTGGGGCACGACCTGCTGCCACAGAGATCAGACTTTCATCAAGCACATTCGGCTGACCATATGGAGCAAGAGTATCGTCATCAGCCCAGGCCGCCGGGTAAACAAGCGCACTGGTAGATTCATTCCCTGCTGCTGCCACCAGTAATTTCCCTTTCTGACTGGCGTAAACCAGTGCGTTGTACTGTAGTGCATCCGGAGCAGAATTGCCAAAACTCATGTTGATGATCTTAACATAGGAATTATTTGCACAATACCGAATCCCGGCGGCGATACTAAAAGAGGTGCCATATCCCTGGGCATTAAGCACTTTTACCGCCAGGATTGTTCCATTTGAAACTCCTATACCTGTTTCTGATGTGCTGGTGTTGTTATTGGCTTTGGCAACCATGATCCCAGCCATATGAGTACCATGTCCGTTATCATCTGCAGAGTTGGTATCGGAATTAGCAAAATCATACCCGTTCACTACCTTGCCGCTTAAGTCTGGATGCCTGAGGTCAACCCCTGTATCAAGCAAACAAATACGCGGACTGGCATTTGCATTCGTCCAGATGAGATCAGCCTGCACTGCATCCCATCCCCATTCTCTACCAGTGCCAAGCTCAGTGGGAAAAGCTGGCAATGATTTATATGTGGTTCCAGATTTCACAGAGCGGCGTAATCCGTTCACCTCATTCCAGGAGAGGGTTTTTATTAGACCACCTTCTGCACCGACTTGATACCCATCTGTGACCAGTGGCTCACCCAGGCTCTGACTTAATATTTCTGGTATCCAATAGATGTAATTTGGTTGTGCTTCCTCCACCTGCTTTGAGGTAGAAATTTTTTCCACCAGAGCATTCACATCCGACTCTGGGTTGAAGCTGAGAAGAGCACTGTTTCCACTCTTGCTGGCAACGGTTCCGTCCAAAGCTTCTGCCAGGGCGGTGGCACTGATATCGTATGCACTGGCTGTTAACCCGGCTGTGAAGGTGACGATCACCTCTCCCGGCACATAGAGATCATTTCGTGTGATATCCTCTTGCGAAGATTGAGCAACGACCTTCTGACCCGGGAATAGTGTAATAACAAGCATAAAAATTATGAATAATTTCGCCCAGTGGTTTCTCATAAGGTACACTCCTTATATTTCAGCCTTCACTGTAGTTAGCATCTTCAGACAGAACTTCAATTCAGGGTTTTACAGGAATTCCTGAATAATCTTCACCCAGTAAAGTGAAGCCGTTCAATTCCAGATTCCTTTGTATTCGAACCAGAACTACAACCGGTGCACCAGAAACGATCTCCACCGTTCCAGAAAATCCACCTCTGGTAGGGTCCACCACAAGGGCACTGTTGGGGTCTGTTGTTATACTGGCAAACGCGAGAAGCGGACTTTCATCGTTTGCGATCTGTTGAGATTGCAATAAACTGCCGTCTTCAGCATAATAATTGACCGTGATATCGCTCTGTACTCCATCACTTGCATTTTGAATGATGAAACTGGCATGATCGCCATTTTCTCGACTGGAATATTCTGCATAAGGGATCGCTACCCGGTAATAGCCACCCGACTGATATCCCAACCCCATTCTGGGTTGAGCAGTGAACGCAGTTAACAACCCGGTAGTAGTGATCACCCTTGTCACTGCAGAAATGGGCTGGGTACTGCGAATGACTGCTGAACCCTCTACTCCGCCCATTTCTGCAAGGTCGCATGTGTTCATGAAGATTTTTGCACCTGGCTGTATGGTAACCGAAGTTTGCTGACCCAATAACTGCCCTGCATTATCATAATATGAAATGGATACAGAAGCAGCAGAGCTCCCGGCATTTTGCACATCAAATTGACTGGTCAATTCACCATCGCCCCACTGACAGGCTGCTTGCGGAGAATAAAGCTCAGTGGTAGTACCTGCACTACCCTCGTAGGAGAAAGCATGGAATCCATTCGCATGTGTCTGGTCTACTGAAGCGACGATGCGAGCAGAACCATAGGGGCTTTGGTTGAATACAGCTTGAATGACCAGGCTACCATCAAATTCCGGAGGGAAACCGGCAAACTCTTCTCCTGATGCGCGAATCTGCACACTTGCCTGCCCAGGAATTACGCGGTCATTTAGTATCAAGATGGCTTCACTTCCATCATCAGGATAATAAGTCATATCCACACGAATAGGGGTTGGTTCAATATTCTGAATGCCAACTACCGGATCGAATGCTGGTGTTCGTTGAAAAAGGGGAATGAAAAACTTGCCCGTACCTGCTTGGTCGCTTGTAAATGAAGCAGAAAGCAACGGGCTGAAAGCATCTCGGCTGGGTCCCGCTTTAAGGATTACTGCTAATAAAGGAAGACTTGAACTTACCACAGCTGAACCTTGAAAATCAGCTTCCAGGCTGGCGTCTTTCATGTAGAATTTTCCTGAACCATGAGCGGGAATTGTAAGGGGAGTAGTCGCGACGTCACTGCCATCGGTGCGGTAATATACAACATTGAGCTGTGCACTGGAGGAATTCGGATTGTAGTAATGAATTACAGATGACCAGGCTGAGCCAAAGAGCGCGGTAGCTTGAACGGTCGGAAGAGAAGATCCACCAACAAGAAAGATGAAGGCGATGAACCAAGACAATATTCTGCGCAAGGTTCAAACCCCATTCAGGAATCTGATAAGAAAGATTCGGGTCATCCTATCAGGATAGAAGATTTACCGAAAAAAGGCAAGGGTTAAGAACTTACCAGAAATGAAAACCTAAAAAACAGGTTAATTTATCTAAATATACTTCTGGTCTTCAGGTCCTGCAGGGGTACGTTCGTCGATAATTTCCACATGCGGGGCGGCTATCTTCATTAAATTAAAGAATTTATCTAACCAATTCTGCCCGCCGGCTGCGCTGTGTTCTATGGTTATTTCGCCAAAATTCCCTTTTAAGCGAACAAAGGTTTGCATCATACTCATCGAAGAAACAAAGGTCTGTTTTGCATAGGTATAGATCACTGCCTGCGAAACTGCCTGCCAGGGGAGAAATTGCCGGATCCATAACAACCCGCGTTGAGAATACCCATTTTCATCCATCCGTTTTTCGATGGCTCCAGCTGCATAGGAAATACAAGCCAAAGCAATAGGCAGCCAGAAAGCCATTGAACATATCATGGTAACTTTTTGATTTTGGATATAGGACACAAGATTATAAATACTCCACCCCAATAAGCCTGCACCAATAATTCCCAATAAAATTCGTGGCATCCGCGTAGGTTTGATAACAATCATGGAATTAATCCTCTATGGAAATATTTTTCACCGCAAGACAGCGTTGATTCTAACAGAAACATGGAGAATTATGCGTTCCTAAAAAGGATTCTTACAATTCTTAAATACTTTTTGGATTACGACGAATAAAATGGAGAAATTTTGTTATAGAACCTTGACAGGTTGTTCACTCTTCTCTATACTCACTGAGTGAGTATGAATTTATCGCCCGAGTTTGTTTTATTAGGATTACTATACGACCATCCCAGGCACGGATATGAGCTTCACCTGGTCGTTCAACGGGAATTTGGTCATGTCTGGTACATCAGCCAGAGCCAGGTATACAACATCATTAATCGATTAACCAACCAGGGCTTTTTGGAAACAGAACGATTACCCGGAGAAGGCACTCCTGAGCGCACACTCTTACACCTTACTGAAAAAGGGAAAGCCCATTTTGAAAACTGGTTAAAAACACCTACTCGTGCTGGAACACAAGCTATCCGGGTCGAATTTGTCACACGGGTGGCATTTGCCCGTGAAAAGTTCCCACAACTGCTTCCTTCCATCCTTTCCGATCAGAAAAACCTGGTACGAGATCAAATTAAAAAACTTGAAGATCAATATGCAGCCTTAAAGGATGATTCTATGGCCGATCAGATTGCGATGGAGCTGCGAATTCGTTCTCTTAAAGATATTTTGAAATGGATAACGGAACTATCCACCAGATACGCATAGAAATGCATGTAAAGGAGAAAGAACCATGGAGAAGTTTTCAAAGAAGATTTTATTTGTTTTCATCGCTACTTTGCTGGTATTGAGTGCCTGCGTACCATCTAGCACCCCAACAGCAGAGATCATTCCGATCACGGTTACTGTACCTCCTCAAAATGAGGTGGTTAAACCTGTTACTCTAACCGAAGAAACGTCATCTGCCCCGATCACAACCACTGATGCACTTGGCCGCACCGTAACGCTGGAGAAAGTACCAGAAAGGATCGTCATCGCTGGCAAAGCTGTAATCATGCTTACGGATGCTGTATATCTTTTTCCTGATATTGGAAACCGGGTAGTTGGTGTATCCAATCTAAACCAAGGCCATGGTGATTTTATTGGAGCAATCGATCCCACCTTTGGAGAAAAAGAAAAACTTGCCAATGACATAGGGCCCGAACAAATTGCTGCTCTACAACCAGATCTTGTCATTTTGAAAAGCAGTATGGCTGAAAAGCTAGGCAGTCCGCTTGAAACCCAGGGCATTCCTGTAATCTATCTGGATTTTGAAACCCCTGAACAATACCAGCGCGATCTTGCAACACTGGGTCAGGTTTTCCAAAATGATACCCGGGCACAAGAATTGGCCGCTTATTTCAGTGATGTGGCTGCCAAAGTCTCTTCTGCCACAGCAGGGATGGATGATACGCAAAAACCAAGGGTTTTATTACTGTATTACAGCACTAAAGATGGGAATGTAGCCTTTAATGTGGCACCAGAATCCTACATTCAAACGTACATGGTTCAGACTGCAGGTGGTATTCCGGTATGGCTGGATATCGAACTGGATACCGGTTGGACCAAAGTGAACCTGGAGCAAATAGCTGCCTGGGATCCTGATCAGATTTTTGTAGTTACATATACCGAAAATACTGTCGAGATCGTAGATAATCTGAAAGAAGATCCTAACTGGCAGGCATTGAAAGCTGTTGCAAATAACCAGATTTATGCTTTTCCTGCTGATTTTTACTCCTGGGATCAGCCAGATGTCCGCTGGATACTAGGGTTGAAGTGGCTTGCCACAAAAATACAACCCGATCTCTGGAGCAGTGTAGATATGCTGCAAGAGACTAAAACTTTTTACCAAACCCTTTATGGAATAGATGAGGCCATTTTTAATAGCCAGGTGTCTCCACTCTTGACGGGTATCGAATGAAGTTGCATCACCCAAATCGTATCCTATGGATGTTGGCAATCGGGTTGGTGATCGTCTTTGCACTCAGCTTGCTGGTAGGGCGATATCCCCAACCCGGCATTGCTCTTCCCTGGGATCTCGTAGAAGATAAGATAGCAATACGCCTTCTGCTGAATTTACGCCTTCCACGTTTACTGGTAGGTGTGCTGCTTGGCGCTGCCCTTTCTGCAGCAGGTGCAGCTTTTCAAATGCTCTTTACTAATCCCCTAGTGGAACCTGGCTTTTTGGGAGTCACACAGGGGGCTTCCTTTGGAGCTGCCATGGCAATCATCTTTATGGGAAATGTTGCCTGGCTGGTACAGGGATCAGCAGTGGTATTTGCGATGGCAGGATTGCTACTTTCCTACCTTCTTGCTCGCAAGGTACGTTTTGGCGGCTGGGTACTCCGTCTGGTGTTGGCAGGTATAGCAGTTTCAGCATTCTTTTCTTCTGGTGTGGGTATTTTAAAATATCTGGCAGACCCTTTGAGACAGCTTCCAGAAATCACTTTCTGGCTGTTAGGTGGATTATGGAGTGTGGAGTGGAAAGACTTATTGACTATCCTTCCCCTGGTGTTGATCGGATTGTATGTTCTTTTTCGCATGCGCTGGCGCTTGAATCTACTTTCGCTTGAAGACGAAGTAGCTTTTTCACTCGGTACCACCCCACAGCGTGAACGAGCCCTGGTGTTGGTAGCTGGGGTAGCTGCTGTGGCGGCTGTCATCTCTGTCAGTGGGATGGTCAGTTGGGTTGGCTTGCTGGTACCGCACCTGGCAAGACGCATATTTGGAGCAGATGGAAGATACATTTTGCCCGCTTCAATGCTGATTGGGGCGTCATTTACAATAATTTGTGATGATTTTGGTCGTACCTTATTGGCTGGTGAAATACCTTTGGGGATATTGACTTCATTATTAGGCGCAATGGCATTTATGTTCTTGATGATGGCGCGCAGGATCAAAGTGCAGCGATGAGTACACCCATCCTTGAATTTGATCATGTGGATTTCCGATATCACAATACGACAAGGCTTGTGCTGAATGATTTTTCTCTTTCCTTGCCTGAAGGAACGGTATCTGCAATACTTGGTCCTAATGGCAGTGGAAAAACCACGCTGATGCGGCTGGCATACGGTAAAGAGCAACCCCTTCATGGTTCTATCCGTGTAAATGGCAGAGAATTAAAGGAGTACACACGCCGCGAGTTGGGTCAGTGGATAGGGCTGGTTCCACAAAATGAATACCTGCATTATGATTACACTTTACTCGAATACATTGTTCTCGGGAGAGCACCTTATCTGGAACCGCTCGCAATGCCCGGAGAAAATGATTTTTCGATTGCCAGCCAGGCATTGGTTCGAGTTGGGCTGGGCAAGATGCAGTATCGCCCGGTAACCAGCTTAAGTGGGGGAGAGCTTCAGCTCGCGTTGGTTGCACGCGCTTTGACCCAACAGCCTAAGCTGATGTTGCTGGATGAACCTACCTCACACCTTGACCTGGCAAACAAGCGAAAGTTAATCGACATTCTACGTGAACTTGCAGGGCAGGGTATGACCATCATCTTTACCACTCATGAGCCCGAAGCTGCTGCAAGTATTGCCAGTCATCTGGTATTAATGAGGCTTGGCAGGGTTCAATATAGCGGCACTTTGAATGAAGGATTAACAAACGAACAATTAACTTCAGCATATGGCGTGCCAGTTCGAGTGATCAAGGTGGATGGATTGAAGGTAGTAACATGGCAATAAATGCCCCACTGTTAACGATCATTACAGGAGAACGTGGGGCAGGAAAAACCAACGTTTGCCAGGTATTAATAGGGTTGGCAAGACAGCGAGGTCTTCATGTTGAGGGGGTAATATCTCCTGCAATAATTGTTAATGGAATGAAAACAGGTATCCTGGTAGAAAATGTCGCCACAAGGGAGCAAAGAAAACTGGCTTGTTTGAACGAAACCCATTCTCAAGGAGATCTGCAAACCAGCCATTGGGTTTTTGATCCCGATGCTATGGCATGGGGCAGCCAGATCCTGGATCAAAGCGGGGATTGCGACTTACTGGTTGTGGACGAGCTAGGTCCTTTGGAATTGGAGCATCAACGAGGATGGGTGGAAGGGATCACGGCAATCAATAGAATGAATTACCGTATGGGAGTAGTAGTGATTCGCCCTGAATTGCTAGAAAAAGCGAAAGATCTCTGGCCAAAGGCTGAAGTTTTTACAGTTACAGGAGAAATTCACTCGGAGAGATCACTACGATATAGTGATCTTACGAACAAAGGTGATATCTCTTCCCTTTTTATTCTTTTCTATCGCCAATTTCAATGATAATCTATCAGGTAGAAATTCCTCTCTTTTCGCTTATGGTAGAATGAACAATACAAATTACTATAGTACCCATCCCTTAAGAAAGGTGAAATTTCATGGCAAAATACACACAAAGTAAATGGGAATTGACTGATCTTTTTCCTGCTATCGATTCCCCCGAATTAAAACAGGCAATAAAATCTCTGGAAGAAAAAGTAGATGTTTTTGTAAATTACCGCTCAAGCCTCACCAGTGACATTACTGGTGATAAATTCATGGAAATTGTCCATGAAATGGATACGATCAACGATCAGGGCTCACGCATTTACGCTTTTGCGGAGCTGAGTTTTAATGAAGATACACAGAGTCAGGCAGCACAAGGATTTCTACAACAAGTCCAGCAGTTAGTTTCTGAACTTCAGAATAAAACCCTTTTCTTCGATCTCTGGTGGAAAGCCCTGGATGATGACACTGCAAAACGCCTGCTGGAATTTACAGGAGATTATCGCTATTATTTTGAAGCCCTGCGGAATTTTAAGAAATACACACTGAGTGAGCCTGAAGAAAAAATTATCAACACGAAAAACGTTACGGGTTTCAACGCTCTCAACCTGATCTACGATTCCATCACCAATCGATACACTTTTAAAATGAAGATCGGTCGAAAAACACTCGACCTAACACGCGGGGAGTTAATGATCTACGCCCGTGACCCGGATCCAGCGCTTCGCGAAGCTGCTTATAAGGAGTTGTACCGGGTTTATGGGAATGATGGTACGATCCTTGGGCAAATCTACCAGACTATTGCACGCGATTGGAGCAATGAAAACGTTAAAATGCGCGGGTATGCTCAACCTATATCCAGTCGAAATCAAACGAATGATATCCCTGATGCGGTTGTTGACACATTGCTGGATGTTTGTAAAAAGAACGCCAGCGTTTTTCAGCGGTTCTTTAAAGTAAAAGCAAAATTGCTAGGCGTGGAGAAATTGCGCCGCTATGACATCTATGCCCCCGTCAGTAAGTCGAACAAGAAATACCCATACAACAAAGCAGCCAAAATGATCTTCGAATCCTTTTCTGAATTCGACCCACGGTTTGCAAAATTGGCAAAGCGTGTGTTGGATCAGAATCATCTCGACAGCGAAGTTCGAAAAGGTAAACGCGATGGCGCATTCTGCCTTACCGTTGTTCCCAGCCTGACCCCATGGGTTTTATGCAACTACCAGGGTCGAGCTGATGATGTTGCAACCATGGCACATGAACTTGGACATGCCATCCATGCTATGCTGGCAGAGCACCATACCGTGTTTACCCAGCAAGCCTGCCTGCCTCTAGCTGAAACCGCATCCACTTTTGGTGAGATGATGCTGGTTGATAAGATGTTAAAAGAAGAGCCCGATAATGCGGTTCAGCGGGATATTATCTTCCGTCAATTGGACGATGCCTACGCAACCATCACCCGCCAAGCATTCTTTGCCATGTTCGAGCGTCAGGCGTTTGAGATGATCAACAAAGATGCTTCGGTTGATCAATTATCTGATGCCTATCTCGAAAACCTAAAAGTCCAGTTTGGTGATGCGGTTGATGTCTCTGATGAATTCCGCTGGGAATGGGTAAGCATTCCGCATATTTATAACTACCCATTCTATGTATATGCCTACAGTTTTGGACAATTACTGGTATTTTCTCTCTACCAGCAATATAAACAGGAAGGAGAATCCTTCAAACCGCGCTATATTGAGCTGCTGTCTGCAGGTAGTTCAAAAGCACCGGTAAAGATCCTGTCGGAAGCGGGAATTGATGTTTATCAACCATCATTCTGGCAAGGTGGTTTCGATGTGATCTCCGGAATGGTCAAGCAGTTGGAGCAACAGGCTTGAAGTTGAGGTTTATGGGTTTCTAAAATAACTGTGCACCCTTGATCGTGGAAGTTCCAAATCAAGGGTGCTGCTGAATTTGACTATCATAGAAAGGTCTCTTCATGTATTTTGCGATTGAAGGTGTTATTGGCGTTGGAAAAACAACCCTGGCTCGCTTACTGCAGCCATCTTTTGAATCGAATGTGCTATTGGAGGTGTTCGAGGAAAATCCTTTTTTGAGTGATTTTTATGCCGACCGCCAGCGTTATGCTTTTCAAACACAAATATTCTTTCTTCTCAGCCGCTACCGCCAACAAAGCGCTGCTGTACCCAGCATGTTAGCCACTGGTAAACATCTCATTAGTGATTACACATTCGAAAAAGACAGTTTGTTCGCCCGGATCAACCTGGTAGGGGATGAACTGCAGATGTATTATCGGGTTCATGAGGCATTGGGAGAGAAGATCCAGCGCCCCGACCTTCTGGTTTACTTGCGGGCAGATACTGATGTGCTTATGGCACGTATTGCACAGCGTGACCGTCCCTATGAACGACAAATGCAGCGTGATTACATTAATCAATTAAATCTGGCTTATGATACTTTTTTTCTAGAAGAAAAGGATCATCCGAGCCCGGTACTGGTGATCGATACCAACCATCTTGATTTTGTAAACCGCCCCGAAGACTTGCGTAAAGTAGACTATCGAATTCGCCAGGCGTTGCAATTACCGCCATTTCAACCTGAGCTGCCTTTGGATTAATTTATTTCAAGGGAATGTGATGAAACTGACAAAGGATTTACTGATCCGGTTTGCAAAAAATCATGTAGCAGAAAGATTACAAGATAAGCCACGCCCAATCTGCATTTATCTCACTGGCTCATTATGCACTGATGATTTTTTGCTAGGTGGGACAACAGATATCGACTTGATCTTTATTCATAATATTCAACCCTTTGCAGATCGGGAATTGATTCCTGTGACACCCGATGTTCACCTGGATATCTGGCATTATGATGTCACCCTTTTCAACCAGCCACGTGTACTTCGTAAGGATGCCTGGATCGGCAGTTTTATGTGCGAAAATCCTCTGGTTTTGCACGATGCCGGGCATTGGTTCGAATTTACTCAGGCCAGTGCATGTGCTCTTTTCTACCGACCTGAGAATTGCCTATCACGGGCTCAACCATTTATAAATTCTGCACGCCAACGATGGATGGAATGTTATTCAGGATCACATAAACCTGGTGTATTCACATTACGCACATATTTACGCAGTATCGAAGATGCTGCAAATGCACTTTCCTGTCTAACCAGTGTTCCTCTTAGCGAAAGGAGAATGGTCCAGCAGTTCTCAAAGAGGGCTCAGGCTGTAGGGAAGCCAGCCCTGACAGACATGCTGATCGGGTTAATAACCTCATCAATTTTAAATGATGAAAGATCGTTTACCTGGCTGCAAACATTACAAGATACTCTTTCGCAAGTGGAAAAACTTTCCAATTGCCCAATACAACTTTCTTCTCCCAGACAGCCTTATTTGCTTCGTGCTGCGAAATCTATGGCAGAAAGTTCACCCGCAAATGCATTATGGATCATTCTGAAAACCTGGACAGAAGCTGTGGTTTTCCTTTCTTCAGAAACTCAAGCTTTCCAAAAGTGGGAAAGTATGGTTCAGGATTTGGAATTATCGCCAGAGTTCTATAATGATAGATTCGAGCAGCTTGATCTTTTCCTTGAAGAAATTGAAGCGTATTTTGACCTTTTCAAAGCTCAAAATAGCCTTACTACTGACTGACTCTTTTGATTCTGTTGTAAATTCTTTGGAAACCTGTGGATAAGTCTCGATTTTCTGTGGATAAGTTTCCTTATCTGTGGATAAATGTAGAAAATCTTCTGGATAAGTTCTCTTAAACCATCAAAAAGAACCCGAATATACAGGTTTGAATTATTCTTAAGGCTGTATATGGGAGATGAGGATAAAGCTGTGGAAAGATGGATAAGTTATTCTTATCCATCCACAAATTTTCCCAGATGAGATGGGGATAAAAAAAGAAAAATTACCCTTATATACAGGTTTCAATTTGGATAATGCACACATATGCTGGTTTTTCTACTAAAAAGCATCCTTATCCCCTTTTCCACAGGCTCTATTACTATTACTAATTTAATTAACTAATAAAGAAATGGAATTGTGGAGAATAAAGAATACCTTAAAATTATATGAAAACTGAGGCTTGAAATGGTCATATGATTCTTGTACAATCAATTTGTCATTAGGTATTATTTTATCCCCAATCTTTGTTTCGGCATTTTTGAAGTGCATTTCTAAAATCAACGTAGTAGGGAGATGTAAGATGGACGTCATAAAAGTCAAGGCAAACTCCCGTACAGCTGCCGTAGCTGGGGCAATCGCTGGAGTAATCCGCGAGCATAAACATGCCGATGTACAGGCAATTGGTGCTGGAGCTGTAAACCAGGCTGTCAAGGCTTTAGTTCTGGCTAAAGGCTATTTAGCCGAAGAAGACATCCATGTTGTCTGCATTCCTGAATTTGTGGATGTCGAAATAGAAGGAAAAGTTCGAACGGCTATTAAATTGGTGGTTGAACCCCGTTAGTTTTTATTGCAGGAGAAACAGTCGCTCTTTATTAATACGGGTGATCTCTATTTACATGAAAAAATTTATGCAACCTCATCGTCAGAAAAGATAACTTCTTCTTTTCCGGTAAGTTTTTGTTGCACTTTTTGAACAACCAGATCAAAATGCCTGGATTGCTTTACATAATCCAGGTTATCTGCTGGAACGGTTAATACTGGGCATAGGGTAAATCCATCTATCCAGGTGGTATATAGCTGGTTCAATTGTTCGAGGTACACGCTGCTTATAGTTCGTTCATAATCACGGCTGCGAAGAGAAATGCGTTTGATTAAAGTATCAACAGATGCCTTTAGATAGATGACCAGATCTGGAGGTGGGAGAAGGCTGGCAGTAGCATGGTATAGCGTGTTATAAGTTTCATAATCGCGCTGACTTAAATGACCTTGAAGAAAGAGGTTATGTGCAAAAACCTCTGCATCTTCATAAATAGAACGATCCTGGATTGCAGAAGAAGGAAAACGTAAGACTTCCTGATGGAGGATCAGGCGATGTGAAAGAAAGAAAACTTGTGAATGAAATCCCCATGTGTCCATCTCCCGGTAGAAATCTGGCAGATAGGGATTTTCAGTTACAGGTTCATAAAAAGGTTGAAACCCTAACCGTTCGCTTAGCATTTGAACCAGGGTTGACTTGCCTACTCCAATATTTCCTGCCACAACTACAAATTTTTTAGGCATTGGTTTCCTCCTGGTATTGAATGGTTTATTGTGACAAAATATTATCGATGACTTTTTGAAATTCTTCGAATGGTTGAGCGCCTACTAAGCGGTATCCGTTCACAAAAAATGTAGGAGTGCCTTGAACGCCTATCATTCCAGCAAATTCCATATCTTGTTGGATTTCTGTCTGAATATCTACTCGCTTTTGACATTGTGTAAATGAATCCAGATTCATATTCAACTGCATGGCAAATGCTTCATATGCAAGTGAACTGAGGTCGATTTCTCCCTTATAAATAAGGTCATGATATTCCCAGTACTTGTTTTGTTCACCCGCACAATTTGCAGCGATGGCAGCACTCATGGCATTACTGTGAATCTGGGTGAGAGGGAAGTCTCGAAAGATCAATCGTACTTTGCCATTGTATGCTGCTTCGATCTGTGGCCAGACTTCTTGATGCCATTGCCTGCAAAATGGGCATTCGAAGTCACTGAATTCAACGATAGTAACCGGAGCATCGATTGGCCCTAATGATGGATCATCATTAATTAGGGCTTGAACAAAAAGCTCTTTATCGCTTAAGTTTGGGTTGACTGCAGATTGTCTGCCCCATATGATATATCCAAGGGCAATGCCAGCAGCCAGCATCAAGGCAACCAGTAAATAGTAATTCCAGGTAATAGAAAAACCTGGCTGTTGATCATTTTTTTGCATTTCATCAAAAGGGGAAATGGGATTTTGTTCCATGGCGAGATTATACCATGCAGAGAAAAACCGCTTTTTACCTCAAGCTGAGATCAACTGTTGGCTTTCACATTGTAAGGAAATCGTTATAATGGATTGTACAGAATGGAAGCAAAAAAAGCAGGATCCAATCAATTGTGTAAAATATCTCGTCGAAATGGATTCATTCTTCTTCTTGGGGGAATGTTATGGCTGCTTCTCGCCTGTTCACTTACCCAATCAATAACAGAACCTAATCCAGAGGGTAAACTACCAACGAAAACTCTCACCCCCACGCTGGTTTGGAGAGATCCATACGATTTTTCCACTGAAACTAGCCAGGTTTTACAACAAACACGTACCGTTGCTGCCACTTTAGGCACGTATTACCCCACGGAAACAAAAGGATTGGCATACAATCCTATATTATTAAATACACAGCAGATCACCGGAAGTGGCATGCCAAAAACACCAACACGCACCTGGACAGCCACTTACAAGATCATAAAATACCCTACTCGAACCTCCATCTATTACCGGTCACGGACACCTACAAAAACCTATACCCAACGGGTAAATACTGCAACAGTGACCTTTACGACAACAATAACCCCTACTCCAAGTATCACCAAAACGTCTACAATAACCCCTACTCCAACGGTTACCCAAACTGTAACAGTAACTCATACTCCAACGATTACCAGTACACCGACGCCTTCACCCACTCCAACCGTTACACCTGATTGGGTGATCTATTCCGCTCCCGCGAGTTCTGGTGAGGTCAGAGACATCTGGCTGGAGGGTTTGTATGGAACGGCTTCTTCCATCAGGCAGTTGGTGTACCATTATTCAGATGGCGATAGTATCGTCGGTGATATTTCTCCTGATGGAAATAGCCTTGTCTTTTCAGGTTTGTGTGGTGATCCAGCAGTGGCAGGTTTGTGCTGGCTCGATATCAGCTCTTCTCCCTATCCTGCACCCTTGTTGATGAACTCTCTTCCTGAAGGGCTGAATTCTTCTCCATCTTTTTCTCCTAACGGAAATTGGATGGTTTTCAGCAACGAAAATGCAGGTAATGCTGATCTCTACATGATCGATCTAACAAACCCATCTGCAATACCATTTCAATTAACCAGTGGGGTTGAGATGGACACCCAACCGGATTGGTCCAGCATGGGGATCGTGTTCATTCGTGATGGTGATCCTATGAAAATTGTTTTCGAAGGCGAATTTCCCCCTGTTGAACCTCCCATTCCGCAAAGTATTTTCACAAGCGTAGAAACCGAAGCTGATGTGAGAGTTTCACCGGATGGGAATACTCTGGCATTTTCTCGTCAGGTTGACGGGGATTGGGAAGTATATTTGTTTGATTTCACTTCTTCAACACAAACCATGTTGACCAATAACCGGTCGGATGATTGCCAGCCAGCGTGGTCACCGGATGGTGACAAAATTCTCTTTATTTCCGATCGCGATGTAACTGGCGTTTTTCAGCTATACCTCATGAACAATACAGGGGAAGATCAACTTCGTGTGCTGAACAATCTGATAAATGAAAACTCTCCGCTCTGGTTGCCATGATTCTGGTAAAATACCCCTTCGTATTACGAGGTGATCATGACAGAATTATGGCTTATCAGGCACGGGCAAACAGATTGGAATACTGAGGGAAGGATACAGGGATCGATCGATCAACCCTTGAATGAATGTGGAATCGATCAGGTAAAAAAACTGGCGGCTAAGCTGAATGGGAACGAATTTGCAGCAGTGTATTCCAGTCCAGCGATCCGAGCCTTTCAAACAGCAGCAATTCTGATGGAAGGTAGAGATATTCAGATTCAATGTGATGATAGATTGAAAGAGATCAATCTGGGTATTTGGGAAGGGCTAACCTGGCAAGAAGTGAAAAAAGAATATCCTGAGCTTTTAAGGAAAAGAGAAGCTGATCCCGAAAGGGTTGCTCCTCCTGGCTCAGAGAATTTTCGCGAACTGGCAGAACGCATGATCGCCGCAGTGAATGACATAGCTGCCGCTCACCCCGATGAACGAGTACTGGTGGTTTCCCATGGTATGACGATCGCATCCTTGATCTGCACGATTCACGGTATTCCTTTAAAACAGGCATATGATCATGTACCAAACAATGCAACCCCTGTTGTACTCCCCTGGAAGAGCAACTTTACGATTGGTTAACAACCTGAAAAATCAGCTTCAGAATATGTTACAGTAGACCTGTGGAAACCTTATCGAAAGTTTGACATATTTTGAAGAAGATATTACTGACTTTCATTTTATTGTTATTCCTGTCATCAGTCCTCATTGCTCCTGAAGCCGCGCAAGCTCAGTCTGCGCAAATTCCTGAACTGATCATCCCTGGGCCTGTGGTGGAATCCATGGAAATTGTCATGGACCCGATGGTTTCTCGCAGCCAGCAGGTTTATATTGACTATTCAGTTATTGAATTTGCTGCAGAACAGGAACAAAGCCAGATACATGCACAGCTCTTTTTCGATGCGGAATATCTGATCGACCTTACCTCCAGGGATTTTTCTGAAGATGGAGGGGTGGTGTTGACCGGAAAGGTCAGTGGCATTCCCGAAAGTGAAGTATATCTTTCGTTAGTGGGGGATAGTCTTTATGGAAAGATCAGTCTGCCTGATGCCACCTACATCATCAAACCTGTAGATCAGGAGCTGCATATGGTACAACAGGTGAGCCTGACAGGTCTCCCTGCACAACTTCCCAGTTTATCACCAGATGTGCTTTCTCCAATTTCGGGGATGGCAACCGGAGATGATGATGGCGGGCAGATTGATGTAATGGTAGTTTATACCCCGGCTGCCAGATATGCTGCCGGAGGTACCAATGCTATTCAATCTTTGATCAATCTGGTGATGAACGAAATCAATGAAGGGTATGCGAATAGCAATATTGTTCAACGTATCAATCTGGTAAATACCAGCGAAATCTCCTATGATGAAAGCTTCTATGATTGGAATACGATATTGAATCACCTGACAAAGAGTGATAATGTCATTGATCAGGTACATACCTGGCGCAATACCTATAAGGCAGATCTGGTGGTCATGCTAATTGATAAGGGAGGGTATTGTGGATTGGGATGGTTGATGGATTCCAATTTTGCCAGTGGAGATTATGATTTCTCGCCATACGGCTTCAGTGTCGTTGCAGTGGATTGCGAGCCAGGTGGTTATACCATGTCGCATGAAATGGGTCATAATATGGGTGCACAGCATGACCGAGAAACTGCTGGAGGGTCGAAAGGAGCTTTTTCTTACTCTTTTGGAAAAAGAGAAGATGGATATTATTACACTATTATGGCGTATGCATGCAAGAATACGCCATGTACCGGTATTAATTTCTTCTCCAACCCTGCTGTGTATTATGATGGTTGGCGTACCGGTGAACCAGTGAACGCCGCTGATTCAGCCGACAATCACCTGACTTTGAATAACACCAGAGTACTTGTTGCCAATTTTAAAGATGGACCGGGTCCAATGGCACCTGAAAGTCTGACAGTCACATCTTCTACGCGAGAGAGCATTCAACTTGGGTGGGCAGATACCAGTAACAATGAAATTGGATTTAAAGTCGAACGTGCAACCCCTACAGGAAATTTCACTGAGATTGGCGTGACTGCAGCGAATGCAATCAGCTTTAACAACACCAGCCTGACCTGTGACACCACTTACCTGTACCGAGTCAGGGCATACAACCATAATGGATCATCTGCATATTCCAATGTGATCACAGCTTCAACCAAACCTTGTCTGGAACCACCTACCAATCTACAGGCTACAGCAACCTCGACGACCTCCATTAAATTGACCTGGACTGATGCCAGTGATAATGAAAATGGGTTCAGGATTGAGCGGGCGCTTTCCGGTAGTACAAGTTGGACACAGATTGCTCAGGTCGCAGCTAACACCAGCACCTACACCAATACAGGATTGACCTGCAGTTCAACCTACCAGTATCGGGTGTTTGCTTATGATGCGATTGGTGATTCAATGCCAAGTAATATTGCCAGTGAAAATACTGTGGTTTGTGCACCAAGCAGCTTAACCCTCACACCAATGTCACAAAAAAGGCTGCGTCTTACCTGGGTAGATAATAGTCCGAATGAAGATGGTTTTCGAGTACTACGATGGAATGGTTCTTCGTGGACGCAGATTGGCCAGGTAGGCAGTAATGTTACAAGTTTCGAAGATTACCCATTGTCTTGTAGTACAAGTTATCAGTATCGAGTTCTGGCATTTGTAACCGCACGTGATACCGATTGGTCTTCGCTCTACCAGTATTCGTCTGCCTCTGGCAGTACAAAAACCTGTGGAGTGCCTCCTCAAGTGACTGGTCTGCTTGCAGCAGCGCGCTCAATCTCATCCATTCAGTTGTCTTGGAATGATATTCTGGATGATGAGACTTCTTACCGCATTGAACGCTCACCAAACGGGAGTTCTGATTGGACATTGGTTGGTACCACCCAGGCAGACATGATCACTTTTGTGAATTATGAGTTGACTAACGGTACTACTTACTATTACAGGGTGGCAGGTGTGAATTCTTATGGCACAGGAACATTCAGTACTGTTTCCAGCGCTGCAACCTTCAGTAGCGGGTTGTTCATACCCATCATCAACCCATAAGAGTATACTTTTCACAAGCGTGTATAGACAATCTCATCAATAATTTCCAACTTATAGTACAATGCCTAATCAAACATTTCGGAGAAGGAAATAATGAACGAATTAAAAGAGCGTATCCTCTCTAAAGGTCAAAACCTGGGTGGAGGTATCCTGAAGGTAGATAGTTTCATCAATCACCAGGTTGATCCAATTCTCATGGAAGCCTGTGGAAAAGAACTTGCCCAACGCTTTGCTAATGTTGGAGCAACCAAGGTTCTTACTGCTGAAATTTCTGGAATTGCTCCAGCGCTTATGACTGCGAAGTTCCTGAATTTACCGGTAGTTTATGCCCGTAAAAGTAAACCTGTTACTATGCCCGACCAGGTTTATCTTACCCTGGCTCCTTCTCACACGAAAAAACGTATGGTAGAGCTTATTGTCTCTCCTGAATATCTAAAAAGAGGAGAAAAAGTACTGATCATTGATGATTTTCTTGCTTCAGGTGCCACGATATTAGGATTGGTACAATTGGCAACCACAGCAGGCGCTAAAATGGTAGGAGTAGGTACTCTCATTGAAAAGACTTTCGAAGGTGGACGAGAAGCTCTTGCCTATCTTAAAATTCCGATCGAATCATTGGTGACCATCACTTCTCTGGATGATGGTAAGATCGAAATTGCTGATTAACCCGAAAATGTAGCCAGCATGTCCAGACCTGATGCAATAGCAATTTTAGATTTTGGTTCTCAGTATAGCCAGTTGATTGCACGGCGTGTGCGTGAACTGCAGGTGTATTGCGAATTATTCCCCTGGAACACGGATCAAATCAAAGTGCTTTCTATCCAGCCACAGGCGTTCATCCTTTCCGGTGGACCTGCCTCTGTATACGAAAAGGATGCACCATACTTACCTTCATATGTTCTGGAGAGTGGACTGCCTATATTGGGTATTTGCTACGGCATGCAAGCCTTGACGCAGGCATTGGGTGGCACAGTAGCTGCTTCGGGTAAACGTGAGTATGGTCTGGCTGAGATCCATGTCAATAAACAAAATCCG
Source organism: Anaerolineaceae bacterium (assembly GCA_034429195.1). Classification (GTDB taxonomy): domain Bacteria; phylum Chloroflexota; class Anaerolineae; order Anaerolineales; family Anaerolineaceae; genus UBA4782. Next base: position 187,295 of record DAOUGQ010000021.1, read on the forward strand.
TTGATTGTGGAAAAGGAATTACAGGTCTGGATGTCGCACGGTGACCGGATTGAGTCAGTACCATCCGGCTTTACCATCCTGGCAGGAAGCAGTCACAGCCCGATCGCTGCCATGGGTGACGAGGTGAGGAAATATTATGGTTTGCAGTTCCATCCGGAAGTAAAGCATACACAGCACGGGACGCAGATACTGGAGCATTTTGTATTGAGTATTTGTGGACTGAACCAGCAGTGGACACCGCAATCCATGATCGAGCAATGTATTACAGAAATAAGGACACAGGTAGGAGAAAGAAAAGTCCTGTCTGCAGTCAGTGGCGGAGTGGATTCGAGTGTTGCGACTGCTTTAACACTCAAAGCAGTTGGCGATCAATTGGATGCAGTTTTTGTAGATACCGGCTTGCTGCGCGAAGGTGAACGAGAGCAGGTTGAAACTACCTTCATAAAAAATCTGAGAACCCGGCTGCATGTAGTCGATGCAAGTCACACTTTCTTTATCAAACTAGCTGGAGTAATCGAGCCTGAAGCAAAGCGCCGTATCATCGGAGAAACATTTATTCGTACCTTTGAAGCACAGGCAAAGCAGATAGGAACACCTCCTTTTCTGGTGCAAGGGACGATCTATCCTGATGTAGTGGAATCCAGTGCCCCGGATCGTTCGCAAGCACAGCGTATCAAAAGCCATCATAATGTAGGCGGATTACCTCCTGACCTTGATTTTGAACTGGTGGAACCACTACGATATCTTTTTAAAGATGAAGTGCGTGCTGTTGGTGAAGCGCTTGGTTTACCGCATGATCTTGTCTGGAGGCAGCCATTCCCGGGTCCTGGATTGGCGGTACGCTGCCTGGGGGAGGTTAACCCGGATAGGGTGGCGATCCTACGCAAGGCAGACGCTATCTTCACAAGCGAACTGGCAAAAGCGGGGCTTCTCTACCAAAAAGAGATACAGGCTGGTGTTTCGCAGGCATTTGCTGTGTTATTACCGGTACGATCCGTTGGGGTAATGGGTGATCAGCGTACCTACCAGGAGACGGTAGCCTTACGAGCTGTGACCACTGAAGATTTTATGACAGCAGATTGGGCAAGGTTGGATCACGACTTGCTAGCAAGAGTTGCTAATCGGATAGTCAATGAGGTCGATGGTGTGAATCGTGTGGTTTATGACATAACCAGTAAACCACCCGCAACCATTGAGTGGGAATAATTAGACTTTTTATCCATATTTTCTGGGTACAACTTCTCTTTAATCGGCTATAGTAAATATATCTATTGCTGGTTATGCAACTTTTTTTATTTTGCAGCGTAAGTAATAAATAGAGTATATACCCGCTTGAATACCTTGAGGTCTTCGCGGGTTGGAAAATGAAGGAGGAAGTATGAATTACGGTGAAATATTTTCAAAAGCCTGGAAGATCATTAAGAAATTCAAGGTATTGTGGATTCTTGGATTTCTGGCGGGATGTGGAGCTGGCTCTGCAGGCAGTAGCGGCGGGGGGAATACAGGCTATCGGTTTAGCAATGGAGATTTTGGAAATCATGCTCATCAATACTTTAACCAGTTCCCTAATAATATAACTCACTGGTTTAATAATCTGGTCAATGAAGATCAGGCATTGATGTGGGCGCTGGCGGCAATTGCAGTCATCATTGTGGCTTGTTTCTGCCTCGGGTTATTGACACTTGTACTTCGTACAATTGGTCGAGGTGGTCTTGCACGTGGCGCCTGGGATGCTGATGAAGGTTACAATAAAATCACCTTCAGCGGTTTGTGGAAGAGCGGTGTAAAAACCTTCTGGAAGGTGTTACTGTTCACTTTGCTGATGTGGTTGATCAATTTTGGATTGAGTCTGCTGCTCATTCTTCCTGTCATAGCACTTACTCTGGGTACACTTTTCTGTGGGTTGATCTTCATCATTCCTGCGTTGATCGTACTCAATTGGATGATGACCGCCTGGTACGAACTGGGTGTAGTTGCCATCGTTGGTGATTCATTGGAAGTTATGGAAGGCTTCCGTCGAAGCTGGAATATTCTCTGGAAGAACTTCTGGAAAGTATTGCTGACTGCTTTGATCGTCATCTTAGGCACATTTGTAGCAACGATCATTCTCATCGTACCTTTGTTACTGGTTGCAGTACCAGCTTTTGTAGGGTATGCCATTCAGAGTTCAGTAGCAGTTACGGTTGGATGGATCGTGGCGGGAGTGTTCTTCCTGCTCTATCTGGCAGCAGTGATCATTGTAGATGCGGGTATCAAAGCTTACACCGGTACTGTCTGGGTGCTGCTTTATCGCCGGCTGACGGGTAGAATGGGTGTCGATTTGTGTAGTGTCGAACCTCCTGCTCCTGTAGTAGATGTTGAAGAAACACCAAAAGAGGAAGAATCCGCTGAATCCAAGGAGCAACCAGCCCAGGAAGAACAGCCAAAGAAGGTTGTTCCCGACAAGACCAGGGTGGTGGCAGAACCTTTGCCAACCCCCGATAAACCAGAATAATTGATCAAACTGATTTCTATGGATAAACTTTCGGTGTGTGGTCAATTGCACACCGAAAGTTTTTTCTTCTCGGGATAGAAGCAAGGTTGGTGAATCGAATCATAATATTGGATTCAAGTGCGGCAGTACAAATTAATCGAATCTTTTCGTTCTTCTATTTCTCTGGTGTGATCAACCTTAACGCCCGGTCAAAGAAGAAGTAATCCCATGCCCAGTTCACCAGTACCACCAGACGATTGCGGAACCCGATTAATTGCATAATGTGAACTACCAGCCATACCAGCCAGGCAAACAACCCTTTAAATTTCAATCCACCGATATATGCCACTGCCTGATTTCGTCCGATAGTTGCCAGTGACCCTTTATCATGATATTTGAACGGCTGCAAAGGCTGGCATCTAATGGAATTCAGGATGTTCATTGCAGCATGTTGTGCTTGCTGGATGGCTACGGGTGCCACCATGGGTAGCCCATGCCCATTTTCTTCCAGAAAAGCGGCATCACCGATCACAAAGATATCAGGATGCCCTGGTACTTGAAGAGTGGGTAAAACCTTCACCCTTCCATGGCTGCCATGTTCCAAATCCAGTTTTTCTACCAGTTCTGCAGCTTTTACCCCTGCTGCCCAGATCAAAGTTTGTGCAGGAATGACGGAACCATCCTTGAGGGTAACTTGAATGGTGTCAAAACCGGTAACCTGTGCTCCAAAACGCACTTCCACTTTCTTTTTCTGCAGAGCTTCTACCGTTGCCTGGCTAAGGTCTTCAGGCATCCCGGGCAGCAAGCGCTGGGTTGCTTCGAGAAGAATCACCCGGGCTATTCCTATATCCAGGTGAGGGTAATCTTTGGATAATACAAGACGGATAAGTTCGGAAATGGCACCTGAACATTCCACCCCTGACGGACCGCCACCGACCACCACAAATGTAAGAAGCGATCTTTGTTCCTCGATATCCTGCGATTGGCTTGCCAGTTCAAAGCAGCGCAACAGGTGGTTTCGGATGGAACTGGCATCATGAAGAGATTTAAGTCCCAGGGCATAGTCAGTTATGTCTTGCATGCCAAAAGTATTGGTAACTCCGCCTACTGCCAGGATCAGATAATCATATGGAATGTCGCAGCAGGTGGAAAGCAGCATTTTTGAGTGAGTATCGATTCTTTTTGCTTCTGTCAGCCTGAATTCAATATTTTTCTGCTTCCGCAAAATACCACGCACCGGATAGGTAATATCTTGTGGGGATAATCCTGCTGTAGCAACTTGATAAAGTAATGGTTGAAAAAGATGAAAGTTCTGCTTGTCAATAATCGTGACGCGAACAGGTTTATCTTTGAAAGCTCTTGCAGCATGCAATCCGCCAAAACCGGCACCAACAATGACAATATGAGGAAGAGAGGATTCGTTTTTCATAATAATCACTTTTGCGAGTAACTATCATCCTGATAGTGGGTTTCTTGATTCATAGCAACGATGACATCAAAATGATATTAATCAATTATTAATAAGATATTTATTGTCTTAATTATATCATTGCCATAAAATGAAACTTATCAGATGGTTTTTGCGTATATATAGTAGTGAGTATTACAACGGAGTGCGCGATGTCTGGGATAATCTATTTCTCAATCGGATTGATCGGTATCCTGTTTGGGATGTGCAGCGTGGCTGCTGTCCTTAAGGATCCCGATAAGAGTGACCAGTGACCCAACCAGTTTTTTGGGAAGCTTTTCTACTTAAAAATCCACCCTGCATTCAAGAATGCAAGGTGGATTTGACGCGCTACTTTGTTGTTCGGTAAACCGGTTATTCTTTAGATTTGGGTCTGCAGTTCAGCCAGCACATCTTTCAATATTTTTATTGCTTCTTTTAAAGTTTTCGAGTCGAACGCCAGGCGGGCACCTGCTGTTTTATATAATTCTGGCAACGGTACAGTACCACCTAAAGCCAATGCTTTGCGATAATTGGCTACTGCTGCTCGCTGGTCTTTTCGGGCGTTGCCATAGATCAATGTTGCTCCTAATTGCGCCAACCCATATTCGATATAGTAAAAAGGTTCAGCAAAAATATGAGCCTTGCGATGCCAGCCAGTAACTTTATATTTTTCTAATCCAGTCCAATCCACACCAGGCATAAAACGATCCCATAATTTACCAAACACCTCATCACAGGCGTCTCCATCCATGGCTGCTTGGGGATTTTCATATACCCAATGTTGGAAGAGGTCGATGATTGACATATATGGCCAGAAAAGAATGTTGGATTCAATATGCTGAATGCGAGCTCGTGCAGCTTCGGATGGATCATAGAAACCGTCATGATCATCTGTCAGGTAAGGCGCAGCAAGCAGTTCCATTGACATAGATGCCACTTCAGCGAATTCCATCGGTGGATTAAGTTGATGATAGAATGGCAGGCTGCATGATTCAAGAAAATGGAAGGCATGACCACTCTCATGAAGGAGGGTAGCGACATCATCATGTACACCAACAGCGTTTGCAAAAACAAATGGTCTACGGATAGAGGGTAGGTCCATACAATATGCACCTGGACCTTTATGCTTGCGGTTTCCCAGATCAAGCAGGTCTTCTTTCATCAGGGTGGAGAAATACTGCCCAAGCTCTTGATCAACTTTATTAAAAATGATAGCTGTTTTTTTTGTAAGCTCATCAACATTCTTGAAAGGTTTAAGTGCAGGCAAACCGGTTGTGTCGACATCCAGATCCCATGGACGCAGAACATCCAGCCCCAATTGTTCTCTGCGTTTTTCATAGATATGGTAGGCGGCAGGCACTACAACCTCTTCGATCGCATCATGAAATGAATAGCAATCCTGTGGTGTGTAATCAAAGCGCTGCAAGAATTGCCAGCGATAGGTACGGAAATCAGGTTTATCTGCGTTGGCAGCAATTTTTAACCGAATAGGAAGGAGTTTCTGCCATACTGCTGTGATCGCATCTCGGTCAGCATACCAGCGATCCATCGATAACCGCCAGGCATCTTCACGGCGCTGGCGATCAGTTTCTTGAAAAACTGGACGAAGCTGTGTTATCGTGATTTCTTCTCCATCCCATTGGACAGTTTGAGTGCCAATGATTCGATCATATTCACTGCTGAGCTTCATTGCTTCGCTTAACAAAGGAAGGTTGCTTTCGCGAAAGAGGGAAGCGTCAGAACGCATATTACGCAAGGGAATGGCAAACCCTTCTGGTTCCAGGTTGCTGGCGATCAGTTTCTCTTTTAATTTTTGCTCTGTTGCCAACAATTCGGGATAGAAATTATCCATAAAGGTGTTGAAACGCTCTTCAATCTGTTTGTCATCGGTATTGAGTGTTCTTGCGATATACAAGCGGTTGTACAGTTCAAAGCCTTTGCCAGCAAAGGTACTCCAGTCAGCCAACCATTCGTATAGATTATCGCTATTTAATGAATAACTTGCCAGTTCAGTAGCTGCTGGTTCAAAATCCTTCCATTCTGCATGCATCAATTCTTCTGTAGTTTCAGGTAATTGACTTTTCAAGACTTCCCTCCTGAGTTTATTTTTGATTTTTTTTCTTGTAATTGCTTTTCTAACTCAGATCGTACTACCTGAGGATTTGCTTTCCCAGATGCTTTTCTCATCACCTGACCAAAGAACCAATTGCTTAATGTTTCTTTACCCGCCAGGTATGATCTCATTTCTTCCTGGTGGGTATTTAGAACTTCACTGATTAGATCTGATATCTCCTCGACATCTGAAACTTGTAGCAAGCCCTTTTTCTCGATGAGAGTACTGGCGGTGCTGCCAGTTTGCAGCATCTCCGATAATACTGATTTAGCAGTAATAGGCGTGATCTTTTTTGCGTGAATATAGCGCAGCAATTCAATAAATTCTTGTGGCTGCACTTTGATCATATCAATCCGGCTCCCGCTCTGGTTGAGGTAGGCAAAAATTTCGCCAGTCATCCACTTGAAAATCAGGTGAGATGGAACTTCACCAGCAATATTTACACAAGTTTCAAAATATCGGGCGGTGGCGTCGTCTTCTGTCAACAATGCGGCTTCAGAGTCGCTTAGCCCGTACTGTTCCATAAAACGGGTGTATCGCGCAAATGGCAGTTCGGGTAAATCACTGGCTATCCGATTTATCCATTCTTGATCCACTACCAGTGGTGGCAGATCAGGCTCAGGAAAATAACGATAATCATGGGCTTCTTCTTTGCTGCGTTGAGTAAAGGTGATCATGTTAACTGGATCCCAGCCCAGAGTCTCCTGTATAACGTGTTCGCCTGCTTCCAGTGTTTTGATCTGCTGTTCCACCTGATAAGCGATAGCGTGTTCCATGGAGCGAAAACTGTTCAGATTCTTAATTTCTACCCGTGTGCCTAATATGCTGCTGTTTTCAGGCCTGATGGATACATTTGCTTCAAACCGGATGGCACCTTTCTCCATATCTCCAGAATTAATCCCCAGGTGTCGCAGTAAATTCCGCAGTTCTTCTGCATAGGCTCGTGCATCCTCTGCAGAATGCATGTCAGGTTCAGAGACGATTTCCAACAGGGGCACGCCAGCACGGTTAAGATCAATCAGGGTATAGTTTTCGCTTATGGTCTCTACATGGGTCAACTTGCCGGTGTCCTCTTCTAGATGTACCCGGTGAATGCGAATGGACTTGTTGCCCTGGCTGGTGCGAATAGGCAGGAAACCGTGTTCCGCCAGTGGATATTCGTATTGGGAAATCTGGTATCCCTTGGGAAGATCCGGGTAGAAGTAATTTTTTCGAGCAAAAATTGATATGGAAGCAATAGTGCAATTCAATGCAAGTGCAGCTCGCAAACCATATTCCACTGCCTGCTTGTTGACCACCGGCAATGTACCCGGTAATCCAAGGCAAACCGGGCAAACCGCACTGTTGGGCTGCACCTGGGTTGGCTCAACTACCGGACAGGAACAGAACATCTTCGAACGGGTAGCCAGCTCTGCATGAACTTCCAAACCAATATCTATAATGTATGCCATGGTATTTTCATTTTACCATCAGGAATAGTTTTATCGGAAAGGTTACACATTATTGATTAGCTTTTCCCCTCTGGTTCCTCTTTTTATAAAAAGAGAAAAACAAAAAGGGGAAAATATTTGAATAAATAAAAGGGGCAGTGTTTTAATAAAAAAACTCCCGCTATTTGGCGGGAGTTTTGGTTTGGTCTCGGGTTTACAGTACGACTACATTAGCGGCTTGCTGGCCTTTGGGACCTTGCTCAATCGAGAATTCGACAGTCTGACCCTCTTCTAGAGTGCGATAACCATCGCCTGTTATTGCGCTGAAATGGACGAAGACATCGTTGCCATTTTCGGGAGCTAAGAAACCATAGCCCTTGCTGTTGTTAAACCACTTTACCGTACCACGAACACGTTCTGACATATTGTATTACTCCATTCTTATTACATAAATCAATTACCGGCGAGGTCCGCCACCGCTGTTGCGATTACGTTGACCACCACCGAAACCACCTTGTGAACGGCTGCTACCATAGCCGCCGCCACGAGGGCTAAAACTGCCACGTCCGCCGCTTTCTTCGCGGGGTCGAGCAGGGTTGACCTTTAATTCACGATCACCAAAGCTAGTGCCATTGAGCGTTTTGATCGCCTGATCTGCTTCTGCTTGTGAGGCCATTGTGACGAACGCAAACCCTTTAGACCTTCCAGTGTCTCGGTCTTTGATTAGCGCCACATCCGTTACCGTACCTGCTTGTGCAAACAGCGTACGCAATTCATCCTCTGTAGTAGAGAATGATAAATTACCGACATATAATTTGACTTCCATTGATTTTCCTTTTTAGCAGATCTGGTGAAAAATAACACCGCCATCAACTTGACTGGCGGCGAAAGCACACTAGCCCACTCGTGATAGGAATTTATTATAACACACAAAGTAATAATTATTGTCAAGACAAATCAGGAATATTAAAAATTCAACTTGTTATAGCCAAGTCATGAAGGTATAAATGTACTATCCTCTGAGAAAATAGCAGAATTTTACAAAAAGCATTTCATAGGAAAGATGAAATAAATTTGTTATCCCAACTGGCGTACTATGGTATCTACCAACATTTTGATCATTTCATCCCGGCTGGCAACATCATGCAGGTCGATTGAAGTACTTACGCCCTGTTTTTCGGGAATCAACCCGGCAAACAATAATGTACTGATTGCGCTTTGGAATGCCATGCGCAATCGTTGATGAGCCTCGTCTGAAAGGTTTGTCTCGAATTCAGCAGTAGTACGCTTTAACCATGCATCCAACATATCAAGAAAGGGCCCATTGGGGTCGCCTTCCATGATTGGTCCTACGATATGCGCACGGATCAGGTTGGGAAATTTGACTACCCCATCGCTTAAATAAAGAAAGAGGGTTTTCAATCGTTCGGAATATTCTTCATTCGTTGAAAGAATCGCGTCTGTATCTTCCATCATGTGTTTCAATGAAAGCGCCAGAGCCTGGGCAACCAGATTCTCCTTCGTCCCAAAGTAATAATGTAATGCAGCATTATTCACTCCAGCTTCTTCAGCAATACGACGGGTGGTGACGTGTTGAATACCGTACTTTTCAATAGTTGTGATGGTAGCAATAATGATGTAATCACGAGTTTTTGTCTGGGTCATAGTATCCTGCAGGTATAAAAATTATCCAATGTATCTGTTAATTTTATATCGAGATGGTATAAGTGCGGAATTATCTGCTTGCCTTTTTTTGTATGTAGCTTTCCATCTTTTACCAATGATATGCGCCATATAGGTTTCAGGAAATAATCCGCTGAAGAAGCGGGCAAGTTGGTTGGCGAATCCAGGAACATACAAAGCTTTCCCAGCCAAAGCATGGTCTATTGTTTTAGCTGCTACATCACCCACGTTCTTGGTAGTTAATCTTCCCAGGAACCCTTGCACACAGATTCCGCGGATTGCTTGCTGCGTAGTGGGCATGCCAGAAGGTGCAACCACTGTAAAGGTTACTTCTTCAGGAAGAAACTCTTCTCTAAGTGCGTATGTCAGGTTGATAAGAAACCTCTTGGTTGAAGCATACACTGCTTTTACCGGCATGGGATTGAAACCTGCCAGGCTGCTCACAAAAACAATGCGTAATGGGCGTATAGGATCGCGAAATAGAAGAATATTTCGAGTGTTTTCAACATTCGCTTCAACATTCAAACGAACCATCGTACGTAATTGGAGCAAGGTGCGTTCAGCGAAAGGCCCTTCAAATTCAGCGCCAGCTACATTTAGCAGCATTTTGAATCGCATCTGGTTCTGTTTGATAAAATCCCATAATTTATCGCGCGAATCGGGATCTGTCAGGTCACAAGCAAAAAAGTACACTTTCACGCCAAATTGCCTTTCAAGACCTTGAGCTACGAGAGATAATTTTTCAGAGGAATAATCGGTAATCAATAGATCCCATCCGCGCCCGGCACATTCCGCTGCTAGAGCTTTTCCGAAGCCGCCTGCAGCACCTGTGATAAGTACATAACTCGCCATTGTCAACACCTGTTTTTATACTGAACTTTAACTATCTTACTAAAAATATTGCCAAAAGTCAACCATATGGTTATACTAAATGGTATAACCATATGGTTAAATAAATTGAGGTGCTATGGATATTCCGAATGATTTTCACAACATACATGTTGTTATTACTGGAGCTACGTCTGGTATTGGGTTCTTTGCTGCCCAGTCTTTGGCAAAACAAGGTGCCCTGGTGATAGGGGTTGGGCGGTCAGAAGAACATATAGAACAGGCAAAAAAGCGAATTCTCACTAGAAACCCACAGGCAAGATTAGAATTCTTCCTGGCTGACCTTTCCTCTCAACGGCAAGTGAGAGATCTGGCGAAAAAGATTGCTCATTTTCTCGAGACAAATTGGGAAAGTAAACTACACGCATTGATCAATAACGCAGGAACTGTCTCCAACTGGTTCACCGCAACAGAAGATGGGTATGAGCTGCAATTCGCGGTCAATCATCTGGCACCCTTTCTGTTGACCCATGAACTGCTTCCTATGCTGCGGCAAACCCCTGAAAGCCGGGTTATTACCGTTAGTTCAAATTCTCACCGCAATATGCGCATTTGTTGGAAAGATGTCATGTTCCGCAAAGGATACAACACATTAGCCGCCTACAAGCAAAGCAAACTTGCCAATGTGTTGTTTACCTACGAATTCAACCGCAGAGAGACGAAAATTTCTTCCGTGAAGGCTTATGCAGCAGATCCCGGGCTGGTGAACACAGAAATTGGACTCAAAGGTACTCATGGCTTGGTTCGTTGGATATGGCAAAAGCGAAGCAGGCATGGCGCATCCCCTGAAAGAATTGGAGAGGAAATCGCCTGGCTGGCGGTTGCTCCAGAGGTAAACACTTCCGTTTCTGCGTATTGGAAACATGGCCAACCTTTACAACCCAGCCGATATGCACAGCGTGAAGTTGAGGCTGCCCGCCTGTGGGAGCTTTCTGAAAGGCTGTGTGGCATAAATAGTACAACGGTCGAATCAGATATTCTTGGCAGTGGTCCTTTAGTGGGTGGGGCGTAATCTTTCTTCTGCCAAAAGGTTTCAACTTATATATCTGCTTAATTGTAGCCCTTATCTTCCAGTACAGTGATTTGGCGTAAATCCATCATTACAATATGACATTTGACATTGACAGTATTACGTAATAGTGTTATCATAATTCCTGTACATCCATAAAAACAGGGTTTGCAATGGCAGATAAATATTTAATCAGTGATCTGGCAGCGAAAGCGGGGGTTACCGTACGGACGATCCGGTATTACACCCAATTGGGATTGCTGCCAGAACCTGAACGACCCGGGAAATTTGCCTGGTACACCAACGAGCATCTTGCAAGGCTTGAATTGATCCGTAAATTAAAAGATTTACGCCTGCCCTTGTGGGAAATTGAGCAGGTTATAAAAACTCCAGATACCAGCGAATTACAGAAGTTGCTGGATAGGAAAGAGAGTTCTACCCCTAAGCCATTTGAAGTAACAAGGCAGACACCTGAAGGAAAAGGTAAACCAGGCGAGAGTGCATTGGAATACATCGTAAATATTATGAATGCGCAGCAGCACATCAATGAAAACCAGGCTCTTTATGCACCAGCAAGTCCTGCTCCTCAATCGTACCGTTCAAAGAAAAGTATATCGACCCAATGGGATCGCATCGAGATAAGTTCAGAAATCGAAATCCATTGCCGCCAGCCATTGAGTTCTGAAAAGCAAATGAAGCTAAATAAGCTTATTGAATACGCCAATCAATTATTTACCCATTAAGGGGAAAGGGGAACGAATGAACGACAAAGAAATTGTTGTGGGGTTACAAACTGATATCGAGGTCATTTCAAAGGATGAAAACACAAGCAGAATCGTAGAAATCGAGATCCAGGCGCCTGTGGCAAAAGATGAGGAGAAACGTCATCCATTTAATCTGGCATTGGTACTTGATCGAAGCGGTTCTATGGAAGGAAATAAACTGCGTTATGCAAAACAGGCTGCCTTACATGTTGTAGATTTATTGGATGAAAAAGATCATCTGGCTGTTGTTGTTTACGATGATACTGTGAATATTTTGTCTGAAAGTGGGTTGGTAACCGCTCAAAATCGCAGGCGTATAAAACAATTGTTGCAACAGGTTGAATGTGGAGGATGTACGTACCTCTCTGGGGGTTGGCTCAATGGATGCCAGCAGATTGCTGCAACAGCTCAGAATAATTCAATCAACCGCACGTTATTACTGACGGATGGATTAGCAAATAGCGGTATTACTGATATTGAAGAGTTGTCGCATCATGCCCGCGAGTTGGCTTCAATGGGTGTTTCTACTTCTACTTTTGGGGTAGGAAATGATTTCAATGAAAACCTGATGGAAACAATGTCCAATATGGGTCAGGGGAATTTTTATTTTATCGAATCCCCACAGGATATTCCCAATATTTTTGCATCTGAATTCAAGGAATTATCTGCCATTACAGCCAGAGATGTCGAGATAAAGCTAGAGCTACCCAACGGAACAACCCATGAATTATTTGGAGGGTATGAAGAAAAGCAGAAAGCAGGAAATCTGGTGGTTCCAATTGGCAGCATGTATTCCGGAAAATCGCAAATGGTCTATGCCCGGGTTAATTTCCCTGCTCAGCAAGATGCGAAAGATCTGGTTTTGAAGGTAGCGATCTATGCCCGTGGAGAATCGGGTGAATTGCTCGAAGCCACGAGTAATTTGACATATCGCTATGTATCAAAAGACGAGATGGAAACGGCTACGAAAAATGTTCCTTTGCTTGAACGTTTTGCCACCGTAGAACTTGCTGAAGTGTCTACCTGTGCCTTGAAAATGGAGCGAGAAGGAAGGAACGCTGAAGCTTCCGAAATGCTTAGCAGTACTCTTATGGCAAGCGCTCCCTACGCCTCCCCGCACATCCTAGAGATGTATCGATCACAGGCAGACCGAATGAAATACACGATGTCGGAAGAAGATCGCAAAGGAAGCCATTATGAAAATTACCGGCGCCGCAGGATGCAACATCGTGATGAAGAAGAATTCCGTATGGACATCATCTCTGGGCATCTGGTTATACACGTGGACAGGTTTCTCGATGTGCTGGATACTGGCAGCCCGGTCAGTATTGGAAATATCCATAAATTCCTTTTTATGGGAGAAATGTTCCGATTGCATGAAGAATATTTAGGGGTGGATACTCATACGGTTTCTCAACAGGTGGGAAAACAGATTGATGCCATGCTGGGCATGGATATTTTGCATAACTACACCGTTACCATCCATTACACTGGAAGAAGGGTGTATTTCAGTAAAAATGGCTCCTTCTTGGTCAATGGTGAAAGGATGGAGATGAAGGATGTGATGGGCATTCCATTCATCCAGGTGCCTGTAAATGGTGCAACTCAGAAAATGCTCCTGGATACCGGATCCCCATTGAATTATCTGACTTCCGGGGCTACCCGGGGTTTGCAGCAGGTAGATACAGCAAAAGATACATATCCAGGGATTGGTGAATTTGTGACACCAATTTACGAAATGCCAGTCTCCATTGCAGGTGTGACTGTTCCTTTACGTTTTGGGAATTTACCCTCATTACTCGAATCTTCTTTGATGGTGAGTGGTACACAGGGTATTCTGGGTACAGAGATTTATCGTTACTTTGATGTAGCTTTTGCATTTCCAGAACATCGGATATTCATTGCTCCTGCGAATTCTCAATAAGGAATGGTCAGGCATAAAGAAAAATACTCAAGACATTCCGATCCCGGCTTCATGGGTGGGGAAAATCAAAGTGCCAGGTGGGGGCACTCGCCAGTATCATGCTGGATCCACCCATGAGGTCGAGTTTCTTATCATGCTATACTCCAGGTATCCCAATTTCGTGCGAGGTGAATTATGCTGGATATGCGGAATGCAGTGAAATGTGAGGCTTTTCCCTGCCAGGATGTAAACAAGGAAGGGTATTTATCCCAACCTGCGATGATCACTCCCGAAAAGATTTCCATGGTTATCATTTCAGAATCAGCCCCTTCTCTCGCAAGGGATGATTATTATGCCGGCAGTGATGCATTGTTCGCCCGTACTACATTGCTGGCATTTGAAGATGCCGGGTTGAAGGTGAACTCGATCATTGACCTGTTGAGTAAAGGGATTTACTTCACCCCGGCAGTGAAGTGCGCCAAAACGGGGTATGGGATTGCCACACCTACTATCCAGACTTGCTCTCATTTATTAGAAAAAGAACTGGCACTGTTGCCAGGAGTGAAAGTTATTATGTTGATGGGAGATGTGGCGATCAAGAGTCTGAACGAGATCGCCCGGCGAAACAAAGAACCCCGTGTGATCCCTGCCGGTTCCACCTACAAGATCAGGGGACCAGAGTTCACCTGGCGGGGGATCCGCGCCTTTCCCTCTTACCTGCAGGCAGGCGCCAGTTTTAATATCGAGAAGAGCAAGCGCCGCATGATCGCAGAGGATCTGGCGGCAGGGCTGAAGGTGGCCGGGATTGGATGATATTACTGACGTAAAACCAACTCAACCCTTCCAATCTTTCCTCCCAGAGTTGGAAGAGTATATCCTTCCTATCTATGCAGCACACGAGATGCACTTCGACCCCACCAGCATACACGGAAGGATGCACATCTGCCGGGCTCTGCTATTTGCGGAGTGGATGGGACAGGTATACCTCGCACATGGATTGGGCCCGAACATGTACGCAGTGTGGGTAGCAGTCGCCTTTCATGATTCCGGTCGCCAGAACAATGGCATTGATTACTGGGAACATGACAGCGCAGCCCTCTGCCGGCAATATCTATTGAATACCAGCCCATGCAGCAGTATCTACCTGCAGCAGCCAGAACATGCCGCCTGGATTGGAAACCTGATCCCTAAAGAGGGACCGCCCTCTCTCGAAAAGCAGCTCTTGCATGATGCCGATGTGCTGGAATATCTACGCCTGTTCACTGCATCCTCCTGGAGGCGTGAATTCGAACCTGACAGGGTATTCTTTCTTAGCAGGAAGGATCTCTGGGCTCCAGAGGGTATGGATACTACATCCATCCGAAACGGATTGATCCAGGAAGCCTGGGATTTTATCACCCTGACGGATGACCTTCACCCGGCATTTCGTTGCACTCCAAAATATTTTGAAGCGATGCTCAACCTCTTGGAGCAGCATAAAGCTGATTTTTCTTTGCTTTCCCAATTAATCTGAGTGAACTTTTTTACCGTATAACCTCATCCTCTGTATAATAAATATCGTCGTGAAACGCATCGGTGATGCCTTATTGGAATTATTGATGAGACAGGCTGGAAGTCCTTATGGCATTATCCCTGGTTTTCTGGGTGTTTCAAAGTTTAATTTTTCTCTGTTACGGTAGAGCATTCCTGCGTCTTCTTTGTCTTTTGTCCGGTAAAGACGCGCGTTTCAAATCTCCTCTTGTCCTGCAATTCTTGACCGGACTTGCCATAGTTACCACTATTGCTTCTTTATTTTCATTATTTTTTCCACTCAATGGTCCGGTGTTAGCTATCATTACTGCCGGTGCGGTCGTCCTCTTTGTTTTTGAATGGAAAGAAGATCATTTCAAGGGTTTCATAAAGGGTTTCATATTTCCATCCGGGAAAAAGCTGTGGATATTGGTTTGTTCCGTTCTCCTCCTGATCGTTCTGGAAGTATCCACCCGTACTCCTGGTAATTCAGACACGGGTATCTACCACGCCCAGGCGATCCGCTGGATCGAGACATACCCGGCAGTGCCCGGTCTAGGTAACCTTCACAATCGTTTTGCTTATAATTCTTCCTGGCTGGTGGTAAATGCTTTGTTCAGCTTTGCTTTTACCCATTTGCGATCTTTTCATACCCTGCCAGGATTTTTAATGACTGTCTTCGTTCTATACGCCATGCAGGGTGTGCTTCAAATTTTTCATCGCGAATCCAGATTGAGTAATTGGTTCACCGCTTGCCTGCTTCCGCTTTTATTCTTTAAACAATTGAGTGAAAGCGCATCCCCTGGTACTGACCTACCAGCTATTTTGTTGTCATGGTTTATCCTGGCTGAATGGATGAAGGACATCGAAACACCTGGCAATGACCCCTGCCGCCCCGTTATTCTTGTTTTACTTTCCGCGTTCGCCATCACCATCAAATTATCTGTGCTTCCCATTTTATTAATACCGATATTCTTCATCGTTAATCAGTTTCTTCATCGCGAGACAAAAGCTGTATTCATCATGATCCTTCTCGTGGTACTCGTTCTGATCCCCTGGATGGCACGAAATGTCATCACTTCTGGATACCTGGTATATCCTGAGCCTGCTCTTGATCTTTTTCAAGTAGATTGGAAGATCCCAAAAGAAGAGGTCATTTCCGAAAGGATCACCATTCAATCCTGGGCGCGGATCCAAAGGATGGATGCTTCTGTCGTTCATGATATGCCCTTCTCGACCTGGTTCCCTATCTGGTTCCGCAATCTTTCGCTTTTTTATCAGTGCATGCTCTGGGTGATTCTTTTTAGTCCAATGATTTTGTTGTTGAGCGTCATACTTAATAAAACCAGACATACTACCCTGGTTATTTCGCTGAAAATTCTACCTGTTTATGGTTTACTGTATTTTTCGTTGATCTTCTGGTTATTCAATGCCCCCAGTCTGCGGTTTGGGTTTGGTTTTCTTACGGCCACATTCGTCTTTACACTCTTACCAGTGTTTATTTTGTTACAAAAAAAGCAATGTCCCTGGATCAATCGTTTGGCAGCCATTTCTCTGGTATTCAGTTGTTTTCTTTTCTATGGTTTTTTCTACCAGGGCAGTGAAATGAAAACCCTCCCAGAAAGATTGGCGATTCCGGCGGATTATGAAAACCTTTCAACAACACCCTGTCAGCTAGACACTGTCACAGTTTTTTGTGCGGATTGGTACAGTGTATGCGGATATGACGCTTTTCCCTGTGTACCGCAGGTAAATCCTGACGTTTCATTAAGACGAAACAGTCTCCGTAATGGATTCTGGCAGAAATCCTCCGGAGACTGATCAATCATCTTTTAATGCATAGCTTTATGACTATTTCATCCCCTGGCTGTTTTGCAGTACTTCATCCAGGATGACCCGTTCTTCATCCGTTGGAATAACCATCAGTTTTGTTTGTGAGGTAGAAGCATGAATGAAGGCGGGTTTTCCATCGACTGCCTTTTTATTGGCTGCTTTATCCAGCACAATTCCAAGTGCTTCAACATGACTGCAAACACGTTCACGAAGCTTCCAGGAATGCAGCCCGACATCATCGGTAAAAACAATGCCATCAGCACCATTGAGCAGCCAGGTGAAGGCACCCAGGTATTGTTGTAGCCGGTGTGCATATACACCGAACGCCAGCTCACATCTGGTGTTACCTCGTTCTGCTTCTGTGATTACTTCTTCCAGATTGGAGGAAAATCCCGAGACCCCCAGCAGTCCTGATTGATTATTCAGGATGGTTTCAATTTCATCTGCGGTTTTACCCATACGTACCAGCTCGAGTACCACTTCCGCATCAATGTCTCCACAACGGGTTGACATCACCAGACCTTGCAGTGGTGAGTATCCCATTGAAGTATCCAGTGACCTGCCATCCTTCATGGCGGTGATGGATGAACCGCCTGTACCCAGGTGACATAGGATGAGCTTTAGATCTTGCAGAGGCTTTCCAAGCATCGAGGCAGTTTTCCTGCTGATGTACTGGTAAGAAAGCCCGTGAAATCCATATTTACGGAAACCATTTTCTTCAGCTAGTTCGGCGGGTATCGCATAGGTATAGGATTCGGCGGGTAAATCGGCATGAAAAGCGGTATCAAAAACCACATACTCAGGTATTCCGGGCAGGGTTTCGAGGCATGTCTCAATAACGCTGAGCGAATTGGGGTTATGGATAGGCGCTAGCGGAAGGGTTTTATTCAGCTTTGCCAGGGTTTCGGCATCAATTCTGGCGGTTTGTGTAAAGAATTTTCCACCGGATACATACCTGTGTCCAATTGCATCCACCCAGATGGATTTTTCTTTCAAAAGGGTCAGAATGGC
Source organism: Anaerolineaceae bacterium (assembly GCA_034429195.1). Lineage (GTDB taxonomy): Bacteria > Chloroflexota > Anaerolineae > Anaerolineales > Anaerolineaceae > UBA4782. The sequence continues at coordinate 205,361 of DAOUGQ010000021.1, forward strand.
TTCTGCTGCCTTGCGATGACTCGAAAGACCGCACATTCTTTGTTCATCCTGCATACCCCCGTACTTCCATTGGAGAACGGGTTCCGCTTTGGTATGGGTGGCAACATTGCGTGCTTTACCTGAAATGACCACCTCAGGCTCATTTTCATCTCCGGTTCGAAACACTCTAAATCCCTGAGAAGAACTTCCACAGTTAAAGATCAAAATATTCTTCATTCTGATAATCCTGGTAACAGTGTGATGCCCCCATCCACTTTCTACATCACGAATTTTTAATGCCCTCTTATTCTACTGCAAAAAGCTTCCCTCCTGCCTTTGTTTTCTTATGGCAGGAGAATATCATCTCTGATTAGTAAACAGGGTTTTATTTTCTTTAAACCTTGGAGGCATTTCCTTCTTCTGTAAGAGGCAAAGATACTATTGCCTTGCTTCCTTTCCCTACTTCGCTTTCGAGGGTCAGGGTACCATCCTGCTTTTCCACCAGCGCCCTGGCGATTGCCAACCCCAATCCAAAACCTTTTTGTTCTCCCGTTTCATTTGCCCGGTAAAAACGGTCAAAAACATGCTCCAATACTTCAGGAGGAATACCCTGTCCCTCATCCTGAATAATGATATTAACCAGTTTACCAACTTTTGCAGCCTGAACACCGATCGTACCATCGGAGTACTTCATAGCGTTATCCAACAGTACCAAAAGAACCTGTTTAAGAGCATCCCGGTCACCCTGAACAGAGAGGGATGGATCAACATCAGTAGTGATCGTTCTTTCAGGATCTAGAAGCCGGGTTTGCTTGCAACCTTCTTCGACCAGCGGCAGAAGAGAGATACTTTCTTTGGAAAAGCTGCGTCCAGAGTCAGCGCGAGCCAGAACCAACAGTTCATTCACCAGCCTGATCAGACGGTCGCTTTCGCTCTCCATGTCTTTCAGGATATCTTGTTGTTCAATTTTGGGTAAAGGTGGTTTCCGTTGCAGCAAGCCCAGGTTGCCACGCAGTGTGGTTAGCGGTGTGCGCAGCTCATGCGAAACATCTGCGACAAAATTCCGCTGCATTTCTAATGATTTTGCAACCTGTTGATAAGCATCCTGTAACCTTGCAAGCATGTTATTAAATGTTGTTGCTAGCTGCCCAACTTCATCGGGTGGCCCACGATATTCGACTCTCCGATCGAAATCACGCTCTCTTCCAATTTCTTGTGCTGTCTGGGTGATACGATGAATGGGACGCAATGTATATCCTGATAAAACCCATCCAATGCCAAATGCTGCCAGTGTGGTAATGATACCGGCAAAAGTCAATGTAGTTGCCAGGCTGTTCAATGAATTATTCCGTTCAGTTAATGGTCGTGCTACCTGCACTATGAAGATCACCTGATCATTTACCACTACCGGGTAGCTGAAAATCAACAAGTCAACGGCATCTACCGTGCCTTGCTCCAGCCAACCTTTCTTTTGTTGAACGGCAGCCAAACCCTCTTCACTTAAAGGCAAAGCTTCTTCGCTCATGCCATTCGGGCTGGCAATTAAATTGCCCTCTGGGTCAAGGATGCGGGCAATTTCTCGTTCGGGAAGACGGAGAAAGATAATGTCATCTGAAAATTCGCGGAAAGGTACTGTACCATTCCCCTGATCTTTTTGGTCCATTGGCGGAATATGAACAAGGGATTGATTGATTTTTTCAGCGCTGGTGCTTAAATCCTGTTTTAAGGCATTGAGCGTGTATTGCGATTGTAAAGAATAGAGTGCAATGCCAAAAACTGCCAGTGTCGACGCCAGGATGACACTGTAAAGTAAGGTCAGGCGCAATCGGATGGACATTATTCTTCTTTCAGCACATATCCAACACTGCGTACAGTGTGGATCAATCGGGGAGAACCGCAGGCTTCCAGTTTCTTTCGCAGGTACCCTATGTAGATTTCCAGCACATTATCATCTCCTGCAAAATCATACCCCCACACATCCACTAATATTTGTCTGCGTTCCAAAACCTGGCGTGGATTGAGCAGAAAAAGCTGCAGCAATTTAAATTCTGTATTGGTAAGGTTGATCAGGGTGTTATTAAAGGTGACCTCATGTGCACCGGGATCCAGATGAATGCCTGCAAAATCCAGTATACGATTTTCGGGCTTTGCTTCAACCCTTCGCAGCAGGACATGGACACGTGCTACCAGCTCTGCAGGTGCAAAGGGTTTTACCAGATAGTCATCTGCGCCATTTTCCAAACCTTCGACCCGGTTTTCTATGGCATCCCGCGCAGTCAACATTAAAATAAGAGTATTATCTTCTTCTTCACGTAGTTTTCGAATGACAGTCAAGCCATCCATTCGTGGCATCATCCAATCAAGAATGACCAGGTCAGGTTTCTTTACTTTGATAAGTTGAAGAGCATCCTGCCCATTGGTGGCGGTAAGCACATGCATGTTTTCATAAGTCATTGTCCGTTGAAGCATTTTCAACAGTTTTAAATCATCGTCAACGATTAGAATTGTTGGAATCATATTTTTCTTTTCAGCCTAGATATTAATATAGACCATATTGCTGTGAAAAAGCTGTGAGGAAGAAGAAATATCCCTTTTCACAGGTCTTTCACAGGCTTATCATGGAAAACTCACAGTAATACCTTATAGAATGTAATTATAAAACTCTTTAAGCCAGGCGCTCAACTGGCAGATTTCTCTCCTCCTTTTTAAACATAACGCTCTCCTTTTGGAGAGCATTATGTTTTAATATATTCAGAGAGTTCAATTCGCAATTTGTCCTGTATAATTCCATCTGATTCAACCATGGACCCCCTTATTGACCTTCATGAAGTCAGCTTTTTCTATCCTACCAATCCCGAACGAATGGTACTGCACGGGATCGACTTGCAGGTAGATGAGGGAGAGTTTGTGGCTCTGGTAGGCGCCAATGGCTCTGGAAAATCCACTTTGCTGCGGTTGATCGCAGGATTGTTGAATCCCAGCAAAGGTGAAGTAAGAATTGCTGGACGTACCACCCACCTTACAGAAAATCAGATAATGTTGCATACCACTCTGGGAATGGTATTTCAATACCCTGAAGACCAGATTGTAGGTACCACCGTAGAAGAAGATATCGCCTTTGGGTTGGAAAACTTGGGTTGGCAACCTGAAGATATGCGTAAGAGAGTTGATGAAATGCTCATTGCATTAGATCTGCAGGAGCAGCGACATCGTCCATCCCATCTTTTATCTGCCGGACAGACCCAACGGCTGGCATTGGCAGGCGTACTGGCACCCAATCCCCGTCTCCTTTTGTTCGATGAAGCGACCACTATGCTCGATCCACGCGGTCGGAAGGAATTAATGGAGCGGATGAAACAGCTTCATCGGGATGGAATCACCATCATCATGGTCACTCATCACATGGAAGAAGCTGCTCAGGCACAACGCACGGTGGTTTTATATCAGGGTAATATTGTAGCAGATGGCACCCCACAATCGGTTTTCAGCCAAATATCTCTTCTAAAGCAATGCGGGCTGGCAGCACCTGATCATCTTCAGTTGGCAGCAATTCTTCAACTATATGTTCCTGGTCTATCAAGGAACCCAGCCAATCTTGAAGAATTGATAAAAACGTTATATAGATTATCACCTGGCAATATCGTGCCTGCAGAGGAAAGTAAGTATTGCCTTCCAGAGACAAAAGCAACTGTCATACAAGTCGAGAGTTTGAATCATTTTTATAAAGATGAAGATGGGCAAATCAATGCTACTTTGCGAGACGTTTCATTGCGGGTTTTGCAAAACTGCTCCCACAGCTTGCTGGGAGCTACGGGGTCAGGTAAATCTACCCTGATGTTAAATATGATGGGATTGGAAAAACCGCAGGGAGGACGCATACAGATCGGTGATGTGGTCGTAACCGACAGGCAGACAAAAATGCGAGACATCCTTAAGCAAGTTGGAATGGTATTTCAAAGCCCAGAGATTCAATTTTTCGAGCAATACGCGGGTGATGAAGTGGCGTATGGCGCAATAATGCAACATCTTGACCATGAGGAGGTTGTGAGAAGGGTACGCTGGGCGATGGAAATTGTTGGGCTGGATTTTGAGGCATTCAAAGATCGTTTGACATTTTCTTTGAGCGGTGGCGAACGACGAAAACTGGCACTCGCATCCACACTGGTATTGCAAACCCCTATTCTATTGCTCGATGAACCAACTGCAGGTCTGGATCCTTCTTCGCGTAAAGAGATCATCCAGCGCTTACAAAGGATGCGTCAAGATGGAAGGACATTACTGTTATCTACACATGATTTGAATGATGTGGCAGCATTGACAGAAAATACCACAATTATGGATGGGGGAAAAGTAGCTTACTCTGGTTCAACGCGCCAGGCATTCTGGATGCCAGAGATGGTAAATGCTGCAGGGTTGGATATTCCTGCAGCGGCGAAGGTCGCTCAAGCGATGCGTAATGCTGGCTGGCAATTACCCGAAGGGATCATCACGATTTCCGAACTGGAGTCTTGTCTGGCTGCCAGCGGGAGTATGGTGCTTCATGGATAATGCAAATACTCCTGCCCTTTCGCAAAAGAATAAGCCTTTCATGCTGTTGGATAGCCGGGCGAAGCTGGTCTTTTGCCTGGTGTTGGGCTTTAGTTTTTTAGTAGCACATAATCTGATTCAATTGTTTGCTTTCTATATCCCATTGATAACCGCGATATTGTTAGCGCGCCCAAACTTCAGGCGCTTAATCCAGAATATTCTGGTTCCGCTTCCATTTCTTCTATTCCTTGCAGTATTACAGCTGTTTTTCAATGCCAATTCTGCTGTTACACCTGTGTTATTCCAAATAGGAAAGAACATTATTACGCCAGAAGATATTATGAGCGGGGTGATGCTTTTGGTACGGTTCACTGGGATGGTTGGTGCGATCAGTCTGGCTGCATTAACGCTAAAACCTTCTGAAACAGCACGTGCATTCGAGAATATGATCTCACCATTAATGAATTTGAAGGTTCCTACGCAGGACTTAGCGCTCATGGTGCTGGTCACATTGAGGTTCGTTCCACTACTGCAACAAACTTCGCTCCGTATTGCAAGGGCACAAACTGCCCGTGGTGCTGATTGGGGAGGTCGAGGGGGAGGTATAGGAACCAGTATTCGCAGAGTCATCCCAATCATCATTCCTTTGTTCGTCAATGCGCTAAAGCGGTCTGAACGCCTGGCGGCTGCAATGCAATCGCGAGGCTACAGCAGCACTTTACGTCGCACTTCGTTGACTCCGATGCGCTTTAAGGCAATGGATGGATGGATATTGGCAATCCTTTTACTGGGTGTCAGCGCTATTCTTATTTTCTTGTAGTCATTAACGAGATAGATCATTTTTTTCCTGGGGTGGATTGCTTTACAGCTTTGATTTACCCCTGCCAACTTTAATCTGACGGACTGCAGCTACAACCAGCAAGACGAGCACTGCAGAAACTGCTGCTTCAGGTAACCCATTCACCAGCGCAATTGCGGGTAACGCCTGCCAGGGGATGAATCCCAACATACCGATCATTCCCAATACCAACACGGTGTTGGTGAGACTGCCAGCAATACCGCTAGCAATCAATCCAACAGTAGGATTTTTCTTTAATGATTTCCATACCAGCCAACTGATGATACCAATGAACAGGCGGGGTAAAACCGAAAGAAGCGGGTTAGTAAACCAGACATCGGTAGGGCCAGATGGCGCAACTGCTGCCTGGATCAGGCTAAAAACCCCAAAAATCAAGCCAATGAGGGTGCCAACAACCGGTCCTTCAAGTACTGCGCCAATGATAACTGGAACATGCATGATGGTAAGCGATGCACCTGAAAACCATGGAATGAAACCCCAATGAGTGATGCCTAAGAAGATTGAAATTGCTCCCAAAACGCCAGTAACAACAATTTTTCGAATACGGTCGTTCATTTCATCCTGTTAATTGACTAAGATTTTAATATTTCAAAAGAACGCTGGCGAGCCCGATTAAGAGCTTCGCTTGCTGCGGTCAACCCGGCTTCACTGGTATTTCCCAATAATTGAGCCAGTTCCATTTTCCTTGAATCGTCATTCAAAATATCCACACGAGTGGTGGTACGCCCTTCTTCCACTTCTTTCCGTACGCTGTAGTGCTGATCACCAAAAGCTGCCAGTTGGGGGAGATGGGTTACACAAAACACCTGATGCCGTCTACCTAACTTCCACAACTTTTCCCCTACCATGCTACCCACTCTTCCACTGATGCCTTGATCGATCTCGTCAAAGATCAGGGTGGGGACAGAATCAGCTTTGACAAGCACATTTTTTAATGCCAGCATCAGACGAGAAGTTTCGCCACCGGAGGCGATCTTTACCATCGGTTTTAACCCTTCACCTGGGTTGGGGGCAATGAGGAATTGCACCTGGTCTATCCCGTTTTCGTCGAATTTAAGTTTTTTCCCGTCCGGCATCGGCAATCCGTGAGTCTCATCCTCTTCATGAGAAACTTCTACCTGGAATCTGGCACCCGACATACTCAAATCATTCAATTCAATTTCGATGGATTCCTGCATTTGCTGAATGGCTGCTTTGCGACACTGCGATAGCGCAAGAGCGCGTTCTGCCAAACGTTGCATCTGTACCTTCTCGAGTCCTTCCAACTCTGCAATACGATCACCAGCAGTTTCGATTAATTCGAGCTTCTTTTTCGCTTCCAGTCCAAACGCGATTACTGCCTGGATAGATGCTCCATATTTCCTTTTAAGATTTTGGATGAGATCCAATCGGTCTTCCACCTGCTCCAACCGGCGCGGGTTATATTCGATTTGATCGACATAATCACGTAGATTCCGGATCAAGTCGGTGAGTTCTTCGTTCATATCCCTGGCAGAGTTGGAGAATGGCTCTAGTGTTTTATCAATGCGCGCCAGTGCGGTTAGCTTCTCTACCACCTGACCAAATCCATCAGAAAGTGCCAGTACATCATCACCGCCTTCGTCCAGCAATACCAGGCTTTCTTGGGCGAGGGCAGCCAGTGTTTCTGCATTAGCGAGTCGGTCGCGTTCCTGACGCAAAGGTTCTTCTTCGTCTGGCTGTAGTCGAGCTGATTCGATTTCCTGTATCTGAAAATGCAGTAAGTCACTGCGCTGTAAGGCATCGCGTTCGTTTTGGCGTAGTGTTGCAAGCTCGCGACGCTGGTTTAAAAGGGTATGATATTCATTTTGATAAGCGATCAGAGTTTCTTCACTACCTGCGTAACGGTCCAACAGTTCAAGATGGCGGCGGGTATTCAAGAGCGAGAGATGCTCTGACTGCCCATGAATATCCACCAGGTACCCTCCAATTTCACGCAAAAGATTACTGGAAATACTTCTGCCGTTAATCCTCGCCACGCTGCGACCTTCACGCCGGATTTCACGCGCAATCGTTATTTCATCAGGATCATCCAGAAGATCCTCGCGGGTCAATACCTCCAGGATGGAGCTACCGTCTCTGTCTGCGAGAGAAAAAGTAGCTTCCAGCAGTGCTCGTTCTTCCCCTGCCCTGATCTGTGAGACATCTGTTTTCCCACCAACCAGCACTTCTATTGCATCTAATATGATTGATTTCCCTGCACCGGTTTCACCGGTAAAGGTGGTTAACCCTGACGTTAATTGCAGGTCAAGCTGTTGGATGATGGCAAAATTTTGAATACGAAGTTCTTTCAGCATTTCTGCTCAACTCAACGAATGTGGATACCACCCAAACGACCATATACCGAAGAAGTAATCAATGCAGCGTACAAAAACTGCCAGGCAACTCCTAAAAGGCTGGATATGCTAGAACCTGTACCAAGACTCCATCGGGAAAAGATCCCAATCAGGCTGATTACTAAAAATGGGAGACTGCCCAATGCGGTTGCGACAGTCACCCAACGGAATAGTTGCATAGACCGTCTCCGTTTGGTAACCCAGCGAACAGCTTCAGCAATGATGAACCCGGCAATAGGAGCCAAAAAAATGGTAAAAAAGCCCATATAGAGAGCGATATAACTGCCAGCGAACGATAAGATGGTTGCAATTAATATTGCCGCAGGGTAATCTAACCATGTAGCGGTATCATACACTTTTTGCTGGTTGTGAACGCATTCTTTACAGCGATAGCCTGTGGGGGTTTTTTGTGCACATTCTATACAGATAGGACGGTTGCATCGGTTGCAGCGAAGCAGCGTTTCGCGCTGTGGATGAACGTAGCAATAGAGTGGAGCATCAATAGGGGTTACATCCACAACATCAGGGCTGGGTTTATTGTTGGGAGGTTGATTCATTGTTTGTCACCATAAATTCGGGGGGTTTGTTCCATGTACCGGTTCAACGTCTGGTAGAAATACCCTGGATTCTGGAAGCGGACAAAGTAAGCTGAACGTTTACTGGCGGTTACGTGTACTTCATCGCCATCTTCCAACGAAATGGATGTTTGCCCATCTGCGCTTAATACAGCACTGTGCCGGGTGTGGACTCTGATAGTTACAGAAGCCCCTTCTGAAAGGACGATTGGTTTGGCGAATGAAAGATGCGGTGCAATGGGTACCAGTAGTATGCTACGCATTTCCGGAGGTAATACGGGTCCGCCAACTGCCATAGCATACGCTGTAGAACCGGTAGGGGTCGAAGCGATCAACCCATCTGCAACATACGAGGCTAATGGATACCCGTCCACCTCAGCAGTAAGGTGCACAGGTCGAACCATTTCTCCTCGGCAGATAGCTACCTCGTTTAAAACTTCCCATTCATCCAGAAGCGCTTTTTTTCGAAGATGGCTGCTATGCAGCATCATTCGTTCTTCCAGACGATAATCTCCGGTCAGTAATCTGGGAAGAATATCACGCCAACCGGTTCGCTGAACTTCGGTCAGAAAACCAAAATTTCCTACATTTATTCCAAGAACAGGTAGACCCACTGGGCTGCACAGGCGTGATGCTCGTAAAACAGTGCCATCACCTCCCAGTGCGATAAGAAGGTCATAATTACCGGTATGAACTTGCCGGATGAGCATTTCATCCGTATAAGAGCTGGCAAAAAATATCTCTACGTTGTGTTCCTGCAAAACAGCCGCCAGTTCACTAGACTCCTTAATGGAATCAGGTATTCCGGGGTGTGATAGCAAGATAATTTTTCGTGGAGCAGTTTGACCGGGAATCATCAAGGATAATTATAACGTTAAACCTTACCCGTATTTGGTGCACTACGTTATTTTGCTATAAATGCTGATCGCAAATACCTCGATAGCCGCATCCCAGGCAGCGCGCAGGAATATTATGTGAGCGTTCTGCTCCGCCTTCTTTTTCGACCTGCCGAATTTCTGCTACCAGGTCCAGGAATTCGTTTTCCAGCTCTGTTGTGTAATCAATGGCAAAACTACGATTTCGGTAGCGGATAATCCCATAAGCAGGGCGACGGAACAATGTTTTTTCCACCAGGTAGCAGTATGCAGCTAACTGCATGATGTGATTATCATAGGGCTGCGATGGGGCAGCTGTACTTTTTACTTCCACGGGAATGAGGGTACCTTTTTGCTCCACCAGGTAATCAGGTTTGCCAGTAATACCCAATGTGGGTTCGAATAAGGGACGTTCGATGATCCGTTTGTTTCCCCCACTATCGTCATATACGATCCTACCGGCAGGCAATCCGCTTTCAGCACGCTGACGATTGGCTCGCATCAGTATGATGATGGCAGCAATCGCCAGAAGTACTGCAATGAGAAAGAGCCACTTCATCTTTTTCTTGAGTTATCGAATAAGCAGGAGGGTAGCAGCAACAGCAGCGATAATTAAGGATGCTGCCAGTAAAATCAATCCAAACCATGTTGCCAAACGTGCCTGCCATACGCTGGTTCCATGCTGGCGGTGGAAGCTGCTTCCCGCCGCCAGTTCAGCCTTATTTTCAGATGCGATTCCCTGGGCGTTATACCACCAGGCACGTTCGCAATACAAAAAACTTCCCAGTTCAGAAGCGCGGATGATCCGCATACTTTTTACTCTCTCCCAGGAAGTTGTGCCCGCAGGGCATCCATAGCTTTCTTCATATCTTGCTCACGCAAACTCAAGGTCAGGTCTGCACGGGTACGTTCTACGATACCCCGCACGATATCTGTCTGGCGTCTCAATCCATTGGTAATGGCATCAGGGTAATCAAGGGTAACCAACACATCGTAAATATCATCCATGCAAGAGAGTAATCTCTCTGCTTCCTCAGAGTACCCCTGACGCAGAATGTCCATGCATCGCCTGCGGAGTTCCCCGGTTACCTCTGCCAATCCATTTAGATAGGTGTTGTATTCCACCTCAAGGGTGTCAGGGGTGGGCAATGATAGGTTTTGTACCAATGCCAGGGTGCAGCTCGCTTCAACAAATTCCTTGATGGCATCCTGGGTGTAGCCAGCAAAGAATAATTCTGGGTAAGGTTGTAAATCTTTTTTTAGTTGCGATACCAGGATAGATGCTTCATTCAAGTGGTCATTTGCCAGGTCGATTTCACTTCTATGTACTGCACGGATGGCGTTGGCACAATGTCTGGTTAATGCACGTGATTGCATTAATGCCTGATCACGTACTTTGGTTCTGATTTCAAAAGCTTCACGAATTTGTTCTGCAATTACCGGTAAATTTTTCATTATTTCTCAGATGGGTTGTCGGGTGGCTGGATGGATCGAAACAGATCATTTGCCAATGCCCCACTGGGGGGCAAATTGATTTCGCCAAAATTGGCTTCATATTTCGCCAGGTTTTCTGCCAGGGCGCGATAAAAAAGTTTAGCACCAATGGGTGACATAATCAACCTTGAAATCACAGTTGCACTCTGGGTATAAGGTACCATTTGAGCAAAATCAAAAACCAATTCTGCTGGAGAATGGCTGATCCGCACCAGATTGGTATATTTTGGTTGACAATCAATTGGAATATCAAGTTTTATTGTTGTCGTGGTCATTTTAGTCACAGATCTTTTTGATTCTGTCAGGAGCCTGGAAACCACTCCTGAAAGAATTACCAGGTTAGAATGGAATATCCTCTCCAGCATCTACATCAGCAGATTCACCTACATCTTCACCACCAGCGCCTTCACCTTTAGGTGTTAAGAAACGAACCAATGAAGCGGTTACTTCGAATGAAGCTGCCGGAGTACCATCTTGTCTATTCCAAATTCTCGGATTCCCAGTAGCAGGATCAGGTTTTAAACGACCTTCAATAAGAACTTTGCTTCCCTTATGCAGGTAGTTATTGGCAGTTTCTGCTTGTTTACCCCATACACTTATCCGAAACCAGGTTGTTTCTTTTACATTTTGCCCTTCAGCATTACGATATTGATGTGTTGATGCAACATTAAACTTGGTTACAGCCTGGCCATTTGCAATGTAGCGCATTTCTGGTTCTGTACCCAAATTTCCTACGATGATGATAGTATGGAACATACATGCCTCCTGTGATATGCAGTGGAATTATCATTATCATATCTAATTGTACATGAATAATTAAACCACAATTCTCTATGCGGTTAGGTTATGGGTCTAAGCCAGGGTAAATTCTTATACTCGGTGAATTACTGTGAGGGTGTCTTTGTCAGTTCACCTGCAGAGGGTGAAGGTGTTTTAGTTTTTTGAACCGGTGTTACTTTTGTTCGGTTATTCGTGACGGTGGGATTGGCATTCATCTCTACATTTCGGATTACCAGATTGCGATAATTTACCGTCAGGGCATTATTGCTTGATGAACGGGCATAAATGGCTATTCCACCAGATGAAAAAGTCTCATCGGATATCCCAAATTGAAAAATATCATTAGCAAAAATTCGAATTTGATCACCATATGCCCAGATACCCAACCGTACCATCATAGGAGCACCTGGCGGAATCTGACCACTTAAGATCCAGTCTTGCAGGATGGTAGTAGTAGCCTGGCGAACGCGCTCAAGACGCATTTGTCCCGCACAGGAGATCAGAAGCCGGTAGTAATCATAACGTGTGTTGTAACGAAACAGGATGCCATATACATCATCAACCGTACAAAGTGAAGGATAAGCTATGATCTCGAGGTAAAAGTTGTCTACTTTCACATCATTTGCCTGACTTATCATGGTGGTTTTTGCTTTTTTGATAGCTATGGTTATCTCTTTTGCTCCATAGGCAACACTACCATCTGCAGAAGATGAAGTATTCCATAAAGTATGATTAGAAAAATCATCTTCATAAAATATTGCTCCAATCCCGGGTTTCATTTCTGGAGTAGGAGCCAGGGTGGGAACCTTCGTTGGCGTGAATGTTGGAGTTGTGGGGAACCAATCAATGGTTGCTGTAACCGTTGCAAAGGACTCAGGCATCTGGGTAGGTGTAATGGTTGGCGAAACAGATAGTTCACTGCATCCGCTTATAAAAAAGGTGATCAATACACAAACGAAGAAACCTTTTTTCATCTCTACTGAATGATTATACCTGTCCTCATTTCGCTTCGTTTATCATTTCTCACGAAATCTATTAAAATGAAATCATGTTACAGGTTCTCCTGTTAGGTTCCCTCGAAATCCTGAACAATGGTCAGCATTTAATTTTCCAGAGACGAATGGTACGCCATTTGCTGACATATATTGCTTCAATGCCAGATTGGGTAAGCCGTAGCGAACTTGCCACACTTTTTTGGCCAGATGATATTGGCTCAATTGCCTACAACCGCCTGCGTGATACTCTCCGGCATTTGAATAATTCATTGCCAGAGAAGGATATGCTTCTGAAATATGGTTCAATGGTGACTATAAATCCTGAAAAAGTGTATGTTGATCTTCGCGATTTCCAAAATAAGATGACCATGATCAAAAGATCATTACAATACAGGCCAGAGAACAATCCCATTCCAGCCAATACAATCGTTCTCATGCAAGATGCAGTACAGTTGTGGCGATCTCCCCACTTTCTCTCTGGGATTAATCTTCCCCCAGAAGGAGAATACTCAGAATGGGTGATCAAAACCGGGCAAAAGTTAGAACTTGATCGTCAGTATTTATTAATTCAACTGGCTGAACAATCTCTGGTGTTTGGGTCCCCTTTGGCGGCATTGGATTGGATGAGTATGGCTCTTCAAACGGATGATATGGATCCTGACCTGAACCAGCGATATGTCGAAATTCTGGTTCACCTGGATCGTGTTTCTGAAGCACGAAGCCATTTGAAGAATCTCAAGAAACAATATGAAATGCAGAATTATGGAGAATTTCCTTCAGCTCTGGAGCGATTAATCAGCAGTTTGCAGAATCCTCCTGCGAAAAAGATTCCTGATAATGAGAATAAGCCTGAGAGATCATATTCTGATATTCCGTTTGTTGGTGGGGTTTCCCCATTGAAGGAATTGCAGACAGCAATTAAAGATGAAGAAAGCGTGCTTGTTCTGGGAGAAGCAGGGTCAGGAAAAAGCCGTCTGCTGTCTGAACTAAAAATCCGGGCTCACGCTACCTATCGATTCATGGTTATGCAGCCGAGAAAGAACGAACGCAACACGGCATTTCGCACAATTGGTGAAATGCTTCGCCAATCTGTGAAAAAAGAAGAATGGTTGAAACTAAAGCCAGAATATCTCAACCAGATGGTTCGATTACTTCCAGAATTGAACGGATTACTGCCCAAAGGTGCTTCTGCAATAGGATTACCCCTGGAAGATGCCAGGGTGGTTATGATTGATGCAATTTATCAGATCATGCAAATTTGCAATCAATCAAAAAAAATTGTTCTGGTTTTAGATGACGCACAATGGTGTGATTCAGCTTCATGGAAGGTCATTAATACCCTGATAGAAAAATCTTATTTTCGCGGTCAGGCAATTTTTATTCTTGCTGCACGCTCAGAAATTCCCACAGTAATGATTGAGCAATTCATCACAGATTTTCGTTCGAAGAGTCGATTGCAGGTAATCCATTTACAGCCCATGGGTGATGAAGAGATCAGCCAGATAGCATATTTTCTTACAGGTGAAAAACCTGATCTTCAACTGATCCAGCAATTAAAGAAATCCAGCGGTGGCAACCCAATGTTTTTAATAGAAATTCTACGCGCCGCATTAAGCTCATCTTCTGAAAGCAGCATTACTGAAAGAATTCTTCGTGGCCCTACAACCCCTACTTTGTCAGATATCATCCATGAAAGATTAGAAAGGCTTTCGCAGAACGAAAGAATGGTGCTTAATATTGCTGCATTATGCGGTGATACTGTGCAACCCTGGTTGCTAGAAAAAGTAAGCGATTTTTCGCCAGCCATATTGGCAGATACGCTTGAGATTCTTGAAAAAGAACAGCACTTATTACAGATACAGACCAAGGAATCCGAAATCAGCTATTCGTTTATTCATGAGAAGATACGTGATGCGGTTATACAGGATATTTATCCACCCAGAAAACGGTTGTTACACCAACGAATTGCGAAAGTGTTGATTGCGGAGAATTCATCTATGTTTTCATCTGTAGCACAAATTGCAGAGCATTTAGAGCTAGCTGGATCGATTGCACAGTCTATTCCCTACCGGCTTCAAGCTGCTCGCCTTGCCTGGCAAATGCTTTCACCTGAAGATAGTTACAACCATCTTCGGCATGCAGAAGACTCATTGAAAAAGCTTGATAAATCGATCACAGCTCAGGAAATTTATTCTGTATATTCACTTTGGGGAAAATATGCTATTGAATTGAATGATCTTCAAAGTATGCAACATGTTTATGAGGTAATGCTAATTTCTGGAGAAAGACTGAGCGATCATACATTAATGGGCGCAGCATTAAGCGGATTAGGGCTATTGAAGGCATATACCAGAGATATTAATGCCTCAGTCGAATTTCTGGATAGAGCAAGCCAATTCCTGGAGTTTAGCGATTCAATTTTTGAAAAAATGACTGTTGCCTTACATAAAGGCAAAATGTATATGTTTGTAAGCAATTTTCCACAGGCAGAGCAGGCATATCGTCAAGCATTGCTTATTTATGAAGATGCTGGAAAGCCTGCTGACTGCCTTTCATTGAAAATTGAAGTAACCAATGAACTGGCTTTTATTCTTTCGCTGACTGGAAAGCCATCAGAATCCATCAAAATGGCGTATGAGAATCTCAGAATAAGCGATCTTGAATTTGATCAGATAGGAAAGATTGGGGCAAATATTCAGATCGCAATCGATCAATTTTATCTTGGTAATTATCGAGATGCGATCCTTACTGCCAGTAAGAGTCTCGAATCAGCGACATCATTTCGTAATGGTATGATGATGATGTATCTCCATTTGATCATCGCCCGAGCTGCTCTTACTATGGGTAAAATTGCAGAATGTTGGCAGCATCTGCAATCCATTAAGGAATTAGAAAGAAAGTATACCTGTATTGAAGTTTCCCGTACGGCTCATACTGTTTGTGGTGAGCTTTATTCCGAGCTTGGAGCTTACAGGTTGGCGATAAAAGAATTTGGAGATGGCATTTCTTCTTTCGGCAACAGCCTGGAAGTGCTGGATAATCGTTTACATTTCGGGATGATGTTACGTTACCTGGATGAAATTCAGAGAGGTGACCAGATGGTCAAATCAGCTCTGAATGAAGCACGTGCAAGAAATTTTGCATCTATTTATTTATTAGGTGAGCTATATGACGTTTCCTGGTATATACGCACAGGAAAAGATAACATGGGGCAGCAATTGATCGATAGCTACGAACGAGAAATTGTCACTTCAGATATGCGTGCCCCCAAATTGTGTCTTCAGTTGTTGAAGAGCCTTCTTGCGAAAAATTATCATCAACCAGATAAAGCAATAGTGTTAGCTCAACAGGTCGTTGAAAATTCTATCGAACTTGATCATGTCTGGATGGAACTACAAGGCAGGAGGATCCTCTGGGAATTAACACATAGCAGGCGAGAAAAACAACTTCAGGCTGATGAGATCAATATGAAAATTGAAAACATGACTGAAGGGATTCAAGTGGCATCGATTTCGAATCTATTGAGAAAATTTAAGAAAGGGATTTTCAGCAGGCGAGATATATAAAATGTCCATATTTTGTCCACGCTATACTGTTATGATATTGTTACAAAATTTTCCATAGCCTTCACTTACACATAGTACAGGGGCTTTGTGTAAAAAGGTCGCTAGCGAGAGGGGTATTTTACCGCTAACGACCTTTTTTATTAATCTGTCTTCATGAACGCAATTGTCACACCATCTCCCCCTTCACTCTCCTGCCCGGTTTCAAAGCCTCTTACGTGAGGAGAATGCTTTAACTCATCGCGGATCACCTGACGTAATCTGCCTGTACCTTTTCCATGGATGATACGCACAAAAGGCTGCCCCGCCAGATAAGCTGCTTCAATATGGTTACGCATCGCTTCCAGTGCTTCTTCAGCTCGCTGCCCCCGAAGATCGAGTTCCATCCCTGGCGCAGAATGCAGCCCGAAAGTACCCGGTTTACTGGTGCCAGATTTGCTAATCTCTGTGATAGCTTCTTCATCAGTTTCTGGTTTTAAACGCTGAATATCCACCAGCCGGGCTCTGGCTCGTAGGGGTCCTGCCTGCACTTCGACCATATCCCCAGTGATGCTGGTTACTTTGCCCAGAAGATTTAAACTGCGCAAACGGACTTTTTCGCCAACCTGAAGCGCATCACTGCGGGGAGAAGGGGTCGCCTGCCGGCGTACTGGTTTTTGCACCACATCTTCAATATTTTCTACTTCTTGCTGTAGACTCTTAACTTGTTCCAATGGCAGGCGAGCTTTTTGTAGAGCCTTCCGCACTTCATCCAATTCTGCTTTCAGGTCTGCCAGTTCACCTTCTGCCTGTTCGCGGGCTTTTTCCAGCGTATCCAGGCGTTCATCTTCGATCTTTTCCAGTTGCGATGCCAGTTCCACACGCATTCGTTCAGCCTCCTGGCGAGCTTTTTCAGCTGTGCTGCGCGCCTGGCGTGCAATATCTCTCTGGCGGTGAATTTCATCCAACAAAGTATCAGTTTTGAGCTCATCTGGGTGGATTTCTGAGCGGGCTGCTGCCAGAATTTCTGATGGCAAGCCCAATCGTTCTGCTATCAGTAAAGCATTCGACCTGCCGGGAAGCCCGATCATCAGGTGATAGGTAGGGCGTAAGGTCTTCAGGTCAAATTCCATGCTGGCATTGGTCACACCAGGTGTGACATGTGCATAAGTCTTCAATTCGGGGTAATGGGTGGCTACCAGGTTGGGCACACGGCGCTGAACAAGGAAATCCAGCAATGCCCGTGCCAGGGCTGCGCCTTCTTGTGGGTCAGTACCTGCACCCAGTTCATCCAGAACTACCAGGGAAGTTTGCCTGGCAGCATTGAATATGCGCGCAATATTGGTGATATGTGCGGAAAACGTCGAAAGTGACTGCTCGATGGATTGTTCGTCACCGATATCTGCATACACATCCTCAAAAATGCTCAACGCAGAACCAGAGAGAGCGGGTATTTGCAACCCAGATTGAGCCATCAGCACCAGCAATCCAACGGTTTTTAGCGTTACAGTTTTTCCACCAGTGTTTGGACCGGTGATCACCAGAGAAAAGGTTTGATCATCCAGGTCTACATCGATCGGAACAACATTTCTCGGGTCAAGCAATGGGTGACGCGCCTGGTACAACCGGATGGTGGTGCCGGGATGGTTCTCTCGGTCTGTTTTTACAGGAACCAGTTCAGGTTCAACAGCATGTAGATCTTCCGCGTACTTGGCACACATCAGGGTAAGGTCAAAACGGGCAATGGCATCCACCATATTCCGTAAAGTTTCAGCGTGCACACCCACCTGGGCAGAAAGGTCAGCCAGGATATGCCTTTCTTCTTCTTGCTCGGCGAGTTGCAGCTCACGCCATTTGTTATTCAACTCTACCACTGCGAGGGGTTCAACAAAAAAGGTTGCCCCAGAAGCAGATTGGTCATGCACAATCGAACGTAACTTGCTCTTATATTCTGCTCGCAAAGGAACAACATAGCGCCCGTTTCGTTGGGTGATCAATGCTTCTTGCAGCATGGGCGCGCTTTTTGGATCGTTAATGAGCCGTTGTAATTTGGAGAATAACCGCTCATGTGCAATGCTCAGCTCTGAACGAATGGAAGCCAGCTTGGGTGAAGCACCATCCATGATCTCTCCTTTATCGGAGAGTGCCCGGCTGATGGAATCTACCAGCCCGGCAGGTGGTGGCAGAGCTTCAGCGATCTTTTGTAATGATGGATACAGACCCGGAGATTTTGTAAAGACACGGGTCAGTGTACGTGCAGAAACCAGAGTGTTTTTTATATCCAGCAATGCAGACGCATCCAAAACTCCATTACGCGAGGCAAGATCAATGGATGGAAGAATATCTTTCGCAGCACCGATGGTGACCGAATCGTTGACACTGAGCAGATAACGGGCTTCACGCGTTAGCGCCTGCCGTTCCAGTGCTTCTTCCAGAGAAGAGGTGGGCAGTAACTCTCGCGCCAATTGTGCCGAAAGACTGAAAGCAGCGTATCCTGCCAACTTTTCACGAATTTTTTGAAATTCAAGAGTGTTCAGACTTTTTTCATCCATAACGAATGTGAGTGTACCACATTCTTTATATGTAAATATTCAAAATAATTCCTATAGAAAATCGCTATGGTATACTACGACGCGGGTTGAAATGTCACTTTTACATGCTACCAACCTCTCGAAATCATTTGGCTCTGAGGATATATTTTCTGGGATATCTCTCAGTATTCCGCAACGCGCCCGTATCGGAATGGTGGGACCGAACGGAGTGGGGAAAACCACGTTGCTGCGTATTCTCCTGGGATTAGAAGAACCCAGTGGCGGGAAGGTCGTTCGCGCCCGCAGTATTCGCATCGGATATCTTCCGCAGGAAGCCTCTCTCGATTCGAATAATACATTGTGGGATGAATGTCTGACTGTTTTTGCTTCCTTGATCGAAAGACAAAAAGAACTGGCGGCATTGGAACGCCAGATGTCTGAATCCGATAACCCCGAACAGATCATTCCCATTTATGGAAAACTGCAGGCAGAATTTGAAGCTCTGGGGGGGTATACCTATGAATTGCGCATCCGGCAGACGCTTGCAGGTTTGGGCTTTGACCGTGATGATGAGAACCGACCTGTAGCCCAGCTATCGGGCGGGCAGCGTACCCGCGCATACCTGGCAAAGTTACTGCTTGATAATCCCGATCTGCTTCTGTTGGATGAACCGACCAACCATCTGGATATCCAGGCGGTAGAATGGCTGGAGGATTACCTTTCAGAATGGAATGGCGGTGTACTGCTTGTGAGCCATGACCGTTACTTCCTTGACCGGGTGGTAAATACCATCTGGGAGATGACCCCTGCTCTGGAAGTATATCACGGGAATTACAGTGCCTTCTTGATGCAGCGTGAAGAACGCTATGAGCGTGCCTTAATCGAGTATCAGAGCCAGCAGGAATTCATCGAAAAAGAAGAAGAATATATCCGACGGAATATGGCGGGGCAGAACACTCGCCAGGCACAGGGCCGCCTGAAACGGTTGGAGCGATTACTGGCTGAAGCCCGCCTGGCGCCACCCCAACAGACAAAAACCATCCGACTGAAGATGCAAACCAACTTGCGAGCGGGCGACCTGGTACTGCGCACTTTTGACCTGAAAGTGGGATACCAGGATGATAAACAGGTGCTCTTCGAAGCGCCAGATCTTTTGTTGAAGCGCGGCGAATGTGCAGCAGTGATCGGTCCCAATGGAGCAGGCAAGACCACTTTCTTAAAAACATTACTTGAACAGATCCCACCGCTGGGTGGTGAAGTACGAATGGGGGCAAGTTTGAAGATAGGCTACTTTGCCCAGGCACACGAAGGACTGAAACCAGAATTGACATTGATGCAAGAAATTGAAGAGCTTGCACCAAAAATGCTGCCCGGCGAAGTGCGCGATTACCTGGCAAGGTTCCTGTTCACTGGCGACGATGTATATAAGACGGTGGATGTTCTCTCGGGTGGTGAACGCGGAAGGCTGGCTCTGGCGCGGTTAGCCATGCAGCGAGCTAACCTGCTGTTATTGGATGAACCTACCAATCACCTTGACCTGCCCTCGCAGGAAATATTGCAGCGTGTATTGGCTGAATTTGGCGGCACGATCCTGCTTGTTTCGCATGACCGCTATCTGATAGATGCACTGGCGACCCAAATTTGGGAGGTGATTCCTGCTGAACACCGACTGCGCACTTTCAAAGGTACCTACAGCGAATATCGTACATTCTTGCAACAGGGACAGATTACCCCGGTGAAATTAGTTGAACCTGCGATCACTCACCAGGATGCCGTTGAAAAGGGTATGAGCAAGCACCAGCTCAAACGTCTGCAGGAAAAGCAAGGTGCCCTGGAAGAAGAGATCACAAAACTGGAATGGGAACTGGCGGATATCAGTCGCCAACTAGAGAATCCACCCGCTGATGCCGGCATAGTGCAAAGGCTGGGGCAGAATTATTTAAAGATACAGAAGAAGCTGGATGGGCTCTTGAACGAGTGGAGTGAGCTGGGGGGATAGACGATTCCTTACGTTCCCCAATCGCGTAAATATAGAAAGTCATACCCGATGGTGCGGTTACTCAGCTTGGCAACCGGTGGCAGCACCCGCTTGAACTGGTTGCGGCGTATCCGCTCGACCACAGAGTGAACGAAACTATCGCCAAATCCTGCTGCCACGCATTCAGAGGGGGTGAAGCGCTGGTCTATCAGCAGGTAAAGCAGCCGGTCAACCTCGGCATAGGTATACCCTAATTCCCCTTCATCGGTTTGCCCTGCCCATAGATCAGCAGTAGGGGCTTTTTCGAGGATGGCAGCTGGTACCCCCATCGCTTTGGATAGCTGGCGTACCTGAGTTTTATAGAGATCTCCCAGAGGGTTGAGGGCGCAGGCTGCATCACCATACACTGTGGAATACCCTAAAAGGATCTCGGTTTTATTGCCGGTACCGATCACCAGCCCATTGAATGCTGCTGATTGGTCATACAACACAATCATCCGCTGGCGCGCCATAATATTGCCTTTGCGCAGTGGACTCATGTCTGGAAAACGATTGATCAACGGGTCAACCATCTCAGTAATGGGAATAGTCATGGACTGCACACCGGTAGCTTCGATCACACTCTGGGCGTCATCCATCGATGCCTGCGACGAGCCAGAGTAGGGCATGCGGATGGCAAGCACATTCTCAGGACCGAGTGCTTCGGCAGCAAGGTAACACGAAAGAGCAGAATCTAGCCCACCCGAAAGCCCCACAAGCCCTCGAGTAAAACCCATGCGGGTGATTTCACTTTTAATAAAACCAGTCAGGATCTTTCGAGCCAGGTCAGTATCGATTGTCAGAGAAATTTCTTCCATCATACCCCATCCTTCAGCGAACATTGTCGCGGGTCTGGTCACTTAAAATGCGATTCAATTCACGCTGCACCAGCGCGGTACGCTCATCTCGTAGCAACGGCAGGCGGGCGCGTGTACGATGTAGTTGGTTCAGGTCTATCTCGGTAATCAGCATATGCTCGTCATGATGGGGAGCTTCTGCAAGCATGATACCATTGGGATCAACCACTGCTGCCCCACCCGGAAAATTCAATCCATCTTCGTACCCCACTCGATTGGTATAAAAAACAAAAGAGGTAAACAAACTGGCATATGCCTGGTTGATCTGCCTGATCCAATGAACATTTTCCAGCACCAGGTCAGCAGTCAATCCTCGACCAGGCGAAGAAGAGATAAAGATCAGTAAATCTGCACCATCCAGCCAGAGCAGGTAAGGGGGTGATGCGTGCCAAAAATCTTCACATATAAGTATGCCAACCCTGCCAAAACGTGTATCGAACGCCCGTACCTGATCACCCCATGCAAAGAAACGACCTTCATCAAATAAGCCATAGGTGGGCAGGTAAACTTTGCGGTGCACATGCAATACTTTTCCCCCGGAAAGGTAAGCCGCTGCGATGTAAAAACGGTTGCGCTCATCCTCTTCTACGAAACCTACCACAATATCGATCTTTTGACTGGCTTCTAGCAGCGGTGCAAAAATGGGGTCATTAGCAGTAGGATGGTGCGAAACGGTTGGCACCAGATCCTGTAAGACATACCCGGTCAGAGAAAGTTCTGGAAAGATGATCAGATCGACGTTTTCTTTTTTTGCCTGTTCGATGTATTCCAGATGTCGAGCGAGGTTCTTGTCTTCTCTTCCCAATGTGGTGTTCATCTGTACTAAAGCCAAACGCATGTTGTTGCTCCAAATTTACAATAATATTTCAACTAGCCAAGATGCATCAATTTTTGTTTATCTCGGTTGACCCCGTAGAACGAGGCAAACTGGCATATAGCGCTTCTAAAAAAATAAGCATCATAAAGGTGAGTGCCGCCCATGAATCCAACCGCAATCCGGCTACCATGGGTGATGCATCCGCACGCAGCAAGCTGCCTGCCATGAGTACCACTGCCAGTCCAGCAAAATACACAATGGATTTCATACCAGGCAAGAGAAAAGCGGGGGGATGAAGCTCCAAAATGCCATAGTAAACCAGGATCACCATGGATGCCATGATCTGCAAGGGAACCCTTTCAAGCATGGCACCACTTTCATCCAGGGTGGGTAATCCCCACCAAGCGTTTTCGGGTGCAAGGTTGCCATATGCCACTCCAGATTGCCAGCATCCCAGGCAAATAAAAATCGCAAGGGGCGGGATCATTGGGACGATCCGATCACAA
This sequence comes from Anaerolineaceae bacterium, assembly GCA_034429195.1. Taxonomy (GTDB): domain Bacteria; phylum Chloroflexota; class Anaerolineae; order Anaerolineales; family Anaerolineaceae; genus UBA4782. The sequence goes on from DAOUGQ010000021.1 coordinate 228,069, forward strand.
ACCATCAAAAAGCGTTGTTTCCATGCAACTGCCAGGATTCCAGCTACCAGCAGACCACCGATCAATGCACCATAGACAGATAATCCACCCTGCCAGAATTGCAGGATTTCAAGAAGATGCTCCTTATAATAGGAGTAATGCAGAATAGCGAAGGCGAAGCGCGCTCCCAGCAGCGCTCCTACCATGACTAACACCCCGCCATCAACCCAACGCGAGGATTCTTTCAAGGAGTTGTGCCGATATATTTGTAATAAAGCCAGTGCTGCTCCTAAACCAAGAAACAAAGAAAATGGCATGGTCACCTGTTCCTGTCGAAAGAATTATTCTGGGTAAGGCTATTTTTCCAGATGAATAGCTGGATGTAGCGGTGAAGGCATACACACGATCTCAATGATCTTCAGATCGAAAATTGTGTGGGCGTTAGATGGTTTCAGGATCACTGCGGTATCTGATCCGTGCGAGGTTCCCGCAACGCAGATAACGGGCGTATCGGTGCGGATCAACCCTGCATCAGCTGCCATGAGCGCAATCTCAACGGAAACCTTCATCCCCTCACAAAACAAACGCAAAGTGTTTGCCATCAATTCGACAGGTTCCATTGTAGAGAATTTGCCACGGATTGCCCGGTCTATCCCAGAAAAAGCATGTGCGGCAGTCAGAATGGGAACCCCGGCAGCTTCGATCACAGCCCGATTTTCAGAGGTTAACTCCTGAGTATCCGGGCTGACAAACCCGGTAACATGGCTGACACAAATGAGTTTACGACCACGAAATACTTCTACTGCTTTCACTCCAGCGTCTCCGTTGGTGGTTGCAACCAATGCTACCGGAATGTTTAATTCATCCATGCGTGTACGAGCCAGCTTTAAAGTATCCAGAGTATTATCAGGTCCTTTGGTTGTGAAATAATGTACTGAAGTAGTAAGGATTGTCATTTCATACTCCCATAGGTAATTTTCCGGGTGAACCGGTTGGATATGAGAAAAACATCTGGCGGGGTTAGAACTTATTTCAACGACAGAGCGTCTTTCAGCAATATCCCATTAATATATATTGTAACTGTTTTCACGGTTGAAAACTGCAAGGCTGTTTCGGTTAGTTGAGCTTCGACGCGCGGATTGTCACATTCACCCCCAAGCATCATCGAACCTGTCAGGTAGATCTTGGCATTCCCATTCTCTAAAGTAATCTTCTCTACTTTAAGATCTGATTGGTATAAAGCATTATAGAGACCTGATTCACCATAGTAATTAGACTTCTGTTGAAGCAGTTGATCAATAGCCGTTCGCAGCACCGCCTGGGTTTGGGGAATTTCGACGATCACTGGCACCACACTATCATCGCAGCCGATTTTCATACCAGAAATACCGTTATCTGCTATGGCGATCATATATATCTGGATTGTTTGCGGAATAGTGGAGATGGATGGCTCTGTTTTTATGGGAGAAATACTGGTTACGGTGGCAGAGGGAAAAGTCTCTGTTAGAAGGGAGATGGGTCCTTGAGTTTGTGTGACATACAAAATTATATCAGTGGGGACAAGAGGAAGTGCTGTTGTCGTAATGGGTAGACAACCTGTCAGGAAAAAACATACGATCAAAGTGATAAATGAGGGAGTACTCTTCATCTTTACCTCACAAATATGTGACGATATATTAAGATGATAAGTTCCTGTAAATGTGCTTTAAAATATCAATCGCCCGGGTGAGGGGGGCACCCGTGCGATTGATAAATAAAGTATATCACAGAATGTCAAGAATTACTATGCTAATTCTATAAGGAATTACTACAAAGCTTTATTAAAAAATTCTTCTAAGCATGTTATTATCACACCAAAAATAGAACTAATGTTCTGTTAATACTTCAGCCACAGGTTCGACCTCTTTCCAGCTCTTCTTCATGCGGGTCAGGAGCCAGATATTAACAACAGCAAATATGACAAAAACACCTTCGATCACGAGAGTATTTACACCAGATTGACCCATGATCACTGCACCTGCATCGACAAACATATGATATGCAATCGCCAATACAAGCCAGGTGATTTCATGCTTCTGTACAGAACGCCAAACAAGCATTGATAAAGTGATATGCAGGATGATCGTAGTAATTCGTTCTAACCCGCCTAACAAGGGCAGATACCAGACTGTACTGTTATACTCCGTTAGCATTGAAGAAGTGATGCCGGGTATTGCTGTACCCTGTGATGCAAGGCGCATTGCTATGAAAGTTGACAGAACAGAAACACCGATGAAGATGCTTTCAATTCCACCATGCCCAACCCCTGCAAGGATGCCTGCTTCTGCTGGCTTGGCGCGTTTTTTGAGCAGGATGAAACCCAGATATCGCATGGGTTCTTCACATATTCCCGCCATCAAGCCAAGATACAAACCGTACAAGATGGTTCCTACTATTCCGCCTGAAAAGTTAACGCCCAACGCTGAAAAAGCATATCCCAATCCCTGAAGCAACGGGATATGAACAACCTGCGACGCGATGAATGTGCAAACACCAACGCCTACCACACCCCAACCAAATTTGTAACGTTTGGTGAGCCAAATAGCAAGAAAGATTGGAACACCAAGTTCAATGGCAATTGCAATTATAAAAAATGGTGAATTATTCATGACATAGTCCTTTACAAGAATAGTTTACCCTTCTGTGAGTAATTTACTACGATTGAAAATACGAATAGCATACCGGGTCAATAATCCGGCTACCAACCAAAGGAACAATCCAACCAGCATGCTGATGCCTACGCTGAGGTACAGTAACCCAGTTGCCTGTGCAGCTACCAGACCTAGAACGATGATCACCAATGACCCACTGGTCTGGTAAGCACCCATGAATGTAGGCGTCCGGGATGAGATCAAAACGGTAAAAGCAACTCCCAGCAGAGCAACCGCAGGTGTGATCCAGAACATGAGCGGGTACCAGGATGGCACTGGGAACCAGAGCCTGTTGAAAATCGAAAATCCTGCTGCATTGAGAACAACCGTATATAGTAGAAAACTACCCCAACTTACTAGTAGAGAGGGAATCAATGCTGCCATGACTTTCCCAACAAGCAATTCGGCATCTGTTGCCGGAGTGTAAAGGAGTGCCTCAATAGTTTTCCGCTCTCGTTCTCCTGCAAACGATTCTGATGCAACGATTGTTGAGATCATCAAAGGAAAGATAAGGAACATGGGGGCGAACAGGTAGCCCAAAATCAAGACCTGCATGCTTTGAACCTCATCCAATCCAGTCAAGATAGCTGTCATGGATGCGGGTAGATTTGCAAGAAATCCTTTCAGTTGATATGAGGGCATCATTTCTTCTGGTGCCATATTGATCAGGCGGGGTAAAAGGAGAAATGCCAGAGGGATCACAATACAAAAGATCATTGGCACGATGACCATGGGTGCCCAGGCTGATTTATTTTGTTTAACTTCCAGTAAATCTTTCTTCGTAATTGCAAAAACCGTTTTGGCTTTCATTCGTTTACCTCTTCTGCGTCCTGCTGGAGCTTAAAATAGATCTCTTCCAGGCTTTGTTCCTCAGGACTTACTTCCATCACCTGCAATCCACCATTCACAAGGCGCTCAACGATTGACGGAATCACTTTTTGATTTTGAATTTGCACGCGAAAACCGTTTTCCTGAACCATTTCCAGCGATTTTACTTCATCAAAGTTCAGAATATTTTGGAGTTGTTCTGTAGAAACGGTTTGTACAAAGCGCAACTTCACCCAGTAGCCAACACTATATCTCTTGCGGAGCTCATCCAGCGCGCCCATTGCCAGAAGGCGTCCACGATGCATGATCACAACACGATCGCACAGGCGTTGAGCTTCAAGAAGATTATGTGTGCAGAGGAGAACGGTATGCCCATTCTTCCTGCGTAATGAATCGATGACACCCATAACCTGTTGTGATGCTTCCGGATCCAACCCAGAAGTAGGTTCATCCAGGAATAATAGATCGGGATGGTGTAAAAGAGCCCTTCCAATTGCAAGACGTTGCTTCATCCCTTTGCTATATGTGGAAACTTTATCATTCCCGCGCTCTGTCAGTTCAAACATTCCCAATATTTCTTCGATACTGGTTTTAAGCACCTCGTCTGACATTCCCGCTACTGTGCCAAAGAATTGAAGGTTTTGACGAGCGGTCAGACGCTCATAAAGGGCGGGTGTTTCGGTCAATACACCGGTTTTGCGACGTAATTCCTCCCCTTTTATCACAGGGTCATAATCTAAAACTCGGATTGAACCATTTGTGGGCTTTAGCAGACCATTCAATATTCTTACAGTGGTGGTTTTTCCAGCACCATTTGGTCCCAATAACCCAACCACTTCGCCTTTCTGAACAGAAAAAGTCAGGTCATTAACAGCTAATCGTTTCCCGTAATTGAAACGTAATTTTTCAGCCATAATAACAGTTTTGCTTGATAAGTCTATTGTAGAATTCATTTTCTTTCCTCGTTGTATGTTTCACGTGAAACATTTCACCTGCATTTCAGCTCATTTCCAAAGGTGTTTCACGTGAAACAATAGTTTGCTGTGGCTTATTGCCCGTTTCTTTCTTCTTGCCTCCATAGGACATAGGAGTAAACGGTTATTCCCAGCGTTGCAGCCAAGATTGGTATGATCATAAACAGGAATGCTACATCTGGAACCAGGAAGCCTAGAAAACAGATAATTCCCGCAACTATAAAAGCAATTCCCCCAACCTGGTGGGTCTTTTCCCAAACATAATCACTGTTCAATGTCCAGGGGGTGCGGATGCCAATCATATAGTTTCTTTTCGCAACCCGAATAATACCTCCTATCACGATATATAGCAGTCCTATGGCAGGGATGAGCATGTGATTCATGTCAATTCTTTTTCCAAAACCTGCCAGTAAAGTCAAAATATGCAAATAACTGAAGAAAATAACAATGCAAACAATAAAAATGTTATATTGCGGTCGAAATAACGCAATGTTTGCGCGTTTAGGGTCGATGGAAGGTATTGCGATCATAAGCAGAATTATTCCCATCATGATCGCAGGCATTAACAAAATTGCACTCCATTTACCAGAATATCCATCCACCTGTCCGAGCTCATTCCAGTGAGAGGGTACCTGCTCGGGAAGTTGGGGGATAAGTGCCAGACCACCTAATATCAGGATCATGGTAAGACCAAATGAAATGATGTAAGTGACTTTATTGCTCATTTTTTCCTTTTTAATACTACGTAAATATTAACAACCAGTTTCGTTGATGTCTGCTTCACAACGTTTGTGATGATAATCTTGCTGACATTGAGATCATCCCGTTTTTGGAGCGTGGAAGTCATTTTATAGCAGGGTGGGCTATTAGCACACCCTGCTTTTCTGCTTGTTAGGATAGGCTAGTTTTTGAGGTTGATCCAATCCTTACTTTCCTGATTGTTCTTTCTGATCTCTAATGGAATTTTGCGCCAATGAGACCATTCCACTCAAGCCACCTAAATTCATCGTGTCAACTGCGCTGCTTGGTACAATCACAAGCGCCCCTTTTTCTTTGAGACCTTCAAACAACATGTTCATAGCCCGCAGGTGAAGTGCTGTCGGATTATTAACATATGCTTCTGATGCAGTTGAAAAGCTGTGGGCGATCTGCATTTCTGACTCGCCTAAAATAACACGAGCCTGACGTTCGCGCTCTGCCTGCGCCTGACGGCTCATGGCATCTTCCAGCCCCTGTGGGATGATCACGTCGCGAATTTCCACACTTTGCACCGATATGCCCCAGGGGGTAGTTCGCTCATCGATGATCTTCTGTAAGTCTTCATCCATCTTGGCGCGCCCTACCAAAATATCAGCCAGCGGCATTTGACCGATGATCTCGCGCAATGCGGTTTGAGCAGCCCAGGTAATCGCTGATTGATAATTCTCTACTTCCAACGCTGCCTTCTCCGCATCCCACACCATCCAGAATAAAACTGCATCGACATCCACTGGAACTGTATCTTTTGTAAGCGTTTTTTCTGCATTGAAAGGAGTAACCATCACGCGATGGTCAATCCAGGTTGGCGTGGTATCAATAATAGGCAGTATCCAGAACATTCCAGGACCCCGCAAGCCATGAAATTTACCAAGCCGTAGTACGACTGCCTTTTCCCATTGTTGAGCAACTTTAATTGAGAAAAGGAAGAAGGATGACAGTAGAAGAAGCGGGAGGAAGTAAGCCAGGATCGTTGTATCCGAAATGCCTTTTCCATCCATGATGATGGCTCCTACTATTCCTGCTGTAAAGAAAATAATAAAGAGCGTCGTCCCTGGAGCGCTAATATGGACATTGTCAGGAGTTTTGGCTTTCTTTTGATTAACCTGAATTTCTGGTTTTGGATTTGTCTGTTTATCTTGCATTCTCTCCTCGCATTTCTGAATATTTTTGTACGCTTTCATTCTGATAAGTGCTTGTATTTTTTATTTTATGCATTGCATCTGCCACTTCCTCAGGGCTGTATCCCAGGCTGATAATTTTTTTAAATGCCTGAGAAATTAATTCCTCTAAACTCATCTGGCGCAGGTGTTCAACGGTAGCGGTATCCGGTTCTTCCCAGATGTATGTACCCCGACCACGTTGTGTTGAAATGATACGTTCTTCGTCTAAAATACGATAAGCTCGCGCAACAGTATTGAAGTTCACACGTAGTTCCGTCGCCAGATTTCGTACAGTAGGGAGTTGGTCTCCTTTCTTCAGTACACCTGTTGCTATCAAGTGTTGTATCTGCTCAACGATCTGCAGATAAATAGGAATACTGGAGCGGAAATCTAGTTTCATCTTTTGAAAAGCATTGTTCACATTTGCTCCTCCTATAAAGTATCTTTGTACAATTGTATCATTGTATCATTGTTATAATTGTATACCGTTGCGAGAATTTGTCAAGAGGAAATAGGTTAAGAATCAATAACATGCAAAGTTACTGGGGTGAGAAAGTGCTTCTTTTCTTCTTTGAATAAAACGAGCGGGTCTTATTTGCTACTTGTTTTTCTGTTTAAGAATGTATTGCGAAATATGGATGGTCGTGCGGGGAAAATTCCTGCCTGGGTTTCGCTTACTTCTTCTACCGAGATAAATGCTTTTGGATTTACTTCATGGATGATAGTCTCTACATGTTTAAGATCCCGGCGGTTGATGATGGTATAGATCAATTTCACTGCACCTGCTGATCCCTGGGCATCTAATGTGGTTACGCCATAATTATTTTCGTGTAGTTTAAATGCAAGTTCTTCAGCCCCTGATTGCACAATGATGTGCAGCATCAGTTTACCAATTGCCAACTTGCGTTCGATCTGTAATCCTATGAAAGTGCCAGCTGCAAAACCAGCCGCATATGCCAGGTAAGCGATTAAGTTATGGATGTTCCGTACCAACTGGCTGACAGCTACGATCCAAATAAAGACTTCTATAAAACCAAGCAATGGTGCTACCAGATACTTGCCGCGGGCAGTAAAAATAATACGCATGGTACCCAGAGAAACATCCATCACACGCGCAAGAAAAATTGCCAACGGGAAAATTACCCAGGTTACGATGTCGGGCTGGATAGATTGGACCAACTGATTGATCAGCTCATCCATACGTTTATATTACCTTAATCGAGTAGAAAAAGAAAACGCCATCGTAAGTTGGCGTTTTCTTTTTCTTATTCACCTGCAATCCGTTGCTCTTTCCAGATATCTGCTTCATTATGATAGCCGGCTTCTTCCCAAAAACCCAACTTATCCTCTCGCATGAATTCCAGACCACGTAGCCATTTAGCACCTTTCCAAAAGTAAGGGGTTTTTACCTCGGGTTTTTCAGGAATGGCACCAATCACACCACGCAACGGGTAGCCATGATCAGGGGAAAGTGGCACTCCATCATAATGAGTTGCCAGCAGGAAATTTTCTGCCAGAACGATTTCTAACGGCAGGTTGGCAGTAAACCCAAACTCTGCATGTTGTAGCACGAACTTCGCAGTAGATAGAGGTTTTACCAGACCTAGTTCTATCAATGTGCGTACTGATACCCCTTCCCAAAGGGTGTCGAATTTGCTCCAGCGGGTAACACAATGAATGTCCATCGTTATTTTTGTGTGGGGTAGCTGCTGGAATTCTTCCCAGGTCAGGCGTAAAGGCTTTTCTACCTCTCCCCAGACTTTAAAATCCCAGGCCGCTGGGTCAAAGGAAGGAACGGGACCATAATGTAACACAGGAAAGCGCTGGGTAAAAGATTGACCGGGCGGCATTCGGCCCTCAGCGATATATTTTTGTTCATCTTGCTTACGTTTCATAACACTGTCGAACATAGATACCTCTAAAGAGATAAAATTCTATAAATCGTTATATTTAATTAAAATTATAAATGAATTCTTCATTGCTTAATCCTTTTTCGCAACATTGCGTTTTACCTGCCGCAGAAACTCTGGTGTGTTTAACTTGCGCTCCAATATGTAAGTGATGTAATACTGGAGAATTGTCTCCATTTCAGCCCGTAAAGGTTGTGGAATGATCGCTTTTTTTGCGATAAGGAAGCTGCTTCTCTGCAGATGGCGCATATATCGGAGTACATCCATTGATACAGGTCTGCAGGCTGTGACCGATAACCCGCACTCAGGACAAAGCACTCCTCCCAGTTCTGCCGAAAAGAATTGGTCCTGTGCTTTGATAACTTCGTTGCATTGCACACAGTGAAATAATTCTGGTCTGAAGCCAAATTGCTCTAACATCTGGATCTCACCATACCTGACCGCCAGATATGGATCTGGTTCTTCTGCAATTCGCTGCAGGGTGTCAGCAAGAAGAGCGAATAAGGCATAATTCTGACTTTCTTCAACAGCAAACCGGTCTACCAGCTCGATGATATAAGCTGCGTAACCTGTGCGTAAAAGGTCATCGGTCAAAGATGGATAAAACGCTATTGTTTCAGCCTGAGTAACCAGCCAAAAATCACGACCTGCTGCCAGTTGCAGTGTACTGCGGGTGAAAGGCTCCAGATGCCCTGCTTTACGCGAATGAATGCGCCGAATGCCTTTTGCAATGGCACGAAGCTTTCCTTTTTCGAGGGTGTATAGCACGAGCAAGCGATCAGCTTCGCCCCAATCGCTGTGGCGCAAGACGATAGCCTCCACTCGTTGTGAACGTTCACTTCGCGGCAAGGCTGTCTCCTTTTCTTTATTTCAAAAATAGCGATTATGATTGGTCGGGAAGATCTGCACCTGTGAATGCACCAGGAAGCAGATCAGAGACGGTGAGCTCGCGGGTGATGGTTCCTTTTTCATTGGCAATCCACACCAGCATATCCAGACCGAATTCTGCCATTACCTGGCGGCAGGCTCCGCAGGGCATCCCAGCGTTATCTGTTACCACTGTCAGCGCTATAAAGTGACGTTCACCTTCTGAAGCAGCTTTGAACATGGCAACTCTTTCAGCGCAAATACTGCTGGGGTAAGCTGCGTTCTCGATATTTGTGCCGTCGTAAATTTTGCCAGATTCGGTCAAAACAGCCGCACCTACGGCATACTTTGAGTAAGGCGCATACGCCCAGCGTCTGGCTTGAATGGCTGCCTGCACCAACTTTTGTTTGGTCTGCTCGTCAATCTTCATGATTATCCTCACTTTCAGGCTTTACCGGTTCTTTTATTGCATGCACCTTGCGAATTCGTCTACCACTGATTTGCTCAACGGTTAATTGCCAACCATCCACTATCACCTGCTCGCCGCCAGTGGGAACGCGCCCAATTTCTCCATATAGCCACCCCCCCAGAGTATCAGCAACTTCTTTAGTCAGGTGAGTGCCTGTGATATCGTTAAAATCATCCAGGTCGATGCGCGCCTGAAAAATGTATTCGTGATCGTTTACTTTTTGATAGGGGAGTTCTTCACCCTGGTCATATTCATCCCGTATCTCACCCACGATCTCTTCTACGATGTCTTCCAGGGTGACCAGCCCTGCCATACCTCCATATTCATCAATGACAATCGCCATGTGAACCCGGCGTGAAAGCATTTCACTAAGAAGCTCGTCAGCTTTCTTTGCTTCAGGGATGAAGTATGCTGGACGAACAAGATTCCGGATCGTACCCGGTCGCCTGGCAGGGTCAGAAGTCACTGCTCCCAGCAGGTCTTTAGCATATAACAATCCAATGATGTTATCGATCACTTCGTTATAAACGGGCATGCGCGAGTGCCCAGATTCACGTACCACCCGGATGGCTTCTTCCAGGGGGGTATTGGCATCCAGAGCAGCTACATCAATTCGTGGCACCATGATCTCACGACTGAGAGTATCTCCCAATTGAAAGATGGAATAGATCATCTTACGCTCATCCTGTTCAAGGCTGCCTTCAGCCTGCCCGGTTTCTACCCAATTGCGCAGTTCGTCATCGGTCACAGAACCAAGCGAACGCTGTAAAGCTTCGGGTTTGCCAAGAGCAACCATAAGTAAAGCGGATATGGGACGGATCAGGAAATCAACAAGTTTACCTATGCCTGTCAGGTTGATTGCCCATGATTCAACATTTCGCAATACCCTGCCTTCAAGACTAAATTCTATGATCTGAAGGATGATAACTGCCACCAGTAATAACAGGAGAGGTATCCAAAGCTTGTTCGATGCCAAAAATAGCTGCATGAATAGTAAAGCAATGCTGCCTGCCAGTAAAAAATGGCAAAAAACTACGAATATCCGCAATGTTGCGGTAAGATGAGGTCTTTCAAGAAATTTCAGTGTGCGATCAACTGCTTCGGGGTTTTTCTCGCGTAAATTCCCCAGATGAGGGATACGAGCATAAATGAAACTTGCCCGCAGCGCCACAAAGAACAGGTCTAGCACGAAAAAAATGGCGACTAATATTCCTAAGGTTTGAACGTTCATGTTTTCCTTGAATAAGGAATTATATTCCTTTCATTAATAAAGGGGATTCATTCTATATCTAAATTATTATGATCATCATCCATCATAGCAAATTGGATTGTCTGGTTGGCTTTCACCGTTGTATTGCGAATTGCAACTTCCGGTCCAAGGGTGCAATTGTTTTCAATAACAGTGTTCCATAGATATACGGATGGTCCAATCTTGCAACCAGTGCTAATGTGGGTATTTCCATAAAGATGGGTATTGGGATAAATGATCGTCTCGGGATCGAGGATTACATCCTGATCAATATAGGTGGTTTCCGGGTCGATCATTGTGACCCCAGACAGCATCCAGCGCTGGTTGATGCGCCGGCGCATAATGGCTTCCGCTTCAGCCAGATGCACCCGCGTGTTGATGCCAATGGCTTCTTGCGGATCATCCAACACCACGCATTCTACCCGTTGATTTTCACGAACTGCCAGCTCCACGGTATCAGTCAGGTAATATTCACCTTTCGGAGAAACCTTGATCCGATCCAGCGCATTCCATAACCATTCAGAGCGAAAGCAGTACGCACCTACATTCAGCTCATGAATTTTTCGAATCTCAGCATCTGCTTGGGCTTCTTCTACGATCGCCTGCACTGAGCCATTGGAATTTCTCACCACTCGCCCAAATCCATGTGGGTCATCCATGAAAACAGAAAGCATTGTCATCACACCCGGATTATTGCATTGGGTATTCACCAGGCGTTGCATGGTTTCTTTGGTAAAAAGGGGCATATCCGCATAAAAAACCAGGATCAGTCCTTGAAAATCTGCGAGAACTTCTTTGGCAGCTTGTACGGCATGTGCAGTACCAAGCTGGGGATGTTGGATTGCCAAGCGGGCACGATCTCCTACCGCCATACGAACCTGATCTGCACCATGACCGATCACCACTACGGGTTTTTCTGTAATAATAGATTGAGTGTTTTCAATTGCGTGAATTACAAGGGGTTTTCCTGCCACCTGATGAAGTACTTTTGGCAGGCTTGATTTCATCCGGGTTCCCTGCCCGGCAGCTAAAATGATCGCTGTTATACTTCGTAGGTCATCATCCATGAGTTTTGAAAAAGCCGCACACTTTTCAGGGGTATTCTACCTGTAAAGAGGTGCGGCACACCGTAACTAGCATCTTTAAGGCTGGGGCGCCTGGATTCGAACCAAGATCCACAGATCCAAAGTCTGGTGTGCTGCCATTGCACTACGCCCCAACGAAAGGTCATTTTAACATAAGATGAGGAAAACGAACAGATGGATCAGGTGAAAACAGCCTTTCACGACTGCTCATTTTCATCAGATGAAATTTCTTTTCCCTCTCCAACTGGTGCAATGCCCAGTTGTTTTGCCTGTTCATAATTGAGAATATCTGGATTCATCGCTTCGAATTTACCGCTGGCTACCTGGTTGTTCCAGAATTCCTCTGCAGTCTGGCGATTCATGTTTTTTGCAGCCTGGTTCAACTTTTGTGTGAAGATATCTTCTTCTTTTTCCTCCATCTCTACCCTGGGCAGGTCTAGGGAAATCTTTTCCAGCTTTTCCATGTCTGTTTCGACAGCAGAGATAAATTCTGGGGAAACTGTTATCTGGATGCCCATTTCGGACAAAATGGCAGCAACGTCTTGCTGAGCTTTCAGCATCTCGGCATGTGCCAAAACAGAATGGGAAGCAACTGTTCCACCTGGGATGATCGCTGCCAGTACAAAATCGCCTACCGGTGCAAACAGCAGGTCATTCGTATCTCCTGACATGACGCAGGAAAACCCTTTTGGCTGTTCAGTGAGCATGTGAGCCAGGCGGCTGTTGGCATTCATGGCAGACATCAGTGAAGGGATCATCTTCTCCAATATCTGCCCTGCATCTACGCCCGTCTGGGCAATCAGCCTGCCGCGATCATCTAACAGGTAAACCCCGTTTCCATTCAGCGTTTTTTGCAGATGTGCCAGACAGTCGGAGAGATTTTCTCCGGTTTCGATGGTTTCTTCTTCCAGTTCCCAGACAGGCTGGATACCCAGGACACGAGCTACAGCTTCCAGAAATTGCGGAATCTGCATTGGCTTGTGGAAGTATGCATCTGCATGCAGCTCTTCAATCTGCATGTCTATCTTTTTATTGGTAAGTGATGAAATAAAGATCACTTTCACCTGCGGAAACCTGCTGCGGATCCTTCTCACAAGGTCAATGCCCGAAATCCCTGGCAGCCGTACTTCGGTAACGAGAAGGTCAACTGCCTGCCGTGTTACTTCAAGAAGAGCTTCTTCTGCGGTTGCCATTACACGGATGTCGAGAGTCTTATCCATGGTGATCAGGGTTGCTTGAAGAAAGCGACCCAATTCCAACACGTCGTCAACGATCAATATGCGATGCATACTCATCATTTTACACTAAATGGAAAGACACAGTTTCATGTTTTTATCTGGAGAAATGATTAATGTCCATCCCCCAAACCTCCTTCCACTGAAGGGAGGGGGCTAAAAATTATTTCTCTGCCCCGTTGTAGAGATAGTGATAATAGTTCTTGCATTAAAAAAAGAAATTTTGTAAACACTGCTTAATAGAACTAAGGCAAAAAAATTCACCCCAGGCAGAGAGCTTCTACCCTGGGGTGAAAAAATTGATTCGAATATCTACGGATCAGTCAGTGCAGCCCTGTGCAATAGTGTAATTCTCAATTCCCCATAAAGAAGATCGCGCGCTGCTGTCCATCTTGAATCCACACAGGTCAATGCGGCTGACCGCAATATGAGGATGGAAGAAAAGTGGAACGAATGGCACATCCTGTGCCAATGTTTGCTGCAGCCCGGCATAGAGGGTTTGTTGCGTGGCGATATCTGCTGAACCGACTTGCGATGCAGCCTGGCATGCCTGGTCATAAGCAGTGTTGCTATAACCCGCAATATTAACTCCGATCCAATTGTTTGCTGCAGTTGGGATTTGCCAGGAAGCAAAGGTAGAACAATTGGGCACATATCCCCATTCCAGAAGGTCGAAATTTCTCCCAAATGCAACGCCATCAGGACCTGCTGCGTACAGGTCAGCTGGCTGGTAATATTGGACTTCCACCTGGATCCCGCATTGGGTCAACGAATCTGCCAGAATCTTTGCCATCGTCTGACGGACAGGCGCCGTAGATGTAGCATATTTGATACTCAGGGGTGTACCATCCACTATGCCAGCCACTCCAAGCGCAGTACGAGGAGTTGCTGGATCACCATCAAGGTCTTTCCAGCCAACTTCATCCAGCAGTAAAGCTCCTGCAGTGGGGTCGTAAGCGATTGCCTGCAGGTCGTTTGCAAGAAGTGTACTGCCAGGTGGTAAGAAACTGATGGGAACATCACTTAATCCAAATAATACTGCCTGTTGAATGGAATCTCGATCCATACATTGAACAAACGCATTTCGTGTTCTCACATCACTGAAGAAATCTGGGCGATCTCCCTGGGCGGGGTAATAGCCATCATCATACGAAGCAGGCTTAATACCAAAACTGATCAAATCCAATTCAGGTCCAAGGCTGGTATATGCTTTTAGCTTGCCAGCCTGCTGCAATTCGAGGATCAATTCCAATTGCTCGTCTAGGAGGGTTGTGTCATCCACCAGATCACATTCACCGCTCAAGAGGGCTTCGATGTTATTATCTGCAGGCTGTCCCAGAAAACGATACACCAGGGTATCAAATTTTGGTAAGCCTTCTGAAGCTCGAAAATAATTAGGATTTTTCGTGAGAGTAATATGGTCTCCCTTTACCCATTCCGAAATGACATAAGGACCCCAACCGATGGGACTTTTTGCTGAAATATCCGCTTCCAGCAGATCGGCAGCCTTGAATCCACTCCAGGCGTGTTCAGGGAGGGGCATCCAGAAATAAGTGGAATATCGGGTAGGAACAAAACCGGGCACCCCTTTCCATTTGATTGTCAATTCATCCAACGCTTCATATGAAGCTGTACGTAATAAATTTCCACGAGTGACAGGTGTGTCAGGGTTGTTGGACAAATTATAGGAATAAACTGAATCCTGTGCGGTAACGGGCTCTCCATCTGACCAGGTAATGCCAGGTAATAGTTTAAAAATCACACTCATCTGAGACATCTGTAAGGCGCTGATACCATCCCAGGTTACGGCACAGGTAATATCGCTGCAGCCCGCAGGGAAAACCTGTATATCTTTTTTCAATACTGCTACTTCACCGCTTGCATCCACAATCTGCATGCCTTCGGTTACATCTACTGTTTCCAATATTGCATCACCATCTGCCAGGCTGGGGATTTTCTCTAAAATAACAGGTTGGATACCGCTATCCAGTACGTCAAATGGTCCGTCATAAACTGCTTCAAGAACCGACCATGTGGTGCGAGAAGAAGATCCATAAGGATACAGAGAGGTAGGCTCAGAGCCAAGGCATACGGTCAACGTTTTCTGTGGTTCTGGTGTAGGAGTGTAGGACGGCGTGGGAGTATATTGTGGTGCAAGAGTGGAAGTGGGTGTAGCAGAAATGCCGCTACAGGCTGTAAAAATCAACGTTCCGATAATAAAAATGGGGGAAAACTTCCTCCAGTGCATAATAGCTCCTCTTCATTCACCCGATAGGAAATACAAGGTGGAATTGTCAAAATGGTCAGGATTTATTATACCTTAGGGAAAGTAGATGGCGAATGGTCTCCTCAGGTGTACAGAAGTTCTATCAACCCTTGATGGTTTCTTCTTCGCGCAACCGGAGATAAGAATCATAACGTGCCGGGCTGATCTTTCCTTCTTCCACAGCTGCTCGCACGGCACATCCCGGTTCGGTTCGGTGCGTGCAGTCATTGAACTGGCAATAAGCGACAAGGTTGCGTAGCTCTGGAAAATATCCGTCCAGTTCCTCAGGAGTTGTATCCCACAAAGCTAATGAACGCAAGCCAGGCATATCTGCCACAAATCCCCCATTTTGCAAAGGAAACATTTGCCTGACTACTGTAGTGTGCCTTCCTTTATTATGCCAGTTGCTGACTTCGCGTACTTCCAATCCCAGATGGGGTTGAATGGCGTTCAACAAAGAGGTTTTTCCCACCCCGGATGGTCCTGCAAATGCAGACAGTTTTCCGCTCAACTTTTCATGTAATTCATCCACCCCGATCCCGGTTTTAGTGGATGTGAAGATAAGCGGATATCCCAGATTTTTATAAAGATCAAAGAATTCATGGGCTTCTTCGGGAGTTACAAGATCAATCTTATTGGCAACGATGACCACGGGAAGGTTCTGTTTTTCGCAGATCACTAAAAAACGGTCAAGCATACGTACATGAGGATCAGGATGGGCACATGCAAACACGAGAATAATCTGATCGGCATTTGCCAGCATCACCTGTGGTTCCATACCTCCGGGTGTGGGTGCCATACGTACCAATGTTGATTTCCGCGGCAAAAGATCTTCGATTACTCCACTGCCATCTGATTGCAGTGAGATATTTACAAAATCACCAATGGCAATAAAATCTTCACCGCTTAGACTGCGTTTAATCTTTTTGCGTAGTTTGCAGGTAAATTGTCCGTCACCGGTATGCACTGTGTAGAATCCTGATTGCAGCCGGGTGATCTGACCTTGGAGGGTAATGTTCTCATCAGGCAACGCGACACCGCCTTGCTTGAGAATTCGCTCTACAGATGAAATTTTGTGATTGCATTTCAATCATAGGCTTATGGTGTTGGTGTAACCTCAGAGGTTGGCGTGGGCTCGGGAGTATCTGTATACAGAGGTGTTGGTGTCTTTGTTTCATTGTATGCTGATTCCCAAGGGTACAGAATTGTTGGTGAACCACGATAATACAGATCTAAAACGCGTCTGAAAATTGGCACTGCGTACTCTGACCCTTCACCGACATTTTCTACCAGAACAACTACTGCGATGTCTGGTTTATCGGTCCTGTTTTCATCCGTATAGCCAGCGAACCAGGCATGCGGTTTGCCTGTTGAATTGGTTGCTGTACCCGTTTTTCCATAGATCTTATACCCTGTGCTGGCAAGTCTGTGTGCAGTACCGCGTTGATTTTCCACAACACTTAACATGGCATCCTGTATGATTTTAAGCGTGTCAGTGCTGATGGGTAATTTTCCACGCGTAATTGGAGTGAATTCCTGGGTGATCGTGCCATCTGTTCCTTCAATTTTTTCAATCACCTGTGGGCGCAATAGAGTGCCTCCATTTGCAATTGCTGCAATAAAATCGACCACCTGCAGAGGTGTGACTAACATAGCCCCTTGACCAATTCCCTGCTGAACTGCATCACCTTCATTTTGTGAGTAAGGGATACTTCCGACATCTTCTGCTACTTGCTCGATGCCGGTTGCACTACCCAGCCCAAACGCCAATGCCATGTTGGTAACATCATCCGGGTGGTTTTGGCGATAAAGCTCTAACCCGATATGGTAGAACCAGGGGTTACAGGAACGCATCAACCCTTCCGGGAGGGTTAAATCACCACTGGGAGCAATCCCCCGTTCGTACGTCCAGTCATAAAAAGTTTGTCCTGGCAGCTCTGTAAATTCATGCCCGCAGTAATAACTGGATTCTTTTGTGAATATTCCGCTTTCAAGAGCGGCTGCCATTGTAATAATCTTGAAGACAGACCCAAGCGGATACCCTCCCTGTGTCGCGCGATTAAGCAAAGGCTGATCGCCTGAAGAAAGAAGATCATCCAATAAATAACTGCTATTGATATTTGTAGCTTCGAACGAGTTTGGGTCAAAGGTCGGCGAGGATGCCATTGCAACAATTTTACCGGTATCCACTTCCATGACGACGATCGCACCTCGGAATCCCGCGATTGCTTGTTGCACACCCTGTTGAAAATCACTATCCAGAGTGGTGTATATTGATTGGGCAGGGCGACTTTCTCTCATTCCCAGCCGGGTGACAATTTCACCTTGCGGGTTAATCACCAACAGGCTTGCGCCACGAGTTCCAGCCAGATAATCTTCAGCCCATTTTTCCAGGCCTGCAGCTCCCACCTTTTCATCTCCTCGATACCCCTTGCGGCGATATTCATCAACATCTTCAGCGAAAATAGATTGAACATAGCCTGTTAAATGTGGTGCAATGCCGTCATAATTGTAAAGACGAGCAGTGTAACTGGTCATATACAAACCGCTCAAATTGGATAGGATGTTATACCGGTTGTTCACTTCCGTAGCTGGTGCTTCTCCTACAGGAACATACCAGGCTGCATCACGAATTTCATCATACAATGCGAGGATTGCGGGAATGGGTTTTCCTGTCAAACGAGATAATTCGGCAAGCAAAGTGCCTTCGCCATCGCCAATTTCAGTAGGTACGACACCTAGTGCTATAGAATCCTGCTGGGCAGCCAGGGGAACCCCATTGCGATCATAAATATTGCCTCTGGCTGGAATGGTGATATCCATTTTTAGATAATTTCCACCTTTCAGTTCTGGCATGATCATGCCATCATCCCATTGGATTTTCCATGTGTTATTTTCAAGTTCCAGATTCATGATCATTTCTCTGGTCAGGTCACCAACCATACTGGTTGTAAATGTCACCCCATAAGCTACCTGAGCGTTTGTGGGATTGGTAAGTGTGGATTTCACTTCATATGTAAGAGAAATCAAGCTCAGATTTACAGCTGTATCGCTGTATCGTTTTTGAAAATCATCTATTGTGATGGCATCCTGACTCACACGCGCCAACATGCTGTACATAGAAGTGTAATCTTCAGCTTTCCAGGCTTCCAAAAAAGCCACAGCCGTCTCGTTAGCATCAGGAGCATGTGTAGTATTTACAACCGGAGTTGGTAAAGATGATGTAGCAGTTACAACAGGGGTTTTTCCTGATGAATTTACCGAACAGGCGGTAATTACAATCAAAACCAGCAGTGACCAGATTCGTTTTATCATGATGTTATAACCTTTTAAAAAGAACACTCATTGCCAGATAAGGCGATTGCCACGCCAATACCTGTGATTGAACAGAGCAGGTATAGTTTAAATTCCGCTGACAGAGTTCAGATATGTTGATGTCAATTTGCAAACCAGCTTTAGATAAAGTACGCATTAAGTGGCACATAGGAAGTCCCATGATGCAGGCAAAGCATCCCTTCATATCCACGACCGGTTTAAATGCCTGATTTTGAATGGCATACGCGCCTGCTTTATCCAAAGGGTCGCCTGTTGTGATATATGCTTCGATTTCTTCATCTGTGTAATTCCGCATTTTTACATCTTCACAACAGATATCCTGAATTGTCTGGTTGGAGTCTGGCGGGAGGATCGCAAGAGCAGAATACACCTGATGAGTTTTATCGCGGAGTTGTAATAACATCCGACGGGCATCTGCTTCATCTACGGGTTTTCCTAGCAATTCTGCCCCATCAGCTACGATTGTATCTGCCGCAATAACCCATTCATTGGGTAAACCATTGGCACGTGAAGCTGTTGCTTTTTGAACTGCCAACCTTCTGACATAGATGGCTGGGTGTTCACCAATTTTTGGGTTCTCATCAATTTCGGCAGGTTGTGAACGAAATTGAAATCCCATCCAGGACAACATCTGTTTACGGCGAGGGGAATTCGATGCTAAAAGAAAGGATACATTTTCCATGATGTCAAGATTCTAACACATCAAGGTTGTTTCAGTTTCTGTAATTTGAAAACCTTATGGAAGAATAGTTCCCGTTGGAGTGGGAAGGAGATCTGTACCTTCAGGCACTGCAACAATGATCAGACGATGCGTGTTGGATGTTTCAGGCCAACAGGTGATGATTGTCAAGCGCTCATCCGAGGAAGGTAATAACCATTGTGCATTTTCCAGCCGCTTTTCGATGGATACATCTCGTTCTTCAACCAGCATCTTATTTGCCACGGCATAATGATAAACTTTTTCCTGACCGTAGACATCAATCTTATCACCAGGAACAAGATAAACCAGTTTAAGAAAAATTTTACCGTATACATTGTGATGTCCGATGAGTACAGTGTTTCCAGGAACGCCTAACCCTGCAGATGTTGTTTGCCAGCCGACCGCCGGTTCATCAGGAGCTGTCCATTGTTGATAGGTTTTCCCATCGATTTCTACAAGTTGAACCAATGCATCAATAACAGGTGCATCGATACCTAATTCCTTAATCACAAAACGGACAGGTTCTTCTCCTTTAGGGGTGGGCGTGGCAGTCGGTTGTGGTATGGAGGTAGGCGTCAGGATGTTTTCAGGTGGGACGTTACTGGGCATCGGGGTGGGAGTATTCACTGCGATCTCATAAGGCACAAATCCGGTGGCTACAATAACTTCATCAGACAACCCACTTTGACGTTGCATTTCTAGACTGTTCTTAATAAGGAATATTGTGCTGGTTATTCCCCACCCTAAAAGCAAGAATCCTAAGGCATAGAAAAGATAGCGTTTTATGAACTCAATGACAGCTTTCATATTGTTGTTTCATTATATAGAGGGTTTTCATTCACTGCAATAGTTAGAAACAACTGCTGGTAGAAGAATCTACCAGCAGTTGTTTCTATGCAGAAGAAAAATCGGCTTGTTAGCCTTCTTTCTTACTCATCTTCTTTGTGAGGCCTGTCATTACAAATGCCATGCCAAAGAAAATGAAACTCATATTGAAAACCAGTTTTCGGGCAAGGGCTATGCCATCAATACCCTGAAATTCAATACCGGTTACAGGAATGAGTACTTCAGGTGCTGCTACCACTCCGGGTGTTACTACCTGAGCAACCTCAACAATCTGTATACCATCAGGATCGCCAGGATCTTCAGTTGGCTCTTTTGGATCTTCAGTGGGAACGTAGCAACAGTAATTCTCAATGGAAGTTACCGGGTCTAGTTGCACTGGAGTTCCGTTATCCATATAGGTAACGATCACGGTATGAGCTAAACCATCTGCATCAACCAGGAGGAAATCCGCAGATCCGTTAGCGGGTACTGGGTCAGTTACATTAACAGAGGGATTCCCATCCAAAACGTAAGAGAAGCTCACTGGTTCATCATTAGGATTGGTTAATGTCCACAGGATCTTGTAAAGCCCTTCCTGGCAGCTATAGGATAAGAAAAGAGTATCCAGGGGTGGGATAATAATGCACTCGTTACTGTCACTGCTGTCATTAGCATTACCCCAATCACCGGTGATGGTGAAAGAATGTGCTCCACCAGTAGAGGCTACATCATAAGTAGTTCCAGGAGCCACAATGATAGTAGAGCTCAAGGCACTTCCATCAATCTGCCATTGGAAACCCAGGGCTTCAGTGTCATTGGGATTGGTTATTTTCCAGGTAATACCATCGCCATCCCCTTCACATATATGAGTGAGTGTCATGGGGTCAGGTGGAATGACGATACAGGCATTTGCAGGACTGGTGGCCACAACATTTGCACCCCATCTACCAATCAGTGTGATTGTATGAGCGCCGGAGGTAGTATGCAATGTTTTTGAAGAAAGTGGATTGACGCTCATTCCAGCTACCATCGGTTCACTATCAATGATGTATCGGTAACCCACCTGCCAGGCATTGGGGTTGTAAATTGTCCAATCTATACCCGTTCCGTCCTCTGCACAGACATAGGTAACCTCCAAAGGAGCTGGAGTTGGTTTGCAACTGTTTACTTCTACAGAGGTAGGAGTGGCACTCGCTGTTTTCCCATTATCGAATGAAATGGTCATTGTAGCGATGGTCAATTCTGCGATGGTGATGGTGCTCTTGCCAGGAGGTGCATTCACAGGACCATTTACTCCTGTCCAGAGCTGCCAGGTATACGGTACATCAAAGCTGTTGGGGTTGTAAACCGTCCAGCGCAAATGCAGAAAGTCACCCGCAATACACTCATATCCCACTGTCAGAGGTTGAACAGTTATCGGTGTCTCTGTGACATCTGGAATATCCGTAACATCAGGGGTATCGGTGATTTCAGGAGTGTCAGTAATATCAGGGGTATCAGTGACAACAGGGGTTCCAGTTTCTGTGGGTGGGGTAGTAACCACCTGAGTCTCTGTTGGTACTTCGCATTCTCCCTCGTGATCCCCCGCATGTAAAGGATTGCCGGAGGCATCCATATGACCACCGCCAATCAGGGCGGCTGGTGGAAGATGAAGCGTCTCGCAATTTCCGTTAGGTTGGCAGTGACACCAATCGATCTTTTCAACAGGATCAGCCTTTACGGGTAATTTCACCATACTGAGCAACATACCAGCCAACAGAAAAGCTACCCCTAAAATATATGCCAACCGGGTCAATTTCCGGAATACAAATAATTGCTTTGCGTTCATAGCAGTTCTCCTCTTATTTTGATAGCATCCGTGCCTGTAAAACAGATTCGACGGATTTATTCGGTTCGCAGTTTATATCCCAGTCTGTCAACATTAATAAGTAAGTCATTGGTGGGATTGATCGAGTCGAACTTCTGGCGCAATAAATAAATAAGATATTTAATCCTTCGATAAGCATCTTCAGAATCAACCCCCCATATTTCCAATGCCATGGTTTGGTATGTCACCACGGATGGAGCAGCCTTGGCCAGAATCGACAACACTGCGAACTCTTTGGTAGTCAGTTCAATAGAGTTTTCCTCAAATTTCACCTCCTGATTGATAAGGTCGATCGTAAGGTGGACAGCAGGGAACACCAGACGAGTGACATCTGTCTTACTGCCTGCCCGCCGTAATACCGCCTGTACGCGGGCAACCACCTCAGCATTGTAGAATGGCTTGGCTATATAATCATCCACCCCCAGATGTAGCCCTTTGACAATGTCATCTTTTGCATTTAAAGCAGATATGATAATAACTGGTACATTCGACATTTGCCGAAGATAAGATAGTGTTTCCCAGCCATCCATTTCCGGCATCATTAGATCAAGCAGAATAAGGTGGGGTTGTTGTTCAGCAGTCTTTTTAAGAGCTTCATTACCGCTTGAAGCGCTGAGAACATTGAAGCCGCCAACCCGCAAAATATGTTTCAACAAGAATGTGGTATCAGGATCATCTTCAACGATAAGCACCCGCGGCCTGATTTCAGTCATCTGATCAAGGTCTACTCCGACCTCTGAATTTGATTGTGTCTGATTTAGTGAAGAAGATGTCGCTACCATAATGCCATCTCCGGAAAAGGAATATAATGCTGCAACTTAAAACAGAAAACCGCCCATAAAAATATGGCCGGTTTCGCTACTTGCTCCCCGTAAACATTATCCAATACTTAATCGGATTAGCGACCAAATGAATGTTTCCGGATCATTGCATCCCAAATATATAATTGTTTGAAATGGTTGAGAGTATGCTGCGAAGGTTGTTGTATTAAATATCAATTAAAAGTATAACAATATAATTTTCTTATGTCAACACTCAATTTTTCTATTACCGAATTCTAACTAAATATCCTTAAATTTCACCTCCTCTCACCTTATTTTTGACATACCGCTGTTAGAAAATCCTAACAGCGGTATATCTTTGATCTATCAGGTTGTTTTCTATGATTCAGGCTTGCGGTTTTTATATTGCGAAATGCTGGATAATACGAATGCAATGCCGAGGAAAATGAAGCTCAAGTTGAACATCAATTTCTTTGCCAGTGAAAAGACCCAGCCATCAGAAAATTTCAAACCGGTCACAGGGATAAGTACTTCCTGCGGAGGATTGATAATAACCGCCACTGGAGTTCCAACAACTACAACATTCATTACGGCAGTTTCGGACTGTTCAGTCGGATTGGTGGTTGGTTCAGCGCAATACCCAATTGGAGAGGTCAACCTCTCGCTTAAACCGTCTCCCCAAAGGATCTCAAAAGAATGTGATCCTGTACCACTTGTTGTTGTCCATGTGCCAAATGGACCGATCTCAACATAATTATCAGGTGCTTGTGCCAGACCTGATATACCTTTTTTCATCATTGTCATCTGTGGAGGGGCATCCAGAAACCAGGTAAACCCGACGATTTGATTACTTTGATTGGTTACCGTCCAATTAATCGCTGTGAGACTACCGCATGAGTACGCCAGGTCGAGGTTAGCTGGTGGAATATACACACAGTATTGTGATGCTGAGGTAACCGGATCCAATTGAACAGGGGTGCTATTGTCAATATATGTAACCGTGACTGTATGTGCCAACCCGTCTGCTGGAATGGAGAGAAATTCCATCGAATTGTGGGCCGATACCGGCGTAACTACCGTTACACTCGGATTTGAGTCGAGTACATAAGAAAAGCTTACCGCTTCATCATTGGGGTTGGTTAATGTCCATTCGATCTGGTGAAGAGCCTCATTGCAGCCGTACGATAAAGTCAATTCCTCTAATGGCGGAATGATCATACACTCCAGACTATCACTGCTGTCATTCGTGTTACCCCAATCTCCTGTAATAGCAAATGTATGGGCTCCTCCGGTGGAGGAAACATCATAGGTGGCACCCGCGGCTAAAATGATCGAGCTACTGAGAGCACCGCCATCGAGTTGCCATTGGAAACTTAATGTTTCAGTATCATTGGGATTGGTGATCGTCCAGATGATGCCCTCTCCATCCAGTTCACATGTGTGACCCAGGGTAAGCGGAACGGGAGGAGGAGGAACACATTCTCCACTGGCGCTGCTGTCACTTGCGCTACCCCAGGTACCAGAAACATTAACTGTATGAGCCCCAGAGGTTGTGTGAAGAACATCAGTTCCACCTGCATTTATGCTTTGCCCCGCTACTTCAGGCTGCCCATCGATTCTATACTTATAAGTAACTTGAAATGCATTGGGGTTTGTGATCGTCCAATCGATCCCACTGGTAGTTGCGCTACACGCATGGCTGATCTGTAAGGGTAGTATGGTAGTCGGAAGACAGGCTGCAAGACTTTGTACTGTAGTCGTTGAACTGGCAGTCTTTCCATTATCAAACGTGATAGTCATGGTGGATATTGTTAATTCCGCAATTGTTATTGTGCTGGTGCCGGGAGGAGCATTCGTTGGTCCATTCACCGTTGACCAGAGCTGCCAGGTATAAGGAACCGGAAAATCATTAGGATTGGTGATGGTCCATCGAATATGAACATAGTCTCCCTGAATACATTCCCAATCCACCTCAAGGGGTTGAACTGGAACAGGAGTTTCAGTCACTATAGGGGTGTCAGTTTCCTCAGGAGTTTCCGTTACAACAGGGGTTCCAGTTTCCTCGGGGGTCTCGGTCACTATAGGTGTCTCTGTTTCTTCTGATGTTTCAGTCACTGTTGGGCTTTCTGTTACGATCGGGGTTTCGGTCTCTATGATGCATTGTCCCGCATAATCCCCTGCGTGTAGTGGGTTGCCACTGGCATCCATGTGTCCCGCATTTTGCAAAGCTGCTGACGGCAAGTATAGGGTTTGGCAATTTCCATTTGGTTCACAGTGACACCAGTAAATTTTGTCATCCGGACCAGCCTGTGCAGGCAACTTCACCATGTTGAGCAATAAACCAGAAAGTAAAAATGCCACACCAAAAATATATGAAAGCCTTGTTAATTTTCGAAGAATTCTCCATTGCCGTGTATCCATAATCATCCTCCTTTCAAAAAACACGTACGAGGTCCATGGGCTGCAGCAACGTTAAATCAAAAACCGACCAGAAAGATGGCCGGTTTCGCTATTCCGCTCCTCGAACACTCTGTCCTGCTACCCAATCAGGACAAGCGACCAGATTAGTGTGTTCGAATCAAAGCATTCCAGATATAAATAATTTGAAAAAAGCAAATATAAATTGATATATTTCCTTTTATCAGTATAGCGATAGATTTTTCATAAGTCAATCCCCTAATTTTCTATAACTAAATTCTAACCAGGACACTTATTTTTGGAATTATTAAGAAAAAACTGCTGGCATTTTGTGCCAACAGTTCTTTCTTAAATTACTGACCTTCAACCAAGATGGTTTTATTTCATCCTCCGGGTGATACCCGTCAAGACAAAAGCCATGCCGAAGAAGACGATGCTCAGATTGAATAAAAGTTTTTGAGCCATAGCTAATCCCCAGTTCATGTTGAGATCTACACCGGTCACCGGGATCAGTACACCCGCGCTTCCTAAAGCAATGGGGGTGATTACCTGTGCGACTGGTGTACCCTGTGGATCGTATGGGGTGGTGGTGATATCAGGTGGGTCAGTGGGTGTGATCGAAGGTGGGCAGCAATATTGTTCAGGTGAAGTCATTGTCTCGTGGAAATCAGTTCCCCAGAAGATCTCAAAGGTATGGGCGCCAATTTCGCTGGTGGTTGTCCAGGTTCCAAAGGGTTCAATGGTTGCCACGGCACCAGAAGCATATGAAGGATCATCTAAAAACCAGGTAAATTCTACTGACTGATTGCTATTGTTTGTCACTGTCCAGATAATATGGTGGAAATTTCCACATAAGAATGAAATATCCAGGTCTGCGGGTGGAACAAAGTAGCAATATTGCGAACTTGATGTAACAGGAGTCATGGAGATTGAAGAAGCCCCATCTACATACGTGACTGTCACCGTGTGTTCAAAACCATCAGCGGTGATGGAGAGGAAATCTATGGAGCTATTAGCGGGTACAGGTTCGACTACTGTTACAGATGGGTTGCTGTCTAAGGCATAAGAGAAGTACACAGCTTCATCGTTCGGGTTGGTTAATGTCCAGATAATTTCGCCAAGTTCTTCATCGCATCCATAAGAGACACTCAGGGTTTCCAATGGAGGTACCACCTTGCATTCCTGGCTGTTGCTGCTATCATTTGCGCTTCCCCAATCACCGGCAATGGCGAATGTATGAGCGCCGCCATCAGAAGATACTTCATAGGTTGAGCCGGCGGTCACATTGATCACAACACTGAACTCACCACCATCTATCTGCCATTGGAAAGACAATGTTTCGGTATCATTGGGGTTGGTGATCGTCCAGGTGATGCCATCGCCATCCGCTTCACAGTTATGGGTGAGGTTCAATGGATCAGGTGGAGTGGGTACACAAGAATCTGATGCGCTGGCAACTATGACATCTGCACCCCAACTACCCATTACTTTCACTGTATGAGCTCCCGAAGTAGTATGAAGGGTTCTGCTGGCTCCAGCACCAAGGCTTTGCCCGGCAACTTCACCCAATGAGTCGATCTGATAACGGTATCCTACGTTGAAAGCATTGGGATTGTAAATTGTCCAATCGATACCTGATCCATCAGCAGCACATTGGTACGAAAGCTGAAGCGGGGCTGGTGTTGGCACGCATTTGTTTACTTCTCTTGCGGCTGCGGTTCCGCTCGCGGTTTTGCCATTATCGAATGTGATGGTCATGGTTGAAACAGTCCGTTCACCCAGGGTAATCGTGCTGGTGCCAGGAAGTGCATTTACTGGACCATTGGAAGTTCCCCAAAGTGACCAGGTATAGGGTACTGTAAAACTATTTGGGTTGGTGACAGTCCAGCGGATGTGTGAATAATCTCCAGTGATACATTCCCAATTCACTGTTAGTGGTTGTACTGGGGTTGGGGTATTTTGGGGTGTCTCAGTTAAATCAGGTGTTTCAGTAACCTCAGGAGTAGTAGTCGCAGTTGTGGTTGGGATGCAGGTTACTGTGCAAGATGCCTTTAAGCCATTATCTGAACCGGGATGCCCTGCTTCTTGATGGGTTTTGAGGGTATATTTTCCAGATGCTGCTACGGTGAGGTTCAGCACCAGACTTTCACCTGCGTTTAATTTAAAGGCGCCACTATCTACAACTGGTCCACTTTCATCGCCCTGATGTAATTCCCAGGTGGATGTGTTGACCATATCGCCACTACCAACATTGGTGATGGTAAAGGAAACTTTGCCACAATCACCAGAGCAATTGCTGCTTAGCGATAGAGAAGATCCAGTTACGTTTCCATTATCTTTGCAACCATCGCCATCTTTATCTTGATTGGCGTTGGCTGGTGCCGCCAGCGGGCATTGGTCTGTAGCGTCCAAGACACCATCACCATCGGTGTCATCACAGGCATCACCCTCGGCATCATTGCCATATGTGTTTGCTTGATTAGCATTGGCAACCAGAGGGCAATTATCGATTTCATCTGAAATGCCGTCGCCATCGGTATCATCGGGCGCCAAGGTAGGTGGATCCGTTGGGACCAATGTCGGATATTCGGTAGGATCAGGAGTGGGTGTAACGACTGTATCGCAGGCATCTCCAATCCCATCTCCATCACTATCTGTTTGATCGGGGTTAAAAACGCTGATGCAGTTATCTTTTTTGTCTTTAATGCCATCAGAGTCCAGGTCATTACCAGGGCCAGCGGTAGCCATTACAGATCCGCTTCCCATGCTCAGGAACATGCCGGCAAGCAAGAACGCTACACCTAAAATATAGGCCAGTCTGGTTAATTTTTTATAAGTTAATAATCGCTTTGTATTCATAGACGTCCTCCTCACGTACTATTTCTTGAAAAAACTAAAAAAACGTTGTAGATACTACTCTGTTCGCAATTTGTATCCCAATCGGTCTACATTGATAATCAGGTTGTTGGCAGGATCGATCGAGTCGAACTTTTGGCGTAATAAATAAATAAGGTATTTAATTCTTCGATAAGTGTCATCTGAAACAATGCCCCATACATTAGAAGCAATGGTCTGATAATTAACCACAGATGGAGCTGCTTTTGCCAATACTGCCAGCACTGCAAATTCTTTTGGGGTCAATTCGATCGATTTATCTTGATATATAACCTCCTGATTTACAAGGTCCAGGGCGAGATTTATGCCAGGGAAAACCAGACGAGAAATTTCAGCTCTGTTTCCTGCTCGTCTCAAGACAGCCTGGACACGGGCGACTACCTCTGCGTTATAGAATGGTTTTGCAATATAATCATCAACCCCCAGATGTAACCCTTTTACAATATCATCTTTTGTTCCCATGGCGGAAACGACGATCACAGGTGTGTTGGTCATCTGACGAAGATATTCAAGGGTTTCCCATCCGTCCATCTCTGGCATCATCAAGTCAAGCAGTATTAAGTGGGGTTTAATTTCAGAAGTTTTACGAATTGCTTCAGCGCCACTGGAAGCACTTAATACATTGAAACCACCATTCCGCAATATGTGTTTTAGAATGAATGTAGTATCGGGGTCATCTTCAACAATGAGAACGCAAGGACGTTCTTCTGTCATTTGATCCAAATCCACCCCAATTACTTCTCTTGTTTGATGGATGGCATTATTGACTGATGTAATAACCATGATAATTTCTCCGATGAAAAATAAAGAAACGTATTAAAACAAAAAAACCGACCCAATATAACGGCCGGTTTCGCTACTCTGCTCCCCGAACACAATGTCCTAATACGGCTTGGACAAGCGACCAAATGAATGTGCCCGGATCAATGCATCCAGAATAAATTGTCAACTAAAATGATAAAAATAAACGCTCTACTAACTACAAAAAATAGTATAACAAAATAATATTAAAATGTCAATAACCAATTATTGCATTACCGTTTACTAACCTTTTTCATATATGATTTTTAACCATTAGAAGATTATTAAGTAAGAATGCCCCCCCCATGAAGCGCTTTTTTACACTCATGCTATAATTTTTTTAAAGGTGGATTGTCTCCATTAACGAACAGGGATCGGGAAATCATCATGCAAAAAAAATCAAATATTTCTTTTATCATCGTTTTGATCATTGTGGTATTAACTACAGCCTGCCTTGTGGGTGAAGGAGATTCCTTTAGTCTTCCAAATGGAAGAGCTGAAAAGACCAAAGCGTTTGAGATCACTGCTGCCAGACGGGCAACGAAAACTGCTGTTCGTGAGATTACTTCAACGATTGAAGCGCAATTGACCGGGACTGCACAGGCTTCCACTGAAAATACAAATGCGGAGGCTACTGCTTCTGCCATGGCAGCAACGGAAACCGCCATTGCTGAACAGACTTGAATGGCAATCAACATGACCGAAACAGCCATCGCCCTTCAACAAACATTGGATGCAGCCGATGCACTTCTTAATTCATGGTCAACAGAATTTGTTGGAGATCTGCCGGAAGGTTGGACAATAGCACGCGAAGACCCTGGCCGGTGGGATCTGACATTACAACCTGGCTGGCTGCATATTCGAGGTCGTTATATTAATAATAATGACGACACCTGGCTGTCCAAGAATATTTTCCTGCATAAAATGGATGCCTATGATGTGACGGTTACTACGAGGATTGATAGCAATATGTATCTTGATGGTCAAAGTGCCTGGATTGGCTACACTCCCGAGTCATTTCGCACGGATGGGCATTCCATCATGATGGGAATTGTCATAGGGAATAAAGGACGATATGTTTATATGGATGCTTGTTGGTACGATTATTGTCAATGTAATGCTCCTGATGAAGATAGTTGGTATAACTTTTCAGCAACGGATACTTTAACCTTCCCAGGTGCTGTTTACCTCAAGCTGGTAAGACATGGGAATGTCTATACCGGTTATTTCAGTCCTGAGGGAAATGCCTGGACGTACCTGGGTGAGTTGGAAGATTTTTCACCTGCAGAATATTTCATGATGGGAGCGGGTGGCGGTAATCAATGGAATGAAGAGAAATTTGATGCTTTCTATGATTTTGTGAAGTTTGAAATACCAAAAGAATAAAATTACATTCAAACCCAGTTACCAAGAGGAGATATTTGCATGACCCAATCAACACCCAAACATGCTTTCGATACACAAGCGATTCATGCTGGTAGCACGCCACCGGTAGGAAAAACCCTGGTGCCACCCATCTACCAATCTTCCACCTTCTCCTTCGATGAATTCGCTAAAAGCGAAGCACTGTTCCGTCACGATGTGCCGGGTTATGTCTACACCCGCCTGGGGAATCCCAACCAGGAATTACTGGCAAGTCGTATTGCTGCTCTGGAAGGCTTCGATCTTCTAAAGCAGCAACCCGATGTTGCACAATCTCATGTGGTGGATGGAAGAGTATTTTCATCAGGCATGGCAGCTATATCTGCAGCAATCCTCGCATTATGCAAATCGGGTGATGTCATTCTGGCACAGGAGGGAACCTACAGTGCCACACTCAATTGGTTGCAAAAACTTGCCCCACGCTATGGCATTCAGGTTTTTACATTGGCAGATGTCAATACTGCAACCTGGAAAGAAGCTTTCGACAAACAACCTCACGTCAGAATGGCATACATTGAAACCCCAGCTAACCCCACTCTTGAAGTTCTGGATATTGCAGCGATTGCAGAACTGGCACATCAGCATGGAGCCTGGCTGGTTGCAGATAATACCTTTGCTTCGCCTTACTGCCAACGCCCGCTCACTCTAGGAGCGGATGTGGTGGTTCACTCGCTCACTAAATACCTTTCCGGGCATGGCACTGTGATCGGTGGTGCTGTGATCAGCCGACATCCTGACTTCATCCAGAATCAGGTGCAGGAACAGATCGTATTGAATGGTGCCTCCTTCAGCCCTATTGATTCGTGGCTGGCTACGGTAGGGTTAAAAACCTTTGTCGTTCGCATGGAACGCCATTGCAAGAATGCCATGATTATTGCCCGGCATCTCAACAGCCATCCCGCTGTAGCTATAACTCATTACCCCGGATTAGAAAGTCATCCACAGCATGCTCTGGCGCGCAAGCAGATGTTTGATTTTGGCGGAATGATCGCTTTTGAATTGAAAGGTGGTTATTCAGCAGGAGTACATATGATGAATCGGGTGAAACTTTGTACTCTTGCGGTTAGCCTGGGTGATGTAGATACACTTATTTGCCATCCAGCCAGCATGACCCATTCTTCTCTTTCTCCTGAACAGCGGGTGAAAACCGGGATCACAGATGGGTTGGTTCGTCTTTCGGTTGGGATTGAAGATGCACAAGACCTGATCGCTGACCTTGACCAGGCAATGGAAGGATTAGTCTAAAAGAATATTTTCCAGCAATAACCGGGGATTAACATTCTGGTCCAGCATGGTCAGACTTTCTTCAAGCATGTGTAAGTGGGCAAGAATTTCTGCGGATGACTTGCTGTCTGCAAGGTTTTGGATCTCTTGTTGTTGAGCCAGGTTTGTGAGAGGTGTATCTGAACCGCTTAACAGATGCAGTGCATCTCTCCATACACTGATCCAGGTTTCTATATATCCCCGCAGACGGGCACGCGCCTGTGCTTGATCTGACGCCCTGGTCATACTATCTGCTTTTCCAAAACGCTGGCGCAGATTGCATCCCAATAGTTCAAAGAGCATTTCCACTCGTTCGTGATGTTGATCTTTTTCGCTTGGATCTTCCAGCATCTTCAACGCAGCTCCCATCCTACCCCCAGCAAGGTGAGCCACCTGGCTGGCTTGCGGTTCTGAAATTTGAAATTGTTCATTAAGAACCGTTACCAGTTTTGGAACAGGCAGAGGGCGTAGGCGAATCTGCTCACAACGTGACACAATAGTTGGCAGTAGTTCTTCTTCTGAACTGGCAGTGATCAGCAGGATCACTTTATCGGGAGCTTCCTCTAGCGTTTTCAGCAGAGCATTTTGAGCATTGGCGTTAGCAGCTTCGAAATTCAGCAACAGTGCAATACGAAAGCGGGCTTCATAGGGCGACAAAGAGAGTTTGTGCTGCAGATCCCGGATTTGGTCAACCTTGATCATTGTTCCTTTTGTCTCAGCCTGTACAATAGATAGATCGAGCTGCTGCATTTTTTCTATGTGCAGACACATGGGACACTTCCCGCAGGCTATTCCTGGCTCGGGGGATTTTGTGCAGTTGATCGCCTGCGCAAACCTCAGCGCGAGCGTACGTCTTCCCACACCTTCAGGACCTGTGAATAGATAAGCATGCCTGGCTTGACCATTAGCAAGTTGATGCTGTAATAATTCGAGTGCCCACTCATGACCAAGAACTGATGAATTCATGAATTGGATTGTAGTCCATGCCTGTCTGATCGGCAAGCCCGGGATCGAAAAAATACCAGGGGCACTGGTAAACTTTAGTGCCCCTGGCAAGCCAGAATTATCAACGAGACTTGTATTTAATCAATGCACGTATTTGTTCTCATCACCTGATTGATCGATATCATTTCCAAAATAATTGGTGTTGGTAAGAATGAATTGAGTGTTTGGATC
This sequence comes from Anaerolineaceae bacterium, assembly GCA_034429195.1. Taxonomy (GTDB): domain Bacteria; phylum Chloroflexota; class Anaerolineae; order Anaerolineales; family Anaerolineaceae; genus UBA4782. The sequence continues at coordinate 261,025 of DAOUGQ010000021.1, forward strand.
GGTTACATCCACCAGAATACCCTGGGCGGTATTTCCGATCATACTGCTGTTGAGGATGGTTACTTTCCCTGCGGTGGATACAATATTCACTCCAGCTAAATTGGCGGAATATCCATTGCTCAAAGCAATAAGCGAACTCAGAATCACATTACCAGCCGTATTGATCAAGACACCTTCTCTGGCATTCAGATTTGTTTGACTACCTGTGATCGTAATCGCCCCATTAGTAAGAATGAGAATTCCTTGCAGTCCATTGTGCGAAGCTGTTGTTCCAGCCACGGTGACCAATCCATTACTTTCGATGCGCAACCCTTCAGAGGCATTATCTACAAAGACATTGGTTCCCAGCATATTGACTGCTGCACTGGTTGGTGAAGTGCTGTTGATGAAAAGAGCACCCCCCGCCTGGTTTCCCCAAACCGTAATGCCACTTACAGCGATCATTGCCTTTGATTTCACTTTGATACCCAGGCTGGCATTTCCTTCAAATGTAGATTTGGTGATGGTCACCGGTGCAGGGGTGGTTGATGCAAAAGCGTTATCAAAACTACCACCATACTTACCATTTTCACCTGATACGACCGATGTGATGGTGATCGGTCCAATTGAATCCACGTAAACACCATCATAAGTACCCGTATTCTGGATGAATCGACTCGAAGTAATGGTTACTGGCTTGGGAAGTAAAGCGGTTTCATTGTAGATATAGAGACCTCCCTTGCTGTTCATGCTGACGTCTACTTTACCAATTACAACACTACCACCTGCGTGAATAATTATCCCGGTCCCATTGTTTGCATAGATTGGGTTCAAGAAGTTAGCTACCGTGGCTTTTATGGTTACATTTCCTGCGCTGCTTTGAGTCTCAATATCAAAGCCTGCTCCATCATTCTGGTAGGCAATGACATTTGTCAGAGACACGCTGGCAGGGGTCCTTATGATTAATCCAATTCCTCCACCGGAAGCATTTGCTCCGTTGTATGAGAACATATTTGTGGTACCCATTACTGAAACAGGACCACCAGAATAAACGATTTCTATCCCGGCGCCATCGTTATAGTTGGCAAAGATATTGGTCATTTTTACTGCCCCATAGGAGCTGATCCATAATCCCTGGTTTTGTTTGCTGGATGAGAACTCGCTAGGGTAGATACTGGTGCCGTTGATGGTGATCGAACCTCTTCCCTGGCAATCACCAGTACTCTGGCAGGTATCGAGGCGGGCATTCCCGGAACCATTTTCATCTGCCTGAACTCGATTGAGTGTGATGCTGCCTTTCGTAATGATATACAATCCGATGGTACCGTTGAGGTTGAACTTGTTGTAGCCTTCCGTCAGTGTACGTTGGATGATCACGTTTCCACCGAATCCAGCCATGTTATCGAACCACAATCCAGCAAAAGCATTACTGCTTGCACTGATATTGGTCAACGTAACGGTTCCAAGCGAGGTGATGAGTAATCCGTGATTTCCCAGGTTTTCATCGAAATAGACATCTTTTAAAGTAATGGCTTTCGGCAATCCGGAGAAGGTATTCCCCAATTGAGCACCACCACCCGTCAATCCGGCGTTCTGCCCGTTTTGCCAGGCGCCGCCTTTATTCCAGATGATCGCACCGCCAACATCTGCTGCAATCCCCCAGCCATCATTGGTATAAGAAGAGACATTGTTAAGAATCAAGGATGTGTTAAGTCCGGTCACAGCAACCGTGATCCCATTACCACCACTGCCACTGATAGCCAGTGTGTTCAACGTAATGTTTTTAAGGGTGGATATTTGCAAACCATCCAATCCATTATCGCCAATGGAATTTGCGCCTAGTGTACTTAGCATCAAGATGCTGCCAGTTGCTCCGGAAGTGATATTCTCCAGAACTACCCCTTCACTGGCGTTATCCCATACCGAAACCGCATTAAGAGTGATATTTCCTTTGGAATTTACTTGAATACCCTGATCCCCATTCTCCCAAGTTTTGACAACATTAAGGGTTACTGGAAGGGGAGTTGGGCTTTGGGTGTTATCAATGAATATGCCGTAACTGTTCGTACTATTGCTGGCGTCAATATTCGTCAGAGTCACTGCTCCACTAGCTGTTATTGTAACGTTTTCATTGGTATTCCCGCGGAAAATTCCATTGGTCATGGTGATCGTCTTACCAGCAGTCGTACCAACCCCGTATTGTGGTCCTATGTATAGACCCATGTTGCCATTGTCAGATGCTTCTACTTTGGTAATGGTGATATTCCCCGTTGTTGTCAAAGTAAATCCGTCATAACCATTCCCTGATGCCACGATATTTTCAAGGATGATATTTCCGGTAGTGTATTCGCTGAACCACAAGCCAGAACCCCAATCATCCACTTCAACAGTGCCAGAAATATTGCTGTTCAAGACAGCATTCTTCACCGTAGCGCTGCCGTAGGATTCAATATCCAAGCCATCGCCATAAGTACCAATCGCACTGATGCCGTTGATCGTTATTGGGCTGGCAGATTCGATCCAAATACCTTCATAATCATCGCCCGTGTGCCCGTTATAGTTGAAGGAACTATTGGTAACTTTCACAGCACCGGTTGCCGGGCAGCCATCTACCGAATACCCGCAGTTGTAGAGATATGCTCCCCAGCTATAGTTGTTACTGGCATCAACTCGTAGAAATTCAATAGGACCGATATTCTCGATATCGATACCCCCGCCAGCCTCATTGGAAACGCTGATATCTGTTAATTTCAACGCACCAATGTTGTCATATAAGCTGACAGCTGGTCCTGCATCATTGGCGAATACCGAAAAACCCTGTAATGTTAACCCAGCTGGCAGATCCTCTATATAAATCCATCCATTGATGATTGGTGTACTCCCTGCAAGAGTTGGGTCACGGGCAATCCCCTTAAAGGTGGCAAAGCCGGCATCAGTACCATAAATTTCGACGTAGTCAGTCCGGTTAAATCCCCCTTCCAGATATATCATCCCTGTGCCTTTCTTGTCATGCCAGTCTGCAAGGGCATCAGTGATTAATTCATACCCGGTGCATTTTCCGCCCGCACAAGCGCCGAAAAACCACGGATCAGGTGCATAGAGTGCATCTATTGTGGTTTGTGAAGCCAGCGGGATCATTCCTTGACCACCATCTATCACATTAGCATTATTGTCGCTCAAAGATTGGACAATACCGGTGGTATCTATAGGGGAGGTTGGTGTTGTCGCATCTGAGGGAGGAGCCTCTTCTGGTGCTTCCCCTTCTGCCAATACTACATGCGGCACACCACAAGCAGCAATAAGTGCAATAATTATTGCAATTGGTAAAATACTGCGCGTAAGAATAAATTTGCGCATAAGAACCCTCCTCAATCAGTTGTTTTAAGGGGATAAACACAGCTCCCCCCTGCAGTGCAGGGGCTACCTGAGCAAAGAATGAAATGCAAACTATGTGCATTAATAGTAGATTCTTGTAGCCACCATGTCAATACTGAAAATTAGAATCCGCACAAGTAACAGAGTTTTTAACTCAAACCCAGGGCTGATCCAGTTAACCTCTCTGGTTACTGGTAAAATACATCTTATCAGTGTGATTTTATATGGCCAAAGGTAATTATGTTTCGAAAACCAACTCCCACTACTGTGCCAACTGTTGTTCCAGGTGAAAGGATCACTTCCATCCTGGGACCTGGTGTTATCTGGAAGGGAAATTTGCGCGGTAGCGGCGGAATCCGTATTGAAGGTACGTTCGAAGGGGAAATCGCCATCCGCGGTTTGCTGGTGATAGGTGAAACTGGTAGGGTCACCTGCCCGGAAATCAAAGCTACCTCAGTGGTTGTAGCTGGATTGGTGCGTGGGAATATCACCACCGAAAAATTAGAGATTCGTGGCACAGGCAGAGTGTGGGGCGATGTCTCTGCGGTGTCTTTCGCCACTGAAGAAGGTGCCTTCTTGCGTGGTGCTGTACGTATGGAAGAAAAGATCGACCTTAAGCTGGAAGAAACCGTGGAAGAATTACCCCTTGAACAGCAACCTCCACCAGATGCCAGTGGAATTGAAGGTGCAGTCTGATGGAGAGCCGGACTTTGATTTTATTCGCCAGTGAGGTGATGGGTGTTATAGCGGTCATGCTTTTAGCCGGGTTGAGCAAAAGTATCCGCTTGCGAAAACCACTTGGGTTCAAGTATCCACGCCGTGAAGCAGTTGTCTCACTGACCCTTTTCAGTTTGGTCTTGTTTGCAGCTATCCTTTTTTACAAAGGCGTTATTCTCCCTCCGCAGACTCTGTATGATATCCCCTATGAATTGTGGCAACAGCTTGTCGCAGCACTGGTTGCACTAGCGGTAATTCTCCTGGCATTGTTCATTCGTAAGCAACCTGTGCGCAGTGCTGGTTGGGGCAAAGCTCTGCTTGCTCCTTCCGCCCGCCTTGGGCTGGCGCTGGTTTTCCTTACAATATTCCTGCGTGGTGCAATTTTCCAGTTGATCGATGGTATCTCACGCGCTGAGATTACAAGCTTGATTGTCTGGCTGATCATCGCATTAGCAGAGGAAACGGTTTTCCGTGGTTATCTGCAATTACGGGTGACCTCCTTTTTTGGTGAGAAATATGGATGGCTGGTTACTGCCCTGGTATTCATCATCTGGCAGATCCCACGCCTGATCCTGCATCCTGAGACGATCTGGATTCGGTTGGCGATAGTGGCGATACAGGCGATTCTTTTAAGCTGGCTGATGAAGCGCAGTGGTCATGTACTGGGGATTGCACTTTATCGCGCTTCCAGTGAGTGGATCTGGCTGCTGGCGTAAATACTTCCACTTATCAGATACAATTAATTGTCATTATAAGAAACCGTGAAGAGGTACTCATGTTGATGTCCCGTATGTTTTCCCAAACCCGCCGTGAAGTTCCCGCAGATGCAGATCTTGCCAGTCATCAACTATTGATCCGAGCGGGGTATATACGCCCCCTCGCCGCTGGAATCTTTACATATTTGCCCCTGGCTCTCCGCAGTCTGCAAAAAATTCAGAATATCATGCGTGAAGAGATCAACGCAATAGGTGGTCAGGAGATCAACATGCCGGTGGTACAGCCAGCCGATCTCTGGAAAGAAACCGGACGCTGGTATCAGATCGGCACAGAGATGGGGCGCTTCAAGGATAAATCTGACCGTGACATGGTGCTGGCGATGACCCATGAAGAAGCCACTGCTGACCTGGTGCGCAATGAAGTTCGATCGTATCGCCAGATGCCATCATTAATCTATCACATCCAAACTAAATGGCGTGATGATCCGCGACCACGCGCTGGATTGATCCGGGCACGCGAATTCACTATGCTGGATAGTTACAGCTTGGATGCGGATTGGGAAGGGTTGGCTGTACAGTACAAGGCGCATTATGATGCTTATAAACGTATCTTTGAACGCTGCGGTCTGCCGGTGGTTACCGTTGAATCAGACAGCGGTATGATGGGCGGGAAAGAAGCGCATGAATTCATGTATCTCAATCCAGCAGGTGAGGATACCCTGCTCCACTGCCCATCATGCGGCTATTCTGCCAACCGGGAGGTAGCAGATTTTCGCCGTCCCGTGATTACTCCTGAAGAACCAGCAGCTTTACAAAAAGTTGCCACACCAGACGCAAAGACGATCGAAGAGCTGTCCAATTTTCTTCATATTACCGCTGATCATACCGCCAAGGCAGTTTTTCTGATTGCCACACCTGCCTTGACTGACCCGGATATGGACATTCAGCAGGAATTCATCTTTGCAGTGGTGCGTGGGGATATGGAGTTGAACGAAATCAAGCTGGCAAATGAGATCAAAGCGATGGAGTTACGGCCAGCCACCGAAGATGAGATCATTTCCATTGGATCAGCACCCGGATTTGCTTCACCCGTTGGGTTGAATCTGCATGATCCGTCTCACATGCCTGTCAAAGTCGTAGTTGACGAACTGATTCCCGCCTGCTTCAACCTTGTGGCAGGTGCGAATGAGGCAGGCTATCACCTGTTAAACGTGAACTACGGACGTGATTACACCGCGGATATCGTGGCAGATATTGCTTCTGCCAGAGAGGGATTCGATTGCCCTGTTTGCAGTAAGCCTATGCTAGAATCACGCGGCATCGAAATGGGACATATCTTCAAACTTGGCACCCGCTATTCTGACGCGATGGGATGTACATTCACAGCAGAGGATGGCAGTAGCAAGCCGATCATCATGGGTTCTTATGGCATTGGGCTCGGGCGATTATTTGCATGCATCGCTGAAGAGCATCACGACGAGAAAGGTTTATGTCTGCCTGCTTCTGTGGCTCCTTACCAGGTACATATCGTGGGGCTGGCAAGCAAAACTGGCGAAACAGAAACTGCTGCGCAAAAGTTGTACACTGATCTGACCAACGCAGGTATCGAAGTGCTATATGATGACCGGGTTGCCACCGCAGGGGTTAAATTTAACGATGCTGATCTAATCGGCATCCCCATTCGGTTAACGATTGGTGACAGAGGGCTCAAGCAAGGTGGAGTAGAGTACAAATTGCGTGCTACCGGTGAAAGCGGTTTATGGATACTGGAAGAGGTCCTGGAGAAGATCAAAGCATTAGTGCAATAAGAAAATTTTTATATGGAAGCAAGTGAGGTGGACACATTTTAACTCCACCCTACGAAGGCACTCTATTTTAAAATCAAGAGAGCCTGGCCTGCCCAATCCAGCAGGGTTCCTGGAAGAAAACTCACCCCCACTACCAGTAACGCACAGGTAATTGCGATAATGTGTACCCAAAGATCACAGCTGATATCGGGATCACCTGGTTTCATGTACATCATGACGATGACCTTCAGGTAGTAATACGCTGATACCAGTGATGCAAGCAACCCAATGATAGCCAGCCAGATGAACCCGCCTTGAATGGCGGCGCCAAACAGGTACACTTTTCCCCAGAACCCAAGGGTCAACGGAATACCGGTATAAGAGAGCATAAAGATCGCCATGGCAGCGCCTAGCAGAGGATATTTTTTCCCCAATCCGGCATAATCTGTCAGATCTAGCCCCTTCATTCCGGGTTTTTCCAGTGCGATCACAACCGCCCATGCACCTAATGTGGTCAAACTATATGCCACCAGGTAAAACAACATACCAGAAATGCTGTTCCCAACCACGTTGCTTTTTCCATACGACACAAATGCCATTGCCATATACCCGGCATGGGCAATACTTGAATACGCCAACAGGCGTTTGATGTTCATTTGTGCCAATGCGATCACATTCCCCGCGATCATCGTGATGGCTGCCAATGTCCATAATACCGGTGTTAAATCCACTGCCAGCGAAGAAAAGATGGTGACGAATACCCGCAGCAGTGCAGCGAAACCAGCCGCTTTAGCTCCCACAGACATGAAAGCAGTAACGGGGGTTGGAGCACCATGATAAACATCCGGTGTCCACATGTGAAATGGCACAAAGGCAGCCTTGAAACTAAACCCAATAAGCAACAAGGCTGATCCTGCCAGGAAAAGTGGCATCTGCACTGTTTTGTTTGCCACGCTGGCAACGATATCTGGAAAATTGGTAAAGCCAGTTGCGCCAAAAACCAATGCGATCCCATAGAGAACAAACCCTGAAGAGAAGGCTCCTAATAGAAAATATTTCAGAGCAGATTCTTCGGATTCAACCTGGAGCCGGGCAAAACCCGCCATGACATAAAGAGGGATTGAAAGCAGTTCGAGAGCAAGGAATACAATAATCAGGTCTTTAGCGTATGTCATTAACAACATGCCGCTTGTTGAGATCATGATCAGGGAATAAAACTCCCCCCGCTCGATATTCATTCGCCGCAAGTAATCAAATGCCAGCCCAACAGAAATAATACCACTGCCCAAGAAAATCACATCCAGAAAGATGGCAAACCCATCCACCTGCACCATACCGTTAAAGGCTGCTACAGGAGTGGAAAACTGTCTCAGGCATAGTAGGAGCGTAACAGCCATTCCGACCACAGCCAAAGCAGCCGTGATCCCCTTGCTCTTTTTAGGGATCCACAGATCGACCAGCACCAGGATGACTGCCCAAATCACCAGTACCACCAACGGGAGAATGACCTGAAAATCACTAAAATTCATCTCATCCTCCTAATACACCGGTAGTACGGTATCCAACAGGGTTTGGATAGTTGGGTTAATGAGTTCAAAGAATGGTTTGGGATAAAGCCCGATCCAGAAGATCACGACCAAAATGGGTATCAAAACGGCCAGTTCCCTCCAGTTGATCTCTTTCAACGTCTTATTTTCTTCATATGTGACCGGACCCAGGAATACTTTTTCGAACATCCACAGTAGGTAAACCGCTGCCAAAATGATCCCTAACGTTGCAAAGACAGCAAAGAAATAGCTGTGATAAGTGGATGCCATGAATGCACCCTGAAGAATGGTGAATTCACCCACAAAACCATTCAATCCGGGCAAGCCTGCAGAAGAAAGCGTAACGATCAAAGTCAGGGTTGCCAGCGCTGGCACCCCTTTCCACAAACCTCCAAAGGCACTGAGCAACCTGGTGTGTCGTCGTTCATATAACATCCCCACGATCAAGAAGAGTGCACCGGTACTCAATCCGTGATTGACCATCTGAATAATTGCACCAGAAACACCCTGTAAGTTGAGGGCGAAAATTCCCAACACAACAAATCCCAAATGGCTGATGGAAGAATACGCGACCAGTTTCTTCATATCTTTCTGGCGGTAAGCAGTCATCGCCCCAAAGATGATCCCAATGATTGCCAGAACCGCCATCCAGGGTGCCATGGTTAGTGCTGCATCCGGGAAGAGGGGCAGGTTGAAGCGCAGGAAGCCATACGTTCCCATTTTTAGCAGTACAGCCGCCAGGATAACCGAACCAGCAGTGGGTGCTTCAACATGTGCATCCGGCAGCCAGGTGTGGAAGGGGAAGAGAGGAACTTTGATAGCAAATGCGATGCCAAATGCCAGGAAAAGCCAGATCTGTGCACCCGCAAAAGAGCTTCGCTGCGCCAGTATATCTGCCATGGTGAACCTGCCCGCCTGCAATCCAACATAAATAATGCCAGCCAGCATCAACACGGATCCAGCCATTGTAAACAGGAAGAACTTTACGGCAGCATAGATGCGCCTTTCAGCTCCCCATAATCCGATCAGGAAATACATTGGGATGAGGGTGAGTTCCCAGAAGATATAAAACAGGATCAGATCTTGAGCAAGGAATACTCCCAGCATGCCGGTTTCGAGCAGCAGGAAGAATGCCATGAACCCTTTGACTTTTTCCTGTATCGCTTTCCAGGTGGAAAGGATTGCCAGGGGGGTGAGAAATGTCGTCAGTAACACCAGCAAGATACTGATGCCATCCACGCCCAAAATGAAATGGATGGTGAAATTCGATATTCTAAACCAGGGAATATCCAGGCTAAATTGCATACCGGGCAATTCGGGTTGGAACAGGGTCAACATCCAGATGGCAACCCCAAATACAGCCAGGCTGGTGATCATTGCCACCATACGAATGAAATTTTTGCGTTCAGCCGGCACACATAAGATAATCAATGTCCCAACCAGAGGAACCAGGCTCATGATCAATAATGGATTTTGCCAATAATTCATATCATTCCTCGTCCAAACACGGACTTTACTTTAAAAAGACATAGGCGAGAATGAGAACCACACCAACAACGATCATCAAGGCATAACGTCGCACAAAACCATTCTGTAGGACGCTTCCCAACTTTCCAAGCAGGTATGCAAATTTTCCCAAATCATGTGCCAAACCATCAATACTGCCCAATTCACCCGGGTTGGCAAGTGTCTCTGCGGCGGCGTCAAAAGGTTTGACCACCACAGCCCGGTAGAACTCGTCCACTCCCCATTTGTTTTGCAGAGCTTTAAATAACCTTCCCATGTTACGTGCCAGGGGGTCGGTCATTTCTGCATTGACAAAACTACGGCGTGAATAAACCCACCAGGCGATTAAAAGCCCTGCCAATGCCATCCCCAGAGAGAGTCCCGCTACACCCAGGTTGAATTCTGCCACCAGGGGATGGTTTAGAGAAGGTTCAAGCCAGGTTTCAAGCCAATGTACTCCAGGTAAATTGACTACACCTCCCAGGGTTGCCAGAATGGCAAGGATCACCAGGGGAGCCGTAATTACTTTATCGCTTTCTATCGCCAGTGAGGAAGCTTCTGTTCGGGGTTTGCCAAAGAAGATCAGAAAAACCTGTCGTCCCATGTAAAATGCGGTCAGGAAAGCAGATAGAAGAAGCACAACAAAGACTGCCGTGTTATGCAGCATGGCAGTAGCCAGGATCTCATCTTTTGAAAAGAACCCAGCCAGGGGGACAATACCGGAAAGTGCCAGCGCGCCAATTATATACACCCAGAAAGTGGTTTTTTGCTGGTTTTGCAACCCACCCATATTTCGCATGTCCTGGGGATCAAATGGCTGTTCTTCTGAAACCCCGTGATGCCCTTCAGTATACCCGTGCTCCATTCCAAGTATTACCGAACCGGCGGCGAGAAAGAGAAGTGCTTTAAAGAAAGCATGCGTGATCAGATGGAACATGCCAGCCACTGTTGCTCCCATGCCAACCGCTGCAACCATAAATCCCAACTGGCTGATAGTGGAATATGCCAGCACTTTCTTGATGTCAAACTGACCAATTGCTATCGTGGCAGCAAAGAAAGCTGTGGCTGCTCCTACCCAGGTGACCACCGTCTGAGCTTCGGGTACCAGACTATACAATACGCTGGAACGAGCGATCAGATATACACCAGCGGTTACCATCGTCGCAGCATGAATCAAGGCTGAAACTGGAGTTGGACCAGCCATTGCATCCGGCAGCCAGACGTATAACGGAAGCTGTGCAGACTTACCAGTGACCCCTAACAGCATGAACAAGGTGATCGCGAGCAGTAATCCAGGTGTAGCCGCAGCCAGGGTGGGTGCCTGCTTGAACACTGCATCGAACTGTAATGTGCCAAAGCGGGTAAAAATTAAAAAGAGGGCAATCAACAATCCAAAATCGCCAATACGGTTGACGATAAAGGCTTTCTTGGCAGCTTTTGCATTGGCGATCCCGTTTTCCCCTTTTTCAAACCAGAAACCGATGAGCAGGTAAGAGCATAATCCCACCCCTTCCCAACCGACGAACATCATCAGATAGTTATCGGCACTTACAAGTAACAGCATATTAAAAATGAAAAGATTGAAAAAGACGAAGAAACGACGGTACCTGCCCGGGTCACCGTTGTAATGGGTGTCATGCTTCATGTAAGAGATGGCATAGAGATGGATGAGAGTTCCAACTCCTGTGACCACCAGCATCATGGCAACGGAAAGGGTATCCACACGAATAACCCACCCAAAATTCAGGCTTCCAACCGTGATCCAATCCGCAATCGGAAAAACAATCGGACCAACAAGTTGTGTTAGCAGCCATCCCAGGATGATGGATACCCCAAAAGCCAGCCCGGCAGCCAATGTGGCAATGATACCTGCTGACCTTTGCCCCAGTTTGCTGCCAAGAAGTAGATTGATCAGCATACCGAGCGATGGAAAGATTAAAAGCCAGGGGGGAAGGAATCGTGCAATTGTTTCTGGTGTCATCTCATCTCTCCCTGAATCACCCTTTGAGCTCGTTCATTTTGTCAATATCAATAGTGTTCTTGCTGCGGAAGATGGCAACGATCAATGCCAGACCCACTGCCACTTCAGCAGCAGCAACGGTCATCACAAAAAACACCATAATTTGACCGGTCAGTACTTTATGATAAGCAGCAAATGCGACAAAAAGCAGATTGGCGGAATTGAACATCAATTCCAATGACATAAAAATTACCAGTGCGTTCCGCCGGATCAGGAATCCCAGGATACCAATGATAAACATCACTGCAGAAAGCACTAAAAAGAATGCTAGAGGCATACAACCTCCTGATTTACTGACCAGAGATAAAAAAACCGGCTGATCATGATTTCTTCCCTTCGATTTTGTCAGCGCGAGTCAGCAAAATTGCACCTATCGTTGCTGCCAATAAGATCACGGATGTGATCAGCACAGGTAAGGCATACCTGGTGAATAATTCCATACCAATTTTGGTTGGTGTGGCAAAATCCACTGAAGGTGTAATAACCGTAGGGATCAAGCCAACCTTCCAGAAAATAAATGTGCCTATCTCCAACAGCATCACCACACCCAACAAGATCGCCAACGGGCGGTGACTTTTAATACTCTCTTTGATTGGGAGTCTTTCAGCCCCCAACAACATAATGACAAACAGGAACAGCACCATGATGGACCCTGCATACACAGTGATCTGTACCAGTGCAATGAAAGGAGCGCCTAACATCAAATAGATTACTGCAACCGTAGCAAAATTTAATACCAGAGCAAGAACGGAATATACCGCATTGCGGCTGAGCAACATGCCCAATGCTGTCGCCAGAGCGACAATTCCTAAGATTGAGTACAAAACGATCTCACCTGTCAGCATTCCCTTTAACTCCTGTTGCGCAGCCCTTGATCAATCTGTAGGGTCTTTCATTTCTGGCACCGAACGGGTGAACATACCAGGTTCAGTCTTTTGAGGGGTAGGTTTCCCACCCGTTGGAACCGGTACCAGTAGCATATCTTTGGTATAGATGGCTTGCGCTCTGCCAGTAAAAGAAAGCTCGTAATTGTCTCCTAATACAATCGCCTCCGTGGGGCAGGCATCTTCACAAAATCCACAAAAAATGCAGCGCAGCATGTTGATCTCGTATGTGCTGGCGTAGCGTTCACCAGGAGAATACCGTTCTTCATCCGTGTTTTCAGCGGATTCAACAAAAATTGCATCTGCCGGGCAAGCTGCTTCACAAAGCGAGCAGCCTATACAGCGTTCCAATCCATTTTCATATCGCTGTAGATAATGACGCCCTTTAAAGCGGGCTCTAACCGGGCGTTTTACTTCGGGATAAGAGATGGTGACCGGCTTCCGGAACATAGAGCGAAGGGTTGTCCAGGAACCTTCCAGAATTGCTTTTAACTTCGTCAATGGACCTTTCGGCATGCAATTTCTCCTGTGATTAGCTGCCGGTCAATACCAGCACAACGGCTGTCACCATGATATTCGCCAGGGCAACGGGAAAAAGTACTTTCCAACCCAGCATCATCAACTTATCGTACCGGATACGGGGCAGGGTCGCTCTCATCCAGATAATAAAGAATAACCATGCAGCCGTCTTGATAAATAAATAGATCGGACCCAGCCAGGGGTATTGACTGACAAAAGGACCCTGGAAACCACCCAGGAACAGGGTGGACCCGATCATGGAAATGGCGATCATCTTGATGTATTCTGCCATAAAGAACAGGGCAAATTTCATCCCAGAATATTCGGTGTGATATCCAGCTGTCAATTCCTGTTCTGCTTCTGGCATGTCAAAAGGTGAGCGGTTGACTTCTGCCAGGCTGGAGATGATATAAACAATAAAAGCTACCGGCTGAAGCAAAGCGTACCAGAGCTTGCTCTGACCTTCCACTATATCCATTAAGCTCATGGAGCCTGCCATCATCACAGGGGCAAGCATGGCAAAGCCCATGGCCAGCTCGTAAGAGATCATTTGCGCTGTAGCTCGCAAGCCGCCCAATGTGGCATATTTATTGTTGGAAGACCAACCTGCCAGTGTGATGCCATAAACTGAAATGGAGGTGACTGCCATCAGATAGAGTACACCCACATTAATATCAGTCATGGCAAGCTGTATTTCTCTTCCAAATATCTTCACCGATGGTCCCCAAGGGACAACGGCAGTAATGATCAAGGCTGGAATAACGGTGATAATCGGCGCTGCCAGGAAAATGATCTTATCTGCTTTAGCGGGTACCAGTTCTTCTTTGAAAATCAGTTTTACAGCGTCAGCAATGGGCTGCAGCAACCCGGCGGGGCCTGCACGGTTTGGACCTACTCGTACTTGCATGCGTGCCAGTACTTTTCTTTCGTATAAAGTGGTGTATGCAAAACCAAGGGTCATTCCAAGGCAAATAACCAATGCTTTGATCACCCATTCGAGTACATTCGACCAATCCATACCCATCCTCACCAAACTGATCACACGCTACGTGGCAGCAATGCCACATTTTGCGGTACATCTTCATCAAGAATGACTGCAACGTCCAGAGTTTTTGCTCCAACACTGATAGAAGTGGTTCTCTCTGGAAATAACTCGAATTTTTTTGCCGTTAAAGGATGAACCCGGATAGCCAGAGGTACTTTACGTTCATCCAACACAGAAGTATGCTTCATGAGAGAACCGCGATCATATAGCTGTGTCACTGGAATGATACGCAGACCATTTGCAGATGGTTTTTCAATGGGGCCTTTTTCCCATTCCAACAGTTCTCCACGGTCTGCAGCGGTACTCAACTGCACGCCAATTCCCTGATGGTTATCGTATTCAGTGCCACCATAATACAGGTCGCTCCGACTTATGGGTGGCCATTGTTCTGGAGATTCAGCCAATTTCTGATAGCTTAATCCGGCAAAGTCAGGCACTTCCCTGGCAATCTGATCGAAAACCAGCCTGGCAGATTGGCTGGATATTTTAATATCCATCTTCTGCGCGATCTCTGCCGTGATTGCATAATCCGGGCGTGTGCCGGGGAGGGGTGCAATTGCCTGGTAAAAACGTTGCACCCGGCGTTCTCCGGAGGTATAAGACCCCTCGCGTTCCTGCATCGCCTGTACTGGCAGAACCACATGCGCCTGCATAGCAGTTTCGGTTAGGAACATTTCCTGAACTACCACAAATTTTGCATGCGAAAGGGCTTCTTTCAAATCTGGATCATCCCCAGATGGGTCTGCTCCTGCGATATAAACTACCTTTGCATTTTTCAAAGTGGTCTTTAGATCCATATCTGGGCGGAATCCCATCTCCCAGGCACCCTGCAAATTCCCATTTAACCAGGCAGGCAGCAACCCATTATTAGGCTTGCCTGCATGGCCTGTTGTTTTCAATAAATCTCCACAGGCTGCTGCCAATGTGGCTGAAGTTTGTAAACCAATGCCTTCTGAACCAAAAATGATGATCGCATTCTGCGCAGAATCAAAGGCTTTTACCGCTTCTTCCAACCCATTCAGAGGTTTTCGTTTACTGGGTATCATCCCATTGATTGTCTGAACTTCTTCACCATACTGATAACGCACAATATGGGTAGCGTACTTTTCCAGACGGGTTTTTCGGGGGTTTACCACGATCAAGGTTGCACCACGTTCTGTGGCTTGTTTTACTCGCAGCCACCAGATAGGGGCTTCTTCGTGCAGGTCACAAGCGACCACTAAAATCGTATCTCCCTTCCCTAATTTAGAGAGATTGCTGCCCTGGCTGAGCCCTACTTTTGCGACGATATCCCCACCTGACATTTCAGTATACAAAACTGCCTTGCCAGCTCGCTCTCGTGTGAGAACCGCCAGGTTAAACAGGTCTTCGTTGGAAAGTCTGCCTCCAGCGATGGTGAGCATATTGACGCTCATGAACTTCATGTTCTCATCCACTACCTGCATGGCTTCTTCCCATTCTACTGGTTGCAGGAATCCATTCTTTCTTACCATTGGCTGTGTTAGCCTCTCTGGACTTTCGGAATAGTGGTACACAAAGCGGCCTTTATCACATATCCAGGTCTCATTGACCTGTTCATTTTGGCGGGGCATTACCCGCTTGATTATTGCCCTGCCTTTGCTTTTTACTTCACGGCGGGTGTTGTACATAATGTTGCAGTTCACTGCACAATGGTTGCAAATGGAAGCTGCCTGATTCATTTCCCAGGGACGGGCGCCAAACCGGAAATCAGCTGTGGTTAACGCACCTACCGGGCAAATATCGGTCGTATTGCCAGAAAAAATCGAATCAAAGCCTGGTTGTGATTGGGTAATAATCTCGAGTGATCTACCACGTTGGTAAAAATTGATCACTGGGTCATCGACCACTTCATGTTGAAAACGCACACATCTCCCACACTGGATACAGCGCTCGCGATCAAGAATGATCAACTCACCCAGTGGATAATGTTTTTTAAGATGTTTCTTGTCATCATAGATGAATCGGCTTGCAGCTGGTCCATGCTGCAGGGTAAGGTTTTGCAGTGGGCATTCACCACCCTTATCGCACACCGGGCAATCCAGGGGGTGTGATGTGAGCAGGAATTCCAGCATTTCTTTACGGGCAGCGATTACTTTCTCACTGTCTGTGATAACCACTATCCCTTCTGAAACAGGGGTAGTGCAGGAGGTTTCAAGTTTTGGCATAAATTGTATTTTCGGCATACCGTTTTCATCCAACTGAACCTGACCAGTAACCTGGTTGATCACGGGTTTACCAATTTCTACCAGACACATGCGGCACATCCCCACTGATTCCATTTTGGGGTGGTAGCAAAAGGTGGGGATATTGATACCAACCATTTTGGCTGCATCCACTATCATCATGCCGGCAGGGGCCGTCACAGTTTTCTTGTCGATCGTCAGGGTTACATTCTTGCTCATGGCAGTCCCTCCAGTTTGTGTGCATCAGAAGGAAAGCTCCTGAGATCAGAAATAAAATCCTCGTGAAAATGTTGAATGGCTGATACTACTGCCATGGTCGAAAATTCTCCCAAAGCGCACAGGCATTTATTTTGGATCTGTTTAGCCACACTAAGTAAAAGGTCTACCTGTTGAGGATCATGGGTTTCCAGGATCCGACGGGCCAGGTTGTTCATCCAATAGGTTCCTTCACGGCATGGGGTACATTTTCCACAGGATTCATGCTGGAAAAACCCCACCGTCTTGTTCACCAGAGAAGCCATATTGGTGGTTTCATCTAGAATGATGACCGAAGCAGAACCCAGAGGTGCTCCCAAAGTATTCTGAATACTCTCATAATCCATAGGGGTATCCAGCGCCTGTTCGGTGGCAGGGATAATGGTGGATGAAGCTCCGGCGGTCATGATGGCTTTGATTTGTTTCCCGCCAATAATTCCACCACCGAGCTCATAAATTAAATGACGGAAGGGGATGCCCAGAGGTAATTCATAGTTTCCGGGCTTGTTCACCCTACCCGAAAGGCAAAATATCTTTACTCCTGGGCTTTTTTCTGTGCCAAACTGACGGTACCAGGCAGCCCCTTTTTCAATGATGGGAGGAATGTTCGTCAGGGTTTCGACATTGTTGATGACCGTTGGTTTTCCAAATAAACCGTATACTGCCGGGAAAGGCGGACGAAGCCGGGGTTGCCCCAATTTTCCTTCCAGTGATTCGAGAAGAGCGGTTTCTTCACCGCAAATATATGCGCCTGCCCCCATATGAGTGTATATTTTTAAGGAATAGCCGGTTCCAAAAAGGTCGTTTCCCAACAGATCAGCATTTTCAAGCTCATGGATACAAGAGTCAATCTGGGACGCGATCTGCCAGAACTCACCTCGCAGGTAGATATACGAAGTTTCAGCCTTCACAGCAAAGGATGCCAGCATCAAGCCTTCCAAAAACTGGTATGGGTTGTTCTCCAGGATCTCACGGTCTTTAAAAGTGCCGGGTTCTGATTCGTCTGCATTAGCCACCACATAATGAGGCCAGAGGGTGTCTGGCAAAAAACTCCATTTCATTCCCGTTGGAAATCCTGCCCCGCCACGACCGCGGAGTCCAGAATCTTTGATAATGCCGAGTACCGCAGATGGCTCGAGAGTTTTTATTGCTTTTTCGAAGGTTTTAAACCCGCCATTTTTGCGGTAAACATCCAGTTGTTTTAAACCGGGTGTATCTCGATGGCGCAAAAGGATATATTTGCTCATACCGCATCCTTTGGAGCCAGCTTTTCAGCCTTTGCTTTAACAGATACCCGCTTTCTAAGTTCTTCAAAAATTTTCAATGCGCTTTCAAGGGTCTGGTGCTCATGATAGGTGATTTCACCATTTCCCTGCACCTGGAAAACAGGCGCTTTATCACAGGCAGCTATGCATTTCACTTCTTCCACTGTGAATATCCCATCTGGGGTGGTTTCTCCGGGCTGAATTTTTAAAACATCACAAACCTGGTGCAAGAAAGTTTCAGCCCCACAAAGAGCGCAAGGAAGGTCAGTACAAATCTGAATGAAATATCGTCCACCTTCTTCATGAAAGAGCGTATAAAAACCCAAAATAGAAGCTACATCAGTCGTAGAAATACCTGTCAATGATGCAATATCCGCAATCGATTGTTTGCTCACCTTGCCATCCTCACGTTGAGCCAGGTAAAGCAGCGGCATCACAGCTGATTGTTTAAAATCCGGGGGGTATTTTGCCAGGATCTGTTCTACTTCTTTTGGATATTTACGCTGTAGCTCGATCAACGGTCAGCATCTCCCAAAATAATATCGATACTTGCAATAATTCCAACCACATCCGCAATAAAATGTCCGCGAGTGAGAAGGGGCATAATCTGCAGGTTTGCAAAAGATGGTGTGTGGTAATGCACGCGATAGGGTTTGGGTGTTCCATTGGATTCGAGAAACACACCCAATTCACCACGAGGCGATTCGGTTGCTGTATAAACAGAACCAACCGGTGGAGTAAAACCTTCTGTCCATAATTTAAAATGATGGATGAGTGCTTCCATGCTGTGGCCAATTTCTGACCGGGGAGGTGGAATGAATTTTCGGTTCTTGCTCCGAACTTCTCCGCCTGGCAGCTTATCCAGTGCCTGGCGCACGATTTTTAAGGACTCGCGCAGTTCTGCCATTCTGATCTCATACCGGGCGTAAACATCACCTTCCTGCCGTGTGGGGATGTCAAAATCAAATTGCTCATAACCCGAATATGGTCTTGCTTTTCGAAGGTCATACGCCTTGCCACCTGCCCGCAAAATTGGTCCGGTGACACCCCATTGGATACATTCATCCGCTTTGATCACTCCGATCCCGCGAGTACGCTCAATAAATAGTGGATTATCATGAAGCAGACTTTCATATTCCTTTATCTTTGCAGGCATAACCTTCAAGAATTGTTCGACGGCGGGGATAAACTCTGACGGTACATCGCGCCACAATCCACCCGGTCGGATGAAGGTGGTCATCATGCGCTGTCCAGAGCATAATTCAAAGATATCCAGCACCATTTCGCGTTCTCGCATCGTGTAGAGAAATACCGACATGGCACCCAGGTCTAGAGCAGAGGATCCTAACCAGAGGAGGTGTGAAGCTATGCGCGTCAGCTCTGCCAGCAGCACCCTGATCACCTGTGCGCGGGGAGGAACGTCCAGGTCGCACAATTTTTCCACCGCCAGGCAGTAAGTAAGGTTATTGCCAATCGGATTCAAGTAATCAAGCCGGTCGGTCATCACTTCGGCTTTCTGATAGGTTTTATTTTCCATGTTCTTCTCGATACCGGTATGCAAGAAACCGATATCGGGTATGCAATTCACCACGATTTCACCATCCAATTCCAACAACAGGCGCAGAACACCATGCGTGGATGGATGTTGAGGACCCATGTTGAGGAGCATGGTATCGCCTTTGATCGCCCGGTCAGAAACCAGGTGTTTGAATTCTTCAAAGGAAACTTCATGAACCTCTGTCATTGCACCTCAAACATGCCTTGTAACTTATTCTTTGCCGTGCAACTTTTTCAGGTCGATTTCTCTGAAATCAAAGCTGTATTCGACCTCTTCATAATCCAATGGGTAGTCTTTGCGCAAAGGATGACCTTCCCAATCGTGTGGCATTAAGATCCGGCGCATATCGGGGTTGCCTTCGAAACGTAGCCCGAACATATCCCATACTTCCCGCTCATACCAGGTGGCATTAATGAATATCCTGCTGATGCTTGGCAGACTGTTGGTCTGCGAATCTACAGGTACACGAATGCAGACAACTTGATTGCTATCAGTATCAAGGAAATGGTAAACCACATGGAAACGAGGATCGGTTTCGGGCCAGTAATCCACTGCGGTGATATCGATCAGCATGTTAAAACCATGTGTATCATGCAAGGCGGTGGTTAATTTGAGCAAACTCTCTGAAGGGATACAAAAGCTGACCTCTCCGCGAAATTCTTGCGGTGTGACGGTCAATGCTTCAGACAGGTCTTTAATGATGTTATCAAATGGTTTCTTCATGGATTTATCTTTCAGCCGGAGAGATCCCATTTATGCCCAATCTTTGATCTGTTCTTTCCTGACTTTTTCATGCAAGGTAACAATCCCGTGTATCAATCCTTCGGGGCGGGGTGGGCAGCCTGCTATGTACACATCTACGGGAACGATCTCATCTACGCCCTGCACAACCGCATAATTATTGAAAACACCTCCACAGGCTGCGCAATCACCCATTGCAATCACCCATTTGGGAGAAGGCATCTGATCATAAAGGTTACGCAGCACAGGAGCCATTTTGCGACTCACCCGCCCCGCAACGATCATCAGGTCTGATTGGCGGGGACTGGCACGCATTAACTCCATCCCAAAACGACTCATATCATAGCTGGATGCCTGGGCTGCCATCATTTCGATGGCACAGCAAGCAAGACCAAAAAGCATTGGCCACATGGAACTGGTCCGTGCCCAATTCACTGCTTGTTCAAGCGTAGTGGTCACTAATCCCAAATCACCAGCTTTTTGCTCTATTCCCATTCCAGAGCTCCCTTCTTCCAGGCATACACAAACGCAACTTCTAAAATCAGGATAAAAATGATCACAAGAATTAGCCCTGGAATTCCCAAGCCGCGAAAAGAGACAGCCCAGGGCAAAATGAACACTACCTCAATGTCAAACAAGATGAATAAAACACCAATTAGATAATAGCGTACAGATACCCGTCTGGAACCAACTCCAAATGGAACCATACCAGATTCATATGGGGAAGATTTTCGTTCGTTAGGGTGACGTGGACCGAAGAGGATTCCTAAACTTACCGCAATAATGGCTACCGCTAACGCAACCAAAAGAATAACAAGTAAAGGAAAATACGCATTGAACATGTGTCATCCTTAAGTTGTTAAATTTGAGTTGTTGGATTAAGTATATCAGAATTGTCGGAAAAGGAAATAGATTTTGAAAAAATCAGATCTCTGAAATATATCCCTTACCGGGATATGGTTATTTTATTGACATAACGGGTAATAGCGCCAAAACGGTATTTATATTCTTCATCCCCCCGCATAAAATCGAGTGCTTCACGTTTGTTATCGATAGCCCATTGGATCATGTTGCTAAGAAGCACCCAACCGGGAGAATTCTCATAATAGGCGTAATTTATTCCAGAGTTGTATACCCAGATACGGTTGTTATAGTCAAAATTTAGATAGGCAGCGACTTTTTCCTCTCCTACTTCCAGAAAAGCCAGGTTTAGGCAACCACATCGGTAGGCGGTTTGGATGACCTCGTGCATTTGTAGCCGCATGGCACCGGTCAAGAATTTCGCTTTATCATCATCCTGTTCCATCAGGGCAATAAAGTCTTCAGCATCCTGTTTCAGCCTCGATGGATCATCCGCGATCCGGAAGCGCATGGGAACTTCCAATTCTTCTGCGCGCCGTAGTTTTCGACGAATTTCATGACGCTGTTTTTTGTCCACCCCGGCAAGGTACTTTTCCCAGCTATCTGCCAATGGGATATATGGGCAGGGCTGCAATGCTTCTTTCAAAAATTTCCAGCCTGCTTTTTCAGCAGTAGATTGCAGAATTGGGTCGGTAGGTGAATCATCCAGCATATTATGAAGAACCAGTTGTTTCCAGGGAAGATTCAATTGTGCCAGAAAAGGGAATAATTCATTGAGAAAGGCTGATAAATTTTCCGGAGCTACTATGAAATCCAGAAAATCCGAAATCTCAACTGCCCCAACGAATAATAAAGATGGTATTTCTGTTTGATTGGTAAAGAATAATGGTGCAATCGCGATCAGGTTACTGTTTTCTCTGGCAGTAATTAAAACCAGCTCTGCATTCGACCATTCACCTCCACCGCGTGTGGTCCACCAATCATGTAAATATTCAAACCGCAAAAAGGGAACCCGGGTAATGCTTTTTTCTAATAACGCATTCCACTCGTCACAAAGAGATTCAGGAAAGGTGCGTAGACAGTTGAATTCCATGAGCCCAATTATAAAGCCTGACTGTGTTTCAAGTAAAAAACAAGCCATCCATGCCAGCATAGGCTGGCATGGATATCACCGCAGAGGAATAATCATTAAAAATAATTCTGGTATTAAAACAGGCTACGAAGAATCAACAAGAATCCGAAGATGATGATCGGAATACCTACGATAGCTCCAATAACCGTCAGGCTGACAACTACGCCTACAATAAGCAACGCCAATCCGATCAAAGCTCCGACTACTCTACCTGTCAGCTCAATAATGATCACAACCAGGCGCCAGATAGCCCAAAATGGCCATAAAAACCAGGGAACATTACGTTTCTTATTTACTTCAGTCATTTTTACCTCACCAATATATACGGAAAAGGTGAAGTAAGGTTGCATTTTCAGATATTCTTCTGTTTCAACCGTTTCTCATGAAACATATCTGCATTGGCTTTATCGATCGTAGAGCGCAGCCCCTCGCCGGTGAAGTTCGTATCGCCGCCCATGGAGAATTTGATTAGATATTTCTTGTCTGAAACTTCATTTGCGAACTGTGCATTTGCTTCGATACGGTTCATTACTTCCTGCAAGATTTCGGGTTCTACACCGGGCAAAATGACGGCAAATTGATCTTTGTTGATTCGAGCGATCGTATCACTCTTTCTCAATGAATTTTGTAGCACTTGAGCCATCGACTTCAACAGATCATCTCCAGTTTCTGGGCCCAGGGTTTCTTTTACGATTTTGAATTGATCAAGATCTATCACGATAAAACTTACCGGGCTGGTCTGTTTCATTTCAAGCTGGTCGATTTCGTTTTCAAAATAATCCTTGTTATATAGACCGGTTAGTGGATCCACCATGGCACTGTACGGTTGCTGTGCTTCAGGTATTTGAGTTGCATCGCGGATTGTCCAGACTGCCCCAATGAATTGCCCCATATCCGTACTGATAGTGGAAGCCGAGACATGAATGCGTTTCTGGGTAGCATCGCTGCGAGTAATCTCAAGATTAAAGGTGCCTTCCATTTCCTGGATCTTTTTCCCTGATCCGCTCTCTAGCTGAGATAATTCGTTTTCATCGATCCACTCTGAGATAATCTTTCCGGTCATTGCTCCCAGATTTGTACCAAAGAGTCGCTCTGATGCCGGATTTGCGTAGACGATCCTCCTTTTATTGTCAATTAAAATCACCGCTTGTGTTTGTTTTTCAATCAAAAAACGATAACGCGACTCGCATATGGTGAGGGCAGCTTCAGCCTTTTTTTGCCGGTCAATATCTATCAGGCTTCCGGTAATAATCAACGCCTTTCCATTTTCATCTTTTTCAATGATTTTTCCGCGTGCCGATATCCAATGAAATTCCCTGTCTTCCTGTTTGACGCGATACTCAAACGTACATTCTGCTTGCTCTCCCTTTAGAAAGGAAGTTAATCCTTGCTGCACGGAATCAGCATCCTGGGGATGGATGGCAGGAAATGTATCAAAAAAATCTGCGGCTATCTTTAATTTTTCAAGGGGGATCTTCACCAATGGTTCGCTCATGCCCAGGAATTGCATTGCTTTGGGATTTAGTTTTAATTCTCCTGTCGCCAGGTTTAAATTCCACAAGCCATCGGTGGTATTTGCCTGTATGGTATCCAGCTCTTTCTTTGCTTTATCGACTTCCTCTTCAAGCTGATGCTGTTTCGATACGATACTATCAATCAGGAAAATAGCGATTGTAAAGGCAAAAATGGAAATAAGCATGGTAACCAGTGTTGAACCAAATGATTCAGCGCTGATATAAATAAAGCCCACGGCCATCAAACTATAGAAACCTAGAAGAAGAATACATAAAATGATGGGGTAATAGAATACCGCCCAGATGATCGGTACCATCATCAGGGTCAGAAATTCCACCGGCATATTAAGAATGCGTAGGCTTAATCCATATGCCAGACAGATCAACACATAAAGTACTGAAAGATAGACTGGCTTAATTACTTTATAATGCGTTTTCATTTTTCCCTGTTCTTTCGCCGGGCACGTTTATTTCTATACATTCGTGCATCTGCCAATTGCAGGCTGGCTCTGAATTGATCAGGTGTCTGACTTGTCGCGCCCCCCATTGAAAATTGGATGGAGTATGGATCGTCATTTAGATCATTCTCATCAGCTGTCTTTTGCTGAATACGGTGCATTATTCTTGCCAACCCATTGGCTCGCACACCAGGAAGGAGTACTGCAAATTCGTCTCCTCCCACCCTGGCAACGATATCCTTTTCTCGAACACACTGTTTTATGATACGCGCCACCGTTTTCAATACTTCATCACCATGGTGATGACCAAATTCATCATTGATTGCCTTTAACCCATCCAGATCAATCATTAATACACTGATAGGGAACTGGTCGCTCTGCTCGAGACGATCAACAGTTTCATCATAGAACATCCGGTTATAGCAACCTGTTAACCCATCATGCGTTCCCATATAGCGTAGATGCTTTTCAGCTTCTTTTCGTTGTGTAATATCCCTTAATACACCAATGATCTCAAAAAGATCCCCTTCAGAAGTTTTACGAGGTGTTGTGGTGACAAGAAGATTGCGTTTTTCATTTTTATCTGTTGTAATTTCAAGTTCATATGTGAGGGTTTCGCAGTTCGTTCTACTTTTTTCTATATCGAGAAGGACTTCTGTCTGTTCAGGAGAGAGAAATTCTTTGATATTCCTTCCAAGTAATGTTCCGGGTTTTGCCTGAAAGATAGCGTCTGTTGCCGGATTGGTGTAGATAATATCGTCATTTGGATTTACGATGGCTACTCCCTCGCCTTGTTGCTCAATCAGATCGCGGTATCGTTTTTCACTTTTTTGCAGATGCTCTTCAGCCAGTTTTCGAGAGGTGATATCCATCAGGCTGCCAACAATCCTGACTGGTTTCTTCTCATCTTCTAAATGTATGCCAAAAATCCGGCATAAGATCCAATAGACTTTCCCACTTGGCCGGCGAATACGGAATTCAGTCTCTGCTACATGAGTTTCACCTGAAAGCAGTCTACTTACAGCGCATCGAAGATTCTCCAGGTCTTCTTCCAAAATGAGCGGGAAGATTGTTTTCAGGTCGTCAACCTTTTCAAAAGCTCCTTCAGCTAACGTGATTTCTGTCTTTTCCTGACCAAGCACTTTCTCCACCTGGGAACTAAAGTAAACTTGTGCATTTTGCAGATCCCAATCAAAAAGCCCCTCATTCAGAGATTCCATCACAATTTTCAGCCGTTGATTGGCAAGGAACAATTCGCGATCTGATTGTCGATGCCTTTCATGCAGCAATCCCAACCAGAAAACGAGAAGTAATAGGATAACGCAACTTACAGCGATCATGATCATGGAAGAAACAGAAAGAGAAATGATGAAACCAAAACTAATTCGGAAAAAGCTGTAAATCAAAGCTCCAATACCTGCCCAACGCCATGAAAACCTGTAAACCATCCAGAAAATAATAATGATAGGGAGGAAGAGGATATTGCCAGGAAGATTTGGAAACTTTTCGAATATGAACCCCAATCCTGCACAAAACAGCATTAAAAGGGTAAGAACAATAATGGGGTTGAATTTCCTTGTATTTTCCATAACATGTAATCCATCACTTGTAAAAATGAAAACGAATAAAGTATTAAAATTATTATAACTTACACGAACATAGGTCTGATTAACCTGTAATCTATTTGCAAGGAAAAGAAACACGGGGTGTGAGCAGCAAAAATGATAGATTCCACTTATCCATTATGTGAACTTCATCGACACCTGGATGGAAGCGTACGCTTATCAACGATTTTTGAATTGGGGTCAAAGTACCATCTTCATTTACCAGGTGTAAGTCTGGAAGAGCTGCGACCTTATGTACAGGTTTCTGATCCCCAACCAGGCGTGATGGCTTTTATCCAGAAATTTGAATGGCAAACGTGCGTTATGGTAGACACCAGTGCCTGTAAAAGGATTGCTTGTGAGAGTGTGCTGGATGCAGCAGAAGAAGGATTAGATTATATTGAGCTACGTTTCAGCCCGTTATTCATGGCAGAAACACATGGGCTCGATCCGGTGCAGGTTACTGCAGCTGTGATCGAAGGTGTAGAAGAGGGCAGGCAGTCAACGGGTATCAGCGTAAATCTGATCGGGATCATCAGCCGTACCTACGGACCCGAAAAAGCCTGGCGGGAGTTGAATGCATTGCTAACTCACAAGCAATTCATCATTGGATTGGACCTGGCAGGAGATGAAGCTAACTATCCAGGAGATGAATTTGTTGATCACTTCCATAAAGCACGTGATGTTGGTTGGCATATCACAGTACATGCTGGTGAAATCATGGGGGCATCTTCTATATGGCAGGCACTGCGACAATTAGGCGCCGAAAGGATTGGACATGGCTTGAGTGCAGTGACTGACCCGATTTTGATGGATCATCTCGTAGAAAACAGGATCGGTATCGAATGTAACCTGACAAGCAATGTGCAAACCAGTGTGGTGACTGATTATATAGTTCATCCATTACGAACCTTTTTAGAGCAAGGAATACTGGCTTCCATCAATACAGATGACCCGGGGATCAGCAACGTTACCATAGCCCATGAGTATGATGTGGCGCTCAATCGAGCAGGGTTAACTCCCGAAATGGTACATCGGGCGCAAAAGAATGCACTGGAAACAGCATTCCTGACCACTAAAGAAAAAGAGAACCTGATCCAGAAAAAATTATTACTTTCTGGTTTATGATAGAATAACGTACAATCACATCGCAGCATTCCCTTAAGTTTCACAAATGTGGGTAAATGTGATAGGAGCTGTGGGTACTTGTTTCAATATATAACCTATGTTTTGTTCGCAACGATAACCGCTGCAGGATCGATCGCTCTGGCGTTGTATACCTATCACGTCAGAAAATCTTCTGGAGTGAATTACCTCTATTGGTGTTTCATCATTGCAGCGGGCATCCTGATTCTTGATACCCTGCAACTTTTTATACAGATTCCCGCTCTTAAGATCATCCTTGCGAAGGTCAGTTATATCCTGATTGTATTTATACCGGTCATCTGGTTTGCTTTTGCTATGGATTATTCGGGTAAGAACTATGCCCTTACACGCAAACTCACCTGGCTTGCCTGTGTTTTTCCCTGCCTTTCCAGTATTCTTGCACTTATTGCTGAAAAGCATACCTTGATTTGGCAGGGAATTGGGGTTACCGAAATCGGTAGTTTCTCAATATTGCAGGCAACCAGCGGGATTGTTTATCAGGTTCAAATGATCTATACCCTGATCCTTCTGCTTTGCAGTGCATACTTTATTTTAAAAATCTTTATCGCAACACCCAGTGCATATCGCAAACAGTCTATCTGGCTGGTGCTTGGAGCATTTTTACCTGTTATTACCAATCTGGTATTTCTCCTCAACCTTATTCCCGGATTACAAAAAGACTTTACACCTGTTGGGTACGCCTTGAGTGGAATGTGCTTTGCAGTGGGGATTTTTAAATACCAGTTGTTTGATATTGTGCCCATAGCCCGCTCTACGTTGATCGACAAAATGGATGATGGTGTGATTGTGCTCAACCTGCGCGAGCAGGTAGTGGATATCAACCCTGCCGCCCAGGGGATCCTTGGCCTGTCGCGGCGACATATTATTGGGAAAGATATTGGTGATTTCTTCTCTTCGTGGCCTGGGTATTTCAATTGTTCTGAAGGCGAAGCATACCTGCGTAGCGAGGTGGAACAATACCGGAACGGTACTTTGAAATATTATGAAATTCGCACAGTCGAATTGACGCGCCGGCAAAACCAGGTGGTGGGGCTGCTGTTGACTATGCATGACATCACCGAAAGAAAAGTGTTGCTGGAAAAAGTGCGTAAACTGGCTACGCTTGACCCATTGACGGGGTTATTTAATCGCCGGCATTTCTTCAGCATGGCAACCAAAGAGGTTGCCCGAACCATGGAAGAAAACCTGCCCTGTTCGCTGGTTCTGTTGGATATGGATTACTTTAAGCAGGTCAATGATACGTATGGGCACATGGTGGGTGATATGGTCATTCAGAAGGTAACGAATACAATTCGCAATTCCCTTCGCACCCTGGATATACTTGGTCGTTTTGGCGGAGATGAATTTGTTCTGCTCCTGCCCGAAACCGACCTTGAACATGCTGCCCAGGCGACAGAAAGACTGCGGAAGGTAGCGGAGGATACCACCATCCAGACCGACCAGGGTGAGATCCATGTGACGTTGAGCATGGGGGTCGCCACCTGCACGGGTATGCAGCCATGCAGCCTTGATCAATTGCTTGAACAAGCGGATAAAGCATTGTACCGCTCGAAAGCGGCTGGGCGTAACCAGGTGCATGTCTGGCAGATGGAACCGGTTGATGTAATGTCTCTGTAGAGTTTTCTTAAAAAAGTAGGATTCTTCATCCATGATCGAATACCAGTCATGGAACTTTTTCTTGTTCAATTATTCCAACCGAAGCTCATTCATCTATGGCTACCATTACATTGGATGCTTTGACAACCGCATAAACCTGTTTTCTAACAGTCAATCCCAAAGACTAAATCGAACTCAATGTGACAAATGAAACAATTTCTACGCCACCCAGCAGCGTGATGATCACTTCGGTGTTCACAGCACTGGGGTGAATGGCTTTTATCGTGCCTTTATGACCATATTGTGCACTGATCTTCATCATATTCCCCCCAAAGGAAAAGCTGCTCTGTTGTCTTGACAATCATAGAGGGTGAGTTCAATGAGTACATGAAAATGAAGGCATGAAATTTTTATTCTTCTTTTTTCTATTCTCTGGTGGAATAAAAAACACCCTGCATAATACAGGGTGCCTTGAGGTGGGCGCGATAGGGCTCGAACCTACGAACCTCACGGATGTGAACCGTGCGCTCTAACCAACTGAGCTACGCGCCCATATTCAACTATCAAACTACTAAGCGCTCTAACCAACAGCCCCAAAGGGGTCTCAGGAAGCTACGCGCCCATATTCAACTATCAAACTACTAAGCGCTCTAACCAA
>DAOUGQ010000022.1:0-84229 GCA_034429195.1 Anaerolineaceae bacterium
GAGAGGGCGGGAATGCCTCTCGATGGGGTTCAAACCTGTTTAAATAGAAGGCGGAGAGGGCGGGAATGCCCCTCGATGGGGTTCAAACCTGTTTAAATAGAAGGCGGAGAGGGCGGGAATGCCTCTCGATGGGGTTCAAACCTGTTTAAATAGAAGGCGGAGAGGGCGGGATTCGAACCCGCGGTACCTTGCGGTACACACGCTTTCCAAGCGTGCGCCCTAAGCCAGCTAGGCGACCTCTCCAGTAGACTTCTGAGTTTTCCCCAGAGAGCATGGCGATTATACCATATGTACATGAAATAATAACAGAAGAAGCCCTGTCGAAAATAACAGGGCTTTTTGTTGAAATCATATTGAATTTCTTCTTTATTTGGTTTTGGCTTCTAAAAATGCCGCAACTTTATCGTAATCTTCCTGTGGCATCTTCACAGTGCCTGCATCCACATGTTTTCTGAATTTTTCAACTTTCATTACAGGAACAGGGGGATTGACCAGCTCCAATCGGGCGAGGGGGTGGGTAAAAACGACGACTGGTTTCACAGGAATGTTTCCCGTTAGTCCCTCGATCTGGTTCAATTGAGCTTGAATATTCTGCGCAGATTCTTTTGCAGCACGAGATGGGTCACCGAGATGCTCTTCAACAATATACCGTATCGCTCGTCCAATTGTCATGCTTTCTTTCCATTTTCCATCTTTGTACATGTAATCACCGTCGATGTTGACCGTTTCGATTACAATCACACTGGCGGGGGTTAACAGGATGTGATCGGATGGTAAATGGGGGTAATGGAAGATCACGTACTTCTCGCTCAATCCTTTAAGCACTTTCTCCAGGCGGTCTTCAGGTCGGGGTTTGCGTACCCAGCGATTGGCATAGTAAATACCCACCATTGCCACGCCAAGGCCTAAAACCATTAAGATTGCTGCCAGGGCTGAAGTACCTTCAACAAAAACGGGTAGCATGACTGAAGCCAGCAAGATTAGCAATCCTCCAATACTGGCAAGATTCGCAAGCAAGGCATATTTATTGATACGATTACGATCGATAACTTGTTTCATTTAATATCTGCTAAGCTCCTGTAGGTAGGAATTAGTGCAGTATAGAGATCACGGTACACATGGTAAAGGTCATCGTAGCGTTTTTTATGTTCACCGTTTGATGGGTTGACAGTGCGTCTTATCTCAACCAGGTCATCCACATCATCCATGCTTTTATGGATGCCAAGCCCCACTGATACTGCCAGGGCAGCACCAGCTGCTCCTGCTTCAAGGTGATTCTTTACCAGGTGCATGGGTCTTCCAGTGACATCACTGATGATCTGTACCCATGTGCTGCTGTTGCATCCGCCTCCTACGGCATTGAAAGCGTCGATGTTGAACCCAATATTTTCCATAGTTTCGCAGATCCAACGCAAGTGATAGGCAACCCCTTCCATTACAGCACGAGCCATATGTCCTTTACTGTGACTCATTGCCAGACCAATGAAAGCACCACGTGCATAATGGTCTAACACAGGTGCACGCTCACCAGAGAGCCACGGTAAGAAAATCAATTTGTCTGATCCAGGTGGAACAACTTCAACCAGACCATTGATCAGTTCATAGGTTGATCGACCTATATGGGTTGAATGGATCTTTTCTTCGTTGCAAAGTGCATCGCGGAACCACATTAAAGCACCACCACCGGTTTCCATTTCACCAGAGATGATGTATTTGTTCGGATCGATGTGGCATAATCCCCAGAGAGGTTTTACCGGGTCGTTTCGGAACACAGATGTAGAGATTCCTACCCAGGTTGCTGTGCCGATACATAAATGAACTTTATTGTCGCGATTTGCGCCAGCACCTGATTGGGCAACTGCAACATCACCAGCGCAGATCACTACAGGTGTTCCCGCTGCTAATCCGGTTTCTTTTGCGGCTTGGTCTGTGATCTCTCCGATAACTTCTGTACATGGGTACGCTGGAGGAAGTTTTTCAATAGGTATGCCAAATGCATCGCATACATCCTTCGACCAGACCTTTTTAATGGGGTCGAAAAGGAAGAATACCGAAGCGCCTACGTAATCAATAGCCATCTTTCCAGTAAGTTTGAACAAGATGTATTCTTTGCAATCCATGATACAGGCGGTTTTATCCCATATGTCTGGTCGCTCTTCTTTTAACCAAAGGATCTTGGGGATGCTATCTTTGGCAGTGGGAATGTTTCCTGTATGCTCATAAATAAATGCAGGGTTATTTCCTTCCACAACGCGATTGGCTTGCTCAACGCTGCGTAAATCCAGCCAACTCATCATAGGAGTCAGGGGTTTTCCCTTATCGTCGACTGGAAGAGTGTTCCACATCTGGGCAGATATGCCGACACCAGCGATTTCTTGAGGATCGATACCTGCTTTTTCTATGACCCGCCTGGTTGTGGCTGCAACTGCTCGCCATAATTCATCTGGATCCTGTTCTACCCATTCGGGTTTAGGATAAGAAATACTATAATCCTGGTAAACCGAATGTAAGACATGTCCATCCAGATCACAGATCACTGCTTTATCACCACCCGTGCCTGTATCGTGTGCAAGAATATATCGTTTCTGCATTGTCATGTCTTACTTCCCTAAAACTTCATGGATATATTCTTTGAATAACCTTACAAACAATTCATTTTGAGTCTTTGATCCAACCGTGATACGGATGAATCCTTTCTTCATATGGTGCCCACCCATGGGGCGGATGTAAATTCCCTTTGCCGTCATTGCATCCCGGATCTCTTCTGAAGTCTTATCCAGAATATGGGCATCGATCAAAACGA
Source organism: Anaerolineaceae bacterium (assembly GCA_034429195.1). Taxonomy (GTDB): domain Bacteria; phylum Chloroflexota; class Anaerolineae; order Anaerolineales; family Anaerolineaceae; genus UBA4782. The sequence continues at coordinate 2,804 of DAOUGQ010000022.1, forward strand.
AGTTTCCTTCAGATGGATAAGCCTTGATCCCAGGAATGGCATTCATTTCTTGATAGATATATTTTCTTCCCTGGATTATGGTTTGGTGTTTGAATTCTTGATTGCTGGTATCTTCCAATTGAGCCAATGCGGCGGCAATCCCTATCAAGCTGACGTTCCAGGGGAATCGAACACGGTTGAAATAAGTAGCAAGCTGGGGATCACACAGAAGGTATCCGATCCTAAAACCTGCCAGACCATAAGCTTTTGAGAAAGTGCGATTGATTACCATGTGGGGATAATCTTTAAGCCATCCAGCTTTTGTTTCAACTGTATCAGCCAGCTCGTAATATGCTTCATCAAAAAATGTTGGTATTCCCAGATCCAATATTTTTTTCAGATCCGAATCGGTAATCTTGTTTCCGGTGGGGTTATTTGGTGAGCAGATGAAGATCAGTTTGGTTTTTGTTGTAACAGCAGCCAGGATAGCATCCATATCCCAATAGAATTCGGGAGTGAAAGGTACCTGAACTACTTTTCCACCAGCAACCTTTGTGCGCGATTCGTACATAGGAAATGTAGGAACAGGGATAAGTACTTCGTCACCGGGGCCAACAAAGGTATGAATGACAAAATTGATCACATCGGTTGAACCATTCCCGAGGACAACATGATCAGCGGTTAATCCATTCGATTCGCCAAGTTTTTTTCTCAATAATGGACCTGAACCAGGGTAAAGATTTCCAAGGCGCGCTGTTTCCACAATGGCATCGATCACTGATTCAGGGGGCTCGCACAGATTTTCGTTTGACATCATGCGGATGATCTCTGGATGTTCCCAAGCGATATCCATATGCCGGTCGCTATAAGGTTCAGCAGAAATGATCCATGGATTGATAAAATCAATTGCTTTCTTCATGAGTATGCAATTCTCCTTATTTGAGAACCTGCTAGCAGGTTCGTACTTTACAACTATCCTATCTGGTTAATTCCTCAACATCTTTGTACCACTTTACTTTGTCACCGACTTTTGATCGAATTTTCCATTTCACTGATTTTGGGGCTTCATCGATGATCTTTCGCAATTCTTCCAACCGTGAATGGACAATCTGCTGTTCTTCAGAAGTAAGATTTTCATACATTTTCAATCGGTCATCAACCACTTTCATATTTCCTGTAGTAGTTCGCCACCAACCCCAATCTGAGGTTAGTGTATTGACCAATACTTTGATATTGATGGTTTCTTTGTCACCCTCACCGAATGGGTGCTCAAGCAGCAGCATAATAGTATCGATAATGTCTTTTTCGTTAATCTGAACAATTTGCATCTTTTCAAGGAATAATTCTGCAAGAGGTATGGTGATCTCTTCAGCCTCGAGCCTGCCAATAAAGTTGATGGTGTGGCAAAAATCAAGGTAGTTGTAGAAGACATCAATATGCCGCCCAAATGAGGGATCGTGGAAAATCATTCGTTTGTCGCCAAATAATTGGGTGACCTGTTTATCTTCTTCATAACCCAGTTCTGTCAAAACTCTGGTAATGTCTTTTGTATATTTTGGGTAGGCAACAAAATCAAAATCGGTAAAAACTCGACCTAACTTATCTTGAATATAGCCATATTTTTGGCAATGGGTGCGGAAGGCAAGCGCACCGATTAATCGCATAACAATATGTTTATTCTGGTCTTCTGCAAGGGCACTCAAAATACGAGAGCGCTCGGTATAAAAATCTTCAATAATTGGTCCATATTTTCCCATATTACCTCCATCAACCAGAAATCATCATGTGACCTTTGACTTTGCCATTTTCCAGATTGATGATGGCTGCTTTGAGAATGGCTTCAGCATATTCACTTCCAGCATTAATTGCCAGAGTGCGACCAATATGAATATGTCCGGGGGATTCATGAATGTGCCCATGAAGGGACAATAATGGTTGTACTTTCTCCAAGAAGTTATTTACCGATTGCGAGCCAGCAGCTTTCATTACTACCTGCCCCCCCCTTGTTACGAGCTTCAGATTTTTATCCAATTCAGGGCAGGAATCCAATGAAGAATTGTATGGAGGGACATGAAGTACGGTGATCGCAGTTTCAGGTTTTTGAACGAGAGATGCAAGCTGATCGAGTTTTGCCTGCAGGTCAGGTTCTTCCAAATCTCGAGCGCAGCACCAGGGTGTCATGTTGGCTGCAGAAAGTCCTAAAATCTCATATCCTCCTTCGATTTCAAATCGCGCCATATCGGGGTTATGGACATTAGGGAATTCAGCAATGGTCTCATCAATTGAAGCCAGATCGTCATTCCCTGCCATGAAGTAGAGAGTTTTATGATTAGGAGTCAGCTTCTCATCGGCGATCTGCATCCAGGATCTTACTCTTTCACACATTTCATATTCAAACCTGGATGCCATTTTTTCGGGATGGGATTCAAGATCATCTGCTTCATCCTGGCTGATAACGATGGGGTAAAAACCTACACTGGAAATATCTTTCTTGATTTTTTCCAGTTCATCACTATTTTTTGCAGATAAATCTTTTCCAAACAGAGAGCTTGTATATTTCCCATTTCCATTATCAATAACTGGAACCATTGCTTTCCCAGTAACATCACCCCCGACGATCAAAACATCTGCTTGATACTGAAATGCTGCGGAGATAAATTTTCGATATACAACATCAGAACCATGGAAATCTGAACCAAAGAGAATTCGGGTAATCTTGCCTTGTTGAGGTTTAAATCCGAGTTTCATGAAATACTCCAAAAAAGGCTCCCTGGAGGGATGGATACCTCAGAGAATTTCTTCTCGTTTTCAGGGAGCCATAAATCGTATATAGGTTATACGGGTGGAATGGACTTGAATGTCCAGTTAATATCGATGCCTTCTTTCTTAATTCGGTATGCTCTGGCCACATAGAATACCAGGAAACCAGAACCAATGAAGGCTGCAAGGGTGAGCAATGTTCCAGACCCGATCCTTCCTCCGACTGCGGGGAACAAGAAGGAAGCAACCAGCATCCAGAGTAAGTAAGCCAGGGTGATGCCACCAATGATCGTGATTACAGGAACTTTTCCGATTTTTCTCTTCACGAAACCACTGGCGTTTTCAAAGATCTCAGGCTTGGTAAATGGAAGCAAGGTTACTGCTGTTACGGGGACTAGCTGTGTACACACTGCAAAGAACACGAAGTTCAACTGTGCGCCCATGACACTACCCGTTGCCGCATCGATGACGCCAATTTCAGCAATAAGCGCAATAATCAGAATGGCGATAATGGGGCTGTGAAGCTTGGGATGAATGTAGCATACTCTTTCTGGGATAAGGCGGTCGAATGACCAGGCGAAAATGATTCGGCTGCAATAGAAGAAGTATGTTTGAGCCAGGTTGATCAGTGTGTAAATCCAGGCAATAGCGACGATCCAAAGCAGGAGCATACTTGGTTTAAGAATGGCAGCATAGAAAGTAATCCATGGCATTGGATTGGCATCCACCACTCCAGCGTTGCTCAAATAGCTTTCAGCAGCTATCCATTCCAATGGTACCAGTCGTTGTAGCATGATAGCTGCTACTACGAAGATTGCCCAGGTGACCAGGAGGGATGACCAGGAACCAGCAAGTAAGGTTTTCTCAGCCTGTTTGACTTCACCCGCGAAGAAAGTTGGAATGTAATAGCCATAGAAGACCCAGAAGCCCATGATCAAACCTGCCAGGGTCATCATTGCTACATTTGGATTGGTAACCATTCCATTTGCTTTTGCCAGTTCAATTCGAGCGGCATAGCTTCCATCTCCCATAAACTTATCCCAGGCAGCTGGGAAAGCATCTGCCTTTGCAGAACCGAGCTGGAAGTAGATGATTATCCAGGCTGCTATACCCAGGAAGAACCCAACCTCCAAGATCTTCAAGATCGTTTTGGTAGGTAGGATCATCAATATAAAAACGATCAGGGTGCAAATGGAGCCAATGAGGATGATGCCTGCCTTGGTCGATGAATAATCGGCAAATGCAATAAAGGAAGCATTCCCCAAAACGATACCCATGGTGCGGAAAAGCACTGGGATAGCGGTCTTTGGGATCCAGGCAATCAGGGATCCAGCCACCATGGCGCTAAAAATGACCAGAGTCCAACTGGCAGCAAAGGCCAGAGGAGCGCTGAGTGTACGGCTGCCCAGGGTGTAATCTGAAGCAGAGCGTGGCATTGTAGCACCAATGACTGAATAGGTATAGGCGTGGAACAGGCAGAAGAACATAGCAACGGTTAGAACACCAATGATGCTGCTACCTGGCCAAACACCTGCCACCCATGAGAAAGGAATCAATCCTGAAGATGACAGACTGATACAGTGGACACCAAAAACCATTGCGCCGAAAATTCCGATCGTGCGTACCAGACCAGAACTTTTTCGAGCATATAACTTTTTGTCCCCAATTCCTGCAGGGGCATTCATTTCTGTCATAACTTTCCTCCTATCTTTCGTTGTAGTTTCTTACTCTTGCAGGTAATGGCAAACCTTTATTAAAATTATGTCAACCCTCCTTTCTTACCCGACCAACCTATTTCACCAGTTTGTTCAATTCGAGATTGGTATGGATGCGTGCGTAGTCACTGCGCAAATAATCGTGCGCCATTACTATTGGTTTCCCATCCTCTTCGCTATGGATGATCTTCACTAACATGAGGATAGGAGAACCTTCATCCACTCTTAATTGCCGGGCAATTTCATCTGTTGCTGATACTGCTTCGACCGTTTGAGAAAATAAACCTAATTTTTTCTTGTATACATCGGTCAGCAGATCAATATAAGAACTTTTTTCCAGATCCCATTCTTGTAGATCTGGAAAACTTTCAAACGGGAAGAAAATGCGTTCCAGGATGACTGGAATGCGATTTGCAAAGCGTAATAAACCAATACGAAAGATTGGATCCCCAATTTCAATTTGTAGAGTTTCAGCTAATCTACGGCTGGCAACAATTTCGTCAAATTCAAGTAATTGTGAAGCAGTCGCTATATTGCGGATCTGCATTGTTTTGATGTAGTCTACCAACTCCTGAGATTCATAGGTTACCTTGGGTTTGGCGACATAGGTGCCAGAGCCATGCCTGCGCTCAAGAAGGCCTTCATTGACTAATTCGGTTAGTGCTTTCCGAACTGTCATCCGGCTTACGCCTAAATCATCACTGAAATCTCGCTCGGATTGGATTTTTGTTTCGGGGGGTAGTTTTCCAGACAGGATCAATTCGGCAATATGTTCCTGGATTCGCACATATAGAGGCTTATTGAATACGTCATGCACCACAAACCACTTCCTAATAGCAGCAAAATTATTTCAATAATTATTTAAAGTGGTATACAAAAACTAACAATAAGAACTATTTTGCTAAAATATTGCCTAAAAATGTATAAAAACCAAAGTTATTTACTTATTATATAACGGAAATCGCTAATTTCAAGTGGGAAAATCAGCCAGAAATCTGAAAATTAGTGAAATTTGTAAAGTGGTATATGGTATATTGATTGTTAAAGATAAATGAAAGAATTTAAAAAATTATTCTCTGGTTTCAATAAAAATGTCTGTTTATAGTTTTAACGACATGATGAAAATACTCTCATGAACGGCTATAATTGTTGAAGGTTCTCAAAATGAAGAAGAGTTTCTTATTTCTTTGCTCTCTATTCCTTTTTTTATGCTTCGAAAGTTTGGCTTCTTGTTCCAATTACCCTTTACAAAGCACGCCTTCAGTTACTTGGATGGTTGAAACCAGCTTTTCTCCAACCAGCGCGCAAACTCTTGCTCCAGGGTTGACACCGACCCAGCCTCCAATTAAAGAGTCCTCTTCAACTGCGACAAAAATATTTACCCCAACTGAAACTATTCCACCTGTATTCTTTAGACTTCTTACGCATGGTCCTTTGCCGAACTGGCAATACCTTGTCACCTTCGAAAACGATGAACCCGTGACGGGGGATTATTCATTGATCGTTGGCCAAAATAAAGAATATACCTGCTTTACACGCGCCGATCATCCCAATTATTTATACTGTGCAGGCCCAATGGCAGGGATTGATACCACCGTAGAATTTAAGTTATATCCCCTGGAATCAAAAGTCGAAATATTGACTGGAGAAATATATATTCCCCTTCAATTTGCACCTTGAAAAGGATTTATCCTAATAAGATTCATCTTGCATAAATCGCTGATTCGGGTATAATTTCATCTGTTCGGGCGGTTAGCTCAGTTGGTTAGAGCGTTGCGTTGACATCGCAAAGGCCGTAGGTTCGAGTCCTATACCGCCCACACAAAAAAACGCGTTGACCAGAACGAGTATCCGGGTGAATCCTGACAGAGAGAGGAGAACAAAGGCTGAAATTCTCCTTCGGAAAAACCGGTGAAAACCATCTGCGAGCGGCAACCTGAACAGTTCACACTGATAAGGAAGACGGAAAACCGCCGTTACCGGTACAACGAGATGACCTGATTTCAGGTTAATCTGGGTGGAACCGCTGAGAGAGACTCTTGCCCCAGGGCAAGGGTCGTTTTGTTTTTTAATGTATTAGTAATGCCACAGGAGGAAGGTATGAACGAGAAAGAGAATTACGAAAAGAGTTTGTTATATAGGATCCGTCACTCAACAGCGCATGTTATGGCTGAGGCGGTGTTGCAAAAATTTCCTACTGCTAAGATTGCCATTGGTCCTGCCATTGAAGATGGCTTCTACTATGATTTCGACCTGCCACGCAGCCTTACCCCAGAAGATCTGGAAGAGATCGAGAAGAAGATGCGTACAATCATTGCTGGTAAGCATAAATTCATTCGCAAGGTTGTCAGTGCAGATGAGGCTCGTAAGGTTTTTGCGGATCAACCCTACAAGCTTGAATTGATCGATGGCCTTGAACATGGTGCAATGGATGAGGATGGTAATCCATTGGTTGAAAAACCTGAAATGACCCTCTATCAAAGTGATACTTTTGTAGACCTTTGCCGGGGTCCTCATGTGGAAGATACTTCGGAGATCAATCCTCAGGCGATTAAACTCATGAATGTAGCAGGTGCTTATTGGCGCGGAGATGAACACCGTCCAATGTTACAGCGAATTTATGGTACCGCCTTCTACAACAAGCAAGAATTGGATGAATATCTACAGAAGCTGGAAGAAGCCAAAAAACGTGACCATCGCAGGTTAGGAAAAGACCTAGACCTGTACAGTTCTAATGATGAAGTTGGTACTGGTTTGATCCTCTGGCATCCAAAAGGTGCCAAAGTACGTTGGCTGGCAGAACGTTTCTGGGATGATGAGCATATGGCGAATGGGTATGATTTCGTCTATACCCCGCATATTGGGAAAGCCAGTCTATGGGAAACAAGTGGACATCTTGGTTTCTATGCTGAAAATATGTATGCACCTATCGATATTGAGGGGCAGCAATACTACCTAAAACCCATGAACTGCCCATTCCACCTGCATATCTACAAGAGCAGCCTGCGTTCATACCGTGATTTGCCATTGAGATATGCAGAAAAAGGCACTGTCTACCGATATGAGCGTAGTGGTGTGCTGCATGGTTTGATGCGCGTACGTGGCTTTACGCAGGATGATGCTCATCACTTCTGCCGACCAGATCAGATGCCTGATGAAATTGATTTTGTATTGAGCTTCAGCCTTCATATCTTAAGATCTTTTGGTTTTGAGAAGATCAAGGCATTCTTGAGCACCAAGCCAGAAAAATCTGTAGGCGATCCTGAACAATGGGATGCAGCCGAGAAAGCATTGGAAGCATCCTTGAAACGGGCGAATATGCCTTATGAGATCGATCCAGGTGGTGGTGCTTTTTATGGTCCTAAAATTGACTTGAAGGTTAAAGATGCACTGGATCGTGAATGGCAGCTTTCAACAATCCAATTTGATTTCAATGAACCCGAACGTTTTGACCTGGTTTACATTGGCGAAGATGGTCAGCCTCATCGTCCATACATGGTACACCGTGCATTACTGGGCAGCCTGGAACGCTTCTTCGGCATTCTCATTGAACATTACGCAGGTGCTTTTCCTGTTTGGCTATGCCCGGTTCAGGCTGTGGTGATCCCAATTGCTGACAGGCACATGGATTATGCCTATAAAGTACAAAGGCAGTTGAAAGAAGCCGGACTGCGTGTGGAAGTAGATGATCGTACAGAACGAATGAATGCAAAGATTCGTGACGCCCAGAACCAAAAGATCCCCTATATGCTTGTTGTAGGTGATAAGGAAATGGAATCGGATCAGGTTGCATTGCGACTGCGTTCTGGTGAGAATCCTGGTCCTTTACCACTTGCAGATTTTTTGGCTCGTGCGAAGGATGAGATACAAAAAAAACTCTAGATAAAAATTTGGGGCTGTTATCGTAAATAACAGCCCCCTTTTAGTTATTGTACTTATGCAATTCTCATCTGAATTTCGTGCAGGTCGGAATGCAGCAGTTGTTTTTCTTCTGCATCCGTTACTTTTTGTAATTCCTGTAATCCCAACAACAAATGTCTTTGAGCCTGATCGTGATCTCCGCGGATCAGGGCAGCTCTTGCCATCGCCTCATGGGCATATCCAATATAGAAAGGCTCGACACCCTTCTTTTCACTGAGATCCAGGCATTTTTGAGCAAAAATCTGGGCGCTACGCTCGTTCTTCACAAGAGAATAAACCCGGCTAAGCTGCCAGAGTCCTATGGAGAGATTGGTGGGCGTCACGTCATCGCGTTGTGTCCAATGCCAGTAAGAGGTCACTGCTTGAAGGACCATGGATTCATCTTCTTCTGGTGTTCGATCGGGCTTGCTCATCAGTTCCCAAGTTTTGTTAAAGCAATTCACGGAGAAAAAACGATGAGCAGATTGTTGGTCAACAGGTGAGTCAGAAATCATAGGGAAGCTCCTTTCACCAATAAAATGGAATTGAAGGGTATAATTGCCTATGGTTAACTATATATATCATATCATTTTGTTGACGAGTTATTCAATCATGTGGTATCATTTCCACGTTAAATTCCGTTCGAAGGGACGGAGTATTGTTTGTATTAGAAAAGGAGAGTTCATATTAGCGCCACCAATTTTCGGGTAAATGAAACCATTCGTGTGCCAGAAGTCAGAGTGATTGGACCGAACGGAGAGAATATCGGGGTAATTACCACCCGCGAGGCTTTGCGTATAGCCCATGAGGCTGAACTAGATCTGGTCGAAGTTGCACCGAATTCTGATCCACCTGTTTGTCGGGTAATGGATTTTGGAAAATTTCTTTACGAGCGAACTAAAAAGGAAAAGGAAGCCCGAAAAGCGCAAACCAAGATCGAGATTAAAGAAATCCGATTGCGCCCCAAGACGAATGAACATCATAGATCATTTAAAACGCGTGATGCTCGTCGCTGGTTGATGGATGGTATGAAAGTACGGGTCACTGTACGTTTTCGAGGTAGAGAGATCACCTACCCAGAACTTGCACTGGAAGACCTGCGGGAGGTCGCGCATGAACTTTCCGATATCGCTTCAGTGGAACAGATGCCTAACATGGAAGGACGTATGATGACCATGTTGCTGAGCCCACTGAAATATTCGAAGAAGAAAGCGGAAACGGATGAGAAAGCGGTACCCGAAAGCGGGGAAACAGATCATTCCGAGTAAACATTCGGGCAGCTAATTGGAGAATTATCCAGGCGGTAGTCAGAATCAACCGCAGATTTTAGAAAGAGGAGTTTCGCTGTGCCAAGGAAAGCAAAAGCAGGAAAAATTAAATTAAAGACCCATAAGGCAACTTCTAAACGATTTCGCCTGACGGGCAGCGGGGTTTTGGTACGCACAAAAGGTGGCAAGAGCCATCTGCGCCGTCGTACTTCAGAACGCACAAAAGCCCTGTTATCTGAGATGATCCCTGTTGAAGGCGAAAAGATCATTCAACGGGTCAATCGTCTGGCGCCATACATGAACGAGAAGAAATAGAGCGCCTATCGTATCCATTTTTTATGCGGCTGTTGGGTGTACACAACTGGTGATATCACCGACGCCCAGGGGTTCGCAAAGGAGTAATTATGGCTAGAATTAAAAGTGGCCCACAAGGAACTTCACGCCACAAAGCAATATTGAAATTCACGAAAGGCTATGCAGGCTCTCGCCATCGCTTGATCCGCCGTGCAAATGAAGCACGACTGAAAAGTTTATGGTATGCCTATCGCGACCGCAGAGTACGCAAGCGCGACCTGCGCCGCTTATGGATCGCCCGTATTAATGCAGCTGCCCGTTTGAATGGTATCAGCTATAGCCGATTGGTTTGTCAACTGCGCAAAGCAGACATTAACCTGAACCGAAAAATGCTGGCAGACCTGGCGGTACGCGATCCACAAGCCTTCAAAGCTGTGGTAGATAAAGCTACCTCAGCCTGATCATTCAGCAGAAACTTCTAACGGGATGGTGTGTTCTCACCATCCCGTTTCTTTTTAACAGGGTACAATAATTGATAGGGATATCATGAGCACTGTTGTAAAGAATTTCCAATTTCCTCATGGACAAACATTGCAATTGGTGCGAGGGGATCTCACGAAAGAGCCAGTCGATGTTATCGTGAATGCTGCCAATCGTTGGCTTCAACACGGTGGCGGGGTGGCAGGTGCCATTGTGCAACAGGGCGGGGAGATAATTCAGAAAGAAAGTGATCAATGGGTGCAGCAACATGGTCAAGTCACGCATGTTGCTCCCGCATTAACCAATGCAGGAAACCTGCCATGTAAGTATGTCATTCACGCTGTTGGACCCATATGGGGAGAGGGGGATGAAGAAAAGAAACTTGCTGATGCAATACGAGGTTCCTTGAACCTCGCTAATTCTATACAAGCACACAGTCTTGCCATTCCTCCCATCTCCACAGGTATTTTTGGTTTTCCCAAAGAGTTGGCAGCCCCAATTTTTTTCAATGAAATAGCCAAATTTTTTTATGAACAATCAGATAGCTCTCTTCAAATGGTAAAGATTACGATACTCGATCAACGGACTATGGATGCCTTTCAGGATGCTTTCGAAGTCTGGCTTAAAACATTATCATCAGGGAGATCTGCATCATGATCACCTCTTCACAAAACAATCGAATCAAGATGATCCGTGCGTTGCTTACCCAACGGCAGGAAAGACAGCAAAATAAACAATATATCATTGAAGGGGTTCGATTGGTTGAAGAAGCCGTTGCAAATGGGGTAAAACCAACATTAGTTCTCTACAGTATCCAATTATCCGACCGTGGATTTCAAGTTTTGGATATGCTGCAAAAATCAAAAACTGAGATCGAAGAGATTACGCCTGCCTTAATGCATTCCCTTTCTGAAACAGATACACCTCAGGGCATTCTTGCTGTGGTGCCTATGCAGACCTCAACATTGCCAGAGAAACCGAACTTTGTGGTAATAGCTGATCAGATACGCGATCCTGGTAACATGGGCACATTACTGCGTACAAGTCTGGCGGCAGGAGTACAGGCTGTTATTGTGACTGTGGGCACAACAGACGTATATGCACCAAAAATTGTTCGAAGTGCAATGGGGGCACATTTCCGGCTGCCACTTGTTGAGTGTTCCTGGGAAGAAATTCGTGTATGGCATCAATCAAGCCATCCAACTCCAACTTTTTGGATCAGTGATGTGAGGGAAGGAACTTCTTGCTGGGATGCAAACCTGCGGATGCCATTAATCCTGGGGATTGGCGGGGAAGCTGAAGGGATGTCATCTACGGCGTTTACTCTCCCTCATCAAAAAATTCACATTCCCATGCCAGGGCAATCAGAATCATTAAATGCATCCATCGCAGCTGGGGTTTTGATCTTTGAGGTCATTCGACAAAGGAGCATTTCACCATGAAGATTCGTTCCATTACTTTCTTTACTTCAGCAAACGCTGATGGAAAATTTTCCAATTTAGCACAAATTAATAAAGCTGCCATGCTTGGAAAACAAGGATTCAATCTGGCTGGCTTTGAGGTTCAGACTACCCGGTTGGCAACCCAGTCATTTGCACAATATTTTCCGGATAATGTAAAGAATGCAGTGAAATTGGCTCAAAAAATGGAGAAGGATGCTGCAAGAGAAGGTTTCTCATATCTATCGATTGGACCTGCATTCCCTTCTTATGATTGGGCTTTTCCTTTGATTCCCTTATTGTTGGCAGGTACTCAGAACATCTTTTGTACAGCAGTGATCGCCAATCTTACTGAAGGTATTTCTTTACCTGCCATCAAAGCATGTGGAAAGATCATTGCACAGAATACACCTATTACACCAGACGGTTTTACCAATTTACGATTCGCAGCATTGGCGAATGTCTCAGCCCATGCGCCTTTCTTTCCTGCAGCATATCACGACAATGAAGCTCCTGGATTTAGTCTTGCAATCGAATGTGCGGATGTAGCATTTAAAGCAGTGAACGATGCAAAGAGCACCCAGGAATGTTCACAAGCATTTCAGTCTGCTTTGGAAAGTGCTGTAAATACATTAGACCCAATTTGTTTGGAAATAACAAAAAAGACTGGTTTAGAGTTCTTAGGGTTTGATTTTTCTCCGGCTCCTTTCCCTGTGGATACCTGCAGCCTGGGTGGTGCTATGGAAGCCATTGGCACAAAATTGGGCAAGTATGGGGCTGTGGCATCTGCAGCTTTATTGGCTTCTGTATTGGAAAAAGGAAAATGGAAAAAGGTGGGCTTCAACGGAATGATGATGCCTGTGCTGGAAGATTCTATTCTCGCCAGACGAACTGAAGATCTATCTTTTGGTATTAAGGATCTTTTGCTCTATTCGACCATGTGCGGAACGGGATTGGATACTGTACCTCTCCCTGGTGATGCGACAGCTGAACAGCTATCTGCGGTGTTGCTGGATGTTGCAGCGATCGCTATTCGGCTAAATAAGCCTCTAACAGCACGGTTAATGCCCATACCCGGTAAAAAAGCCGGTGACATTACCAGCTTTGATTTCGAATATTTTGCTAATGGCAGAGTGATGAATCTGGAAGCTCAACCTTTGACGGGTGTTTTTTCAGGCGATGAAACTTTCATGATATTACCCCGCCAATTTGGAAAAGAGATTATTTCACCTGTTTGAAATTGATCACGATCAGATTCTGTTCACAGGCATCAAAGGTATCAAAGTAAATCCGTTCAGATAGCGGCAATCCAGCCTGATCAACCAGACGCAGCCATAAGGCATCATTACTTGCGATGGGTTTATCCGTAATGGTAAATTCATATCCAGCAGGACCATATTGCAAAGCAGTGCCTGTCAGGCTTGTCAAGAAAATTGATTTACCATTGATGTACCCACCCAGTTGAATGGTTATTCCTGTATAGGGGCTACCCTTGATATCCAATACCTGACCGCCTACTCCCATCCATTCGCAATTTCGTTCAGGATATAGTACTTCAGCTTGAATTGCGGCCGGCTGCGATTGTAGCGCGAAAGGATAGATAGAATTTACTCCGCTGGTGGGAGTGGTTTGAACCGGAGTGGAATCAATGGCTGTGGCAGGAGGCATTGTAACAATGGGTAGTTCTGCCGTGGGAGGGATGGTTTGAATAACATCAGTTGTGATTGTTGTAGTTGGAGCTATTTCTGTGGTTACTGGAGCTACAAAAGCATCAGTAGGAAGGATTGTAGCAGTTGGAATGATTACCCGGGCAGGCAAAGTGGGGGGTGGGAATGGATTGATCATCGAGGAAGGATCACGATAAATCAGGAAAAAAATTCCCGCAAAAATTAGAATTCCAACCAGAAGGATAAAGGAAAGAAAATTCCAAAAAATACCAAACCTGGGCTTCTGCTTCTCTTCTTCTTCAATATACAATTCTGGTTCAACCACCGGCATGATTACCTCTCAATTATTTGTATGTTTCTCATGGCACCAGAACTTCGATGGTGGCTTTGGCTTTTTGTTCTGTGAGCCAGTTTTCCAGTGCCTTATGTTGTAAAAATTGACGTGTTTCCATTGTCAAGGGATGCTGTGGGTCTCGTTCAATAACCTGAATAATGTGATAGCCAATTTTAGTTTTTATTACTGAACTATACTCACTTGAATTGAGGGTAAAAACTACCTGATTTAGCTCGGGTTGCAGCAGGTAGCCTTCGGGAAACCAACCAAGTTCTCCACCTGTAAGAGGATCCACCTCAGCAGCTAGAGTTGCAAAATCCATACCAGCTTGTAGTTGCGCAAAATAAGAATTTGCAGTTGTTTCATCTGGTACTCTGATCTGCCGGGCATGCACCTGATCTGCGGTATCACCTACGGTTGCTGTGATCTGATCACTCTGCCATGCAGCCAGCATAGAACGCTTAAGTGTACGTGTTAATGAAGCGTCATCATATCCGTACGTGCTCATCCAGTTTTGAAGAGAATCTGTACCACCTATTTCAGTTGTAAGTTCTTCAACCTTGTTTTTTATCTCTTCATCAGTGATTGTGTGCCCGGAGGTAATTGCGGCTTGTTCTAACAGGGTAGTATCAATTAACATATCAAGAACCTGTTGTTTTTGCTCTTCCTCTGTCATGGTCTGCCCCAACTCGTTTAAAGCGAGCTGAAGTCGGTTCATTTCTGCATTGTAATCTGCAAGAGTTACACCTTCTCCATTGACCAGAACAGCCATAGGTTCAGTAGTAACCGTAGATGTGATCGCTTCAGTGGTTTGGGTTTTGTCGGGAAGTGGTTTGGTTTCTTCTACCGGGCTATTTCTGACACATCCCGCTAACAGGAAAAGCAAGACCAACAGCCAGGTTAATGTCCGCCGTTGATTGAATATATATGTACACATGAGCATGATTATAACCCTGATTTCTTTAAGGAATTCTACTCCATATTTTAAGGTTAAAATTCGTTTTTTAGCTTGAAACCAATTTTTCTTTATGCTAGAATGATTGCAACCACAGGTACTGGTATATAAATTGCAAACCCCCATATATGGGGGTCATCTTTTCGAATCACTGTCTTAACCAGCGACGTCCATTTAAAAAGTTGGAGAGATAAAATGCGTTGTCCATATTGTCAGCATGAAGAGTCGAAAGTGATTGATACCACACGAGATAGCCGTGGAAGCATCCGACGCCGGCGCGAATGCGAAGCATGTCAGCAACGATTCTCGACGATTGAGCGTCCAATCATGGCAACACCAATGATCATTAAGAAAGATGGCACTCGCGAAGAATTTGATAGAGAAAAATTACTACACGGAATTCGAATTGCCTGCGCGAAACGACCTGTTTCCGCAGCGGATATTGATCATCTGGTTGGAGAAATCGAATCACGACTGCAGCAGCTCAGTAAAGCAGAAGTCCCTTCCCGTATGGTGGGAGATATGGTGATTGATGGCCTTAAAACACTGGATTTGATTGCATATATCCGATACGCAATAGTTTACTTACATATGGACGACCTGCATACCATACGAAATGAAATAGACGAATTATTAGAGGCATAAGGAGTATTCAATGGTTGCTACCGTCAAACCCAATCCACATGGGTTGTTACCCACCCCTGAAATCCCAGAGGGTTTACCAGAAGTCAATTTGGGAGACAACGCAAGACAGGTATTGTTAAAACGCTATGTCCGCCGAGATAATAATGGAAACACCTGTGAGTCGGTAGAGGAAATGTTTTGGCGTGTAGCATATCATGTAGCAAAGGTAGAACAAACCTGGGGATCTGACATTATAGAACGAGCCAAGGAGTTCTATCATTTACTTGGTGGAATTAATTTTTTTCCAAACTCGCCAACCTTCACTGGCGCTGGAACACCTCTGGGTCAATTAGCTGCTTGTTTTGTGCTTCCTATCAGCGATGACATGGGTAAATCTTCCACCGGTATTTTCTCAACACTGCGTGATGCCGCGCTCATCCAGCAAACGGGCGGCGGTAACGGATTTTCATTTTCCAGACTACGCCCAAAAGGGACACTGGTGAAATCTTCAGCTGGACGAGCTACGGGTCCCGTCGGATTTCT
This sequence comes from Anaerolineaceae bacterium, assembly GCA_034429195.1. Taxonomy (GTDB): domain Bacteria; phylum Chloroflexota; class Anaerolineae; order Anaerolineales; family Anaerolineaceae; genus UBA4782. Next base: position 18,762 of record DAOUGQ010000022.1, read on the forward strand.
AAGGGTTTATGACCATGCTTTTGGTGAAGTGGCACAAGGTGGTACTCGCCGTGGTGCTAATATGGCCGTACTACGTGTTGACCATCCAGATATCGAAGAGTTTATTACCTGCAAAACAAATGAAAATGCCATTACGAATTTTAATATTTCAGTAGGAATAACCGATGCTTTTATGAAGGCGGTAGAAGAAGATGCCGATTGGGATCTGCGCTTTCCTGACGTTGCCTTTCCTCTTTATCGCAGTTTTGACGGAAGTTTGGATCAGGTAGATGAGGTAGGTCTACCAGTTAAAGTTTATAAAACTGTTCGAGCTCGCCAGCTTTTTGATTTAATCGTACGTCAGGCACATCATAATGGCGAACCTGGTCTGTTATTTCTTGATGCCGCCAATCGAGGCAATCCGGTATCTGATCAATATGCTTTAGAAGCGACCAACCCTTGCGGTGAACAATGGTTGGGACCATATGAAAGCTGCTGTCTGGGTTCAATCAACCTAGCTCAACATTTTGCTCCAAATCACCAGGTTGATTGGGAGAAACTACGCCAGAACGCCATTTTGGCTACTCGCTTTTTAGATGATGTTGTGGATGCAAATCAGTATGTACCTGCCGTTCCACAATTAAAAGAAGCAGCCCAAAAGAATCGACGCATTGGGTTAGGCATTATGGGGTTGGCAGATCTTATGTTCCATGTGGGGATCCGGTATGGTTCAAAAGAAGGACAAGAATTTGCATCGCAAGTGATGGAATTTGTACGCTATTACGCCATGATTGCCTCTATTGAATTAGCAAAAGAGCGTGGCACTTTCCCTGGTATATCGAAGAGCATCTACAATAAAGAGAATTTTAGATGGCAACCCCCCAGGCCAATTATTGAATATACCCATGATTGGAAGCGTCCTGCAATCGATTGGGAAGAAGTTGTTCAAGGTATTAAGGAATATGGCATTCGGAATGCAGCTCAGACGACTATTGCCCCAACAGGTACCATCGCAACGGTGGCAGGCTGTGAAGGGTATGGCTGCGAGCCGGTCTTTGCACTGGCGTATGTACGCCATGTAAATGACAATGGGAAAGACCTGGCACTCACCTATGCCAGCCCGCTTTTCGAACAGGCATTATCTAAAGCAAATATTCTTGGCGAAGATCGCGAGAAAATTTTGGAACAGGTAATGGAAGAAGGGTCCTGTCAGCATGTGGATGGAGTGCCAGAAAATATCCGTGATGTTTTTGTTATTTCGATGGATGTGACTGCAGAAGAGCATGTGCGGATGCAGGCTGCCATGCAGGCGTTTGTGGATAACAGCCTTTCAAAAACCATTAATTTCCCTGAAGGGGCAACCCCCAACGATGTGGCTCTGGCTTACCAACTTGCCTGGAAATTGGGCTGTAAAGGTATTACCGTCTATGTAACCAATTCTCGCGAAAAAGTGGTTCTGGAGACGAAAGCCACCGCTGAAAAGAAAATCGATGAAAATGCGGTCTACCAACCTCCCATCTGGCCAGATACGAAGAAGCCACGCCCGCGTTCATTACCAGGGTACACCTATACTGTAGAAACGCCTTTAGGGAAAGCATTTGTAACGATAAATGAAAATGGTGGACACCAACCATTCGAAGTATTTGTGAACACCGCCAAAGCAGGTTCGGATACCGCCTCAGTCTCTGAAGCGATTGGAAGGTTGATTTCATATATCCTGCGCATTTCTTCGCCAATTCTCCCCAGTGAGAGAATGAAAGAAGTGATCCTGCAATTGACCGGCATTGGGGGAGGGCGGTCGCTTGGATTTGGAGCCAACCGGGTACGTAGCTTACCAGATGGTATCGGGCAGGTGTTATCAGAATACCTGAGCATGCGTGAAGGTGTGATGACTGATGATAGCCACGCTCATGAAAATGAAAACCAACCAGACGATGAAATATTCTCTGTCATTGAACCAGAATTACCCCTGCATAGGGTTGGTGATCTGTGCCCGGAATGTGGTCAGGCCGCAGTTGTTAATGAAGAGGGCTGTCGCAAGTGTTATGCCTGCGGGTATAGCGAGTGCTAGGAAAGATAATTTATTATTATGTAGAAAGAAGGCTTCCGAGGTTTTCAACGTGAACTTCGGAAGCTTTTATACACCAGATCGAATTGAGCACTCAGCAATTAGCCTGGATCAAGAAGGCTAATCCCTGTTTCCGCGAGCTGCATGTTAAAAGCAGTCGTCCAGGTGAAGTGCTTTCCCAAAGTACTTTCTTTGTGGGTGTTCTGAAGGGTGTGGGACGGGTCTACATACACGCAGTTGTGGTTACTTTTAGTAGTTATGCTTTTGGTTTTAAACATACTACAAGACTCAGGTGGGTAGACCACAAACAAATGGGTTTGTGGAACGTTTCAACTGCACTGTTCTGGAAGAAATCTTCCGGATTGCATTTCGTACCAAATTGTACGAATCAGTGGAATTTCTTCAGTTGGATTTAGATGCATGGTTGATCCGTTTCAATACCAAGCGACTACACCAGGTTTATCGTAATCAGGGTAGGAGCCCCATTGAGACAGTTAAATTTATTTTTATAACCTGTGTCAGGAACAAGTCCTAAGAGTACAAATATATATCAAGTACAAGAACCTTTTCCTTACTTGAATCCCATTTCTTGCTGACGCTATAATACTCTACAGGAGGACATCATTATGGCGAAGAAACATGTGAGCGTTCGATATTTTCTCATTATCCTGTGTATTGTGCTCATCACTGCCTGTACGTTACCTCAAATTGGAACGAAACAACAGGAAGTAACTGAAGAAGAAGAAATGCCAGATGAAACGATGACAGCTATTTATGCCATCGTTGAGAGTTTGACTGCTCAACCCACGGTTACAGAAGTTCCTCCAACCAGCACGGTAATTCCAGCTACAGAAACGCCGATCATGACCGCAACTGAAACCTTTACCAATACGCCTGTTGCATCCGCCACCCAGACAGTAACCGCTACTAAGGTTCCGACGGCGGGGATAACAACGGTACCAGCAAGGGCAATGATATTCGAAGCGGCACGTCTCTCTACACCTCCTACTCTTGATGGGGTTTGGGATGAATGGACGAATAGCGCCTATCCAATGACATATGTGATTTTTGGGGCTGAAAACTGGACGGGAGCCAATGACCTGGAAGGCTCTTTCAGGGTTGGCTGGGACAGTAATTACCTGTATCTGGCGGTCAAAGTAAAAGACGATATTTATGTTCAAAATGCCAGTGGAGTAGATCTGTATAAAGGGGATGTCATAGAACTATTATTGGATGCCAACCTGCAGGGTGATTTTTATTCCACAACCCTCAGCCCGGATGATTATCAATTGGATGTTTCTCCTGGCAGACCAGACACATCAGGGACAAAAGAAGCATATCTTTATTATCCTTCCAGCCTGGCAGGGGATAAAACCAGCAGTGTGATCATCGCATCGGTTTCGCAGGCTGGTTTATACCGGATGGAAGCTGCAATTCCCTGGTCACTGTTCAATACTTCTCCTTATGCAGGAGCGAAATTCGGGTTCGCTCTCCGTGCTTCGGATAACGACAATGGCGGGCAAAATGTTCAACAGAGCATGGTTGCCTGTATTGCCGGAAACAGCCTGGCTAACCCCACAACCTGGGCTGAACTCAGGTTGAAGTAAGGATAGGGGAATGTGAGTGTGCGAAAGGTCTTGCATCTCGATCTAGATGCATTCTTTTGCGCGGTTGAGGAATTAAAGGATCCATCTCTCAAAGGGAAAATATTCGCAGTAGGCGGTAGACCTGATCAACGGGGAGTGGTATCTACTTGTTCATATGCTGCCCGGGCTTGCGGTATCCACTCAGCCATGCCAATGGCGCAGGCTTTGAAGCTGGTTCCTGATCTGCTGGTATTATGGCCTGATTTTAATGCTTATAGTGAAGCCTCAGATAAGGTGATGGCGATCCTAGAAGATATGAGCCCGCTGGTCGAGCAGGTGTCGATCGATGAGGCGTTCATCGAAGTAACCGACCTTCCGGATGACCCGGGTGTGATCGCGGCAAGATTGCAAAAGAGAATAAATGATGAAACGCATTTACCTTGTTCGATCGGGGTTGCAACCAATAAACTGGTGGCAAAAATCGCCAATGATTTTGGTAAGAGTTATCGTAAGGGGTTGGACTATCCCAATGCGATTACGGTGGTACCGCCAGGAGGAGAAGCCGCTTTTCTGGCACCATTGCCTGTGCAGATGATGTGGGGAATTGGAAAGAAGTCTGCAGAGAAATTAAATAATTTGGGGATCATGACCCTTGGGCAGCTTGCGAATGCACCTGCTGACCTGCTTATAAGGCATTATGGAAAATGGGCAGTTGAAATGCAGCAGCATGCCAGAGGAGAAAGTACTTCTCCCATTGTGCTCAGTCACACGTTAAAATCTATCAGCAATGAAACCACTTACGATAGAGATGTGGGTGATATCGATGAAGTGTTGCATACCATTCGCTGGCTATCGGATAAGGTAGGATATCGATTACGAAGGCATCATTTCTGTGCCACCACCATTAGAATTAAATTACGCTGGTCTGACTTTACGACCATCACGCGGCAGGTTGCCTTGACCGAACCGACCAACCTAAACAGTGTGATCTACGATACCGCTTCTGACCTGCTTAAAAAGGCATGGCAAAAAGGGAGAAAAGTACGGTTGATCGGGGTGGGAGGAAGCGGGCTTCAGCAGCCCGCTGTGCAAATGGATTTGTTCAATCCAAAAAATGAGAAAGAGACCCGCTTATTATCTGCATTAGATGAACTTCGTGAGAAATATGGGAAGGGGGTGGTCAAGCGAGGGCGTGAGGTGAGTATGAAACCGAATGAGGATGTGGGTGATGAATAGGGGGTGGTTTTCTTGCCTCATCCAAACTGATACTGGTATAATCGGCATTACGCCATCGTAGCTCAGCTGGTAGAGCAGACGATTCGTAATCGTCAGGTCAAGGGTTCGATCCCCTTCGATGGCTTTTTTGTTTAAAATGTACGAACTTCCTGTTCACTCCTATTCTATTGCTCAACCCCTCTTTCAGAATTTCCCTCAGGCTGTGCTGCCAGCTGCCATTCTTGGAGGATACCACCCGGGAAGGATATTCGTCGACCAGCTCGATGAACCACGAGTAGCTTTGATCTGGTCTACGGTTGGATATTACTTTCTGGCAGGTGATCCTTCTGTTGTTCGAGATCTAAGCCTGGTGCAGAAGACCCTCATTGAAGACTTTATTCCCGCTTCGAAGAAAATGGGAGAGAGAGGATTTATTCTCATTCCTTCAAATTATGATTGGATCATAAATGCAGATGAAATTCTTCCTGATAGGAATACACACATAATTTATCGCCAACCTTTTCGAATTAATTATGATGTATTTAGTGCAAGGAAGGAAAAAACAGATAGCACTGTTTCCTCACTCGAACTACGAAAGATAGATGTTGACATTTTAAAAGAAATAAACCTACCACCAAGTTGGCTTTCTAAAGATTCCTTTTTGAGAAATGGTTTGGGTTATGCTCTTATGAAAGGGGGCGAGATCATCAGCTATTGTCTCAGTGTTTTTCGATCTACTACAGGTATTGAGATAGATGTGCAAACCATACCATGGTACCGTAGAATGGGATATGCAACAATCACCGCTTCTGCGCTCATAAAGGAATGCATTCAACAGGGATTGCAGCCTAATTGGGAGTGCTTTGGGAATAACAATGCCTCAATTGATCTTGCTGAATCATTGGGCTTTGAAAAACTCTTTTCATATCCCGTCATATACTGGGAAGAATAAAAAACTTTCTGGTGATGAGAGGATAAGCAAGAACGTCAGAAATAAGCTCTTGAAAAAAAAACATAAACCCTTGATATAATGAGATTAGCTGGTATTGGGTAGTTGGGAACTTATTACAGGTAATTATCGTCTATTTATGGTGAAAATTAGTACTCAGTGAATTTTCTTTGATAAGAACAACAAAGGAGTTAACCCATGAAAAAAACATTTTACCTCATCAACAGTCTGATAATACTGGTATTGGTATTATCTGCGTGTAACCTGCCAGGCAGCAAGGCGGAATCTGATTTGGATATCCAGACTGCTGTCGCTCAGACAGTGAACGCTATTAATTATCAAACTCAAATTGCTCCTACAGGATTACCCTCATTACCTACCGAAACAGAAGTGATTCCTACTGAACCAGTTGTTATAACGGAAACACTTGAACCAACGATGACCGAAACCATCGCTCCTTCTGCTACTATTCAGCCCACCCTGACTACACAGCCAACATCAACAGGTGTACCTACTACAGCCATTACAGTCGTTCCAACACTCACTGCAGTACCTATACCATGCAACCGTGCTGATTTTCTGGGTGATGTCACCATCCCGGATGGCTCTTCGATCACTGCGGGTACGCAGTTTGTAAAAACCTGGAGATTGAAAAACAGCGGTAGTTGTACCTGGGGCTCTGGGTATAGTCTTGCTTTCCACAGTGGAACAAGTATGAATGGTGCTGCCAGCACTGCTTTAGCAGCTACCGTTGCTCCTGGACAAACGATTGATGTCAGTGTCACGTTGCAAGCTCCTACCACAGATGGCACTTATACCGGCTACTGGATGTTAAAGAATGCCAGTGGTGGTTTCTTTGGTATTGGTGCAAATGGAGATAAAGCTTTCTGGGTAAAGATTGTGGTTGGCACAACAGCAAGCATCACATCAACTACTGTAAGTGGGAAGTGTTCATTGGTATCTCAATCTCCAGCACCGTATGATAGCTTCCCGGCGGGTGCTTCATTTGATACTCGTTGGAAAGTTAAGAATACCTCGGGAAGCACCTGGAGTGCTGCTAATGTGGATATCAAATATGTGAGCGGCACGAAATGGTTCGAGGGCTCCACAACTGCCTATGATCTGCCGTCGGATGTCGCAGACGGTGGAACGTATGAACTAATCCTGGATTCCATTGCCCCAGCAACAGCAGGTACCTATACGATGACCTGGGGTATCTTTAGCGGAAGTACATCTTTGTGTACCTTGACCTCGATCATTAAAGTCAAATAACCTATTGTAGTATCAATAAAAAAACAATTTTGAGTGATTGGTGGAGGAAATCCACCAATCACTATTTTAAGAAGAGGGTAAGTGAGTTGGTGTGGTGTGTTAATGTATTCATGAATGTATAATAGGATAAGAATTGGTATTACGTTCCTGTTACCAGTGTTAGAAAAACTATATTATCATCACAGGTGTATGAATGCCCAAACAAACCCCGATTGTCATAGGAATAGCTGGAGGTTCAGGGTCTGGGAAAACCACTGTTGCTCAATCTATTCTAAAAGCAGTTGGCAGTCATCGTATTGCGTTTATTCAGCATGACGCATATTATCGCGATCTTAAAGATCTGCCACCCAACCAGCGTGCACAGGTAAATTTTGACCACCCCGATTCATTAGAAAGCGAGCTGCTTACTTATCACATTAACGAATTAAAGAATTGGCGGCCCGTCTATATACCAATCTATGATTTCACAACTCATACACGAACCAAAGAAACGATCAAAGTTAATCCACAAAAAGTCATTATCGTAGAAGGAATTCTCATTTTCGCAGATCCTGTTTTAAGAGCCATGTTCGATGTAAAGATCTTTGTCGATACTGATGCTGATATCCGTTTTATTCGCCGGTTGAACAGGGATATTAAGGAACGTGGACGAACGACCGAATCTGTTGTAAACCAATATCTCAATACTGTACGCCCTATGCATTTGGAGTTTGTCGAACCATCTAAACGATATGCTGACATTATCATTCCTGAAGGTGGTATGAATATTGTCGCCCTGGATATGGTGGTTGCCAGAATAGAAACGCTTTTGCAGGAAGCGAATGCAAAAACCTCCTGATCGTAAGACGCGCATTCTGCAGATCGTTGCATTGGTTTTCGTAATCGTTTTAACCGTTGCAATATTTGTTTTGCGAGACAAGATCCCGCACCTGGAGGCTTATGGCTATCCAGGAATTTTTATCCTCTCAATTATTGCGAATGCTACGATCATTCTACCCGTACCGGGTGTTTTAATCACCTCAGCCATGGGGGTGGTGTTTGATCCTTTCTGGGTGGCAGTAGCTGCAGGCGCAGGTGCCGGCATTGGAGAGCTCACGGGTTATCTGGCAGGTTTCAGTGGGCGACGAGTGATCGAAAAAGTGGGCTGGCATGAGCGTGTCGTGAATTGGATGAAAAAGTATGGTGATCCTACCATCCTGGTGTTGGCATTTATCCCCAATCCTGCGTTTGACCTGGCAGGAATTTCAGCAGGGGTATTAAAGCTACCTGTATGGCGATTCCTGATTTGGTGTATTTTAGGGAAAATTTTAAAGATGCTGATGTTCGCTTATGGTGGCGCAACTATCAGCCATTGGTTTTCACGTTTTTAATCCCTTTTATGGTTTCAAATCTCATGGAGGATGCAAAGGATAACCGCATCCTCCATATATTTAGTATTCTGGTTAATCGATTTGCTCCACCAGGTAGGTTTTAATCCCAATTTGAGCTATCTGATCCTGCTGCGCTTCCAGCCAATCAACATGCATTTCTTCATCTTTCAATATTGATTCCAGGAGTTCTCGAGTGCCAAAATCTGCTATGTCCACTGCAATCTTGATCGCTTCTGTATAGGCAGTTACCGCACTGTATTCTGCCTGGGCATCTTTCTTGAGTTGCGTTTCTACCGTTTCACCGATGTGCAGGGTGTTCAACTTGCTAACGATTGGCAAACCTTCGAGGAAAAGAATGCGGGCAATAAGTTTTTCCGCATGCCCCATCTCCTGAATGGCGCGTTTTTCTATTGCGTCATGCAGTTTTTCATACATCCAATTTGCACACATCTCTGAATGAACGATGTATTGGTTGACTGCTGTCAATTCATCCGCTAATAAATCATTCAAAACCTCAATAATCTTAGGATTTCCTTTCATTTTTACCTCCAGTTTATAGGTGAAGTATTAATAAGATAAACTTCAATATCAAGAAAATAAAATAAACACTTGACATAATATAAGAATATGCTATTATTACTTTAGTAATTCTAAAATGCTATTTCAATTCTATTAAGTAGTAGTAAAAACAGGAGTTACCAATGAAAAGAATGCAACAAGCTGCGCCTGACGGAGGGGTTTTGGTCATTAAAGCAAGTTGTGATTTAAATGTTAGCGGGTGGGACCAAAATAAATTCGAAATCGTCGGTGATCCAGCAGGTATTCAGATTATAGCAGATGAAAAGACTATACGGTTAACCAGTGTAGATGATTGTTCCATTCAAGTGCCTTTAAATTATTCTGTACATATTGAAAAAGTCAGTGGTGATGTATGGCTAAGCGATCTCCATGGTGAGGTGATTGTTGACAGAGTGCATGGTGATTTCTCTGGAACTCGTCTCGCAAATGTGAAAGTTGATAAAGTTGGCGGTGACTGTGTATTTGAAGAAGTTGCCACCCCATTAGCCTGCCATCATGTTGGAGGAGACCTCATGTGTTCTGCTTTAGCAGGTGGATTGATAGATTCTTTTGTTGGGGGGGATGCCAGATTGTTGGATATTTATGGCGGTGTGAGGGTGAATGCTGGCGGAGATATTTCCGCCGGTATGAGTGATTCAGTAGGCGAAACGATAACCCTGCGTGCAGGTGGTGATGTGGTTGTCAGTATTCCACCCTCCAGTGGTTGGGCAATGGATCTTACTTCTGGCGGGAATGACATTCGTCTGGATCTTGGTGGGAAAAAAGAGCGAATTTATGATTGGGCAGTTCTTCGTACCGAAGGGGATGGAAAAAGCCCATTACGGGTAAAAGCTGGTGGCGATATTCGCGTTACTGACACTCCACTTTCAACTGAAAAATTTCAACAAAGGGCTCAAAAAAGCGATAAGCACTGGTCACACGTATTATCTGTAGAAATGCCACATATTCAAACCGTTATAGATAATACTGAAATATCAACAGACCTGGCAGATCGCATTTCGAAAAAGGCGGAAGAAGCGGTGCGAAAAGCTGAAAGCCGGATCGATGAGGCATTGCAAAGAATCGATATGCATGGATCAGCTTTCAGAGTAGGAACCGAAAAAACTGAAATTGAAGAACCTATACCATCAACGGATGGTGAGAAGAATGAAGCAAGGATCGGCGTTGAAAAGCCTGTAAGCCATATTACTGATGAAGAAAAACTTGTAGTACTTCGTATGTTGCAGGATAATAAATTAACAGTAGAGGAAGCAGATCGCCTTCTGGATGCTCTGGAATATACCGCCCAATAAAAATGACATCGTATTATGGAAATTCGATCATTATCTCCGGAACAATTGAGTATCTACGCAACCATCCCCATTTCATTTTGGGTGCATTCCATTTATCGAATCGATCTGATTGAAACAGGGCTGGGTGGTTTTCGGTTATGTGAGGAAAAGGTCGAAAAACCCTGGTTCAAAGATTATGACGCAGAAGAATCCCCATTGGAATGGAGTAAGTTGTTTGATTTGAGTCTATGGGGATTCTTTGTTGCATTTGAAGGGGAATTACCTGTAGCTGGTGCTGTGGTGGCTTTGAATACTCCAGGGGTAAACCTGTTGGAAGGTCGAAAAGACCTTGCTGTGCTGTGGGATTTGCGTGTGATCCCAGAACTGCGGGGCAGTGGTATTGGCAGACTGATGTTTTTACATGCAGCAGATTGGGCGCGCAAACGAGGCTGCCGGCAAATGAAAATTGAGACTCAGAACATAAATGTTCCCGCCTGCAAATTCTATTCTCGGATGGGGTGTGAACTTGGAATGATCCACCGGTTTGGATATGCAGCAAATCCCAAAGTATCTGATGAAGCAATGCTTTTTTGGTACTTAACACTCTAAAAAATGAATTAATCCAACCTCTTCTGCGAAAATTTATCCAACTGTATAATCAACTCATGCAGAAAAATTGGTTGAATAATCGAATAATCCCAATATCTTTTTTGTTATTAGCAGTAGTATTCCTGGTAGTATCCTCATGGCCTTTTCCCCGTACTCAAAATACTCTACCATTTCCAAAAGCTTATTCCCTGGATAACCCTGACCTTTCTCCTGTTGAACTATCGAGGGAGATTTTTACCAGTATCCCCAGTAAGGTAAGAGTCGGTGAAACAGATGAAATCAGGTTTGAATTCATCTCAACAGAAAAAAACGATGCAAGCAACGCACAGGATACTTCGGATGAGACCTATCTGCTTGAAACTCGATTGGAAATGCCCGGTATGGAAGTAGTAAATCCTGCCGATTCGGTTATTCAACCTGTCATAATGGGACATACTTTACACTACACATGGCAGATCCGACCAGGTCGGGCAGGGATTTATTCTGGCACTCTCTGGGTATATCTTCTGGTGATGCCGGAAGGAAGCACAGAACCTGACCGTCGTCCAGTGCTGGCGCTTCCTATAAAGCTAGAAGCTGTGAGCATACCCATTTTCAATGCGAAAGTATTGCGGGTATTGGGCGGTATTTGTATCTTGGTAGTGATCTTTATGGTTCTCATGCAGTTGATCCAACGCATGGGAAGAGAAAAAGATTAACCATTTTATGGTACTAAGGGTTGACGGATGAAATTAGTTTTGATATACTCTGGCTGTTAGAAAAATTGAACAGCTTGCGGGCATGGTTCAGTTGGTAGAATGTCTCCTTGCCAAGGAGAAGGTCACGGGTTCGAGTCCCGTTGCCCGCTCTAATTTCTGCAAGCAACACACCCCTGTTGCTTGCATCTGTCTTACAAGGCGACGTGGCCAAGTGGCAAGGCAAGGGTCTGCAAAACCCTTATCATGGGTTCAAATCCCATCGTCGCCTCCAATTATTTAAAATTCAAGAAAACATGGGTTTACCATCGAGGTACAGGCAAAAGCCATCGTCGCCTCCAATTATTTAAAATTCAAGAAAACATGGGTTTACCATCGAGGTACAGGCAAAAACCCTGAGGGGGCAAGTGTCCCATCGTCGCTTTTATAAAATCAAGTGATCATTTACCGCAAAGCACATAGAGAGCACAAAGAATTCCCCTTTTTAGTGTATTTCGCAGTATTTTTTATTCATTAGATTTAGCTTCGGGAGATGATACGGTAGTTCTAGTACCTGATTGCAATCTCCTGTTTAATCCCTTACGAAGGGTCAACCCTGCCAGCTAAGCGGAGTAGCATCAATATGTGGGATTGCTTCACCCCTAAAGAACAAGAGTTCGCGATGGCAAGTTGCTGTCACCGCGAGTGCAACGAAGCAGTCTCTATGAGTGGGATTGCTTTACCCTGTGAAGAACAGGGAGTTCGCGTTAGCAACAGATTATCCTAGGTCCAACTTAAAGAAGGCTTCTTAAGGAAACAATCTATTTATATTCCCTGTGATTTAATCCCGAGATATCAAATGGCATATCATTAAAGCACCGGTAATCCGTCTTATTTCCGGAATTTCTATCAATTACGATAGCCCAACAACCGTAATGCATTGAGAACAACCAGAATTGTGCTGCCTTCATGGAAGATGATCGCAATACCTATACCAACGAAGCCAGTCAGTGAGGTGATCACCAGTACCCCAATTACACTCAAGGCAATTACCAGGTTTTGGATGATCACTGCCCGAGTGGCGCGACCCAACCCTACCGCAAATGGTAACATGGTTAGGTCATCACTCATCAGGGCAACATCAGCAGTTTCGAGTGCTACATCGGTACCAGCACCACCCATCGCAATACCAACAGTGGCATTTGCCAATGCTGGAGCATCATTCACTCCATCACCTACCATAGCTACTACTCCATATTGAGTAGATAATTCCCGAATAACAGCCAGTTTATCTTCTGGCATCAATTCAGCCATCACCTGATTGATCCCTGCCTGGCGGGCTATTGCTTTACCGACGCGTTCGTTGTCGCCAGTCAAAAGAATAGTCTTTTCGATACCGGTTTGCGCCAGTTTGTTCATGGTTATCTGGATCCCTGGACGTAATGTATCTGCCAGAGCGATCACCCCAATAAGTGTATCCCCCAGGGTAACTCCCATGATTGTTTTTCCCTCAGCCTGCCATTGGCCTGCGATTTCCGTGGCATGAATCGAAATCTTCATTTCATTCTCTTCCAGCCATTTCAGGCTTCCAATGAGAATTCTCTTTTGTTGGTAACGAGAGCGAATGCCCTGACCAGCAATCGATTCGACATCGGAAATTTCTGGCAGAGCCAATTGCCGGGTTTTAGCTGCTCGTACGATCGCTTGTCCAAGCGGATGACCGGAACGGCTTTCTACAGCTGCAGCCAGTCCTAGCAGGTCAAGTTCATTATTGATTGAGCTGCCTGACACAGGAAAAGCAATCATATTGGTCACCTCTGGTAGACCGCAGGTGATCGTACCTGTCTTGTCAAATGCAATGGCTTTCAATCGCCCCAGATTTTCAAGGTGGGCACCTGCTTTGACCAGGATACCGTTGCGGGCAGCCTGTCCAATGCCAGTCAAGATTGCTGCTGGGGCACCAAGTGCTAATGCACAGGGTGAAGCTGCAACAAGGAGCGTCATTGCACGCGAGAACGAATCATGGAATGCGATGCCAAAGAAAAGCGGGATGAAAATGACAAGAATTGTTCCAATCAATACGGCTGGGACAAAGAATTTTTCAAATTTTTCCACCGTTTGCTGGGTGGGTGATTTTTGTGTTTGTGCTTCTTCTACCAGTTTCATTACACGCGCCAAAGTACTGTCTTTTGCCAGGCGAGTCACTTGTGCTTCTAAAGCACCTTCTCCGTTGATTGTTCCGGCAAACAGCTTATCACCTATAGTTTTTTCTACGGGGATTGATTCCCCGGTCATAGGTGCCTGGTTGACTGCGGATTTACCCCTTTGAATGATGGCATCCACTGGAATACGTGCACCAGGTCGCAGAATGATCAATTCTTGTAGCCCCACCTGTTCGATAGGGATTTCAATTTCCTGATTATTCCTGCGCACCAATGCGGTTTTCGGAGTCAGATCTGCCAGGGCATCGATTGCTGAACGTGCTCGTTCCAGAGCGCGTTCTTCCAGAACATGCCCAAAACTGAAAAGAAAGATCAAAAGGGCTCCCTCTGCAAAATCTCCCAGCACTGCCGCTCCCAGTGCTGCCAGGATCATCAGAAGATCAGTGTCAAATGTACGTTCACGCAGTGAGTACAACGCATGGCGGGAGATGTCCCAACCTCCCAATCCGTACGCGATCAAGAAAAACACTATGCTTAGGATCTCAGGAAAGGAAAAAAATTTTTGCCCCATCCAACCTATAGCAAGAAGTAAACCCGCAGCAAGACTAAAAAGTAATTCGCGGTTTTCTACAAACCAGGATTGGATATGGTTCAGGGGAATCTGGTAGCCTAAAGATCGAATACGTTTTTCGATCTCTACACGATTGATTTGGTGAGAGTCGTACTCGATCTTCATATTTTTGCTCGTATAGCTGACACTAACATTTAAAACACCCTGCATTCGTGAGATGCTGTGCTCGAGCACCATAGCGCAATCCGAACAATCCATCCCTTCGATATTGATCAGTTCATGATGATAGCGATTGATGATCTCCGTCCCAGCTCGAGCTGCCAATTGCTTCAATTCCGTTAACGTAATTTTTTCAGGATCATAGTGCAGGCATAATTTCACTATCTCATCTTCATGTTCCAGATGTGCACGGATGAGTTTGTGATTACTGGATAAAGAAGTTTCCAGACGGCGAAAACAAGCTTCATCATCCTCTTCGACACCAGGCAGCAGAGGTCGAATCTCCAGTTCGATGTTTGTTTCCATGTTCTTGTGTATTACCTTTCTTCTTTCATATGGGCTAATCCGCGCTCAAATAGATCGCGGATGTGTTCGTCTTGAAGAGCGTAATAGACCACGCGTCCCTGTTTTCGGGATTTAACCAGACGTAAATCGCGCAGCGATTTTAATTGATGCGAAACAGCTGATTGGGTCATTCCAAGGAGCGCAGCCAGATCGCAGACACATAACTCGGTAAAAGAAAGTGCAGAGATGATGCGAATCCGGCTGGGATCCGCCAATGCATGAAAAGTCTGAGACAGGTATGTTGCAGTCAAACCATCAACGAGATGACTCTGAACGAGCTTAACCTGGTCTTCGTGAATGAAATTTTCATCGCATCGTGGGGAGAAAGAGGAGGTCATTGATTTATCGTTCCCTGAAATCATGAATATATGAGCAAATGTTCATATATTATTGCTTAATGAACCTGTTGTCAATATATTGAAAGATATGATTATTTTCTTACTGTTCTGAAGTTGCCGGAGGCCAGGAGATCTTCAACCATGGTGTGTACCCGTGTTTTTCCACCCCGTATACTCTGCCATGAGATGGCTCACTGCATCCAGGTTCATCAGTGAGGGTGATCTGCGTATAGTAGGTACCTGTGGGAATGAAAACCAGCTTCCCATTCTGACACACCCAGGCTTCTACCAGATAAGGTTCCTGTTCAGAATCATCACCTGCACGTAGAACCAGCGGACTCCAGGTGATGGTGACATCATTATCCTCACGTTTTGCTGTAACCCATGATAGTGCTCCATAATAAGGTGACCAGGGCAAATCGATATCCAGCGGGTCAATGGGCTGAACCAGATTGATATCGCCTTCGACATTCATCCAATTCAGGTTCATCCAGCAGGGATTGGTACCACCAATCGCACGAATCTCGATATACCCCGTATCAGGCAGGATGCCGATGATCTCCAGATGACTTCCACCTACCAATCCATATTTGTAGAGGTAATCATTGGAAGGCCCATAAAAACAACTGACGTGCTCCTGGTTTACTTCACCACGCAGAATAGAATAAGTTGGCGTCAGGCTTGGCAGAGGAGTGAAGGTTGTTGTCGGGGTAAGTGTTTTTGTTGGTGACGGGGTGAGTGTTTTTGTTGGTGTGGTTGTCAAAGATGAAGTAGTGGTGATAGTGGTGAGCTGTGTTTCAGAAGGAATGGAAGTGCTGGGAGGAAGCGCTGACTGTGGTGTGCAGGCAACCAACAGCATTAAGAACGCCAGAAAGAAAAGACAGAATTTCAAATTCCTTTTATACTTCCTGAGATGGGATTTAAAAACCGGAAGAGGGTTTGCTAGTGAATGATGAGCATTCATATAGAAAATCTATGGGTTAGGTGGCCAGGGAATGGTCACGGGTTGAGAATACCCGTGTTTTTCCACCGTTAAAAGTACTCCGGATGAAGGTGCAGGGCAACCGGGATCATCCTGCACAGTGTATGTAGTGGTGAATTGATCTGCCATCGATGCTGTCCACCACAGATACGCCCCGTTCTGGCACACCCAGGCCTCGATGAAATATCCACGATCTTTATCACCCGTCATTACCACCTGATCCCATGTGATGGTGACCATATTGCCATTCCGAGTCGCTTTTACATTTTTAGGTGGGCCATACTGATTTGATCCGATGGACTGCAGGTTTGGTTCTGTATAGTTGACGATGGTGATATCACCACTTACATCTACAACCGAGGGCGCCACCCAACAAAAGTAGTTGAGTTTGTCGAATTTAATATACAGCCAGTTGCTATAACGAAAACGCCCGCGCACCGTACCTGCATCTCCTGGATATAGATCTGCTGCATGCAGGTAGGCAGTGGATGGACCATACCGGCAGTGAGCCTGAGCCTTCACAACCACCGATGGGAAGGTGAAAGTAGGTGTGAAAGTGATGGTAGGTGTTTCGCTGATGGTTGGAGTAAAAGTAAAGCTTGGTTCCGGTGTCAGGGTGAAAGTTGAGGTGAGAGAAGGTTCGATGGTTGGGGCAGGAGTATCTGTCACTGCAACGGTTGGTGTGGGAGGTAATGGGGAAAGTTGAGTGGGTTGAGGCTGCAAACCAGAATTACAAGCTGTGAGAAAAAGGCAACAAAACAGGAGAATGACTATTAGCTTTCTCAATTAGGAACCTCCCGAATGCCAATTATTTACTGATTCGTAACAATTTCTGCAGCAATATTATCCAGATCTTTCAATATTTCCTCCGTGGTTCTTACTGGTGAATTGGGAACCCCGTAGATCAACTGATACTGCACCATATCTTCCCAGATAGCATCTTTAAGTGCCAGCTGCACTTTTCCCCAGGAGGAGTCTGATGGGGGAGTGATTGCTATTCCAAGTAAGGCAACAGCCTGATCCATCTGTTGGTTAGTACTCATCAGCTCAAAGGTGGGTGCTGTAAGTGGCAAGGTATCAGTGGCTTCTGCAAGCCGCACCATTTGTTCTGGTTCGGAAAACCATCGAATGACCAGCCATGATGCCAATTGTTCGCTCGGTCTTGACGCCATCATACCGTAGCTATATCCGTAAGAAAGAACAACACCATTGCCATCTTCCGTCGGATAAGGCAGGAATACCCAATCGTCAGTATTTCCTGCAGTTTTTAATGCTGCAGCCTGGATGGGAATTTCATCTACAGAGAGAGAGGTGAGAAGGGTTTGATGGGATGCAAAATAAGTATATGGTTCAGTACTTTCTTCGGGTGTAGGAATTTCGTTGTTCCAGGCGCATTTTTTTTCTGACAGGGTTCGAAGGTAAGTAAAAGCCCGGTTATTCTCATCATTGTTAAATGAATATTTGCCGGTTGTAGCATCAAATATTTTGCTAGAGCCAAATGCAGCTAACCAGCTCAATGCAACGTGGGAATCCGTATCCATAAACCATCCGCCAGTTCCGGGCACGCCGCTAATATTATTCTTCTCGGCAGCTTTGCAGGCCTGTTCGTAGAATTCATCCAGGGTTAGGGGGGGGTCTTCATAACCCAATTCATGCGCCCAGGTACGATTGTATCCTATGCCTTCCATCGTACGGACCGCCGGGAATCCAATTCTTTGCTCATTCACAATATCTTGATTCCAGATCGCGGGGTAAAATTCTGCGACTTGATCAGTCGTTAGTCCCCAGACAGGATCTTGAATGTACTGATCAACATTGATAAGGATCTTCCATTTTTTTTGCCAATCAGCCAGTTGTTCCGTGGTTGCCATCACAATCTGAGGTGTGGAGCTCGTTTTCAGTTTGTTGTTAATTTCATCTACCAGAGTGACATAGCTGCCCGCTGCTTGAATTTCCAACGAGATACCCCAGGGATTATCCTGGTTGAACTCATCAGCCATTTGCATCATTTCCTGTATAGCCTGGCCATCCAATGGATGAACCAGAACAATCTTAACGCCTTTTAGCTCTTCTTTTTTCACCTCTATTGTCGAAAGAGGGGTGGGGGTTGTTGTAGGAAGAACCACTGTGGCGGTATTTTCAGGTGTATTTTCAACAGTACTGTTTAAAGTTGGGTTACTGGCATTAGGTGAAGTTGTTACTGGCATGCAAGACGAAATGACAAAGGTGATGAAAAACAATGCGTAATATAATGAATAGTGTCGCTGGTTCATAAACTTGTTCCATGTCTCTCCGGAGTGGTCTGGAGCGCAGGTTCTACATTGACGATTCTTGAGTACCTCTGTATAATCATGATATCAATTTTATCTTGTTGTTACCAAAAGGAGTAGGCTGAATATCGTTGTCAGAGAGAGGGTGGGTGCTGCGAAACCCTTCAACAGATGCCAGCCGAAGGTCGTTTGGTGTAATTGCCGAAGAAATCTTTAATGAAAATAGACCGGCACGGGGCTTGCCCGTTACAGCAATGACCGGATGCCTGTCCGGTTTGAGAGCACTGTGATCACAGTGAATTGAGGTGGTACCGCGGAGTGGTTCCTTCCGTCCTCTGGATGGAAGGAATATTTTTATTAATTCAAATAATACTGGTTGATTCCAGCAGGAGGAAGAATGACAACACCACTACCAAAAGCATACGATTTTAAAGCAACCGAGCAAGAGTTGTATCAATGGTGGAATGACAAAGGCTATTTTGGTCCATCCAATGATCCTAAAAAGCCCGATTTTGATCCAGGCAAAAAACCTTTTGTGATCTCGATCCCGCCACCTAACGTTACGGGTGAATTGCATCTTGGACATGCTTTATTTGTCTCGATGGAAGACTTGATGATCCGACATATGCGGATGAAAGGTGTTCCCGCTTTGTGGGTTCCTGGAAGTGACCACGCCGGCATTGCCACACAACTTAAAGTGGAAAAATCATTGCTCAAAGAAGGCACCTCCCGCGAAGCCATAGGACGTGAAGAATTCCTCAAACGTACCTGGGCATGGAAAGAGAAATATGGTGGGATGATCCAGCTTCAAATCCGCAGGTTGGGGGCATCCTGCGATTGGACGCGTGAACGCTTTACACTGGATGAAGGCTTATCTAAAGCGGTGCGGGAGGCTTTCGTCCGGTTGTATGAAAAGGGATTAATTTATCGCGGTCCGCGCATGATCAACTGGTCACCTGGATTGCGAACAGCTGTCTCAGACTTAGAGGTGGAATACAGCGACGAAATGGGAACGCTGTATTACTTCAAGTATGTGTTTGCTGATGAACCCGATGCTTTTATACCTGTAGCAACCACTCGTCCCGAAACAATTCTGGGCGATACCGCAGTGTGTGTTCACCCAGATGATGACCGTTATAAAAAATATATTGGACGCAAGGTGGTTGTACCAATCCTCGGGAGAGAAATCCCAGTGATCGCGGATGAGTACGTCACGCGCGAATTTGGTACAGGCGCATTGAAGATTACCCCTGCGCACGATCCTAACGATTATGCCCTGGCACACAAACACAATCTTGAATTCATTTCCATGCTGGATGAAAGCGCTTGTGTAAATGAAAATGGTGGACCTTATCAGGGTATGGACCGGTTTGAATGCCGCAAAAAACTTTGGGAAGACATGCGGGAAAAGGGTCTGGTGATCAAAGAAGAACCCTACAAGATGACGGTTCCACGGTCGCAGCGAGGTGGTGAATTGATCGAACCGATGATCTCCACCCAGTGGTTTATCAAAATCAAATCATTGGCAGATGCTGCCCTGGATGCAGTGCGCGATGGCAGAATCAAGATCGTTCCCGATCGGTTCACCAAGGTGTATTACAACTGGTTAGAAAACATCCAGGATTGGTGTATTAGCCGCCAGCTATGGTGGGGGCATCGTATTCCAGTATGGTATTGCGATGACTGTGGCAAGATGACAGTGCAGCGTGAAGATCCACAGGAATGTGCACATTGCCATGGTAAACATATTCATCAGGATCCTGATGTGCTTGATACATGGTTCTCTTCCGGTTTGTGGCCATTTTCCACGCTTGGTTGGCCGGAGAAAACACCCGATCTGGAATATTTTTATCCAACCTCTGTCATGGAAACCGGATATGATATCTTATTCTTCTGGGTGGCGCGCATGATCATGTTTGGCCTGGAATTTACAGGGCAAGTACCATTCCATACAGTCTACTTACATGGATTGGTTCGTGATGAACATGGGCAGAAGATGAGCAAGAGTAAAGGGGTGGCAATCGATCCCCTTGATATGATGAATGAGTTCAGCACTGATGCACTGCGTTTCACCATGCTGGTGGGTTCAACTCCCGGTAACGATACCAATGTGAGCGCAAAGAAGGTCGAAGCGAACCGCAATTTTACTAATAAGGTCTGGAATGCCGGACGGTTTGTGGTCGGAGCCCTGGAACAAGCGCCTTCAGCACCCGAATCAGCACATGAATGGACACTGGCTGATCGATGGATCTGGGCTCGGCTACAGCAATTGGTGAGAGATGTCGAAAGGTTGTTTGCAGCTTATCAGTTTGGTGAGGCGGGACGGCAGATCTACGAATTCTTCTGGAGCGAATTCGCGGACTGGTATATTGAGATCGCAAAACTTCAAATGGCCGAAAAGGGTGATCGCGCCTATTATACTGCCCAGATTCTCATTCAAGTTTTGGATGCCTGCTTGCGTATGCTGCACCCATACACTCCTTATGTGACCGAAGCACTTTGGGGACATCTTAAACAGGCAGCGCAAGAACATCCAGCGAACTACAAGCCATTTAACCAGGATGGATTATGGGAAGATGCCCTGATTATTGCCCACTGGCCTGAGCCACAAGCTGAAGAAGGATGGGAAGGAGACAGCCTGGCACAATTTGCCATTATTCAGGAGATCGTTCGCTCTATTCGAAACTTCAGGGCTGAAAAACAAGTGGCACCTGGCAAGCGCATCTCTGCAACTTTTGCAGCAGGTGACAAGGAAGTATTTATAAAATCCCAAATGCCCTTTATTGCTGCTCTGGCATATCTGGATATCAATCATATTTCCATTGTCAAAGAAATGAAAGAAAAACCTGAAGGTCAGATCGTTCTGGTTATTTCTGGACTTGAAATTTATTTGCCACTCTCTGAACTGGTTGATATGGATGCTGAAAAAGCCAGGATGAAAAAGGAATTGTCAACCATTGAAGGAGAGATAAACCGCCTTGAGAATCTGCTTGCAGGTCCATTTGGGCAGAAGGCACCTGCTTCAGTGGTGGAAAAAGAAAGACAGAAACTTGAAAGTTATAAAGAAACTGCAAAAAAGATCAAACAACAGTTGAATTAACTATATTATTACAAAGCTGGAGTAAAGATGAAAATCCACTCCAGCTTTTAGTTTCTCATAAGGGAGAATAAAAGGAGTATGTAAATGAAGGTAGGCTATATTGGTTTAGGTTTGATGGGCAAATCTATTGCCCGGAATATTTTACGAAAAGGTTTCGAAGTCGTGGTGCATAATCGTAGTCAAGGAGCGGTACGTGAACTGGTCGCGGAAGGTGCCATTGCAGCATCTTCTCCTGCTGAAGTTGCCAGCCAGGTAGAGGTGATCTTTACCAATTTGCCCGATTCTCCCGATGTGGAGAAAGTAACCCTCGGTGAAAATGGCATCATTCATGGTGCTCATCCCGGTTTGATCTTTGTAGATAATTCCACCATCAAACCAGCGGTAGCCCGGAATATCGCTTCAAAACTATCTGAAGTCGGAGTACAGAGCCTCGATGCGCCGGTCAGTGGAGGGGATATCGGTGCGCGTGATGGCACGCTATCGATCATGGTTGGCGGTCCCGAAGATGCGCTGGAAAAGGTGATGCCAGTGTTTGAAGCGATGGGAAAGAAGATCACTCATGTTGGAGAAAGTGGTGCAGGACAAATCGCAAAAGCTGCTAATCAGATCATGGTGGCTGCTCAGATGGTTGCGATGGGAGAGTTGCTCATTTTTGCACAGAAGGCAGGCGCAGATCCGCAAAAGGTAGTAGAAGCGATTAAGAGCGGGGCAGCACAGTGTTGGACATTGGATGTAAAGCCACAGCGTTTGTTTGCCGGAAACCGGCAGCCAGGATTTAAAGCTGCGATGCAGTCAAAAGACTTGCAGATTGTATTGGATACTGCAAAAGAGTATGGGATCGTCCTTCCTTCAGCAAGCCTGGATGCACAGTTATATCAATCCATGCTGCAACACGGATCAGGGTTGCTGGATAATTCTGCAGTGATCGAGGTCATTGAGAGTCTATCCAATGCACATTTGAAAGACGCAGGATAAGCTGGAATCTCAGGTCGTGGATCATGTGGTAAAAGGCATTCGTAACGCAACAACGATTAACTGAATGGTGTGTTACGACAAAATATATTTAGTTTGCTTATCCTGGACTCTGTTGTAATATTGGGGAATCCTGAACATCTTCAAGCATTGCCAACAGCACCCTACGATTTTTTCAGACATAGCAGTTTGTGGGGTAGCGTCAGTTTTTGAATTCTCACCATACCTGCTACTGGAGAGAAAATGCCTTTTATAAAAAAAGGTGCGATCAAGCTGATCGCACCTTTTCAATAGCTGTATGGATCCAATCCACTAAACCGGTTCGGGGTGAACGGTCACATGGGCGGTTGGCTGGATTTCTAATATCTTCTTTTCGATGACTTCTGTCATAGAGTGGGCGGTTTGGAGAGACTGTGATCCATCCAGATCCACATGAACTACTATAGCCAATCCATCCTCTGAATACCCAAGGTTAATCTCATGGCAGTTCATAACCCCAGGAATGGCTTCAACGGTTTGTTGAATGGCATGATATTTCTCTGTCAATTCGGGTGGGTCATCGACAGGTTCGGGATGAACAACAATATCAATATCAGGCATGGCGTGTTTAACCTTAGCTTCAATGGAGTCTGTAATAACATGTACTTCATCCAATGATTGGTTTCCCGCTAGCAAAACATGTACATCTGCAAAAAGATGTGCGCCTGAATAACGTAATCGTACATGATGGCAATCTATCACACCAGGAAGTTCTTCGACTATCTTGATGATCTGCTCGTCCACCCCTGCAGGAGCGGAATCGAGTAATGCCATGATGGTACGTTTTCCCAATTGAAGGCTGATCACAATTACAATGGCAGCCACGCCCAAAGCTGCAATGGCATCTGCATGGCCTAGCCAGGAAATGCTTGGAAAAATGTCACCAATTTTTACCAGAGCCAACCCCAAAATTACCACCGAAGAACTGTAAATATCTGTGCTAAAGTGCAAAGCATCTGCTTCGAGTGCCTGGCTGTTGTATTTCTTGGCTGTCCTTATTAAAATACGTGAGCGGGTAAAATCAACCGCTATTGAGATGATCATCACCAGGAAAGCCCAAAAAGTGGCTTCTACTTTCTTTGGATTGAAGAACAGGCGATCAATGGATTCATATATGATCCACACACAGGTAACCAGCAGTAAGATTGTCTCAAATAGGGCGGACAAATTTTCGATCTTTCCATGCCCGTAGGTATGCTCTTTATCCGCTGGTTTTCCAGAGAGTTTTACAGCAAAAAAGGTCACAAGAGCTGCGACCAGATCAAGCCCCGAGTAGGCTGCTTCTGCCAGAATACCCAATGAACCAGTTAGAATTCCAATTACCAGTTTCATTGAGGTTAGACCCACCGCTGCGATAACCGAACTGAGTGCAGCACCGTTCTTTTCTTTTTGGGCAACATTTGTAATTACAGTCATATTTTCACCCGTCAACAAAATAATTTGGCAATTGTACAACTAATTTCATTTTTGTACAGAATATTCTGGCAAATTATGACATTACTCTCATATTTCAAGGATTTATAGTTGTTCTGAAAGAGTATTTATCGCTCTACGAATGGCTCTTTTTACCGCCAAAGTAAGTGGATCACCAAAATCATTTGTCCCCGCTTGAATTACCAGAAAGCCTATCTGGCATTTGATTTCTTTCTGAAGGTAGAGACTGAAATCTGCCAGAGATATACCGTGTGTTCCCATTCCTCCGGAAATATCCTCTATGGAAAGCCAGCGGATCGAGCCTGGTTTCAGGCTCAATGCGCCAGCATCCACAAGAATAAGCAAATCTGGAGAAAAACGACGGATTACTGAAGTAAAATTTTCGGGGGCTTCCGCCCCCTCAATACAAAGAATACCTGATCGATTGGTTATCTTTTCCTTCAATTTTCGAGCAACCAGGACACCTGCCGCATCATCACCTCTTAATTCATTTCCGATGCCCAGGATGGTCACTCGAAATGAGGAATCACTTGCATTCTTTTTCAGTTTCTGGATTGTCAGGTTGAGCTGCTTTCTCCAGAAGGAATTTGATATCTTCTTCGCGACCATACGATATTGTCATTGGTTCCTGTTGCAGGGATGCAAGTTCCCAATCTTCGTGTGATAAATTTAAACAACCAAACTTGCAACTGAACACACATTGATTGCAAAATGTACATCGTTCGGCATGATACTTCATAACGAATTTTTTACTAGCACGATCAATTACGATTAATTCGAGTGCGTTGGCGGGGCAATCACGCACGCACAACTGGCAACCAGTACATTTTTCTGCATCCCAGAATAATTTTCCGCGCAACCTTTCGGGATCGGGTTTTCTTTCGAAAGGATACTTTTCTGTCACAGGCTTCTTGAAAAGAGATTTGAAAACATCTCCAAACATTGCACCAATAGTTGTCATATCTTTACCTCATTCCTCTCGCCTATAATAACCTGGCGATGACGATGATGAGTAATTGTACCAGAGCCAATAGGGCTCCAACTCGCCACCACATTCCTACTGTCTGGTCGATCCTCAATCTAGCAAAGAGAGATTGTAGCAGAGCGACTACGAGCAGCAAGCCCAGGGTTTTCAAAATAAAATCGAGCGGATTTGCCAGGCCACCCAGATAAAACGCAGCGATGAGGGTTAATCCGATTACCAGTTCTACGTCTTTTCCCAGGCGGAAAAGTGCCAAACCGCGACCGCTGTACTCTGTGAGTGCACCTGAAACGATCTCAGTTTCTGCCTCTGGAGCATCGAATGGAGGAAGTTCGAGTTTACCCATTAATGCGATCAATGCTACCAGAAAACCGATCGGTTGAGTGAGGATCATCCAGAGATTATTGTGGGCATATGTATTGATTTCGCTTATCTGCCATGACCCAGCAGCCAGGGCAGGAGCCAGCAGTGCAAGAAGGAAAGGCGCTTCATACGAGAATAACTGCGTCAGTGTACGGGTCGCACCAATTATTGAAAAGCGGTCAACAGTGTTAGCGC
Source organism: Anaerolineaceae bacterium (assembly GCA_034429195.1). Lineage (GTDB taxonomy): Bacteria > Chloroflexota > Anaerolineae > Anaerolineales > Anaerolineaceae > UBA4782. Next base: position 44,306 of record DAOUGQ010000022.1, read on the forward strand.
CAGCGAGACCAAGACAGATTGTCATCACACTCAACATGTAAACCACTACAACCAGGTCGCCGCGAAAACTGAAGGCAGGTGCAAAACCCAGCATTGGGATGTAAAGAGCAGAGGTAAGCGCAGCAGCGAAGCCCAGAATGGGAAGAAAAATAAACAACCCTTTGTTCACTCCGTCAGGGATGATTTCTTCCTTGGCAAGAAGCTTGATCATATCTGCCATTGGTTGGAACCAACGAGGTCCAATTCTATTCTGGTAACGGGCAACCAGTTTTCGGTCAAAGAATTCATACGCCATTCCAAGAAGCATCAAGAAGATGCCTGCAGGAAAAACGAGCATTGAAACGAGGGGGGGAAGGGATATGCTCATTTGTAATATTCAACCCCATACTTTCTGAGATCTTCCCAGTACATTGTCTGGGAGGTGTTAGCCTGTCGTACTGTAACAAGGCGGTCATTGCAGGAAAAACAGGGATCAATCCCAACAAGTAGCATTGGCATGTCTGCCAGTTTATGCCCTACTGCCACTGAACTGATAGTTGACCAGTTGCAAAGGCTGGGTGTGCGAACTTTTACTCGTTCGGGGGTTTCTCCCCCGTTACTCTTGATGAAGTAGAAGAGTTCACCACGAGGAGCTTCGACGCGACTAACCACTTCACCTGCGGGGATACGACGTGGAACCTTTACGCTCAATTCACCTTCTGGTAAATTCTTCAAGATCTCCCGGCAAATGCGGAAGCATTCATAAAGCTCTTTGATGCGTACAATGAATCTGGCAGAAAGATCGCCACCTTCATCAAGTACGATGTTCACGGGATATTCTGGATATCCAGCATAAGGGGATTCAACCCGCACATCCCTCTGTACACCAGAGGCGCGGGCGGTTGGGCCAACTGCGCTTAATACGGTTGCTTGTTCTTTGGTCATCGTACCCACATTGCGGGTTCTGCCAAGGAATGTTTCATCTGTCGTGACAACCTTTTCGTAATATTTTGCTCGTTCTTCCAGGAAATCAAGCCCTTTCAAAGATTTTTTAACCTGTTCGGGAGTGATATCAAATTTCACTCCACCGATCAAGTTGACGGAATGGTGCACACGGTTGCCACTGATGGTTTCATGAATATCCATCACTGTTTCACGGTCACGCCAGCTATACATGAAAAGGGTATCAAAACCACCTTCGTGAGCAGCGACACCCAACCAAAGGAGATGGCTCTGAATACGCTCCAACTCGAGGAAAAGAGTACGGATTGCCTTCACACGTGGAGAGACTGTAACCCCCGCCAGTTTTTCCACGCCGGATGCAAATGCAGTTGCATGGACATGAGAGCAGATTCCACATATTCTTTCAAACAGATAGAGGTTTTGAATATAAGTGCGGCTCTCCGCCATTTTTTCAATACCCCGGTGAACAAAACCCAGACGAATGGTTGCACTGGTGACAGTCTCACCATCTACTGTAAATTCGAAATGTCCGGGCTCTTTCAAAGCCGGGTGTTGAGGACCGATAGGGACAATAAATTTTTCTTTACTCTCTTGCATCTCAGCTCTCCTGTGCTGCCCTTTCGGGTACATCTAAACCGGTAAATGATTTTCGCAAAGGATAGACACCTTCTGGCCATTCATCAGCCAGCACAAGACGATCGGGAATAGGGGTGTCATCAACGATGATACCAAATAACTCCATCAATTCTCTTTCATATAATGTTGCAGAGGGGATTACAGAACAAATGCTGGGGACATGGGCATCATTGTACGGTACCTTTACACGAAGCGTGGTGACGGCTGCCATTCTGCAGAAGTGATATAAGGCTTCCAGGTGTCCTGCTTCTACGGGCTGCTGTCCTTCTGCTTTGGGAGCGGGGCAATCGAGTCCTGATAAAGCAGAGAGGTATCCCCATTTTGCGTCGACGATAGCCTGGGCTGCAGCTAATAGATCTGTTCTGTCGATATATACATCCAGCCGGTTCGGTTCTGGGTGTTGAAAATCTTTCCCCAATTTTTTCAAGATGTCTTCTGCATCTTTGATAAAGGTTTCATATTCCATAATCGTCCCTTTATTCTTTCTTCAAGCTGTTGAGCAAGGCAACCACACCATGGATGATCGCTTCGGGGCGGGGTGGGCAGCCAGGAATGAAGGCGCTGACAGGCAAAACTTCATCGATTGAGCCTGCAATATTATATGAACCATGAAAAACGCCACCAGAAAGCCCGCATGAGCCAATCGCAACGACAAATTTGGGTTCTGGCATTTGTTCATAAACTCGCAGTAAGCGTTCACGAGCCTGACGAGTGACAGGACCAGTGGTCAGCAGAATATCGGCGTGACGAGGACTGCCTTGAAGTTTTACACCAAACCGCTCCAGATCGTAGCGTGGTGTAAGAGTTGCAAGGATTTCAATGTCGCAGCCATTGCATGACCCGCTGTTGAAATGAATTACCCAGGGTGAATTAATGCGTGCCCAGGTTTTCAAACCTTCCATTGTGTTTGCCCAGGCTGATATTTTTTTTGATTCCATCTATCCTCACATGTCTTGCTTATCGCATAAGCAAATGCAGTTTGAGTGTAGTAAGTTTCCTATCCCAACACTAGAGCTACCAGTGCCAGGATCAATCCAACAATATAAAGGCCAGAAACCATATTGAGTGAACTGGTACCAATCACCAGCATACCCAGGTGCAAAATTGCAAAAAAGAACGCGACCATGAAAAAGGGACGATATCCTGGCGCTGCAGCATTGGTAGGGGCAGCTTCTCCGCTTCCATAAGGGCTGGTCTTTATTGGGTTAGGTTTTTCAGGACCCGCCAGTTTTTTTCCAAACCAAAAAATGAGAATCACCAACGGAGCCAGGATAAGTATTGCAAGTGGAGGGGTGAGTAATATTTCCATGTTCACCTTATTAGAACACTCGTAAATATTGAAAGTAGTGAATATGCAGCTGGATTGACCATCCATCGAACAAGGGGTGGCCAGAAACCCAAAACAACGATCACGATGATCAGGATAACCAATGGAAGCGCCATCTTCCAGGAAATGGTTGTTCCAGCCTTTACCTGCTCTGAAGGTTCATGGCGGTACATACGGTTGATCATTGGTGTGTAATAGGCTAATGATAAAACACTGTTTAAAGCCGCGAAGATGACCATCGCAATCGTCAAGCCAGAGCCAGCTTCAAAGCCCGCAACAAAAATCTGCCATTTTGACATGAAACCAGCCAGCGGAGGAAGCCCACCCAGGGCTAGCAGAGCCAAGGAAAGCGCAAATGCTGTTAGCGGGTAGCGTTTTGAAGCTCCATCCAGGTCAGAAACCTGCAATGGTTCATGATTATGATGTGACAATCGTAGTGCGTAAAGAAGTGCACCGGCAGCAAGAAATGCCAATCCCTTCATCAACGCATGGGTGATGATATGAAAGAAACCACCTGCAGCACCTGTTGGTTGTAAGGAGTATATCGAAACGCCAATACCTATCAAAATATATCCTACCTGGCTGACACTGGAATAAGCTAGCAGCCTTTTTACCTGCGTCTGGCGAAGTGCCATCAGGTTTCCAACAAACAGGTTAAGGGCACCAAAGCCCATGATCAGGTATCCCCAGGTAGTGTTGGAATAGATCAAAATACCTGCAGTACGCAGTAAAGCAACCAGACCCGCTTCTATGACGATGCCTGAAAGCATGGCACTAATGCCACTGGGCGCTTGTGAATGGGCGTCAGGAAGCCAGGTGTGCAATGGAACCAGCGCAGCTTTTACGCCAAAACCGATCAACATCAATACGCTAGCTGCCAGAAGTAAAGGAGAAGGTTCGGAATTCACAACGCTGATCCGAAGCTGTTCTAGATTCAAGAGACCAGTTTGGGCGAATACCAAAGCGATACCCAATAGAATTAGTGCTGAACCGGCTGCGCTTTGAACCAGGTATTTGACACCCGCTTCGATAGCATCAGCTTGATCTCGGTAAAATGCCACCAGAATGTATGAGCTGATCGCCATCGCTTCAAACCAGACCCATAAATTGAAAAGATCGGTTGCGCAAACCAGACCGATGATCGAACCGATCATGATGGGCAGCAAAGCGAAGAATTTTTCTTCGCCATCATCGCCCTGCATGTATTTGGTCGAGAAGAATGTCACACATAATCCCAAAACGAGTGCTGTCACAGTGACCAACATGCTGATGCCATCAAATTTCAGGCTGATCATGTTTACATTCAGGTTAATTGCTCCTTCGCTGGTGAAGTGCATTATGGTGTAGTACAAGGGAACTAAAGTTCCCGCAAGAGCCAGTACTGATAACCAGCGTGAGGGTGCAGAGCCTGTTTTGGGTGAGAGCTTTTCGGTTATTCGCCCGGCAAGGTAAATGATTGGAGCTGAGCCAAATGGAATTGCCAGTAACCAGATGAGTGCGGTATTTGCTGTCATATTTAGCCTCCCATGACCAGGATGATGATTACCGCAATCAGCCCGATTAACAGGCCAGCGATGTTCCAATTCAACAATCCGGTTTGTGTATCACGTAACTCTTCAGCAGTTGCCTGTGTTTCACGTACGATAAATTTGTTCACTGCTTCAAATCCAAAACTGTTTTCAGCGATTGTCCCAAGCCACTTGAAAGCTTTGCTTACTCCTGCGAGATTTTCACGCTGCCACCAGGAAACCAGACCGAGTGCAACCACTGCAAGGGCAACGTACGTTGCTGGTGCTTTGATCACCTCTACTATTACTTCCATAGTACTGGCTGGATGAATATTGTGAGCTGGAAGAGTACTTTGTAGCAAGGATGCAAAAGGACCAGCCAACAGCCAGGCTACAACTGCACCCAAAGCCAGAGGTGCAAGAGCTACTTTCATGGCGGGTTGGGCGTCATGGATATGTTTTTCAGAGGGTTTTCCATAGAAAACCATCCAGACCATGCGGAAGGTGTAAAATGCGGTTAAGCCAGCGGTGATGAGCATGATGGCATAAGCCCAAACAGGTCCACCGGTCAAGCCTGCTTCCAATACCAATTCTTTACTCCAGAAGCCATTCAGGATTGGAATACCTGCCAATGCCAGCGCACCAATGATAAAGACAAAACGTGTAAATGGCATTTTCTTTCCTAAGCCACCCATTTCACGCATGTCTCGCGTACCCACTGAATGGATGATCGCACCAGCCCCGAGGAAGAGCAATGCCTTGAATACTGAATGACTTAATAGGTGAAATTGTGACGCATAAATTCCACCGCAACCAATGGCAAAAACCATATAGCCTAACTGGCTAATGGTCGAATAAGCCAGCACCCGTTTCAGGTCGTTGGCAAATAATGCCATTATGGCGCTGATGAAAGCAGAGATCATGCCTACCAGAATGACAGAAATTTTCCAACCTGGTACTGCTTCGAAAGCTGGATAGAATCGCGCCAGCAAGTAAACACCAGCGTTCACCATGGTCGCAGCATGGATGAGTGCGCTGATAGGGGTGGGAGCTTCCATAGCATCTGGCAGCCAGGTAAAGAAAGGGAACTGGGCGGATTTGGCTGCAGCAGCGATCAAACATCCAAAAGCCATTCCAGACAGAAGCCGTGGATTGATGATTCCAGGATTGGCAATCATTTGATTGAAGTCATAACTACCAGTCTGGCTGTAAAGGATCAAAGCGCCTGCCAGTAATCCAATGCCACCCAATTGTGTGATAATAAGGGCTTTGATGCCACCTGCAACCGCTTTCGGGTCATCATTGTGGAATGCAATCAATGCATATGAGCATAATGCAGTTATTTCCCAGAAAAGAAACATGAGCAAGAGATTGCTGGTCAGAACTAACCCTGCCATGCCTCCAATGAAAAAGAGAACCATGGCATAATAGCGTCCTAATCCTTTTTCACCATGCATGTAATTGACTGAGAATATCACTGCAAGGCTTCCAATTACTGTTGCAATTGCAGCCAGATAAACACCTAAACCATCTGCAACGAAAGTGAACTGACCAAAAACTCCACCAGCATCCAGGTTAATTACAGTAGAACTGCTGGCGTTAAAAATCAGTGCAATAGATGCTGCCCCAGAGGCAACAGAAAAGAAAATCGCCAGGGCATGCTGCAAAGCTGAACGTTTATCTCCAACCCACCAGACCAGCAATGCACCAAGCCAGGATAAACCAATGACAAGAAGGATTAATGTAGATGCCATGGTTACCTCTTTAATTTGGTGAGTTGTTTTAGATCAATGGTTCCATGGTGTTTGCGCACCTGAACAGCGAGTGCCAATCCTACCACAGCAACGATCGTATCAGCGACAATGGCGGTAAGTGCCATACTTTGACCAACCATTACCTGTCCCTGAATTCTGCCGGCAAGTACCATAGCAAGTAATCCACCTTTGACAAGGATCTGTAATGCGATGATTACTTTGATCAAATTGCGGGTAGCCAGTAGTGCATAAAAGCCTACTCCAACCAAACCAAGAACCGCCAGCATGATGATCATAGGTATGTTTGTCATTGATTTTTCTCCTTGGCTTTGCTGTCTGAGATCAAATTAATCACACCCATCACACCTACGAAAATTAGCACGATCTGCAGGATTACATCTAGCATTCGATCAGTCCAAATTGTGGTAGATGCCATTGGAATCTCAGCCAGGTCAGGAATAACTTCACTTAATAATGGCAAATTCAAATAAGCCAGGATTCCTATTGAGAGAATGACTAGCGCCCAGGCAATCAGCGGGGGAATACCTGGTTCGGTAACGGGTTTTTCATCACCAATGATGTTGATGGCAAAAACGAACAGTACGGTAACCAAACCCGCTCCAACGCTCAATTCGATTACTGCGATCTCGGGTGCCCCCAATAAATATAACATCAATGCCACCATGGCGCTGCAGCCTGCTAACCAGAGGGCTGCAGACAGCAATTTTTTAACCCGAATGGCCTGAATCGCACAGATGATCATCGCGACCGCGACCAGAGCATTTATCATAACTTTTCCTCCTGTAAGGGGTGATAGCTGGAGAATTTCACAACTATGTATATACCTTCTGAAGCCATATTTGTCATGTGAAAATTATACACAATTAAGAGTATATATTGCATATTTTCAAATTACCGCTACAATAAATTATCCCATTTCATTATTAACAAGGAGATTTCAGGTATGAAACGGTTAGCTTTCATTCTTGTAATTTTTTTATTCTATGTCACTCTACTTGTGCCAGATGCAAGTGCTTTTGGCCAATCTCTAGATGCCCCACAAGTTCAAATAGATGCCCCGGTTTTACGTGTCGCAATTGTACTAGATATATCTGGCAGCATGGAATCTTATTCATTGGGAGGTGCAGACTTACCTGCAGAAATAGCAGATATTAAAGCACAAATCGATGAGATATTAAATACGCCTGAATATCAGGATCTATCTGAGCAGCAAAAACGATTGACGAATTCAGAAGAAGTGGTCAATGCAACACGAACTCTTAACCAATCAGAAGATGCGATCAATGATTGGTATAAGAATAATGGTTATGGATCCACGGTTGAAATGGTAGCCAAGATCGAAGATATCTTATCCAGCTATGGCTGCAATTGCTGGTCACAATATCTTGAATACTCAAAGGATATCGCAGACCTTGAAACGAAACTCGAAGGTGCCTGCTGCTATGATACACCACCAATTGGACTTGAAGAGGAATTGCTGACGGTCATCCCGCTGGATAATCCAGAGTTTGTAAATCTCACTGAGGCGTATTCTGTTGCCGAGGAAGCCTACAACACTGTATATGACAGCTCGGGTTTATCTGATGCAAACAATGCTTTGTACGAATACCGTGAGAACAAGGGATATTATGATCTCGTCGATAGGGTTAATGAAATAGCTCCTTCATATGGAATACCAACAAAAATTGAACTGGCTCGCCAGGCTGGTCAAATTCTTGTTGAGTTATCACGTCTGGATGAACTTTCTGAAGGAACCCCTTCGGAGTTATCTCTAGTCACTTTCAGCAATTATGGCGAGTTGAAGACTTCTTTTACTTCTGATTTCGATCTTGTTGAATCCCTTATCAATGGGTTGGAATCTCAGAATATGACCAATATTGGTGATGGTTTAAATATCGCTCTTGATCAGATCGAATTGGTTGATACCTCGGATCAGCCTTCTTTGATCATTCTGCTTAGTGATGGATATTCCAATATGGGAATGGTTTCGCAGGATATGCTCAGCACCACAACCGAAAGAGCTAAAGAACTGAATGCTTCCATTTGTGCTTTAGGAATTGGTGAAACGGAATATGATGTTGATACTGACTTGTTAACCGGCCTGGCATCTGCGACCCAAGGAAGCTATCTTTTTGCAGAAAGTGGAGATGAGATCGTTAACTTCTTTATCTCGTGCCGGCAAACAGCGACAGGAGCACAGGTTACATCATTTACTGGGTCCATACAACAGGGAGAAAAGAAGGATGTAGGTGTAGTTACTGTTGATGAAGATCTTGAAGAGCTTTCTATGACCTTATCGTTCCTTGAAGGGGATCTCAATATGCAGCTTATCGACCCGGATGGTGAAGTAGTAACACCCGAATATGGTGGTGCTTCTGATGAAGTGGGTGAAAATGTTCACCTTATCAAAATCCAGGATCCCAAACAGGGAGATTGGACAGTTCAGGTTGAGGCGATTTCTGTACCATCAGATAGAACGAGTGTCATATATAATGTCGTGGCCAGCAAAACGCAGAGAAAAATTACCCCAACTCCAAAAGCTTCGCCTACTCCTACTCCTTCACCCAGCTTCTTTGAAAAGAATAAATTGTACATTGCGGGTGGCGGCATTTGCCTGGCGGGGTTATGCCTGGTAGTCGTGATCATAGTGGTCATTGTTTTATTGGTACGTAATCGGAGAAAAGAAGTTGCACCGCCAAAACAACCAGATTTTACGCAAAAAGTGTAGAAAAAACATGATACTTGAATCCTATGACGCATTGCGTTATAATTAATTTGTAATGCTAGATAGGAGTTGAAATGACAGAGTCAACTAATAATTCAAGAGAAAATGCAAAAGTAGAATCAAAAGAGACCTTGTTCCCATTTGCCAGGAAATTCGTCCTTGCAGCAATTGGAGCTGCAGTAATAGCTGAAGACGAATTGGAGCAATGTATTGCGCGATTGGCAGAGAAAGGTGAACTTGCCGAAGAAGACGCTCGAAAATTGATCAAAGAAATGATTGAAACGCATGACAAATTGCTTAAAGAGCATCGCGCTGAGCGCGTAAAAACTCAGCATGCCAATATCTCACAAGAAGAATTGGATAAGTTAAATGCACGACTCGCTGAGTTGACACGACAAGTAGAGGAATTGAAAAAACAGCTAAAAGGCTAAAAAATTACCCCTTCTTGATCATCAGGAAGGGGTAGAAATTTAACCTGAATAGATGATTAACCAGGTTTTCGCTTCCTGTAATTCTAGCAAATGAAAATGGAAGGCAAGGTTATCATTTCACAGGTATAATATTCTGCTGAGGTTTAACCCTTGCCTGTGATTAAACGTTATTCCAATCGGAAACTGTACAACACAACAACCAGACGGTATATCACGCTGGAAGAGATAGCGGGTATGATCTCTGAAGGTGAAGATGTACGTGTGGTAGACCATGCCACTGGGCATGATATGACCACATTAACATTGGCTCAAGTGCTTTTTGAATTAGAAAAACAGCCAGGGGGATTGTTTCCCGGAGTCATGTTCGAAAAGATCATTAAAAGCGGACAATCCAATTTACAGTCATATAGAAAGGCAATTCAAGCATTGGTAAATCCAAAGTTGATGATCGATGACGAAATTATCCACAGGCTGGATGCGTTATTAGATTCTGGCAAAATTTCTCAGGAAGAATACGAATATTGGAAAATATTATTAGTGGAAAAGCAGCCAGAAGAAACTATTTCTGTTCATTCGAGTAGCAACGAAATGATTAATCAGATCGAAGAAAAGCTTAAAAATCTTGAAGAAGAATTAATTCAATTACAGAGCCATGCCTTTTCTGAGGTTGGTGAAGACCCCTTACAGGAAAAAGGATAACCCACCGTTATCTAGTAGACGTTACATTTTTTATCTCAAAGTGTTTATTTCCAAAAAGGAATTTACCTTATGATCACGACACAATCAACAATAAAAAGAGCGGTAAGCATTAGTTTGGGATCGTCTAAGCGTGATAGTTCGACGGTTGTTGAGCTATTTGGGGAGAAAGTGCAACTTGAGCGAATTGGCACTGATGGCGATATGAAAAAGGCTGAAGCCATGTACAGTGAGCTGGATGGAAAAGTTGATGCATTTGGAGTTGGCGGGGCTCTTTTGGGTTTCATGGTTGATACCAATTGGCATACTTTACACAGCGTCCAATCACTGATTAAAGGCGTTCATAAAACTCCGGTTGCAGATGGTACCGGATTAAAAATGACTTTGGAGCGTAAAGCTGCTTCTGTTTTAGCCGAAAATGTGAACATCCCTGATGACCAGAAACACGCATTTATGACAAGTGCAGTAGACAGGTATGGTTTATTTCAAGGTTTCAATGATGCAGGTTACCAGTGTGTGATTGGTGATGTGATGTTTGCTCTGGGAATGGATATTCCTTTGAATTCAGAAAAAAGCTTGAAAAGAATGGTCTCAATTTTAATGCCAGTCATTTCTCGATTGCCTTTTTCAATGCTTTATCCAACAGGTGAATCACAAAATAAGCGTACCCCCAAATGGGGAAAATATTTTACTCAAGCAGATGTTGTCGCAGGGGATTGTCATTATCTGACAAAATACATGCCTGATCACATGGAAGGAAAAACTATCGTAACAAATACCACCACAAAAGCTGATAGAGACCTTTTTAAACAGGCTGGAGTAAAGTATTTGATCACCACTACCCCCGTATTTGAAGAACGGTCATATGGAACCAATATGCTGGAAGCAGGGTTGCTGGCAGCAACTGGACGACAAGAACCTGTTGATTATGCTCATGCCGAAGGGTATCTCAAGCAAGTCGAAGCTTGGCTTGATGAGTTAAATATCAAACCTCAATTCACGGAATTATCATAATGGATGCGATCATCACTGCCGGTGGTATACCTCAACCTGAGGAATTGCTTTATGAAGTAACGCAAGGTCAACCCAAATGTATGTTACCAATTCATGGAAAGACCATGGTGCAATGGGTACTGGATGCATTGGCACAAGCAGGTACTGACCGGGTCGTCGTCATGGGTTTACCGACTGATACACCATTATCATTTCCTGGTGATATTCAGATTTTGCAGGGCAAAGGTGGAATCATTGAAAATATTCGTGCGGGAGCAGAAGAATTATTGAAATTCAACCCGACACATCTACCTATGATGGTCGTATCGGGTGATCTGCCATGTGTGAGCTCTGAAATGCTAAATTGGGCTGCTGAAGAAGCTGTGAATCATCCCAGTGATTTTCAATATACAGTTGTTCCTCGCGATGTCATGGAAAAAGTGTTTCCTGCTTCAAAACGCAGCTATGTAAAAGTAAAAGGAATGGAAGTTTGCGGAGGTGATGTGATCGTTATCGATAGCCAGAAGGCGTTGGCAAATTTGCCAATTATGGAAAAACTGGTCGCAAATCGAAAAAATGCTTTAAAGCAAGCTGCCATCCTTGGTTTTGATCTGCTTTTTTTGTTGTTCATTGGGTGGCTTTCACTCGAAAAGGCTGAAAAAACCATATCACATCGTTTGGGCATACGTGGAAGGGTATTAGTATCACCCTATGCTGAAGTTGGCATGGATGTGGATAAACCTAATCAATTAGAGCTGGTAAAAACTTATTTTCAAAATAAGTATGGTGGATAATGCTGCAAACCATACGGGATTTTGACCATCACCTTACAGAAAAAATCCGTATACGCCCAGAACAAAAACTGCTCTGGTATTGCATGTCTTTCCTGGCACATTCTGGTGATTCCTGGTTCTGGTTGGCTGGATTATTGATCGTATGGTTGGTCAGCAAGGGAGAATGGCATAACAGGGCTGCCATGATCGCTATTGGTATAGCGGTCGAAATAGTGATTGTTTTTACAATGAAATTCACAATTCGCAGGCGTAGACCCGAGGGGGAATGGGGGGCATTCTACCGGCTCACAGATCCTCATTCTTTCCCGTCAGGACATGCAGCAAGAGCTGGATTTCTGGCAGCTATGGCAATAGGATTAGGTCCAATTTGGTTCACGATCATCCTATTGATTTGGGCTCCAATAATGAGTCTGGCGCGGGTGAGCATGGGTGTGCATTTCTTTGTGGATATTCTTGCGGGGCTTGTCATTGGTGCGTTGATTGGTTGGCTTGTTCTGGTATTCGCACCTTTCTGGATGCAAATTGCTCCATTTCTATTTCTTTAAAAAATGAATTCGAAATTTATGAGATGTGATCTACTATAACTAAATACATACGTTATACTTGGAACGATGAAATTACAACAACTTTTTAACAATATCACTGAACAAATAATCCAACCGTCTGCTTTGCCAGATATTGAAATACAGTCAATTTGCTTTGATTCTCGTAAGGTGTCACCTGGCAGTTTATTTGTCGCTTTACAGGGTTTCAGCATGGATGGACATCGCTACATACCCGATGCTGTAAAAAGAGGCGCATCTGCAATTGTGGGTATGCAGGAAGTTTCAGAATCGGGTGTTCCATACATCCAGGTGGATGACAGCCGAAAAGCATTAGCATACCTTTCAGCTGCCTGGTATGATTATCCTTCTCATAAAATGACCATGATTGGCGTAACTGGAACCGATGGTAAAACAACAACCTGTAATCTATTGAATGCAATTTTAACCAAAGCTGGAAAAAAAGCCGGCATGATCTCCACAGTAAATGCTGTGATCGGTGACAAAGAAGTCGATACAGGTTTTCATGTGACCACACCCGACGCGCCAGATGTGCAACATTATCTTGCAGACATGGCACAGGCAGGAACGTCTCATGTTGTTCTGGAAGCTACTTCTCATGGAATAGCACAGCAACGGGTCGCAGCCTGTGAATTTGATATCGCTGTAGTCACAAATATTACACATGAGCATCTTGATTTTCATGGATCGTATGAAGCCTATCTCGATGCCAAGGCACAGCTATTCCGTTATTTATCTGACACAAAGCCAAAATCCCAGGGCAATCCACGGCTGGCTGTATTGAATAAAGATGATCGTTCGTATGATACCCTTTCTGTTATTCCAGGTTGTGGGAAAGTCTGTTACAGTGTGAAGCGCGGTGCAGATCTTTGGGCAGAAGATATTGAATATTCACCTGATGGTATCCATTTTACTGCTGTATCTAAAGAATTTCGCCAACCCATTTCCACACCTCTGGTAGGAGAATTCAACATCTCGAACATCCTCGCAGCCATGAGCGCAGCAATTTTTGGGTTGGGTATTTCTCCTGAAATTGTTGCGCAAGGGATCAATTCGTTGCAATCCGTATCGGGCAGAATGGAGCGAATCGATCTTGGACAGCATTTTACAGCAATTGTAGATTTTGCTCATACACCCAATGCGTTGAAAGTAGCCATTGAAGCAGTCAGGCAGATGACTAAAGGAAAAGTAATCACTGTATTCGGTTCTGCGGGCTTGCGGGATAGAGCTAAACGGCGTATGATGGCAGAAGTTTCCATTAACTTGGCTGATCTGACAATTTTAACTGCTGAAGACCCTCGAACTGAATCGTTGGATGCAATTCTAGCGGAGATGGCAGATGCAGCAACCAGCCAGGGGGGGATTGAAGGAAAAACTTTCTGGCGTATCCCCGATCGTGGTGATGCCATCCGTACTGCAGTACGCCTGGCTCAGCCAGGTGACCTTGTAGTCTCTTGCGGAAAAGGGCACGAGCAATCCATGTGCTTTGGGGATGTAGAATATGCCTGGGATGACCGTATTGCCATGCGTGCTGCACTGGCAGAATTTCTGGGAATAACAGGTCCCGAAATGCCCTGGCTGCCAACATCCTCCAAGGGATAAGTGTTTTCAAAATAAAAATATTGCTTGTGACGCGTTTCACTTGCATGTTATGAATGATGATAAAATCATTCCTTCGGGTACATCAATGTCTATCACTGAATTTAGTCTTCCTCAACGTTTTAAAACAAATCGCAAATCACCACTTCGCTGGATTTTGTCTCATGCGAAGCGGAACTGGTTTATTCTCCTTTCGGCTGTTATTGGAGCATTTTGTAATGCTGCATTGATGTCTGTTTCTCCAATGCTGATTGGGCGTGCTTATAATCTCATCACAGCTCCAAATGCGAAAGAAAATACTGGTGCATTAGGCACATTAGCTCTGATCCTTGGGATTTCTCAGGTGATCCGTGGTGGGATGCAGCTTATACGCAATTTGAGTTTCGAATTGATCGCACAACGTACAGAACGAAATGTTCGCGATGAACTGTATATCAGTCTGTTGGGTAAAAGCATGACATTTCACAGCCTGCAGCCGGTAGGTGATACCATGGCGCGTGCAACAAATGATGTGCGCCAGGTGAATTTCTTTTTCAGCCCCGGTTTGAATATGGTGATAGGATCTTTAAATTTCTTGATCATGCCGGTCATTCTTGCTCCTACTTACCATCCTTCGTTAATCATCACTCCTGTTGTCTTTATCATCATGTACTTTCTTGCGTTATGGGAATACATGGGAAAGCTAAAACCTATCACTAACCGGGTGCGTGAATCTTTTGGAAAGTTGAATACCCGACTGGCTGAAGCCCTGGATGGCATTGAAACTGTCAAAGGAGCCTCACAGGAGAAATCAGAAGTAGCTTTATTTATTAAGAATGCAACCGGATATAAAAATGCAGTGGTGGAGCAAGGGAAAACCGAAGCTCGTTTTCTACCACTCTTACTCCTTTCAACCGCATTGGCTATTGGGTTACTGCAAGCACTTCTTCTTTATAAAAATGGCATCATCGATATGGGGCAGGTGATTGGGTATTATGGCTTATTACTGATGCTGGATTTTCCTACTTTCACTTCTTTGTGGGCGTACTCGCAAATTGCGACTGGTCTTGCAGGTGCTCGTCGTTTGCTTGAATTAATGAACCGTGAAAATAATCTGGATCAAAACCTGACTGGTTTTAATGAGCCAATGAAAGGTGAAGTCGAATTCAAGGGGGTTTCCTTTGGTTATGAAGATGGTGATCCGATTTTGGAGAATATCAGTTTTAAAGTAAAACCGGGTCAAACAGTTGCTATCGTCGGACAAACAGGTTCGAGCAAAACCAGCCTGGTGAAGTTGATCAATAGAACCTATGACGCTATTACAGGTGAAGTACTGGTCGATGGAGTAAATGTACGCGATTGGAATCTGGAAACTCTGCGAAGGAATATTTCGATTATTGAACAAGATATATTTCTATTTTCACGCAGTATTGGAGAGAATATTGCCTTTGGAAAACCTGGAGCTACCCGAGATGAAATAGAAGCTGCAGCAAAAGCAGCACAGGCAGATGAATTTATCCTTACTTTTAAGGATGGTTATGATACTATCCTTGGAGAACGTGGGGTAACTCTTTCAGGTGGGCAGCGACAACGCCTGGCATTGGCACGTGCTTTTCTGACTGATCCGCGAATTCTAATTTTGGATGATTCAACCAGCGCTATCGATAGTGCCACAGAAGACCGCATCCAGAGAGCTATCTATACAGCTGCAAAGGGGCGGACTACATTCATCATTACGCACCGATTATCGCAGATTCGATGGGCTGACCTGATCCTGGTAATGCGTAAAGGCCGGCTGGTAGCCATGGGTTCTCATGAAGAATTGATGAAAACTTCTGAATCGTACCAGAGAATTTTTAGTTAACAAAAAACAGGAAGCTTATGGGATTTTTTGAGGGATTGGATGCTGAAAAATATGATCGCAAGTATCAAGATCGCGATCTAGTTAAGAGAATATTGCATTATTTTAAACCGGAGCGCGGAAAGATTATTTTAGTTTCGGTCATGACGATTTTAATTTCACTGGCAAGTGCCACTTCAGTGATGATCATTTCGAAAGCAGTTGATTGGCTTAAGAATGATCCCAAATTGAGCGGAATAATTCTCGTATCTTCGCTGGCATTCGGAATTGGTTTCTTCAATTGGGTAGCAAATTGGATTGGCAGGCGTACCATGGTTCAGGCTACTGCAAATGTTGTGATGAAGCTAGCCAGTGATGGGTTTCAAGCGGCAGAAAACCATGACCTGTCATTCTATGATGAATACTCTTCTGGAAGGATTGTGTCTCGTATCACTACTGATACCCAGGATTTTGGACAATTGATCTCGGTGATCACTGATGTAGCATCACAGCTTCTGGAGGTAGTGATTCTAGGAGTTGTGCTGGTGGGCATCGAATGGCGGCTTTCTTTAATGGTTTTTGTGATCATGCCAGTTGTGTTTGTGATTGGTATTTTATTTCGTCAACTGGCGCGTAAGGCAACCCAACAAGGAATGCGGGCGATGGCCAATGTCAATTCGACCATAAAGGAGACCATCAGCGGGATTTCTGTGGCAAAAAACTTCCGACAGGAAAAAAGTATCTATGATGCTTTCAACGAAGCAAATACCCGTTCCTATCAAGTCAATTGGAGGCGTGGGGTAGTACTGGGTCTCATTTTCCCTCTTCTCAATGCTTTGGCTGGAGTGGCTACTGCGGTGATGGTTTATGTAGGTGGGCTTTCTGTCACATCAGCCATTGTTACTGCAGGATCGTGGTATCTTTTTCTGCTCAGTCTTGATCGCTTTCTTTTTCCTGTAATGAACATTTCTGCGTTCTGGTCATCCATTCAAAATGGCTTGTCTGCTTCTGAGAGGGTATTTGCCCTGATCGATGCTGAACCAGCAGTCGTACAGACTGATAATCGTCCGGTAGTAGACCTGAAAGGGCAGATTGATTTCCAGAATGTCTGTTTTTATTACAAAGAAGATGAAGGTGTGCTGGAGAATTTGACTTTACACATCAAGCCGCGAGAGAATCTGGCGATTGTGGGGCATACCGGTGCTGGAAAATCATCTGTTGCAAAGTTGATAGCCCGGTTCTATGAATTTCAATCAGGCAGCATTTTGATCGATGGGAAAGATATCCGTACTTTTGACCTTGCTGAATATCGAAAGCATCTTGGGTTTGTGTCACAGACACCCTTCTTATTTTCGGATACAGTACTGGAGAATATCCGGTATACCCGTCAGAACGCCACTGAAGCAGAGATAACAGCTTTGGCGAAGCAAATAGGGGATGGAGAATGGCTGGAAACCCTGCCAGAAGGATTGCATACTGAGGTGGGAGAGCGCGGGTCTAGATTGAGCATGGGACAACGACAACTCGTCTCCTTGATGCGGGTGCTGGTACAACATCCAGAGATTTTTATTTTAGATGAAGCAACCGCCAGCATTGACCCGTTCACTGAATGGCAGATCCAACAGGCGTTAAACCTGATATTGGAGCGTTCGACAAGCATCTTGATTGCGCATAGGCTTTCAACAGTAAAGAGCGCAGACCGCATTATTGTGATGGAACAGGGTAAGGTGATCGAAGAGGGGAATCACATGGGGTTATTGGAAAACGGTGGGCATTATGCCATGCTATATAATACATATTTCCGACATCAGAGTCTGGAATATGTGGAGAAAGCGCGCGAAATGGTTGAAAGTGAGAGGTAAATATCAACAGACCGCCATTTCAGGCGGTCTGTTATGATATCAATTTCGTTTATCTATGGTATCCGCCACCACCACGGCGATCACCACCAGAGTTACGCCGATCGCCACCATTGCGGAAACCACCGCCAGAACGACTACCTTCACGACCACCACGACGATCACCACCGCCAGAAGGTCTGGGTCGATCATGAGAAGCTGCTTCTTCTGCTGTCCAACCTTCGAGCACAGCCTGGCGGCTGAGACGGATCTTCCCGTTCTCATCGATGCCAGTTACCATGACGGTGATTTCATCACCCATGTTGACGATATCTTCCACTTTGTTCACTCGCTCGGAATCGAGCTGAGAAATATGCACCATACCATCTACGCCAGGAAGGATTTCAACAAAAGCACCAAATGATTCGATGCGGACAACTTTTCCTGTATAAATGTGACCAACCTGGGCACTTTCTGTCATGGACAGGATTCGGTCACGAGCAGCAGATTCACCTGCACCATCTGTTGCAGCAATAAAGACAGTTCCATCTTCACCAATATCAATCTTGGTACCAGTCTCTTCTTGTAATGCACGAATGTTCTTGCCTCCAGGTCCAATCAATGCACCAATCTTTTCCTGAGGGATCTTGATGGTTGATATACGTGGTACGTGAGGCTTCAATTCGGGGCGGGGAGCTGGAATGGTTTCCAGGATCTTTCCGAGGATAAAGTAGCGGGCTTCTTTTGCCTGTGCAAGCGCTTCAGACATGATCTGCGGTGTGATCCCTTTAATCTTGATATCCATTTGTAATGCAGTAATTCCATCACTGGTGCCTGCTACTTTAAAGTCCATATCACCCAGGTGATCTTCGGCGCCCTGGATATCGGTTAGGATAACATACTGGTCATTTTCTTTGATCAATCCCATTGCAACGCCAGCCACTGGCGCTTTGATTGGTACTCCTGTGTCCATAAGTGCAAGCGTTGAGCCACATACCGATGCCATAGAACTGGAGCCATTTGAAGCCATCACTTCTGAAACCAGGCGAATGGTATAAGGGAACTCTTCTTCGGAAGGAAGGACGGGAATGAGTGCCCGTTCAGCCAATGCACCATGACCTATTTCTCGGCGGCTTTGGCCACCCAATCTCTTTACTTCACCAGTACAGAAGGGTGGGAAGTTATAATGATGCATATATCGCTTGACATCAACAGGCGTAAGGGAATCCAGTTCCTGGGCTTCTTTGGGGGTACCCAGTGTTGCCAGTGTAAGTACCTGTGTCTCTCCGCGGGTGAAGAGTCCGGAACCATGTGCGCGAGGTGAAAGCCCGACTTCGCTCCAAATGGGACGGATCTCATCCAACTTGCGACCATCCAGGCGTTTGTGATCATTCAAGATGCTGTAACGTACTGCATGTTTCATTACTTCATGAAATGCGTCTTTAACTTTGCCAGCTTTTTCTGGTTCTTCAGGTGTGACAAACGCTTCCACTGCCTGTGCTTCCAAGGCATTCATGGCATCATTGAATTCATTTTTCCCGTGAGGTGCGTTCAATGCTTCAACCAGTTGTTGACCAAAGCGTTCGTTGATTTGTTCTACAAGGCTGGTATCCAGGCTGAAGAGGGGAACTTCCCGTTTTGGTTTACCAACTTCAGCAGCCATCTGAAATTGTAAATCTATGATAGGTTGGATAGATTTGTGGCCAAATGTAATTGCTTCGACCATCTCGTTTTCTTTGATCTCATTTGCACCACATTCCACCATAAGAATTGCGTCGCGAGTACCAGCAATGCGCAGGTCAAGGTCTGATTGATCCAACTGGGCATAAGATGGGTTGACTACCCATTCTCCATCGATCCTTCCAATTCTCACGCATCCAACGGGGCCATCCCAGGGAATATCAGAAATCATCAATGCGGCAGATGCAGCATTGACGACCAAAACATCCAGGGGAAGCTCAAGGTCAGAGGAGAGTGTTGACATGAGTACCTGCACTTCATTGCGCATGTCTTGAGAGAACAGGGGGCGCAGTGGGCGATCGGTCAGACGGGCGGTCAGTACTGCCTCGGCAGCAGGACGACCTTCACGCCGGAAGTATGATCCGGGGATGCGTCCACCTGCATATAATTTCTCTTCATATTCCACGGTGAGTGGGAAAAAGTCCTGCCCCTCGCGTGGTTCATTTCCCATGGTGGCAGCTGCAAAGACAATATTGTCTCCAACCTGTACAGTTACCGCACCACCAGCCTGGGCAGCCAGTTTACCTGTTTCAAAGGTAAAAGGATGACCACCCACATCGGTTGTATATACTTTCGATTCAGGTTTCATAATTATCCCTTTATAATTTTTTGTTCCCACCCTGTCAGGGACTGAGAATGGTTCGGGAAAAAATTCCTGGATCCTTCTCAATTCCCAACTGGTGGGATGAAAACGAGGGGCTGATTATTACTTATCAGTCTAAACGCAGCGATGAGTCTTTAGTTTGAACGTGACTCTTCGCCTTGCTCAGAGTGACAAACATTTATCAGTCCCTCGTTTATTAATGAATACGAACTACTTCTGTCGCAGACTCAGACTTTCTGCCAGAGTCTTGTAGCGGCTGAAATCTTTATTCCGGAGATATGCAAGTAATCTACGGCGTTGCCCAACCAGTCGAAGCAATCCACGTCTGGTGGATTCATCGTGCTTGTGCACACGTAAATGCTCTGTCAACTCTTTGATACGAGAGGTGAGGATTGCGATCTGGACTTCTGGTGAACCAGTATCTCCTTCATGGGTTTTATATTTGTTAATGATCGTGCTTTTTGTTTCTTTATTCATGACGTCTGCTTTTCTCCTATTTGCTTATTATGTGCAGGTCTCCTTGCCAGCAGCCTCACGCCACAGACAGGACCAGTCAACGGTTTATTATACTATAAGTAAACCTGATATTAAGGGTCAAATTTGAGCGAAGGAAGGGAAATTTCACAAATGTGAGTAATCAGAAATCTCACTCTCGGTCAAGGACATTCGGAATGGTAACGCCTTTGTCCTGCAACCAGGAAATATCCAGTTTCCATGAATGTTGACTACGCTGATAAAAGGCTTCAAAAACCTCATCCAGATAGCTGTTAACCTGCTTCAGATCCCAATTATTGATGATAGCCAGATGTTCTTCTGCCTGGACATCCCACCCCATTTTCCGGGCAAGAGCCATGTGCTTCACCCGATGACAGTCGCGACATAAAGCGATCACACCGGTTAGTGTCTGTACATGAGTAATATCATCATATTGCCAGATCTCATGACATTCGAGAGAACGACCTCCACCGGTAGAATGGCAGATCTCGCAGCGATAATTGGCACGGAAAAAACATTCTTGCCTGATCTTCTCCCAATCTTTCTTACTCAGGTTCGATCGGAGATTTGAAAAGAAACAGGATTGTGGAACAAGTTCAACGGAAAGCTTCATGGAAAAAACCTTTGATCGATATTTATTTCGGTTGTTCGCTGGAGGTACGCCATTCTGCGAGAAGAGAACTTCTCACAGGTTCATCGAAAAGTGCAATGATCTTACGCAAAAGCCTTGCAGTAGCTTCCGAAACGCCAAGCCGGATAATCTGACGGAGAAAGTAAGCACATTCTGCGGGGGATCGTTCTTTTAGCAGGGTAGTCACTTCAATCAGTTCGCGCTGTAATGCTTGAGGATGACTTTTTATAACGATGGCTGTCAAATCAAACAAGGGGGGCAGGTTTTCGTACTCGGGATTCTGGAGGAGAGATAGAATTGCATATAACATGGCACGTTGTACTCCCGTTCTTTCACTGGTGCCCCAATCTTTCAGGATCTGTATCCAGTCTTCCGGTTTTTCCTGCCGCAAGCGGGATGTGCCTTTTTCCAACAAGGTTCGGAGTAATATTTCATCAGTGGTTTGACCCGACCACGAAACGAGACGGTTGCAGATATCTTGCTGATAGTTGAGTGGAAGTTTACCTAACAGTGCAGCAGCCAAAATGCGAGGTTCCATCATGGATTCCTGCCATAAGGTATCAATCAAGGAAAGAGCTGCACCGGGATTCTCGATACAACGTTGATGCAGATCGATCTCCAATTGGCGCATCACAAGAGAATGAACATGATATGCTTGAATGCTAGATTTCTTTTCTACCAGTTCACCAGGTCTATAAACCCGATCAGCATAAAAACTGAAGATGCCGTGTAATTCTTGTACAAATTCAGCTGGACGAGTAAACCTCCAGATTAATCCATCTATCTGATGCTTCAGACGATTCAGGTCAACAGCGGGCATAGGTAAAACGTATGGGAAAGTTTTGGGAGATGCATCTGCAAACATTCGTCTTTACCATTTCAAAACACTCCAGATGCTATTTCCAAATGATTTAATGTAGATACATTCCAAGGCAATCAATTGATGGGACCCATCAACAGATCCCATCCTATTCGCACAAGATAAATTTTCTAATACGCCTTGGCAAAGTAGACTTTTTCTGTAGCTTCTTTACCACAGTAAATACATTTTCCTTTACCATGCTCCTGGTTCAGGGGGATGCATCGGGTGCCGGCTTTGGTTTCTTCCTTCACCTTTGCTTCACATTCTGCATTGCCACACCACCATGCATACGCCCAACCATTTTGTACAATTTCTTTTAAGTGATCATAATCGCAGGGTTCAGAAATATGGTCATTGCGGAATTGGGTAGCTTTGGCTAACAGGTTTGCCTGTATTTCGTTCAGCAAACTGCCGATTTGTTCTCCCAGGTTGTCCATTGGTAAAATAGCTTTGCCAGGTTTTCCGAGTATATCTCGACGGGCAGTCATGATGCTGTGCTTTTCCACATCCTTTGGACCAATTTCGATACGCAAGGGTACACCACGCATTTCCCAATCGTTGAATTTAAAGCCGGGAGTAACCTCACTTCTGTCATCTATTTTCACACGAAAAGCGGATAACATTCCTTTCACCTGTTCTACAACAGGCATAATAGCGGATCTTTCGGTATCATTGCGGAAGATAGGAACGATCACAATTTGGTAGGGTGCCAGCCTTGGAGGAAGCACCAGGCCTTGATCATCGCCATGTGTCATGATAATGGCGCCAACAAAGCGAGTGGAAAGACCCCAGGAGGTTGTCCAGCAATATTGAAGATTATTGGTTTCGTCAAGATATTTGATATCAAATGCTTTGGCAAAATTTTGCCCAAGGTTATGTGATGTACCTGATTGCAATGCGCGGGTGTCGCCCATCATGGCTTCGATGGTGTATGAATGCTGCGCACCAGCGAATTTTTCAGCCTCGCTCTTGCGTCCTTTGATGACAGGCACTGCTGCTTCGTTGACTGCAAAATCTGCATATTGATCTAACATACGCAGGGTTTCTTCTTCAGCTTCTTTGGCGGTAGCATGGGCAGTGTGTCCTTCCTGCCAGTAGAATTCACAAGTGCGGAGGAAAAGCCGTGTGCGCATTTCCCATCGAACTACATTTGCCCACTGGTTGATTAAGACAGGTAGATCACGATAGGATTTGATCCACTTGGAATACATATGACCGATGATGGTTTCGGAAGTCGGGCGAACAACCAGCGGTTCTTCCAGTGTTTCACCACCACCAATGGTGACTACTGCCAGTTCCGGAGAAAATCCTTCCACATGTTCTTTTTCTCTTTCCAGAAATGACATGGGGATGAATAATGGGAAAGCTGCATTGACATGTCCTGTTGCTTTAAATCGTTTATCTAATGCTTCCTGGATATTCTCCCATAATGCCCAACCATAAGGGCGTACCACCATGCATCCGCGTACTGGGGCATAATCTGCCAATTCAGCACGTTGAACCAGGGTGTTGTACCATTCTGAAAAATTTTCTGCTCGGGTAGGTAATTTCTCTTCGCTCATTTTTACTCAAATAGTTTAAAATTTCAGCCTTTTTTGATTGGCTGATGCATATTTATTTTATTTACAGCGCTGTTGATATCAGGCACAAACTGCAGGTAATCCCAATCGTGTTCTTTGATGAATTGTCCAAGATTGTCACGAAGTGCTGAAAACACATTCTGCCAGGGTTCTCCAATGATGATACATGGTCTGGGTGATGTAGAGTGAATAGCAAGCCGATTCCAGAGCATGAGAATCTCTGTCAGTGTACCGACACCGCCGGGGAGTGCAATCGCTGCATCGCAGCCATCCAATAATGAGATAAGGCGTTCATGAAGCGTTGGCAACCGCCATTCTTCTTTGACCCAGGCATTGGGTTGTATCTGCCGCCAGTTCTCTATCTCATCACAGGTTACACCGATCACATGTGCACCGGCATCTGCTGCGCCATGAGATACTGCTTCCATCATCCCGATATAACCACCAGTAAGCACGGTATGACCGGCTTCTCCCAACAATTTTCCCAACCGGTATGCATCTTCGTAAGGTTTTTCTCCGGGTTTGGGGTTTGCTGCACCAAAAACTGAAACTTTCATTGGCTCTCCTGAACTGGTCAATTGTACCTCATTTATCAATTTCGACTGAATTTCCAACCCCGATCACTTCGAGGGCAATCTTCGCAGATACCTGTTGCTCTGGGTGCCAGTCGGGTTCTGATACCATGCGATGCAAATGTGCGACCACTACTTTCTGGCTTGCCTGATCCAGATCTTTATAAGCTTGTCTGATGAGGTCTGGCTGTCGTGATAATATTGCATCCCATATTTCTTCAAGATATTCCATTTTTATCTTCCCTTCTAAGAAAAAACCAGGCGCAAGCACCTGGTTTTTTGTTCGATAACTGAAGAATTATTCTTCCTTGTGACTTTCTTGCTCTTTTTGCTTTGCAGCGATGATCTCAGCAGCTACATGCTGTGGAACCATTTCGTGATGGTCATATTCCATGGTGAAGATGCCACGGCCACCAGTGATGGATCGCAGTTGTGTGGTGTAACGTTGCATTTCTGCCAACGGCACCTGCGCAGAGACGGTCGATTTTCCTTTTTCTGTTTCCATACCTTGAATACGGGCACGGCGAGTGTTCAAGTCACCCATAACATCACCCATGTTTGCTTCAGGAACAATGATCTTGACATTCATGATTGGCTCAAGCAAGATTGGGTTTGCGTCCTTAAAGGCGAGCTTAAAAGCCTCACGTCCAGCAATTTCAAATGCGATAGGTTTTGAATCTACTGGATGCTCTTTCCCGTCGAATACTGCAACACGTACACCAGAAACAGGGTAGCCAGCCAGGATGCCTTCTTTCATGACATTGCGGATACCTTTTTCGATGGCGGGGATATAGCTTGATGAAATAGCACCACCAAAGATTTCATTTACTATTTCAAAATCTCCTTCTGGGTTTGGCTCGACACGCAAATGCACTTCACCAAACTGCCCCGAACCACCGGTTTGTTTTTTATGGCGGTACATTGCAGAAGCTATTTTATTGATTGCTTCTTTATAAGGCACCTTGGGGACATCAATTATCAGGTTGACCTGGAATTTACTTTCAGCACGGCGGATTGCAACGTCAATATGTTGGTCACCCATACCCTGAAGAATTGTCTGGTTGGTAGCTGGATCCATACGCCAGGATAAAGTCATATCTTCTTCGCATAAGCGAGTAAGTGCCGGGCTGATCTTGGTTGAATCAGCCTGGGTCTTGGGGAAGATAGCCACCTGGTAAAGGGAATGAGGATATTGCGGGATGGGCAGAATATATCCACTCGATCGGTCACAGAGAGTATTCGTTGTTGTAGTTTCGCCTAATTTTGCAACACTTCCAATATCACCCGCATGCAACACTTTGACTGTAATGGATTCTTTTCCGCGAGGGGAGAACAGATTGCCCATTCTCTCTTCTATACTTTTTGTATTATTCCAGACGCGGCTGTCAGAGCTTATAGAGCCAGAATAGATACGGAAATATGTTTGTTTGCCGACAAATGGATCTGCTGTGGTTTTCCAAACATATGCTGCCAGGGGGTTGGAATCAGAAGCTTTTAATTCTACGGTTGCATCTTTTACGTTGGCTACCGCAGTCGGAGCATCTACTGGAGATGGTAATAAACCTACGATTGCATCTAATAGGGTTGCCAGACCAGTTTCAGCGCCACCTGCAGCAACAACCACGGGTGTAAATGAGCCAGCGATCACTGAAGCACGTAATCCACGGATGATCTCCTCATCGGAAAGTGTGCCTGATTCAAGGTATTTTTCAAATAAAGCATCATCACCCTCTGCAGCAGCTTCTATCACTGCAACTCGGGCAGTTTCTGCTTCGTCTTTCATATCAGCTGGGATCTCTACTGCTGTTTTACCATCGCCTTTATAAGCTTTCATGGTCAGCAGGTCGATCACGCCCTGGAAATCTAGTTTTTCACCCCAGGGAAGCTGAATGGGAAGGAAACGTGTATCAGAGATGCCCTGCATTGAAGCGAGAGCTTTCTGGAAACTGGCATTTTCACGATTCAACTTGTTTATTACCAGGATTCGAGGAAGTTTGAATTGATCACAATAGTTCCAGGTAATCTCTGTACCAACTTCTCGCCCAGCAGTCGCGTCAATCAGTACCAACGCTGCATCAGCAACACGCAAAGCAGAAATTACCTCTCCAACAAAATCAGTATACCCTGGTGTGTCCAGTAAATTGATCTTGCAATTCTTATATTCCACTGGAATAACAGAGGTGTAAAGAGAAATTCCCCGCCGGATTTCTTCTTCATCAAAATCCGATACGGTTGTACCATCTTCGATTCTCCCAAGGCGCGTAGTGGCGCCTGTAAAGTGGAGAAATGCTTCGCAGAGGATGGTTTTACCAGCACTGCTGTGTGATACGATAGCAACGTTGCGAATAGATTCAGTTGTATATTCTTTCATGAAATCAGTTCCTTCTTTGCACGCGATAATAGCCTGAACCGGCTAAAAAAATTTGGTTACAGATAAAAACCCTAGCAATTATATCAGACGTTCATGACTCTGCAACGAGAACTTTTTCCATTCTCCAGGCTGGTTGTATCACCTGATGCCAAACTCCTTTTTCATCAGGATAGCTCCATATACCTGGTTCGTGCGCTACAATGTGGTATCCACAACTTTCGTATAATTTTTGCGCGCGGGGATTATCTTTAGCAACGTTAAGTGTGGCAAATTTTATACCTCTTGCATAGAGGTCTCGTTCTGCTGTTTGCAGTAAAGCTCTGCCAATTCCATTACAGCGATATTCAGGTTTGACACGGATCGCATACATATAAGCACGATCTTTTCCGTTTGCCAATTCCAACCGGTCACAGATGAGTTGAATAAATGCCTGTCCGATGATGCCAGTACCCGGAAGTTCAACAACCCAGGCAACTAGATAACCTGCTTCTGCCCGAGAAAATGCATCTGCATAAATCTTTCTAAAATGGGTAAATTCACCATTCCATTCCAATGCAGGCAGATCAGTTTTTCGCAAGTGCCGAAAAATGACCTGTTTTACCAGTTCATTTTGAGCGAATATCTCAACCATAGTTCTATAAAATACAAGTTTACAACTGTTTTAACATTTGTTGCAAATATTGCTCTTCTTCTTCAGAAGAATGAATTCTTCCATCGAGCCAGGCTGAACGCAATCCTGCCAATATCTTCCTATATAATGGTCCAGGAGGTATTTGGAGCTGCTGTAGATGGGCAGCAGTAATGATTGGTTTTACCTTTCGCCATTTTGTTATGTAATGCCAAATATGTTCCTTACTGGAGGTTGGGATATTTTGGTGATAAATTGCATAGAGAACTTCAATAGGAACAGTATCCAACCGGTTGACCACCTGGCTGGGTGTAATTGTGGTCGATCCATCTATATCTTTCCATAATCTCCTTGCAGCCAACAGACAGCCTATCGTATGGTGTGGTAAGCGCAAACGGCTTGAAATAGAACGGATCTTTTCTGTAGGAGTTTTCCCCAACCAGATGATATAAGCCAGGGTATGCCGTGATTGTTGAGTCTCGGGAATTTCCCATTCCACATCGAAAGGTTGCTGAAGCACGTGGAGGAGGGCTACGTCATCAACTCCATCCCATCGTAATTCAGGATGAATGGCAGTCAATAATTCCAACTCCTGAAGCCTGGCGAGAATGAGATGTGGGTCTGGTTCTGATAATATCTGGTCTAATTCATGACGCAGTCTATCGCCACTGACTTGCCGTAGGAGTGGGCGAGCTTCAATGAGAAGCTGCATAGTGCGTGCTTCAGTCTGGAAGTGAAATCGTTGTTCAAACCGAATAGCGCGCAATATTCGTGTCGGGTCATCCACAAAGGAAAGAGAGTGTAATACCCGTACCAGACCGCGCCTTAAGTCATTTGCGCCATCCCAATAATCATATAGTGCACCGTAATGTCTACCATCCAATCGAACAGCCAGAGTGTTGATCGTAAAATCACGACGTTGTAAATCAAGCTTGATGCTTGACCGTTCTACTGTGGGTAGAGCAGAGGGATAATCATAAAATTCGCGTCTTGCACTGATTAAGTCAACAGAATCAGGTAACTGACTCGAAGTAGAATTTTCTCTCAAGCCAAAAATTGCCAATAATTGATCATGTATGTCAGCAATCCACCATTTGGCAGTACCGAAGCGACGATGAATTACGACGCGTCCACCAACCAGATGCTCAAGCTGTCGGGCGATCTTTATGGCATCCCCTTCGACTACTACATCAAAATCCAACCCTGGTCGATCCAACAGCAGGTCGCGGACAAAACCTCCCACAATATATGCAGGAATGTGTTGTTTATTGGCTTCACCCGCAATAAGTTTTAGCAATGCCAATCGGGCAGGCGGTAAAGCTGCATCCAGTTTTTCAGATAGATTAACCCGCTTTTGAGTAGCTTCTCCTGTACTCGAAAGGGTTTTTAGCAAATCAGTACGCGTCACAATTCCAACTACCTGGCCATCCAAAGGGTCTACCACAGGAACCTGTCCCCATCCAGTTGTGCTCATGATTTGCTGTAGATCATCCAGAGGATCACCTGGATGAGTAATTACTTCACCTGCTTCCATTAAACTACTGGCAGGGATATTCATTTTATGAGCGAGTGCTCGATCAACTGCCCGGCGTGTGAGTAAACCGATCACTTTTCCATCTTCCACAACTGGATATCCTTCATAACCGTACTTGCGCATCAATTGAGCAGCTTCATTTGCCAGGGTTTGAGGTGATAGAAGCAGTGGACGGCGTGACATGATCTGTCCAACGGTGATTGGAGGAGAGACATGTTCAGGCAAGATACGTAAAAGTTCATGATAGATACGTTCAAGTGGCTGCTTCTTATCACCTGACAACTCAAAACTGGAAGGGATGATCAGGGCTGCTGCAGCACGAGTATGCCCTCCACCTCCAAAGTGAGCCGCCACCTCCGCTGCATTCACACGATCTGTGGATGAGCGTGCAACGATACGTATACCTTCCTGGGTGCGAACAATGATAAAGAGACCATCTGGATCGAGTAGATCGCGTAGCTTATGGGCAATGCTGGAAATTTCATCACTCATCTCTCCGGCATCGGTCACACTGACGATGATCTTTTGACCATGAATTACCAATGTGTTCACTGAAGCCAACAGTCGATCATATACTTGCCGTTGTTCGTCCGATAGGGGGGGATTAAGAAATTCACTAACGATGGTTAGATTTGCACCATGTTCAAGTAGATATGCCACTGCCCTTACATCTCTGGATGTAGTTGAGCTATAGGTTAATGAGCCAGTATCTTCATAAATGCCAAGCAGTAAAAGCGTAGCAAAAACCGGTTGGATTCCGCCATTGCAGTCGCGTAATATTTCAACGAAATAAGTAGTACATGAACCCAAAGCCTGGGTGGTTACAGCCCAATTATCAGGAAATATCTGACGAGGTTCATGGTGATCGATAACCTGAATACTGGCGTTGGATCGTAATCCGCGCAGTGTGATCATTGATTGGGTATCTACCAGAATAACTTGATCGATGGGTTCTACTGGAATATCTCGAAAATCTTTAAAAGGCAATTCGCTTCCATATAAATTTAGAAAGGATTGTACATTACGGTTCATACGGTGAGGTAAAACCGCGATGCTTTTTGGATTTACCAGATGGGCACCTAATAAAGATGCCAGAGCATCAAAATCTGCCTGTTCGTGAGTAAGAATAACCTGCATAAGGTAATTTTACTCTATTGCATGCGGGTGATTAGAATATCGAACAGATACTTACCACTTATTAAGCCTCCCCCATTTATGGAAAATTAAAATGGGGGGAGGAAATAATTAAACGAAAGTGGATTATGAGTGCTCAGTGAATCACTCCTCATCCAGCCATTCATTACTGTGAGGAAGATAAAATTCGAAAATCTATTCCTGTGTTGTTTGCCAGCCTTCTTTTACATACCTGCTGAGTTCTGAAACGCTCAATCCTTGAATACCCAGTTTATCTACTGTCCGACCCTTACGCCAGTAATCAGTACGGTGAATGATGCAGCCCAGGCGGATCATACTGTCTATCGCATTCACAGAGACACCGTAGCGTTTTCCCAACTCGGCAATAGGTACAAGACTCATTGGAACATCTTCAAAGATATAGCGATGATTCATGGTTGCAGGTGCTTTGATACCATAATAACCTGATTGGTTATGGATAGCTTCATGCAGATCTTCTCCAGAAACATTGTATGCCAGTGTCAACCATTCCATAGCGGTACGGGCTCTGATCCCTAATGCAGCTGCTACGGTGACCCGTTCACGATCTAGTGCTTCCAAAACGCGGGCAATTGATGGGGTTACTCCATCAATATAATATTCAAAATCTCCGTGTGTAGATTCGATTCGCCCTGCATTCAAAATCGTGATAGCAGGGTGAAAGATCGCACCCATATTATTCAATCCGGTGTGTAATGTGTCTACCCCATCGATGAATTGAGGAAATACACTTCGAATGGCGGTCAATACTTCCTTGTTGTAAACAGCAGGTAAAGCAGCCAAAGGCACTGCTTCTTTAATACGGAAAATGCGAGCCTGGGCTGGCCCATCTGACCGGCTGGCATAGAGAAAAGTCTCTGTTTCTGCCAGAATGATCTGTGCCTTGCAGTTATTTTGCCGTAGTACATTATCGAATTCAATACAACCACAGGTACGCCCAGGATGAAGGACGATCATCTGTCCATCTTCCAGATATGGAGCACATAACCTTGCAATATCTGCATGAGCAGATGAAGGGACAACCACCATGATCATTTGTGCATCTTTCAATGCTTCACCCATATCAGAGGTCACTTTCTTTATACGAGCAAAGCCTCTAGGTCCACCCTCGTAACTTTCAAGGTCTATTCCACCGCGTTCTTCAATGATGCGTATATGTTCAAAGGTTCGGTTGAAAAGAGTTATATCTCGACCAAGTAAGGCAAGATGCGCAGCCATAGCTTTACCGCCATGACCAGCACCGATCACAGTAATTCTTTGGGGTTCATTCATGGGGACCTCCTATATTTTTAGTAAACGAATTCGATCGATCTCTGAAAGGGATTTACCAAAGTGATCAACAGCTTCACATGCACCATCAATAATTCTCGTATGAGCAATTCCTCGCCCGTATGGATTATTTTTCAATTGTGGTGCATCCATGATACCCGAAGTAACGGCTTTTGTTAATACAATCGGATCAGTCAATGGGTCAATGCCAGGAGTTCCAGAAAGAGCTCGAATTGCATCCAATGTAATTTGTGCTTCCATTATCAAGTGATTTTTTCTTTGCTGGATGGCTGGATCATGCAACATATCTGGTTGTTTTGAAAGTGCATTTTCAATAGCTCGGCGAGCCATATAGCCCGCTTCGATAACTTCACTGGCAGTTGCAGCATGATCAGCTTCGGTAAACCCAACGATATGAATAATATGCGGTCGCATGCTCATCTGTAAATAAATGCTGGTAGCAAGGTGCGCTCTCGCTTCAGCCTGGTTGAGTGGGTAGCTTAATAACCCGGTACGAGTTTGCTTCCAAATGCGAAAGTCGGGAGATTCGAGGGTGGAGATCATCTCGACAATGGCGAGCATTTTCGCCAGATCCATCTGGTCTGAAAGACCAGGGGGACTGTTGAACATCATTTGGGCAATGTAATCTTTGACCCCAAAAGCGCGGGCGTTATATGCCGAAAGGTAAGCTGATACGAGAAAAACAACATCAGAAGAATCGCGCATTCCCCAATGATGCGGTTCGTTCAACTCCACTGGAATATTTCGCGCACCATACCATGCCATGACTTCTTGATGTTGTTGGATCGATCCCTGCAAATCCCAGGGACCTCGTCCGTCCATGCGGTTAAACCAGAAAAGAGGGATAGCACACCAGGCATTATGGATGGTTTCTGAAAAAACTTCTGCCATCCGGATAAAATCATCGGTGCCTGAGTAAGTGCGTAATAAAGGATGATTTCCATGCTGGCTGGCAGCATATAGAGCACGGAAATCTTGAAGGGTGCGAACAGGTACACCGCCTGCACCCCGTTTGCGAGGATCTTGTCTTTCGGGGTGAAAGAAATTCTCCTGTGTATCCTGGTCAACACCCAGAGAAATGACATCCAACACTTGAGCTTCAGCAATTGTTTTGATACCTGAAAGGGTTGCTTCAAAATCGGGTAATCCAAAATGATGTCGCAGGATGGGATAGGGGGATTTCCAGTTTATTCGTTCGATGGTTGAGGAGGGATAGAGTTGTGATCGATCTGACTGGTAACGCTCCCCTTTTAAATATGCCAACAACTCTTCTGTTGGTTGGCTGCCATCAAAAACCCCATCGAAGAATCCTAGTTTGGCAGCTCTTTCTGCCACAGGTGGGGTTCCACCAAAAACGAACCGTATTCCTTTTTCTCGAAGTTCATCGGCTGATTCTGCAAATTGCCCTAACAGACGTTCACCTGTTTCTGGGGTCAGCCGATAAGAGATGCCAACTAAATCTGCATTTTCTCGGATTGCAGCATCCAGGACTTCACTGATGGGAACTGCTGGTCCGAGGAAAACGGTTCGCCAACCCGCCTGTTCCGCCAGATGAAGGAAGTGGGTGATTCCGGCAACATGAACGCATTCACCCAGCGCTGCTGCAATCACGGTTTTCATGGAGAAGTCTCTCTTTTCGTGGTTTCTCTTATTATAAGTTGTGGATTTGTCTGTATGCAATAATCGATATTTTCATCATTGCGAATAACACCCATAAGGGTTCGAACTAACCTACGAGTGATGTCGTAAATTGGAATATCTATTGTTGTGAGAGGAGGAGAGCTGTGCTTTGATTCCTGGACACCACCAAAACCTGTTACTGCAATATCCTTACCCGGTATTCTTTTCTTTTCATGAAGAGCATGCAATACTCCAAAGGCAGTCTCATCATTGATGCAGACGATTGCATCTGGTGCAGGATCAAGCTCAATGAGTGATTTGGTTATTGTATATCCTGAACTCGATGAAAGGTCACCGTTTACAAGGTAGGCGGGATTCAATGGAATTTTTGCTGATTCCATCCCTTTTATAAAACCTGAATATCGAGTCTGATGAGATACGTAATTTTCTGGACCTCCAATAAAAGCAATCCGTTTGTAACCTGTTTGAGCAAGGTGTGTCACGATTTGTTGCATGGCTTGATCATTTGTTGAAACACAGCAGGGATAATCGATTTTGTCATCACTTTTATCAAACCCGGCAAAAGGCAATGCTTCATCTTGCAAGAAACGTACACGCCAATCATGTACCCGAACATGACTGAGGATAATACCATCTACTTCATGAGAACGTGACCAACGTTTATAAATGTTTTTCTCCTCATCGGTATCGGGAGGGGCGATGGAAATTCGAAGATCCATACCAAACGTGGTTGCTTCATCTGCTAAACCTGAAAGGAACTCTGAGTATATTGGATCAGCAAATTTTGGTTGAGCAGTTGCCATAACAAACCCAAGCACATCGGTCTTTTTGCGGCGAAGCTGCCGGGCAGCCTGGTTAGGTACATAGCCTAATTCCGAAGCTGTTTCTAGAACGCGTAACCTGGTTCGATTGGAGACATCTGGATACCCATCCAGAGCCCGAGAAACGGTAGTGGTAGAAAGATTAAGTTGCCGTGCGATATCTCGAATAGAAACTGGTTTCATAACTAAGAATGGTACTCCGAAACGTTTTAGTTTGTTTAAATATAATATATAATCTCTGAAGAGATCATCGACTAATCTTTAAAGAAAGCTGAATTATAGCAAGGTTAGTTATTAGTTATAACCAAGTATGAATTATACAACGATTGGCGATGATGAAAAACATTTCACCTTATGCTCAACTTCCAATATTTGCTTCCTTTTCAGCCACAACGCTTCAAGAGATAAAAAATAATTCTTCTGAATTGATTTATCCAAATAATAGATTGATCCTTCTCGAATCAGAAGAGGCAACAGCGATATATATTGTTCTGGAAGGTGAAGTAAAAACGTACCGCACAATTGCTGATGGTCGACAGCAGATATTGGCTCGTATGTTTCCAGGTGATGTACTCAATATTGTCCCTTTATTGATTAAACAAGCTCAAAATCAATCCAATGTAGAAGCAGTGGGGCAAACCAGACTGTTGTGTATCCCCAAAGATGGTTTTCTCCATTTATTGGATACCTGCCCGGAATTTTCCTTTGCTATAATGCAGGCATTAGCTCGCCGGCTGCAAAAAATGACCTCAATGGTAGAAGCGCTCTCATTGCATTCAGTACGGGCAAGATTGGCACGATTCCTTATATTACAGGCAGAACAAGAAAAAGGTGCACCAAAATATACTCAAGATGAAATAGCTCAAGAAATTGGCACTGTTCGAGATGTTGTGGGGCGTTTATTGAAAACATTTGAAGAAGAAGGATATGTCCGGAGAGAAGGAAGAAAATTGATCTTGCTTGATCGAGCGGGGTTAGAAGTAGAAGCAAATTCCTGAAGTGCAACTAGGAAAAAGACAAATACGACAAAAGTCGTAGAAATTAATAAAATACTGATGTATATTAAGACTACACAGGAAATTAAATGATGAGCACTGAATATGATATGCCAGTATTTGATCTCTCCCGCTGTTCTAATTGTGGTGCCTGTATCAATATATGCCCTGAAGGAGTTCTTGCCAAAGGGGAGACTTGTGTGGAATTACTTAGGCCCGAATTATGTACTGATTGTGCAGAATGTGAAGTGGTTTGTCCAACCAGCGCCATTCGAAATGAATTGGAGATCATCTGGGGAGAAACCTGACCTTGTGCAATAGAGAATGTTCTGTTCAGGAGGTTATGATGAGTGAGTATATTAATAATACGGAAAAACGAAAAGAGATTATTAAGAATATTATTAACCAGCTCCATCACGGAAGAAGTGTTGAAGATGTAAAAACCGAATTTAGCGAATTATTAAAGACAGCTTCCTCTTCTGATATCGCAGCTGTAGAACAACAGCTTATTCAAGAGGGGTTGCCTGTTGAAGAAGTGCAACGATTATGTGACGTGCATGTGGCTGCTTTTCGCGAGAGTCTGAATCAAGAAATTCTGCCAGAATCAATTCCCGGACATCCTGTGTTTACTTATAGAGCTGAGAATCAGGTGTTATCTCGAGTTCTTGATGAATTGGATATTACAATAAATAATTACATTTCAAAAGGCGATAGTGCAGGGCTTCAAGCACTTCGACAACAGGTCAACCGGCTTTTTGAATTCATACGGCATTATGAGCGAAAGGAAAATCAGCTTTTTCCATACCTTGAAAAACATCAGTTTTATGGACCTTCGAGAGTAATGTGGGGAATTCATGATCAGATCAGAGCCAATATTAAAAAACTCGCTGGTATGTTAATGGATGTCAACTCTGACAAAAAAGTTATCGATGCCCTATATAAAGAATTGAGCAATGAAATGCGGGAGATGATCTACAAGGAAGAAAAGATTCTCTTCCCAGGTGCTTTGGAAAGGTTGACAGAAGAAGACTGGATGTTCATTCGTAATGAAGAAAATCAGATCGGATATTTTATGGTGACACCCGGGAATCAATGGAAGCCAAAGTTAGATATGAAAGGAGAAGAAATGCAAACAACATCAGGCACAGTGGAAGGAATGATACCTTTAAGCTCAGGTGAATTAACCCCAGAACAAATAAACATCATGCTTACTACATTGCCAATTGATATTACTTTTGTCGATGAAAATGATAATGTAAGATATTTTTCTCAGACACCCGATAGATTATTTCCTCGAAGCCCTGCGATTATTGGGCGTGCAGTGCAAAATTGCCACCCTGCTGCCAGTGTAGATAAAGTCCAAAAGATCCTGGATGATTTTAGATCTGGAAAGAGGAAAGTTGCAGAGTTTTGGATCAAGATGGCAGGTAAATATATCAACATCCGGTATTTTGCCATGTTTGATGCTCAGGGGAAATATCGTGGAACATTGGAAGTATCGCAGGAGATAAGCCATATTCGAGAGCTTGAAGGTGAAAAAAGATTACTAGATGACTGAAAACTACTGAGAATTGAGCAACCCTGCCAGATCAACACTGACAGGGTTGTTGTGTATAACAACCGAAGTATAATCACGATAACTTTTGCTAAAGAAGAGATGAGTCATTCTTGTGAAACTCATAAAAAACACATTCAAAGGAATCTTTTATCGAATCCTTTCTTTCATAATATTGGGAATAATTGTTGCCTGCACTGTAGAGCAAGAAAATTCATTATCACCCACAATATTTCTTAAGGATACTGCTACCTTTACCAGTACCATTGAACCGACCACAACTCCCACTACCACAGTTTTACCTCCTTTAAAAGTATGGATTGATCCTGGTTTGCCACGGAAAGTGCTTCAACAGACTGTGATCCCGACAAATCTACAACTCACATCAAACAGCGAAGATGCTGATATTCGATTGACCAATATAACTGATTTGCAAAACAACTCAACCTGGGTCTATGCTCTGGTTACACCATTTCCCTCATTAATAGAAATGCAATCTTTTGAGGAATTACAGCAGACCTGGAATGGCACGAATGATAATGATCTCTTGATCTATGTAACTGAAGAAACCAAAACCGTTTTAGAAAGTGTATTGGGTATAGCTGGTGAAGGTCATGTGGTAATCGAAGAACAAGATAACCTCTTGAATGCAGCCTGGGAAAAGCGAGATGTATTAGCAATTGTGCCATTTGAAGAATTGCAGCCCAAATGGAGGGTGATTTCACTCAATGGGCAATCACCAATATCCAACCAATTTGATCTCATGCAATATCCTTTAAAAGTAACTTATGGTTGGATGATCAAAGAAGGGTCTCAATCATCTCGGGCAGACGAGCTGGCTGCTATCAACTTGCCTGCATTGATTTCGAATTACGACCCTGAAAAATTGACAATCTTGGTGATGACAGGTGTAACTG
The DNA here is from genome assembly GCA_034429195.1 of Anaerolineaceae bacterium. GTDB lineage: Bacteria > Chloroflexota > Anaerolineae > Anaerolineales > Anaerolineaceae > UBA4782. The sequence goes on from DAOUGQ010000022.1 coordinate 81,361, forward strand.
CCCTGGTGCGAGCAACGGCTGTACGTATGGAAAAATATGGCGTCACTTATCCTGCTGAAAAAATCCGTGATTGGTTGGTGCAGGCAGATATCACGCACATCAGCAATGAAGTATCTTTCGCAGAAGGTTGCCCTGATCCAAAATCGGATCCCTATCCACTGGTTTTCTGTAGCAAACCTGCTTATTTTGACCTGCTAACCTACGTTGGTGCTGATGTGATCGATTTAACGGGAAACCACCAACTGGACTGGGGGAGAACTGCTTTGGAGTATACTCTCTCGCTTTATGAACAAAATGGTTTGGCTTATTACGCTGCAGGAAGAACAGAAGATCAAGCGAAGGATGCGGTCCTGATAGAGCATAATGGGAATAAGTTTGCTTTTATGGGCTGTAATCCCGTTGGACCTGCATATGTCTGGGCGAAAAGCGATAATCCTGGTGTCGCTAACTGCGACTATCAATATATCGAATCACGAATTAAAGAATTGAAAAACCAGGGCTATCAGGTGATCTTTACTTATCAGTATTTTGAAACCTACCGGCATTCTACTGAAGCGTATGAAGAAAGAGATTTCCACAGAGTCGCTGATGCTGGAGCAGTGATCGTGAGTGGCAGCCAGGCTCACCATCCCATGATCATGGAATTTTATAATGATAGTTTCATCCATTATGGATTGGGAAATTTATTCTTTGATCAGATGTGGGTAAATACTGTCACTATTCCTCATGCAACGCGCAAAGAATTCATTGACCGGTATGCATTCTATGACGGGAAACTCATTTCAACTGAACTATTGACCGCTTACCTGGAGGATTACGCACAACCACGCCCAATGAATGAAGAAGAACGGTTGGATTTCCTTAAAACGATTTTTGACGCTGCAGGTTGGGGACCATACTGATCCATCGGAATTCTCTATGAAAAAATTACTAACTTTACCAATGTATCCATTTTTGATTGCAGCTTATTCAGTGATTGCGTTACTGGCATTCAATATCAGTGAAGTGAACGCAGGAATAGCTGTTCGTCCGTTGATAGTAATGCTGGCAGGTTGTGGTGTACTTTTCGCCTGCATGCGGTTGATATTTAAAAACTGGCAAAAAGCTGGCTTGATTACCGGAATATGGATTTTTCTTTTTATAATCTATGGACATCTATATCATTATCTCGAAAATACCTCTTTTGTTAATGGATCATTGGGACGACATAGAATAATACTACCAGTCTTTCTCTTGATGGCAGGAGCAAGTTTGTTCTTGGTGTGGCGAAGAAAGATGGTCAGCGACCGGATAAGTCAGGTAATCAATATATTAGGCATTTTCCTGTTGATCTATCCATCCTTTCACCTGGTCAACAGTATTATCACGTCGGAAAAGGGACAAAAAGAAGCATCGCAATGGACTTTTTCACAACCAGCGCTACAGCCTGTTAATCCTGAAAACCTTCCTGATGTGTATTATATAGTTTTAGATACCTATACCAGCTCAAAAGCATTGGCGAGAGATTTTTCTTTTGATAATTCCGAATTCGAAGCAAAGCTGAAAGAAATGGGTTTCTATGTGGCGGAATGCAGCCAGACAAATTACCCTTACACCCAGGGTGCTATTACAGCTACTCTTAATTTGGACTATTTACCAGAATTGACAAAAAGACTGGAAACAATCAATGCTGAAGATAATATCTGGGTTCTCTTGAAGCAAAGTCTGGTGCGTAATCAATTGGAAAGATTAGGTTATCAGACTGTAGCCTTCGAAACCAGCTATGATTGGAGCCGCATTGAGGATGCAGATATTTACCTTGGTCAGGCACAATCTGCATTATTATGGCAGCAAATGGATCCGTTTGAAAAAATGTGGGTGGATAGTACTGCGTTACTTGTGTTGAGTGATGTGGGAATCGTAACCAGAAAAGAAGACGACAACATCCTTAATCACCCAATGAGCGATCATATACAAAAGCAGTTATTTGTTTTAAAAACATTACCAGATATTGCGAATAATCCGGACCCCACATTCACATTTGCACATATTCTCATACCGCATGTGCCGTATGTGTTTGCGGCTGATGGGACGATATTGACTGATAATGGTTTTTTTGGGACCGAAAAAGCTGGACCTATTAATGAGGATTATTTGCAAAAAGGGTACACCGGAGAGATTGCTTTTATCAATAAACAGATGGAATCGATTCTGTCAAAAATCTTAGCGCGTTCAGATACCCCACCAATCATCGTTTTGATGGGAGATCATGGCGTGCGAGACGATAACCGGGTGAAGATTCTTTATGCGGTTTATCTTCCTGATGGGGCAGATAATTTGATGTATCCTTCGATCACACCTGTGAATACGTTTCGCGTGATCTTCGACAGGTATTTTGGCACTTCATACGGATTGCTACCGGATATAACTTATCCAGAAGAAGGCGGGGAGATGGTGGTACCTACGGTGTGTGAATAGAAATTTGTCCTCTCTCCTCAATGGAAAGAATCCAAATGGGGGAGAGAATTCAGTGTATGCTGAGCATCCAGCCTCATCTGGCCTCTCTTCGATATGGAGAGGAGGTTAAAACACTCAGGTTGATCTATAAGCCGCAATATCCCCTCGATGGGGTTCAGATAACAAGACACCCAGGTTGATCTATAAGCTGCAATATCCCCTCGATGGGGTTCAGATAACAAGACACCCAGGTTGATCTATGAGCCGCAATATCCCCTCGATGGGGTTCAGATAACAAGACACCCAGGTTGATCTATAAGCTGCAATATCCCCTCGATGGGGTTCAGATAACAAGACACCCAGGCTGATCTATAAGCCGCAATATCCCCTCGATGGGGTTCAGATAACAAGACACCCAGGTTGATCTATAAGC